>JAPYRK010000015.1 GCA_029941115.1 Dehalococcoidia bacterium | reverse complement strand
CTACAACTGAAACCGCCACTGAAGAAGAAGTTGCCGCTGAGCCAGACGCTACTGCCGAACCGGAAGTTGTGATTGTTGGACGAACAATTCAAGACGCTACGCTGACAGGTGTTCCAGCTGCTCGCCCAGCACAGCTCTCCCCAGCATCTGTAATCATGCTGGGTTTA
The DNA here is from genome assembly GCA_029941115.1 of Dehalococcoidia bacterium. Classification (GTDB taxonomy): domain Bacteria; phylum Chloroflexota; class Dehalococcoidia; order UBA2979; family UBA2979; genus UBA2979. The sequence continues at coordinate 42,296 of JAPYRK010000015.1, read as the reverse complement.
TTTGTCGGCTCCGTATTTCTAATGCTAGTAAAGCCAGGACCCACCCTTATCCATATTACATGGGCAGAACCGATATTCAACTTACTCAGAATCGAAAATGAACAGGGAGTAGGGCTCACTGTCGTCGCTCTCCTTCCACTAGCAGCCCTATTTCTACTTCTCTTTGTGGTATTGCAAGGAAGACAACTTGGAGACTTCGTAGCGAAAACCGATCGTAAATTTAACTATTGGAGACAAAAGAGAACTGAGTGGCGAAGAAGCGAAGAATCGCGAAAGTATAACCTTGCGGAGATAGTGCATGCAATCGCAAAAGATCGCTTTAATTTCCCTAGTGACGACGATCCAGACTTGCAATCCTACATTAACTTCCCTGATCCAGCGTTTGGGATCGAACCTCGCGGCACTGGAGAGAAAGTATTCCCTGATATAGTCACAGTCATGCAACCTGGCAATTATCCTGTCGCAATTGCCCAAATTGAATCCCGCGAAACTGTTACACGTGATCAGGCTGACTACGTCTGGGCCTTATACCAAAACCAGGACTGCCCCTTATACATATATGTCCCTGCTGGGCTACTTGCACAAGCCAAGGATTATGCTCGAGCAGCAAGTATTAAGAACGTTAGGTTTCGAACATGGCGTTGGTCACCAAACGGAATGGTAGTCAAAGAGCTATAGTCTTATTCCACTTCAGGTTTATCGTGACCTTCTCATAACCTACCAAGTTTTTCTATTTGACAGAATTAGAACAAATGTACTATTATTCTCATATAATAGAACAAATGTCCTCTTTATACTAGGCAAGGAAAGCTAACCAATGTATACATACGCTACTGAAATATATGAAGCAGCGACGGGGGTCGTTGAAACAAATACAACCGAATCTGCCTGGATTATTGTTCTATTAATTGGATTTGTACTGGTCTCTAATATGTTCTTGATCGTACAATGGAAGGATTCAAGGCTATCCAAGATACCAAATCTGAACTCCCGCCTAATAGTGAGATCAGATGCAAGAGATGTGAATTCTGTGGTGTTGAATCGGCCATCCTCATTGCTTCTAAATAGTTTAGCTCTCCACCACACAAAATTTAATAAAGAACATAATTCCCATCTCTAAGTCATGTATTAATCCTACAATTAGAGTGATACTTATAATTGTTAGTGAATTTAGGGGACGCACAGGGTGACTGTAGAAGTTTCAGAAATACAAGCTCCAAGTCAATCAAGCTTGTTACGTGTTTTGATAGCCCGACGTTGGCCTGGAGCCATCGCAAAAAAAGAGGTCGATCAGTGGGATCCGGATATAGCTGCTTCAGCAGGTCTTACCGACGCGCTTAATAATCAAGAAATTAAGCCTGACAAATTTAGAGAGCTGTATGCGAAAGAATTAAAAGAAAATAACTCGCTACTAGCATGGCTAGGAAAAATAGCCCAAGGCTCTGGCCTCCATCTACTAATAGATAGGAATGATAAATCAAGTAATTTGTGTGCTCAGGTCATCACATATGAGCTTGAGAAATAAGCTCCAAAACCCACCAGCTCGGCTATCATAATGGTTCAGACAAAAGCCATAAAGCTCTGACATGAAATATAAGAACCAATACAGAAGGAGTAAGAATATGCGATTAGGTGTCTCAATAGGCTATTCCGGGCCGAATCTTACCATCCCAATTGATTTCATAAAGAAAGCTGAAAATCTGGGTTATGACTCAGTTTGGACCGCTGAAGCTTACGGTTCAGATGCAATCACACCCCTTGCGTATATAGCGGCACATACTGACCATATTCGACTCGGCACTGGAATTATTCAGGTAGCCGGTCGTACCGCTGCTATGGCTGCTATGCAAATGCAAACAGTAGACGCTCTGGCCGGTGGCGGACGGGCAATTGCTGGTCTCGGAGTCTCAGGTCCACAGATAGTTGAGGGCTGGTACGGAAGACCATGGGGCAAGCCATACTATATGCTCAAGGATTACGTAAGTATTATGCGAAAAGTTTCTCTCCGAGAGGAACCCGTTCAGCACGACGGAGTAGAAATCTCCTTACCGTATACGGGAGAAGGTGCACTTGGCATAGGTAAGCCCCTAAAGTCAATTTTACATACAAATCCCGACATGCCCATATGGCTTGGCGTAGGCGGGCCAGATAACCTGCGTATGGCTGGCCAAATTTGTGATGGCGTACTCCCACTTGGTTTTGTGCCTAATCGAATGGATGAATACAAAACCCAAATTGAAGAAGGGTTTAGTAGAGCGAACAAAGATGGTAGTAAAAATAAATCATGGGACAATTTCGAGTTTCAGCCCAGCGTCTCCGTAAATATTACTGAAGATGTTCGATCGGCCTTTAGAGCAATGAAACCATCAATTGCTCTCTACGTTGGAGGTATGGGCCACAAAAACATGAATTTCCACAAACAGCAAATGATCGCCCGCGGCTACGGCGAAACAGCCGAGCGAATTCAAGAGCTGTACTTGGCTGGGCGTAAGGCTGAGGCTCTCGAAGAGATACCAGACGAGTATTGTGATGAGAGTTCACTTATAGGATCAAAAGCGAGAATAAAAGAACGATATATGACTTGGGCGGACTCGGGAATCACCGGACTCACTATCAATACTCGAGAAGAAGAAGCATTAGAATTCATGGCTGAAATTGCTGAGGTTGCACCATTGAGAGTCTAGTCACGTCTTGACATCGTGAGCTCCGAGTTTTAACCTACTAGCCAGGTTAGTTTGTGTACAATGTACACAAACAGGGCAAAAGTAGGATAAAAATGTCGATCGTCACGAAACCAAACCCCTATTTTGAAATGTCACAACTACAATGTGAGACTGACACAGGAATTGATACTCTTCCCCTAGCGTCAGAATCATCGTTTGGATCGTGGCAGACTACTATCCCCGAAGAATACTGGTCGCTCGATGCCGAGGCGCTGGTCAAAAGAATTTCTGACGCTAGACAAGAGTTAGGCTCTGAGGCAATAGTTCTCGGCCATCATTATCAACGGGAAGATATTATCCAGTTCGCCGACGAGCGTGGAGACTCATTTGCATTGGCGGAGTACGCTGCAAGGAATGACGAAGCTAAATATATTCTGTTCTGTGGTGTTCACTTCATGGCAGAAGCTGCCGATATTTTATCGACTGACTCCCAACATGTGGTTCTACCTAACATGGAAGCCGGATGTTCTATGGCAGATATGGCGAGGGAAGCAGATGTCAAAAACGCTTGGTCAGAATTAGAAGCATTTTATGGATCTACTGATGACATCATTCCTGTTACATATATGAATTCGGCAGCAAGCCTGAAAGCTTTTTGTGGAGAACATGGTGGAGTTGTTTGTACGTCCTCCAATGCGACACAAGTACTCACCTGGGCGTTTCAACAAGGCAAGCGAGTGTTCTTTTTTCCCGACCAACACCTCGGTAGAAACACCGGACATTCGATGAATATACCGCTGGATGAGATGGTTCTATGGAATTGGCGTCTACCACCAGGTTCTCTTGGAGATGTTGTTCCAAGTGCGCTGGAAAATTCGAAAATAATTCTTTGGCAGGGCCATTGTTCAGTTCATCAACGTTTCACCCCGCAACAAATTAGTGATGCGCGTGACAAGTATGAAGACGCACAAATTGTTGTCCATCCCGAATGTCGTCATGACGTAGTGCAAAGTGCTGATGCAAATGGTTCTACCGCATTTATAGCTGAATATGTTGCAAATGCCGCACCGGGCTCCACAATCGGTATCGGAACAGAAATCAATTTGGTCGCTCGACTTGCCAAAGAAAATCCAGATAAGAATATTTTCTGTCTCGATCCTGTTGTGTGTCCTTGCTCAACTATGTATCGAGTGCACCCTGCGTACCTAGCCTGGGTAATGGAAGAGCTCACAAAAGGAAATATTCATAACCAAATCAGTGTTAATTCCGATGTAAGAACTCACGCACGAACTGCACTGAATCGCATGCTGGAACTGCGCTAAATACAAATCAAACAATTGCTCTGGAGAGAACGACCCTTATGTCTAACGCTCCCCCTGACTACGACTTAATAATTGTTGGATCAGGTATTGCAGGCCTCTATGCCGCTATAAAAGCTAGAGAAGTAGGCCTCAGCGTCTTGCTGGTTACTAAATCAAGTATAGAAGAAGCATCCACGCGGTATGCACAGGGAGGCATTGCCGCGGCAGTAGGAGTAGGTGATAGCCCTGAAAAACATCTCGATGACACGCTCAAAGCTGGCGCGGGTCTGGTCGACGAAGCAGCAGCAAGAATACTCTGTTCAGAAGCCGCTTCAAGAATCGCTGATTTAGCTCGGTTTGGAGTGCAATTTGACTCTATCGATGGACAGGTCAATCTTGGTCATGAAGGAGCACATTCTCAACCGCGAATCTTACACGCAAGAGGAGACGGTACGGGGCTTGAAATAGAAACCTCACTGTCCCGCCTAGCTCAGGAGAAATTAGAGATTCGTGAGAATACGATTCCCAAGAAAATACTCCTAGAACCTGATAGTACCGGTAACAAACTCGCCGTCGGAATAGAGAGTCACAACACTCTCACGGGTATCACCGAATCTATCTATTCGCGCCACGTAATGCTGGCAACTGGTGGAGCAGGTCAAATCTACAAAGTGACCACCAATCCACAAGTTTCGACGGGTGATGGTGTAGCCCTTGGCTATAACGCTGGCGCGGTGGTCACTGACATGGAGTTTGTTCAGTTTCATCCGACTGCCCTGGTACTTCCGGACCGACCAGTTTTTCTGATTTCGGAGGCTTTGCGCGGTGACGGAGCTCAGCTTCTTAATAATCTGGGTGAACGATTTATGAGCCGCTATGACAAGTTACTTGAACTTGCGCCCCGCGACATAGTAGCGCGGGCTATTGTCGAGGAATCGATAAATACGGACAAGGATCACGTATGGCTAGACATCACAACAAAAACTACTGAAAAGTCAAAAGAATGGCTTTTTGCACGCTTTCCTCAAATCAGTTCGGTGTGTAAGACCGCTGGAATAGATATTTCCAAGGACCTTATTCCCGTCTCGCCAGCCGCTCATTATCTGATGGGAGGGCTTGTTACTAATACCTACGGAGAAACGTCTGTGCCGGGTCTCTTCGCAATCGGAGAAACAGCTTGTACCGGTGTGCACGGAGCCAATCGACTAGCAAGTAATTCTCTGCTCGAAACCGTTATTTTTTCTCACCGAGCCATAGATCAAATTATTAGTCCGAAAACCACAGAGATTGGTACCGATCCTGTTCAAACTCCGTACTCGATTCCGTTCATTAGTTCGAACCAAGCTGAAACTATTTTGACTGCATCAGAAATAAAAAAAGAGATCCAAAATATAATGTGGGCACATGCGGGTGTTATTCGACGGAGAGACGGTTTAGAATTTACCAGACTTAAACTTGAACAACTTGCAAGAAACGGGTCAAACACAGTTGAAATTAGTGACTACGAAACTCAATCACTTCTTACGGTTAGTCGATTAATGATTGATGCAGCCTTAAGACGTACAGAGTCACGAGGTTCTCATTTCAGAGAAGACTTTGCTACCAGTGATGACAAGTGGAAAACGCATATCCATTATCAGATAGCATGAATATTGGGGAAGAAATTTATGATGCCAAATCTCAAAGAACCATCACTCCACGTATGGCAACAGGTGGTTCAATCGGCATTACTTGAAGACAGGAGCGAATACGACATCACTACCCAATCCACTGTCCTAAGAGAACAAATTGGGACGGGTGTACTTAGATTCAAACAGAGCGGCACTCTAGCAGGCATCACGGCAGCTGAGACAGCTTTTACATACCTGGATCCCAGCACTAGTATGTCAGAAGTCTTACCCGATGGGACTCAAGTCGAAAGTGGCGGGACTATAGCTATAGTCAGCGGGAAATTACAGGCAATTTTATCAGCAGAGCGCGTAGCACTAAATCTATTACAGCAGCTATCAGGCATAGCGACACTCACGACAGAAATGGTGTCACTGCTTGAACAATATCCCAATGTGGGAATTGTAGATACCCGTAAAACAACACCAGGGCTAAGATCGCTTGAAAGATACGCCGTGCGATGTGGTGGTGGCTCAAACCATCGCGATAATTTACAAGACGGCGTTTTAATCAAAGACAATCATATTGCAGCCGCGCAAAAACGGGGAATTGGAATAATCCACTTAATATCTGATGTTCGAAAGCAAATTCCGCATACTCTACGAATAGAAATTGAAGCGGACACGCCCGAGCTTGCGCACGAAGCTGCACTCGCGGGCGCAGATATTGTAATGCTCGATAATATGACCCCTGACACAATGAAAAAAATTGTTCGACGTGCCCGTGAATTGCAACAAACAGAGCATGTGATGTTTGAGGCATCCGGTGGAATTACTAACGCTACAATTGAGGCAGTAGCAGCTGCAGGAGTCGACCTAATCTCTGTCGGAGCCTTGACACACTCAGCACCTGCTATAGATATCGCACTAGATATTTCAATAAACTAACTACTGAAAGATATACCATGCAGCAAGTCTTACTTTTGTCAGGAAGTGCTGATTCCGACATTTCTGAGGTTGCAAATGCATTATGTGAGCGCTTCGATAAGATGCTACTACTTCGTGTAACCGATATGAACCACTTTATTCAAGCAGGACTTCAAGAAATAAATGATGTTAATGCGTCCGCGATTGAGCAAAAGATTCTCCGCATCAAGAATTCAATATCGATTGCAGCTAATGCAATTGATATGCGATACGGAGTAATTATCGTTGACGATCTCGATGATATGTCGATTGAGATTTATAAAACAGAATGCCTGAAATCAAATGTTGCTCCAGTACACATTATTTTTTTAGATCGATTAAGTCCTACGATCAGTAATCCAGAATCAATAGGTCACGTCCTCAAATATAACCTGGAATCGAATCCGTTTGAAAAAGCAGACCAAATCCAAAAAATTATTGGCAGCAATCTGTCTCTCCTGATGACCTGAACAAATCTTGTGCATGACCTTAGCGAAGGCCGAGGGAGGAAACGTCATTCAAAAAATCTGTCAATGTATCGGAAGAAAACGCAAACCCAATACCCTCTACGCTTGGACCGGTCATTTTTGAAGAAATTACGCCTACAACTTGGCCACACTGATTAAACACGGGTCCGCCGCTACTACCTGGGCTGATCGCAGCGTCAGTTTGCAATTTCTCATTTTGAGCATCATCTAGAAATACCCTAGAAATGACACCATATGACACCGACGGTGTGTCCCCGAGACCCTTCGGGTATCCGGTTACACCAATTTTCTTGCCCGTATCAGAGTCTATTAGCGTGCGTGTAGTTAGTCCGGTTGCTGCAAGGCTGACAGAATCGTCAACCTTCAACAAGGCTAGATCACGCGATCGCGAGGTGGCCACGACAGTGGCATAGAAGTTTTGTTGGTCATTTATGAGCAATATTCGATGAATATCATCAACGACATGCTCATTAGTTATAAATTCTGAATTACCTATAAAAAAAGCCGTGCCGCTGCTGGTCGCGTATCCTGATGACGCAGTGACTTTAAAGGTATTACTGCGCACATCTGTAGAGGATTCTTCTATCGAGCATTGGGTAGTCGGTAATCGATTAATTTTTTCAAGTAAACCATCATCAGCGGCCTTCTGCGCATCCAAATCTGACTTCAGTTGACCTGAAATTTTATCTTGTGCATTAACTTTACCTTCTAGAGTTTTACTCGTCTGCTGCTGTGCAGTTATCTGGATTCCTTGATCCTCCAAGACGGATTGTAAATCTACGATTTGCTGAGCCTGTATATTAATTTGCCTGGCTTGACCAGTAATTTCAGAGGACTGTGACGCAATTGCATCCATTTGCGCATTAATCTGGCTGGTTTGGTCAGCAATTTTATCAGCCTGAGTGGTGACAAGAACGAACTGATCGCTAATTTCTTTTGCCTGAGTCGCCAGCATTGAAAATAGTTGCTTATTCGTGTCTTCAAGTTTCTTCAAGTCAGCTTTATACAAACTGTTATCACGCTTTAAAGACTCGTACGACGCATGCAAGGAATTAATCTCCTGACTCAGATACCCAGCATCACTCTGAACTTGCTCAATATCCGACGAAGACGCACAAGCCATAGCAAATCCAGAAACAGCCATTAACAGCAACAAGCCAAGTTTACTGAGAACTGATCTTGATTTCACAGATCTGACTTACTTTCATGATTTTCATATACCAAATGTATTGGAATTTTGAAGTTTCTCTAGTCAGACTACTACGACAGTCTGGATTGGATCATGAAGCGCATTGGATAGCGCTAAATCTTATCATCAAGAAGAATTGTTACTGGCCCATTATTGACTGACTGGACACTCATGTGAGCGCCAAATATGCCGGATTCCACTTTAGGAATACCACTCGCGGAAAATTGCTTGACCGCAAAAAGAAATAACCCTTCGGCAATCCGAGGAGTAGCTGCCTCAAAGAAGGATGGGCGCCTCCCAGTGGTATCTGCAAACAGCGTGAATTGCGGCACTAGCAATAGTTCGCCTCCTACATCTAGCAGTGATAAGTCGAAGTTACCCCGGTCATTAGAAAACATTCTGAGTTTGCTTACTTTCTCAACCAGCTTCTCTATACTTGTCTCTGTGTCATCATGGCCAAAGCCGAGATAGGCCATAAGACCTTCTTCAATACTTCCAACAATTTGAGAATTAACGGAAACTTCAGCACTAGAAACCCGTTGAAGCACTGCTCTCATGGTTTATGATTTGAAGTGTCCGAGGCGTTCGTAACCGTGGGTTTTACATCAGTCTTGCTAGAGGCAGACGAGTCACTGGCTTTGGTTTCTGGTGCCGCTTTGCTCACCCCTTTGGATTTATTCTTCTCAGGCTTTCCGTCACTCCCAGAAGCTCTTTCAGATGTTTTATAAAAGCCAGATCCCTTAAAAACTAGTGCCGGCGGAGTCAACAAACGTCTAGCAATTTCCTTACACTCATTACATTTTTGATCAACTGCTGAGCCAAATGGTAGTTTGAGTTCGTAGGTCAAATCACAATTATCGCAGTAATAGTCATACTTCGGCATATGCTGCTCCTATGCCCCAATATTAAGGCCCAAACTACCTAAGCCTCAAGATTGGTGAAAAGCATCGAAGATTTGAGATGAATAAACTAGCCACTGTACTAGCTTTTAGAGAGGTTTCGGGTGATAATTTTGACTCGGCCTATTTATAGCGTATTTGCTAAAGCCTTGAAAATTCAGTTACTATTCACGGTCCAAGGGGGATTCTTGTCAATGGCGAGTGTAACAATGAGAGAGCTACTTGAAGCTGGTGTCCATTTCGGACATCAAACTCGACGCTGGAATCCGAAAATGGACCGCTTCCTATATGGAGCGCGCAACGGAATTCACATAATTGACCTGGGGAAAACGGTTAAAGCTTTAGATGCTGCTTTGGAGGCGGTTAGAGAGACCGCTGCTAGTGGCGAACAAATACTTTTTGTAGGTACGAAGCGACAGGCCAAAGCGATTGTAGAAACTGAAGCTGCACGCTGTGCTATGCCATATATAACAACGCGTTGGCTAGGTGGAACTCTGACCAATTTCTCAACCATCCAAGAACGGATTAATAAGTTTATCGAGCTTTCCCAGGAAATCGAGCAAATAAACTTAGAAATTGAGAGTGCTGCAAAAGTACCCGACGAAGCAGATGAAGAGTCAACTCAGGCTTTACAAAACTCGGGTGTATCTTTGACTAAAAGAGAACAACTCGAAAAACAAAAGAACTTTGAGAAAATGGAAAGATTCTACGCTGGAATGAGAAATATGAGTCGTACACCGGGAATGGTCTTCATCGTAGACCCCACGTTGGACGAAATCGCTGTAAAAGAGGCAAATAGATCTGGGATTAAGGTAGTTGCCTTATGTGACTCAAACTCTAATCCAGACATGATTGACTTTCCAATACCATCGAATGATGATGCTCTTAGATCTATACGTTTAATCGTGTCAAGTGTGACAGATGCCATCATAGAAGGTGTGGCGGTTGGTGAAATTGAACAGCAGTATGACGAAGACTTAGCCTTTAGTGACGGAGAAGCGCCTGAAGAAACTATACCGGCTAACTAATCTAGTCTGATAATTGGACTAAATTTGTAACTATTTAAGAGGTAGATCAAATGGTAACGACCGCCGACGTGAAAGCTCTGCGTGACGCCACCGGCGCCGGGGTCATGGATGCGAAAAGAGCGCTTGAAGAGACTGACGGAGACTTTGAAGCCGCCAAATCCGTTATTCAACAGCAAGGTCTTGCAAGCGCTGCAAAACGAGCCGGCAGAGAGACTAATCAAGGTATAGTAGTCGCTTATACCCATCCAGCAGGAAAAGGTGGAGGACGAATTGGTGCCCTGGTAGAGTTGAATTGCGAGACCGATTTCGTAGCTCGTACTGACGGATTCCAAGCACTTGCTCATGAGATAGCAATGCAAGTAGCAGCAATGAACCCGATTGCCATCACAAGCGAGGAGTTACCATCTGATGCGGAATCGCTAGCGCTTATGGAACAAGATTCGATTCGCGATGGTAGCAAGACGGTCGGTGAATTAGTACAAGATGAGATTGCAAAAACTGGCGAGAATATACGAGTCGCTCGTTTCTCACGATTTGAACTTGGTAATCCTGAATAAATTTACTAGATCTTACCGGCGCGTCTAAATTTCACCCTTACTGTAAGATTAGGTTTGTTATTAGACGGAGTTATGACAATGACTGACGAAATTATTGAAGAAGTGAATTTCAATGCCGAAGAAAAAATGGATAGCGCAGTCAACGCGTTAAATAGAGATCTAAATCAGATAAGGTCGGGACGAGCTAGCCCGACTCTTGTTGAAAACTTAATTATTGAGGCATACGGGACCAACACACCGTTACAGCAAGTGGCAAGCATTTCTGTGCCTGAGGCACAGTTGATAACCATTCAGCCGTATGACGCATCTATTGTTGATGCAGTAATGAGAGCTGTGCAAACATCTCAGTTAGGAATCACTCCGTCTACTGATGGCAAGTTGGTGCGCCTGCCAGTGCCAGCTCTGACTCAGGAGAGACGAAAAGAATTAGTGAAGCAAGTTCAGCAAAAAGCAGAGGAAAGCAGAATATCTATTCGTGGAGCTAGGCGCAGTGCAAATGATGAGTTCAAAAAACTTAATAAGTCTGGTGACATAGGTGATGATGATGAGAGACGAGGTCAACAGGGAATAGAAAATCTAACGAAACAGTACATAGCCAATCTAGATAAAAAAATTCTCCTAAAAGAGCAAGATCTGATGGAGATATAAAATAATACATAATCTAATGCTGAGATGTGCTCATCGCGCATTTATTAATAAGTACGAACCTAACTAATGAATCAAAATCAACAAAATCAAGTCTCTACCCCAAAACATGTGGCTATTATTATGGATGGGAATGGAAGATGGGCTGAGGCCCGCGGGCTAGCTCGCAAAGAAGGACACAAGGCTGGAGCTCAGGCCATTCGCCCGGTCATCACGAAGCTGGGTGAAAGAGGCGTCAAATGCCTGAGCTTATTCGGTTTTTCGACCGAAAACTGGGGCAGACCACGACTCGAAATTGATGCAATATTTCGAATCGGCGGCCAATTTATTGATGAGTATTTAGACGAACTGAATGACAAAAACATCAAATTACAACACCTTGGAAATCTTGATTCCTTACCGACTTGGCTAGGTAAGAAAGTTGAAAAAGCTGTCCTTAAAACACGTGAAAATGAACTGATGACTGTAAACCTGGCGTTCAATTACGGCGCACGGATGGAAATCCTAGAGGCCGTAAAAAGCCTTATCGCCGACGGCGTTAAACCCGCAGATATCAAGGAAGAACTATTTGAAACATATCTCCAGACGGTAGGACTCCCTGATGTGGATTTTTTAATCCGAACCGGTGGAACCGAGCGATTCTCTAATTTTCTTATGTGGCAATCCACGTATGCTGAGATTTATTTTTCAAAACTTTATTGGCCTGATTTCGGAGAACAGGAAATCGATGAAGCTCTTCACGAATTTTCAGTCAGGCAAAGAAAATTCGGACTAGTTCCAGATATAGTAACAAATTAGATACGAAAGTCTGAACATGCCAATTTGGCGAACTATTACTCTGCGAATTGTCATCGGTATACTACTTTTGGCGTTTGCTATCTCATGCCTCTGGCTTCCTTCTGCATTATTTATGTTCGCAATCCAGCTGCTCTCAGCAGGACTGGCCTATGAATTCTGCAGAGCAAAGTTTCCCAACTCGTCGGTCATTCTCCGAATCGGTGCTGCAATTCTTAGCGCAGCAGTTGTCGCAATAATTTATCAAGAAATCCATGAATCCATCCTCGTTTCACTATTAGGCTTGACGGTAATTGTTTCTATTTTATTATTCGCCACAAACATAAAAGGGTACAAAGTCAATTTTATTTGGGTGTTATTTGGTATTTTATATACCTCAGTTTTACCCGCACACCTACTTCTTTTAAAACACCTTGAGCACGAGTTCGCTTTTTTATTAGTGTTACTAATCGCCGTAGTAGCCACTGACTCAGGAGCGTACTTTGTAGGGAGTAGTGTAGGTCGTCACAAGTTATGGAAGTCCGTTTCACCTAACAAGACGTGGGAAGGTGCTTTTGGAGGACTATTACTGGGCTCCATACTCGTCCTCCTGAGCATGCAACTAATGTCCTCTTTCGATTACTCGATTTTCCAAATGGTTACCATCGCAGTCTTACTATGCGCAAGTACCATATTCGGAGATCTATTTGAATCTGCTATCAAAAGGAAAATAGGTATAAAAGACTTTTCTAATATATTGTTAGATCATGGTGGAGTTCTCGATAGAACTGATTCATTAGTATTTACGGGAATGATTTTTTTTTGGATGCAACGGTTAATCTCATAACCACAACTCGTAAGGAGGATACTCATTGCAAATTCAACAATTCGAATTGGTCTGATAGGTTCTACGGGATCAATTGGCGAACAAACTCTTGACGTCGTAAAAGGGTTGAATAAGGCAGGATTCACCTGTGAAATAACAGCTCTAGCTACAGGACAAAATATCGAGCGCTTAAGAGAGCAAGTTCGTATATTTCGACCAAAGACCGTATTCATTGATTCCTACAATAATTCTCCAAGTATCATCAGAGAATTTGAAGATCAACAGATCGAATGGAATTCGCTGGAAACTCTTGCGATACGGGAAGATATTGATGTTTTAATTGTGGCATCGACTGGCTTGGTAAGTCTGAAACCTGTAATTGAAGCCCTTAAGACGGGCAAAAAGGTTGCACTCGCTAACAAAGAGTCATTGGTGGTTGGTGGCCAGGCCGTCCGAGATGCTCTGGCCATAGGGCAAGACCTCGGGGCCGAATTGCTACCTATTGATTCCGAGCACTCAGCCGTCTGGCAATGCCTCTGGGGAGAAGAGGATGATGCCGTCAAAGAATTAATACTCACCGCTTCTGGAGGGGCGTTCAGAGATTACAAGCTCGCAGAACTTGCGGATGTCACGCCTCAGGCAGCTCTAAAGCACCCGACCTGGATGATGGGTCAAAAAGTAACTATCGACAGTGCCACTCTTTTTAACAAAGGGCTTGAGGCTGTAGAAGCAAGATGGCTATTTAATATTCCCATTGAAAAAATAAAGATCCTTCAACATAAAGAAAGTATTGTGCATAGTATGGTTGCATTCCAAGATGGATCTATTAAGGCCCAGCTTGGAGAGCCTGATATGCGCTTACCAATTCAAATTGCCATCACTCATCCAAAAAGAGCAGCCAATGAGCCGAGTGCTCCTTTGGACCTCGCTAAACATGGATCACTAAATTTTTCAGAGGTTAACCACGAAATGTATCCTGCACTTCAGGTTGCTCTAGAGGCTGGGCAACGTGAGGATACGGCGATGGCAGCGGTCGCTGGTGCTGATGAGGCTGCAGTAGCATTATTCCTGTCCGGGGAAATCCCGTTTACTGATATACCCAAACTCCTCAGGCATACCCTTAATAACCATCCAGGGACACCACAACCCACGCTCGATGATAGTCTTAACGCTGAAGAGTGGGGACGCAATTTTGTGGCCATAAGTCACGCTAATCAATCATATACCCGCTAGAGGAAAGAGCTTTGGTTACAAACGAAACTAAAAATTCTAAATCTCACTTACAAAGCCGTCTGATTCGAAAGTTAATATTGACCTCTGTTGTCATCGTAGCAAGTTATTGGTTATTTCAAAGTGGGAATCAAATTGTTCGCTCAGCGACCATTTTCCTGGCAATTCTTTCGGGCCTAGTTTTTGCACACGAATTAGCTCATTTTCTGACTGCTCGATTATTCAAAATAAAAGTTGAAGAATTTGCAATTGGGATGCCACCACGACTTTTCACTATAAATAAGTCAGGCACTAATTATTCGATCAATATGCTTCCTTTAGGTGGTTATGTAAAAATGGAAGGTGAAGAGGCCGACAGCTCACCTGACTCGTTCGCTGCCAAGTCAGCCTGGCAACGTTTAATTGTGCTCTCTTCAGGAGGCCTCACAAATCTCGTGCTGCCGATCATACTTTTTGCAATAGCTTTGATTGTTCCGCATGAAGTCGCTATCGGACGGGCAGTAGTGGCAAGTACTGTCCCAAATGGGCCCGCAGATCTTGCAGGAGTTATAGCTGGAGATGTAATTCAATCAATCAATGACAGGGACGCTGTTAATCTACCAGAAGCAGCCAGGCTCGTTCGTATTTATAGTGGTAGCAATATTGACTTAACCATAAAGCGTGAGGGAGAAATTCTCACTATTCCGGTTAAAGCTCGACGTGTCATACCAGCTGGGCAAGGACCAACTGGTATAACAATTACGTATCAAGCTGGATCAATTAATCTCGAAGACGGACGGCCCTTCACGAAAGAGGTTTCAGCTAATCCGATTAGTGCGATCAGCGACGGATTTCGATTAACACAGGATACGCTTCTACTCACAAGAAACGAAATTCTTGGTTGGTTCGGAGGTAATAAGCCTGAATTCATGGGCCCAGTAGGTATTGCCAAAACAACCGGTGATGTGGCCACAGGGGCTCCGACAGCACAAAGAGCAATATCTCCCCTGCTTGAGCTCGCAGCACTACTCTCAATTAATCTTGGAATTGTTAATCTTTTACCTCTTCCTGCTCTAGACGGAGGTAGAATTTTGTTCGTTGGAATCGAGCTTATTCGTGGTGGTCGCCGCGTCGATCCCCGTAAAGAGTCTTTGGTGCATTTCTTTGGATTTGCAGCCTTTATTCTTTTAATAGTGCTAATGACATGGAAAGATATAAGTGGAATATTAAGCGGTTAGATACACAAAGCTTAAATAAAGATCACGTATTATTAGGTTTAGTAGGAAATGCGGAAGTAGACACACCTATGAGTAAGTCCAATGGCTCCACGTCGCCATTTTCTCGTCGGAAGGACACGCGCCTGGTAAAAGTCGGGAAAATCGAAATTGGATCTGGAAGATCAATCGCAATTCAATCAATGGCTGCGACAAAAACACAAAATATTGAGGCTACCGTTAATCAAATAAAGTTACTGACCGAGGCTGGGGCCGATATTATTCGTGTAGCAGTAGACTCAAAAGCAGATGTGGTTGCTCTTGCTGAAATTAGACGAAGAACAGGTGATCTGAATCCGACCATATCAGTTGATCTCCAAGAAAATTATCGACTTGCAGCGGAAGTTGCTCCATATGTTGATAAAATTCGATATAACCCCGGGCACCTTCACCATCATGAGAAATCAAAGCCCATCAAAGATAAGGTAGCCTTCATTGCTAAAGTAGCCGCAGCTCACAATATAGCGTTGAGGATTGGAGTGAACTGTGGTTCAGTCGATCCTCAGAAACTTCTCAAATTTGGTGATGATGACATCGGAGCCATGGTAGAGAGCGCGGACGAACACTGTGCAATGCTGGAAAATTTGGGTTTCACTCGATACGTCGTATCACTCAAAGACTCTGACTGGAGAAAAGTAGTTGAAGGAAATCGAAGATTCTCTGAAATGCGACCTAATGTACCTCTACACCTTGGCGTGACAGAGGCAGGAATGCCTCCTGAGGGAATCATCAAGACACGAATTGCCTTCGAACAACTAATATCTGAAGGAATCGGTGATACTATTCGCGTGTCGTTGACTCTACCCTTCGAGGATAAAGGTCAAGAAATACTGGCAGGACGAGAAATTCTCCGTGATATCGCTGCAGGACGCTTCCGGTCTGTTCCGCCAAACTTCGACGAGGGTTTAAATATTATTTCGTGCCCGTCATGTTCGAGGGTTGAAAACGAAGCATTTATCGAACTTGCTCAAGATATAAAAGTAATCACCAAGTTTGCTGAAAAAGAAGATCTCACCATTGCCGTGATGGGTTGTCGTGTGAACGGTCCTGGAGAAACGGACGATGCCGACATAGGTCTTTGGTGCGGTCCAACGGGAGTTAATCTGAAAAAAGGTGAAGAACTAGTGGGACATTTCCCATATACCGAAATTATTCCTCGAGTTAAAACTTTGCTCGATGAAACTATCAGCGAAAAATCATAAAAGTGCCTCTCAAACTCCCTCTTGCTTCACTCTCTACAATGTGGGGAGTCCAAGAACAATTTAAGGCTGATATGGGACGATTCATGAACGTAGCGAGTCAACTCGGATTCAGTGCTATCGAAGTTAACCACAGCATGACGAGTGTTCAAATAAAAGAACTGCGGCGTAACAACTCACTCCCGATTACTGGTGTACATGGTCCAGCTCCACTAAAGAACCATCCAGGCGAGGGAGAAAATCGCGGACTGAATTTAGCTGCGCTTGACGATCGAGAGCGACTTATCGCTGTCGAGGACCACATCGAATCAATTAAACTCGCTGCGGAAGTCGGAGCCCAACATGTCGTAGTTCATTTAGGACACGTTGGAACCGGACTATTGCCTAGTGAACGTTCGCTTCGCCTGGCCTACAAAAAAAATAACGGATCTATTCCTTCAGGCGTGAAAGACACGGTCCTCATGGCAAAAAAAGAACGCGAGCTTCAAGCCGCAAAGCATCTTGAAAGTGCGCAACGGAGTCTAGCAACTCTTACATCAGAGGCTGATAAGTCTGGCGTTACATTGGGAATTGAAACACGATTGCACTATCATGAAATTCCGTTACCAGACGAGTACGAAGTTTTGCTCGGCATTTATCCAAAGAACGTAGTCGGTTATTTACATGACGTAGGTCATGCAGAAGTCCAGCACCGACTAGGGTTAACCGATCGCGGCGCTTGGTGGTCTATCGGCGAAGAATTTAGTCCTGGAAAAAGATTGGTTGGTCTTCATATCCACGATGTCGAAGGCCTACAGGATCACGTCGCTCCTGGGACTGGCTCAGTGGACTTCGATTGGTTACATAATCAAATAAGTAAACACAATCCCGATGCCAGCATTACTTTTGAAATCGATCAAAGGCAAAGTCCCAGACGACTTCAAGAAGGCTTGAAAATGGTAAAAAGGAAAGGGATTATAAGATAGTATTTTCTATTTACGCGACAACACTCGGCGGGTCGCGTCGGTAATACCTTCCACCGTAAGTCCTAATAATTCAAGTATTTCAAACCACTTACCAGATTCTCCATACCGATTTTGTATTCCCACAAACTCCATTGGGACCGGGTTCTTAGAAGCTAGAGCCTGTGCACATAACGCCCCCAACCCAGAATGAACAAGATGTTCTTCAGCAACCACTATCGCACCAGTTTCGCTTGCAGCTTTAAAAAGAGTCGCTGTGTCTAGAGGTCTGATAGTCGACATATTGATAACACGAGCCTTAATCCCATCATCAGATAACAGTTCAGCTGCTTGTAAGGCTCTATCAACCATCAGACCGCAAGCTACAATTGACACATCGTTACCCTCACGCAACGTATCAGCTTTACCTACTTGAAAAGACGATCCATTCTCATATATTGTGGGTACCTTTGCGCGACCTAGCCGCACGTACCATGGTCCGTAATTATCAACGGCTGCAGCAACCATTGCTTCAGCCTCAACAACATCAGCCGGGACACACACGGTGAAATTAACAAGAGACGAAAATACACCGACATCTTCAACAGATTGAGCCGAGGCTCCATCCTCACCGCTAGATACTCCTCCATGAGACGCAAAAAGTTTCACATCTAAATTCGGTTGCGCGACCGACATACGCCATTGATCAAAAGCATGTTCAGCAAAAACTGCAAATGTTGAGGCAATCACAGTAAACCCTGTCGTCGCTATACCCGCGGCAGCTGATGCCATATTCTGCTCAGCTATTCCAAATGTAATAAATCGCTCAGGGTATTGATCTGCAATTAAACGTGCAGTTGTGGATTTCCCCAAGTCTGCATCCACCACAACGATTTCAGATCGCTCAGCTGCTTTAAGCAGCCCAGGACCTAATGCCTCTCGTGTTGCGGCTTCATCAGGTACATTAATCATTTCAATTTACCTTCACTTCAACTAAGTTCGGTCATAGCTTGTTTAAATTGGTCATCACTTGGCGGAGCCCCGTGAAATGCCGGATTATTCTCCATAAATGAGACGCCCTTCCCTTTTACTGTGTTGAATTGCAGTGCTACTGGGCCCTCAATTGCCGTTGACTGAGCCCATAAGAATGCCTCTCTAACGGAAGCTACATCGTGTCCGTCTATATCGTCCCGGACCTGCCACCCAAACGCCCTATATTTATTAGCTAGAGAGTTAGTATTCAGCGTTTTCTCGGTGAAATCATCATTTTGAATCCCGTTCAAATCTATGAGACCAATAAGGTTACTCACCTTATGATGTGAAGCCGCCATTGCCGCTTCCCAAATTTGACCCTCATTATGCTCGCCATCACCCATAAGAACAAAAACATTTGCCCCACTACCCTTGAGACGCAAACCCAGACGCTGCCCTAGGCCAAATGACAACCCCATTCCAAGTGATCCTGCTGAATTTTCAACGCCGGGAGGTTTTCCAAGAACAGAATGCCCCTGCAATCGCGTACCTAATTGTCTAAATGTTTTTAATTCATCTTCTGGGATATAACCAAATTGTGATAAAACGGCATATTGCACCGGTGTCGCGTGCCCCTTACTCATAATAAATCGGTCACGATCAGGCCAATCTGGTCTTTCTGAGTCGTGGTTCAAAAATTCCGAATAAAGAACAGTCATTATCTCTACAGCAGACATTGAGCCACCAATGTGACCTGACTTTGCTTCGTATACCATTCGGACAATATGTCGACGAATCTGCTTACAAATTAGTTCGATTTCTAAATCTGGCACGAGAATCAATTCCCCTATAAAACCATTCAGTAGAAGTATACCTACTCATAGCCTGAGTGCATCACTATCCTAATTCAATCAAATATTGGGACGGCCAAGGGTCGACGGGAGGCTCTACTCCAGACCGCCCAACCAGGTCTCGGCGCATCTGCTATATCGAATAAACCGGATCTCGACAAACTTGCATATCTTTCAGGGATAATTAAAGAGTCTCTAGCTAACAACCATGTCACCAAAATGACATCTAAATCGTCAGATTCTTGAAATAGTCTCTCCAAAAAACGACGTTGCTCTGTTACTGTCGTCACTTGGTCTTCATTCATTCCTTCACCCACATGAAATCCTGTGGCTAAAAATGAAATTGGAAGGTGGACGTTCTCGGCAATTTGCTTGTAGTAGTTTGCTGGAATTGATCGCGCAACGGGATACATATATGAGGGAAATGACGAAAATGCGAAAGTATCCATAATATCTGTGAGTGGCTCGACCAAAGACCAACGGGGTGCATATTGGGCAGTTCCCGGAATATTCCCGATCAACTCCTCGTACGCAAATGAAGGAGCCACGATCATCGTGGGATTAATCTCCTTGGTACGTTTATACAAATCTTCATAAAGCTCAATATAAGAAAAATATAAATCTGGATTTCGTTCAAAAACTGAATTGATTTCATTCCCTATGATCATCGCCCAAGGGTTCAAATTCCTGGCCAAAAAAGAAACTTCGTTGAGTAATACTGACGAGACCAAATCATCTGAAAAGTTCGAATTTTCGAGTGCTGCCGGAAGCATCGCTATTTTCTCACCAGTAGAATCAAAAACATCGAGCACCAGTACTAGGTCTAGATCTCGTTGTCTCACAGCTTGCTTTAGCGCGATTACTTCATCACCATATTTTTGTGAAACAATAAATTCTCCCTCAGCAAATTCTGACCATGAGATAGTTCGGTGGACAACCATCACTTCACCAAACTGAGCCGCATGATTCCAGATGGATTCTTGATCAACCGCAGACATAGTTTTAGGGGTATTACTGAATCCAAGTCGAAATGTCCTAGGTCCACCCAAGGAAATACGATCATCAACCGAATAATTTTGATCGCTTGTTGATGTAATTTCAGTCGAGCAGGATACAAGAAGTAGTAGTGAACCGAAAAGTACAAGCCGAATTATGTGCATACCAGATTACCTAGTCAAGCAGCCTAGTGTTTATTAAGTTTGTAAACTTCAAGCGCAGTGTCATGAAAAAGCCTGTCACGATCAGGTTCTGAAAAATCTTGGGCAAGCTTCTTAAATTGATTCCATAGGACTGAATAACTGCATGACTGTTTGTCGACTGGAAAATTACTCTCAAACATGCAACGAGAAGGACCAAATACCTCAATTATGTGACTATACCAAGGTCGATTTATAGCTAACAACTCGTCAGAAGTAGGAGGTGACTGGAGTTTCTCCCAACCAAATCCATTCACAGGCATTTGGATACCGCCAACTTTTGCATATACATTGGGGCATTGAGCCAGACTTGAAATAGCACTCTTCCATTCCGAAAAAACGGACGCCCTGTTTTTCGCATAGGGACCAATTCCAATTGGGCCACCCAAATGGTTCAAAATAATTGTTGTATTGGGGAAGTGATTAGCCAAATCTTTTAGTTCCTCAATCTGCGTGTGATAGAGCCACGCCTCAAACGACAGACTGTATTTCTCTAACTGAGAGAATCCTTCCCTAAATTTTTGTGAAAGAAATAAACTCTCCGGGGGATTAATTCTTGAGTTTGGGACATCTTCACTCGAATCCCATGTTGCCTGATGGCGAATACCTCGAAAACGATTGGGGCTGGCGGCGATCTGAGCGTCCAGGACCCGGGTGACCTCCTCACCGAGAGTCAAATCAGCAAACCCAACAATGCCAGCGGCAGCTCTGATATCTCCAAACTGTCCGCTTGCACTTTGGGCTGCTATGCCTTGAACGTACTCGGTTTCGCCAACCGGGGCCATCATGAGTTCGCCATCGCCACGGTACATCGAATTACATTCAATAAAAACAGTCTGTCGAACGTTATGTCCAGCAACGTCCAAAATGAGATCATCAAGAACGTAGGTTTGATCCGGATCAGGCCTAACCCAGAAATGATGATGTGGATCAATTATTGGCAAATCAGGTTCGAGCGGTGGTTCATTTAACTGGGATATCCAGTCCTTGTTTACAACATGTGTATTGACCATGGCAGATTCCCACTTAAGCTATTAATACAACTTCAAAATATACAAACAAGTGTAAACCGATTAGTGGAAGTAATCTCACGATTGGTTCACAAAGCTATTTTGATTTGCACACAGTTGAACTTATACCGAAACTAGGTCGAGTACCTTTGAGCTTTTAAAAAAATTGACTTTAAGCTCAAGACGCAAAACACTTACTCAATGGAGCATCAAATGCTAGAGACAATTAGGATCAGAAATGTAGCGATGATCGCTCACGTCGATCATGGGAAAACAACGCTAGTTGATGCGCTGCTTCAGCAATCCTCAGGTGACAAAGAAGATAAAAGATTAGTGGATCGAGTAATGGACTCCACGGATCTCGAACGTGAAAAAGGAATTACGATTCTCGCCAAAAACACATCTGTGACATACGAGAATACCAAGATAAATATCATCGATACCCCCGGACACGCCGACTTCGGAGGTGAGGTTGAGCGCGGGTTGGCAATGGTAGACGGGGTAGTTTTGCTTGTCGATGCCAGTGAGGGACCTCTTCCGCAGACTCGATTTGTCTTGCGAAAAGCGCTCGAACTTAATTTATCTGTCATTCTGGTGATTAACAAAATTGATAGAGGTGACGCTCGTGTGGCTGAAGTAATTGACGAAGTATACGAATTGTTCTTTGACCTGGGCGCCACGGAGGAGCAGATCGATTTCCCAATTGTCTACTGCAGCGCTCGCTCCGGGATTGCTTCACGGGACCTTGAAACTACAGGATCTGATATGAAACCTCTATTCGAACTTTTTCTAAACCACATCCCCGCGCCTCAACACACGGGAAGTCAAGAATTGCAAGCACTTGTTACTAATTTAGACTCGTCTCCCCACCTTGGTCGACTGGCAATCTGTAGAGTAGTAGAGGGTAAAATTCAGCGTGGTCAAATAGTCTCACACTGCCGTCGCGACGGGACAATAGAAAACGCAAAAATTTCAGAGTTATTCACGACCGAAGGGCTTGATCGAGTAGCCGCCGAGAGAGCCGGCCCTGGCGATATTATCGCAGTTGCTGGAATGCCAGATATAACAATTGGAGAAACACTTGCCGATCAGGAAAACCCAACACCTCTGCCTTTAATCACTGTTGACGAGCCGACGATGTCCATGACGATAGGGATTAATACATCTCCACTCGCTGGTAAAGAAGGATCAAAGCTCACTCCTAGAATGCTAGCTAATCGACTAGAGTCCGAGGTTATCGGAAATGTCTCTTTGAAGGTAAGTCCTGCTGACCGCTCAGAGACATGGATTGTTCAAGGCAGAGGTGAATTACAACTTGCGGTGTTAATTGAAACGATGCGTCGAGAGGGCTTTGAACTTACCGTTGGAAAACCAGAAGTGGTGACCAAGGAGCTCAATGGCAAAGTGCATGAACCAATGGAACATTTGTTTATCGAAACTCATGAAGAATATGTTGGTGCGATTACTCAAAGTCTCGCAAAACGAAAAGGTCAACTCAAAGAGATGAACAGTAATGGGAACGGCAGCTCTCACATAGAGTTCGAAGCGCCCGTCCGTGGTTTGATTGGTTTTCAGACTGAATTTCTGACAAACACTCGGGGTACTGGAATTATCAACCGACTCGCCGCTGGTTTCGTCCCGTGGCTTGGTGAAATAAGAACACGCGGATCAGGTAGCCTGATTTCTGATCGACCCGGGCCCTCTACAACCCACGCTTTAGTTAATTTACAAGAGAGAGGAAAACTATTTATTGGTCCAGGTGTAGCTACATACGAAGGCATGATCGTTGGAGAAAATGCCCGAGCAGACGACATGGATGTCAATCCATGTCGAGAAAAGAAGCTCACCAATATGCGAAGTTCAGCAGCTGACACGGCCGAGCATCTGACGCCAAATATCGAACTCTCGCTAGAGCAGGCTCTTGAATTTATTGCTGCAGATGAGTGTCTTGAAGTAACTCCAGGCCTTATTCGCCTGCGGAAAGTAACTCTTGACACGCTCTCGAGAAATAGACAGATCAAACGGTCAAAAAAAGTAAGTGTTTAGCCTTCTACAATCTGCAGAAGGACTCCACCAGTCGCAGATGGATGAACAAATACTTGCCCTTTAGGAGTCTCTCCCTCACCCGGATCGCCAATTAGCCGAACGTTCTTAGATCGTAGCTCCGTCAAAGTTGCAACTATATCCTCAACTCGCATCGACAGTAGATACATTCCACCACCTGTCTTCTCGACATGTTTCGCGACGGGTCCAGAATCATTAGTGGGTTGCACAAGTTCGACTTCAGAGTTCTCAAACTCAAAATGAGCTGTTAAAAAACCAGCCCCCTCAGGCTCACCAGTCCTGTCAGCGCCTTTTCCAAAAATGGCACCGTATTTTTCTAAACCCTCAGCCATGTCAGATACCGAAATAACTATGTGGTCTATTCCCTTAAACATTATGCATATCTCCTATTCAATTCTTATGTGGACATTCTACTAGCAGCATCGAAAGTTTTCGAAATAGATTTCGACATTACATCATCTATGTCGGAATTTGACACACCTTGCTCTAGAAGCCAAGGAATTTGCCAATCTGGCACTGGTAACCAACAATTACTGTCTTCAGCACGGCCTCCTCCACTAGATGGTCCTAGATTAATGCTGTAAGCAGCTGAATCATGGCCCAAACAAATCTGGCCTCCGAACCCAGACTGAATTAAATTGAACGCAATCTGGGACCGACGAATTTTTTCATTTTCCGGTAAGACTGATTGAAATCTATCGAGCCCAACTGTTGCGCCACGACCGAGTAATTGATTTATGTAAGACATATCTCGAGAGTCACTACTATGGCCAATAGTCACTGCCCTTAAATCCAGACCTTCGTCTTCGAAAATATCCAATAATGGTAAGCCTAACTCGTCCAGAGCTCTTGTATGGCAAGTAATTGGAGTACCAGTCGCGCGTGAGGCCCTCGCGGCGCCGCGTGCAGCTTTCTCAAGTTGAAAGCGAGGAGATCCGGGTCCATCATCAATTTGATATTCATAATCCCAAGCCAACTTGATAATTCCAGCCTTCACAGAGGTCGATTCTAATCCAATCTCGATGTCCTTAATAAAGTACTCGGCAATCGCATCCGGGCTCCACGTGTAATAAGTCAAAGGAACCCACCTGTATAAGCCAGTAGCGGCGATTACATTTATAGGTGAAGTGTCCGCTAATCGCTCAAATACGTCTGCCTGCCTACCGAGGTCCAATGGCGTACAATCTATTATTGTTCGTATTCCACTTGCATAGACCACCTCAAGCGCCTCTTGACATCGTCTAAGAGCTTCGTCGCGATCATACAGTTGAGTGATCTTATCCATTCCACCCATCCCACTAACAAGATGTTCATGTGAAAGAGTCCAACCGAGATCAGACGAGTTCATAGATCCCGAAATTGTATTTACCATAGACCTATTGCTTCCTCAACTCCCAATCAAAAACCTTGAGTCGTAATCCGCTCGATGTGAATTTCGAAGAGTGCAACTTGCTCTTGGGCAGCCGTACTATAAAGCTCAGCGAATTTACGCCCTTCGGAAATACCGTAATACTTCTCAGCCATTCGTAGCACGACTGGGAACAATAGGTCTGACTGGTCTTCACGACGAGTGACAGTTCCATCCACGATGACAGACTTATAAGGTAGTGTTGAATCATCAATACAAAGCGAGACCCGATGATCGTTGATAATGTTTTTCCACTTCCTCGTCTTGGTACCACTGAATAAAAGCAAACCATGTTCACTCCAATCATGCCAAATTGCTCGAGTTCGAGGGCTCCCATCATTATCCAATGTTGCTAGCGTGCCGACCAAAGGGCGTTTTAAAAATTCACTTATGTTATCGCTAATGTCAACCAATTCCATTCTCCGATCTGGGCCCTACAGGCTATACCAAGTGTATGTTGCCAAATATTTTATGCAAATTTTGGGAAACCTTGCAGCAAATGCGCAAATTTCCCATCTGCGAGATCTATTATATGGGCCTCAGGTGCCCTGCCTGAGGTCAACTCTAGAAGCCCCACGTTCCCAAGTCGTGGACTTAAATTTCTTGGTAGAGTCGGACTACCAGGATTAATGACCAACACATCCTGCTTCCACTCAAGGTATGTGTAATGTGAGTCACCACAAACAATAATCTCAGGTCGTACATCATCCAACCAAACGTGTATTAAGTCATTAATATCGGATTCGACTGGGCCAAATCTATGCAGTAGGGCCAAGCTGTGGCCTTCAAGCTCAAGATGATGAATTAACTCAACTCGCGAATCAGCGTAGAGGTGATCGTCATGATTTCCTTGAGCGGCCAGTACTGGTGCAATTGTTTCCAGTTCATCCAAGACTCGAGCGACTGTGATATCTCCACCATGAAGAATAAGATCCACACCATCGAATACAGACCGTATTTCAGGCCAAATTTCTTTACCTGCCTCCGGAATATGAGTGTCCGAAATTAAGCCGATTCGCATACAATCTGTCTATTTCGCCTTAAGCTGGCTTGAACTTAACGAGGGTCCATTCGTCAGATATGTCATCAAATTTAACTTCAAGTTTCATGTCAATTTGAATATCTTCTATGACATCACAGTCTACAATATTAGACATCATACGAACTCCCTCATCAAGCTGCACAACAGCAAACGCGTACGGAACCTCCTCCTGGAACCCAGGATGCAATGGCTGACGAACAATCGTGAATGTATGAAGTCTAGCGTTTCCACTAACCTTGGCCCAATCCCATGAATCACTCCTCAAACATGTTGGACAAGCCTCCCGTGGATACCAAAAAAATGCGTTGCACGGGGTACATCTAGGCACAATCAACTCGTGTCGTTTTGCGGCATCCCAAAATGGCATCGTAAGATCTGGTACTTCGGGGCGTGGTTCAGGTTTTAGAGATACATTGGCATTAGATTCAGTCATCTTATTTCCTTTTTATTTTTGTTACTTTAAAGAGTGGCGCTCGAACCGAGTACCAGCGTGCACATAATGCTCGCAGTGCCACCTCAGCCATTAACCAAGCAAATATCTGATTTAGATGCCTGCCTTAGTCCTGCTCTTCCCATCACCTGGCGGGTACCTTCTACTACGTGTCGGAAGCCTCCACCAACTCCACCTGTCTGACCGGCGCCTATCTGTCCACCATCGGTATTGATCGGAAAATCACCCTTGTAAGTGGTGTCAGTGGACTCGTAGAAGGGACCAATCTCACCTTTTTTAGAGACACCCGCATCCTCTAAGCAGGCCATCGTAAGAATTGAATAGCAATCATAAAACTGTGCCATGTCAACATCGTTGATGCTTATCTCAGCCATATTTAAAGCAGTAGGTGCTGAACTTACGACTGGCGTCGTGGTGATGTCATCTTTTTGCCATATAACATCATGAGTTGTTGCCGGGCCGCCCACGCCAAGAATATACGCCGGGTCATTAGGTAAAGATCGAGCTCGCTCAGCAGAAGTTACAATAACCGCGTGCGCACCGGAGCACGGCATGACGCTCTCAAGCAGATGAAGTGGATCATTTGTAAAACGTGAGTTAAGGACATCCTCTTCGGTTACGGGTTGACCGTACCAAACGGCATTCTCATTCGCCGCCGCATTAAATCGTTGATCGACTACCAATTTTGCGAATTGCTCCTGGGTTGTTCCATATTCAAACATATGACGCTGCTTGATTAGGCCATACCAGCCATTCATCGCTATTACCGGGCCATACGGAAGCTCCCACTCGGTAGCTCGACTTGCAGGAGGTAACATTCCCTTGGCCTGTGCTTGCCCCACCATTCTGGAACTCGAGCGAGGTCGTGCTTCTCCAAAAACACACAGCACATAGTTTGCTAGACCTGCGGCTATGACGGCTGCAGCGGTAGCAATAGATGTGGCGCCACTCGACCCATGGGTTGTCATTGAAGCCGTGTAATCAGGTTGTATTCCTAGTGCCTCTGCAACGGTGATCGAATTCACACCTTCACCATTAATAAGTCCGTCGATATCCTCCTTACGCAGACCAGCGTCTTTGATGGCACCGCGTGCGACCTCTGCCATTACACCAAAAGTAGTTCTGTCCGGATATTCTTTCTGCGTTGGTATCTCATAGAATCCAACGATCGCAGCCTTCCCTCTTAAACTCATGTGCTATGTCCTAACGATAAAATATTTCAATAACCTATGATCTACAGCCTAGGCACGTGTCCTGTCAAGCCCGCCGCTGCGTACCTTCATTGACCCGAAGAGTAAATCTACATAAATCAGAGGATCTCTAGTAAATAAGGGGTTATACATATGTTACATAGACCGACCATGAAAAAATAATCAAGTACGGACACGACGAATGGCTGAACCAGAAGAATTTGCATCGACCCTCCAGGTAGAGGATGCTTTAGGAATACTGAGGCTTGAAGCCACAAACGGTATGGCACGCTATCGAGTTAAGTCACTAACTGAATATTCTCATTGCCGAACACTCGCAATCACCACCGCTGTGGATTTGGCCCTTGTGAGAGCCGCGAGTACTGCGATTAATCATGAAACCGAAGAAATGAATGGTACAGTGGAATACAATATCTCATATTTCAAGACTCCTGTAGGTGAGGCAATAGTCACAGCCAAGGTTTCAGGTCGAGGAGAAAATATTGCAGTAGTTGAGGTATCCATTTCAGACGCTCACCAAACAGTATTTGGACTAGGCCGCGGCACCTATTCAGTAATAGCTAAAAAGAAGCTCTAAGCATGAGAGATAATAATTTAAGTCAATATCCATTTGCAGATCTACTAGGGATCTCGATTGAATCTATAGATGATAAGAAAATCGTTCTTAGAATGAAGCGAAATAACGTGAATGTAGGTGGAGTGAGAAATTCGATCAATGGTGGTATCTTAGCCACCTATGCGGAACTTGCCGCGCACGTTGCAATAAACTCTAGAATACTTGCTGGAAGTGAAATAAAACAGACACAGGATTTAAGCGCTGCCTATCTTGAATCCGCCATTTCAGATTTTATTATGGCGGAGGCGTATATACAAAGAATGGGCAAAACAGCGACCGTGACGGTCGAACTAAAGGACGAAGCATTTGAAAAAACTTTTTGCATTTGCCGCGTTACTTGTTCAGTCGGAAAAATAAACTAACTAAATTTTAGTGAAAGAGACTTAGTATGCCAATATTCGCTATCGGAAGTAAAATACCAAAAATTCATCCTAGTGCTTTTATTGCGCCTACGGCGACAATTGTAGGTGCGGTGACGATAGGAGCTCACGCATCAGTATGGTACGGTGCCGTACTCCGCGGTGATACCAGTTACGTTGAAGTCCACGAAGGCGCCAATATTCAAGACGGAGCTGTTGTGCACGGTCGGGCCGATCTACCGTCTATCATCGGACGTGAGGCATCTTTGGCTCATAACTGTGTAGTCCATGGAGCCATAATTGGTGAACAAGCTTTAGTAGCCAATGGCGCACTAATCCTTGACGGAGCTAAGATTGGTGCGAAAGCTCTAATTGGTGCAGGCGCCATCGTGATGGCTGAAACTGAGATCCCGGATGGAATGCTGGCCGTGGGAGCGCCAGCAGTAGTCAAGCGTTCGATTATAGGTTCTAGCTCAGAAGAATGGGTGACTGGTAATCCTGGCAGGTACGAAAATTTAGCCCGTGAACACTTAGCCGGCCTTCGAGAAATTTCGCGGGATGAAGCAGTCTAAGTCAATCGCGAAATAGTACTAGGCGTTTCGGCGAGCCTCGTCCAAAGCGGTTGGAAGAGATTGAGCCAACAAGTCCAAGTCAGAATCTGTTCCACACGTAACTCTAATACAACGATCTAGCGGAGCCACGGCAGACATCCTCACAAATACTCCCATTCTAATTAGGGACTCCAATACTCGCCTCGCATAATCACCCCCATGACCACAATCTATTGATACGAAGTTAGTCTCAGATTGAATGAATGCAAGTCCATTATCCACCGCAATCCTATAGATTCTCTCCTTAGATTTAGCCACAAGATCCAATACATTATTAATATGTCTCTGATCTTTTAGTGCAGCCACGGCGGCCACTTGCGACAACTTACCTACGCCAAAATGATTTCGAATCTTCTCGAACTGTCGAATCAAATCTCGATGACCGATAGCATAACCAACCCGTAATCCTGCTAACCCATAAGCCTTGGAAAACGTCCTAAATCTTATCAAGTTAGTTAAGGATGTATCAATTACAGGTAAAACATCGTCCCCAGCGAATTCTCCATACGCTTCATCTAAAAGAATTACACTCCTCGCGGAGATACTTGATACAAACTGATTGATATCCTTGGAAGCCCAACTGGTTCCCATCGGATTATCTGGATTTGCCAAATAGATCAACTTCGCATCTACGGCACCAGCCGATTCTGCTAGAAATTCTAAGTCTGCCCGATTATTCTTGTACGGAATTGACTGTATTCTGGCCCCGTGACCTATCGCATGAAAATTTAACGTCGGATAAGCTCCATCCGACGTGACTACCGTATCGCCCGGATCCACAAATAATCGACATATGTAGCCTAACAAAGCATCGATACCCTCACCTACGACTATCTCATCAATACCAACCTCAAGAAATTTGCTAAGTTCAGAGCGTAACTCTAATAACTCGGGATCCCCATATTGCCAGCAAAATTCTTTGGCTCGGTCAATCTCTCGAAGTACGGAGTCTGATGGTCCGAATACATTTTCATTAGCACCTATTCGTGCCTGAAACACGATATCCAACTGACGTTCTAAATGCTCTGGCCCCACAAACGGAACCGAGGCTGGTAATCCGTCTATAAGTTTCGAAAATCGTAAAGTACTCATACTTGCTCTCCGCGGCTTCGACGCAATCTTACTCACATTACGTTTAACGTGTTGTTTAAAGACACAAAAAGAAATAACGCCTATACTTACTCGATAGGAAATAATGATAATTCATAACTATTTGAATCAACATTATCAAATACAATCAAAGCTGGAGGGGGTCTCAGATGCTAGGGTCGAACTCATCGACAATTAGTTCATCGTTCATGATGGCGTAGCTGCTGTCTGAGACTTCAACGCTTATATCCCTCTTGAGTCCGCTATTCAGCAAGCTTTACGACTGAGGGAAGATACAAAACTCAATTCAAACCCTACCCGCGTAAATGTTGGGTAGCCGAAAGGACAAATACAATGTCAGAACATCGCTTTGAAACCCTGCAACTACATGCCGGACAAGAACCAGATCCAACCACTAATTCGAGAGCGGTTCCCATTTACCAAACAACTTCATTCGTGTTTGATAGTGCTGAACACGGTGCCAACTTATTCGCTCTAGCTGAATTCGGGAATATTTATACCCGTATCATGAATCCAACGACTGATGTGTTTGAGAAGCGTGTTGCTGCACTTGAAGGCGGAGTTTCAGGACTGGCTACAGCATCTGGGCAAGCTGCTCAATTTCTGGCAGTTGCAAACATGATGCAAGCTGGCGATAGTTTCGTATCAACCTCATTTTTATATGGTGGAACTTATAATCAATTTAAAGTGCAGTTCCCAAGATTAGGTATTAATGTGCGCTTTGCTGAAGGTGATGATGTTGCAAGCTTCGAAAAGCAAATTGACGACAACACTAAAGCTATATATATAGAGTCCATGGGAAATCCGCGATTCAATATCCCCGACTTTGACGGACTTGCGAAACTCGCACAGTCGCATGATATTCCTCTGATAGTTGACAACACACTCGGCGCGGCCGGGGCTCTTATTCGCCCTATTGATCATGGAGCTGACATAGTTGTTCAAAGTGCAACCAAATGGATAGGGGGACACGGGACCAGCATCGGCGGAATAATAGTTGATGCAGGGACGTTCAACTGGGGAAACGGCAAATACCCTTTGTTTACAGAACCAAGTGATGCCTACCACGGTCTAGTTCATTGGGATGCATTCGGTTTTGGTAGTGATATTTGTAAAGCTCTTGGTGTGCCGGACAATAGAAATGTAGCGTTTGGCCTTAGGGGTCGAGTAGAAGCTCTTCGAGACTACGGGGCTGCCCTGAGTCCGTTTAACTCATTCCTACTATTGCAAGGTCTTGAAACACTCAGTTTGAGAGTAGAAAGACATACTGAAAACGCACTAGCGCTCGCAGAATGGCTGGAATCGCAACCACAAGTCGCGACTGTTACTTATCCAGGGCTCGGTTCAAGTCCTTACAAAGCGGCAGCTGAGAAGTACTTAACGCGGGGATTTGGTTGCATGCTTAACATCGAACTACAAGGTGGTTATGAAGATGCGGTTAAGTTTATCGATAACTTAGAGTTGGCAAGTCACTTAGCTAATGTTGGGGATGCCAAAACATTAGTTATTCAACCCGCTTCTACGACACATCAACAGTTAACAGCTGATGAACAAGTATCTGCTGGTGTTCTTCCCTCCATGGTCCGAGTTTCCGTGGGGATTGAACACATCGAAGACATCAAGGATGACTTCAGGCAAGCTTTTGAAGCAATAGCGTAACTTACGCATACTATTAGGATGACTGGAGCGTATACTTCAATCACCCTAATAGTATGTAAAGTAGGCACATGATGACTCTGATCATACCTCCTGATTATCACGCCTTACGGCTCATCGAAGAAAACGGAATCGGCTGGATCCCGCTAGATAGGGCTGCTCGACAGGATATTCGACCGCTCAGAATTGGTATTCTAAATATTATGCCTCTAGGGGAACAGTATGAATTTAACTTATTGAATCCACTTGGCCTATCCGTCTTGCAGATCGAACCAGTTTGGATTCGACTAGAATCGCATGCCTATAAAACTTGGCCAAAAGGACACCTCGACGAACTTTATTTAACTTTTGCAGAAGCCACCAAAGAAAGCCCACTCGATGGCCTTATCGTTACAGGTGCACCTGTCGAACATCTTGAATTTGAAGAAGTCGAATACTGGGATGAGATTACCGAGCTTATTGATACTGCTCGATCTACCTGTCCTAGTACTCTCGGGCTTTGCTGGGGAGGGTTTGCCTTGGCTTATTTGGCAGGAATCGAAAAAATAAATTTTGAGGAGAAATTATTTGGTGTATATGAACTTGAAAACTTGAGACCAAATCATTCAATCATGAATGCTCTGGATGACAAGTTCTTTTGTCCACAGAGTCGCTTCGCTGGACTCAGCGACGCTGCCATGGAGAATGCTGCTGATGATGGACGAATTAACTTGCTAGCTTATGGACGTGAATCTGGATATACGATTTTTGAAAGTAGTGACCAGAAACAACTGATGCATGTTGGGCATCCCGAGTACAATGCAAGCCGGCTAGCGCATGAAGCCATTCGGGATCAGGGCGACCCATTAGTTCCCCCAATTACCAACTTTGACTTTGAAAATCCTGTTAACCGATGGCGAATGCATCGAAATACGTTTTTTCAGCAATGGATTCATTCTTGTTATACAAAAATAAGCCTTTAATAATCATACGCTGAGCTATTCTAATTTGATTCGAGTAAGTATATTCCGTCTAATCCTCTGAAGCGTTGTTCACTGTCCATCCCAAAACCTACGACCCACGCATCAGAGTCAAGCTCAAATCCACAAAAATCAGGCTTTAAGTCAACTTGCCTTGGTCTGGCTCTCTCAAGAAGCACCGCGAGCTTTGTAGACTCAATTCCTTTTTTAGAAATAAGCGTCAACAGCTTCTGCATTGTTGTACCACTATCCAATAAGTCATCGAGAACAAGTACCGGCGCCTCAGTCCGTATTCTTGCATCAAAAGTTCCAGGAAATTCAATGGCTGGTTCGTATATCACCGAGTCTTGGATATACGCAGCTGCAAAAACTGGCACAACAATCCATTTGCCAGGGGCTCTACGCTCAAGATCTACCAGCAACGCAGCCGCAAACTGCATACCGCCAGTCATAACTGGGATAAGATTTACAGTTTCGAACGCCTGATAACATTGAGTTATTTCAGCAGCAACCCTATCAATAGCGGAAAAAACTGTCTCTCGATCAAAAAGGACCCGTAGGCCCTCGTCACTAAGATTTGGCATATCTCTGTTACTCAGCGCTTCTGAAGTCATCAACGCCTCCCTAAGTTTGAGACTAGAGCTTTCACTGTAAATATTACCTCCAGCAAATGCAAGCATTCAAAATGTAAATGTTAGTCTGGCCAAAAAGATTCGCCTAAAGCAGAGGGTGCAGTTCCACGAATCAGTCGACCAATTCCCCCGAATCGCATCGTAAAACTTTGAACTACTCGCATATTCAGAAAAACCAATGTCAGTATCATCAGAGGAAAAGGTGCAATAGGAAGTACTTGTGCGAGATCAGGTAAAGTAGGTTGCATTTTCAAGGCGACAATTTGTATTGCTCCAAACAGATAGCAACCAAATGCCACTCGAAGAGGATGCCAGCCGCCAAAAATAACTAGCGCTAGGGCAATCCATCCGTAATTGGCGATGTGCCCCTCTGACCATCCCATCTTTGCATCAAGTGAAAAGGCTGCACCACCCAAGCCAACGAAAGCTCCGCCAAGAACTGTATAGAAATATCTCAGACTATTAACAGGTATTCCTCTAGCAAAGGCTGCTTCAGGTCGCTCCCCTATCGCCTGCAAATCAAGTCCTCTTCGAGTATGAAAGATCCACCAAAATGAGACTATGATGAGCAAAAAACTGAAATACACCAGTGGATTTTGCTGAAATAGAATCTCACCAAAAAACGGAATATCTTCGAGTACTGGTAGTGACATTTTCTGTACCGAGGGGCCAGGCTTGCGAACAAATTCACCCCCCAAGAGGGCCGATAATTTTGTGGCGAAGTATGTGAGAATAAGACCAACGGCTATCTGATTAACTCTTAACCTAATGCCACCGAAGGCGACTACGAATGCAACAACACCAGATGTCGCCATGCCCGCTAATAAACCAAGCTCAACGCTCCCGGTTGTATAAGCAATTGCAAAGCCAGTCATCGCAGATAGCAGCATACTTCCATCAAGCGATAAATTGACTACTCCAGCCTTTTCAGTGATAGTTTCACCGATGGCAGCAAAAATCAAAGGGGTTGCGGATGCAACGATAATTGCAAATGTGGCAGCATTCATAATGCAGTATTGCCCCTAATGTTTGATTGTTCACGATGCTGCCGGCCCTCCTGATAGCCCATGACCAACACAATTGACAAAACCAAAACGCCCTGAATTACTCCCCCCAACGCGGAATGTAGTCCGAGTCGGAGCTGCCACTGAAAACTTGCCATTGCTATGGTGGCAAAAAATAGAGCTATCGGTATCACCCATAGCCCCCTAAAACGCGCCAGAAGCACTATCAGTATTGCAAGAAATCCATATCCACCAGAAATTGAGGGGACGAGTCTATGATAAACAGCACCAGCCTGCGTTACACCAGCTAAACCAGCGATACCGCCACCGATTATAAAAGCCATAAGCAAATATCTGCTCGTTGCGATCCCGAAGCGATTTGCCGCGAGCGAATTCTTACCGGTGGCACGAAGCCTCAACCCAAAATGTGTTTTGGATAGCAAAAACATGACGGATACAAGTGCAACAAATGCGATAATCAGGGCTAAGGGAGACACTCGTAAACCGTCTATCGTCGGAAACCACGCTTGGGGACCGAATGGCTCTGTTCCACCCGTGGACGCTACGCCATCTCGACTCCACGGTCCAATTACAAGGTAAACAATCAAGCCGGTGGCCACAAAATTAAGTCCGATACCACCAAAAATTTCGTTTACACCCCCTCTTACACGGAGCACACCGACGAGAAGTCCCCAGAGTGCCCCTCCCACAAAACCACCAATAACCATAAGTGTCAAAACGACAGCTGTTGATCCCTGAACCTCACGTGCCACAAAGGACGCTGCGACTGCACCCGCTACAATTTGGCCCTCGACACCTATATTCCAGAGACCCGCACTAAATGTAACCACTAAGGATGCTGACGCCAGAAGAAGAGGCACCCATATCATGAAGGTATCCCCGATTCTCTGATTAGTACCAAATGCACCTTCTACAAGTAGTTTCGCGGTGTCGACCAATGGTGCCTCAACTAGCCACAGAAAAAATATACTCACCACCAAAGAAATAGTGATCGCGCCAGCAAAGTACTTGGTCTGTTGAAGCGCATTCATCGTTGACGTACTCCCCCAATTAGCAGACCCAGCTCTTCAACAGTTGCTTCTGACGCATCAACTTGATCAATAATTCTTCCAGAAAAAAAGATGGCTATCTGATCGCTATAAGTAGTAAGTTCTTCAAGATCGGATGATGAAAAAATAATACTGGTACCAGATTCGCTTAAAGTAAGTAAATAGCTCCAAACCCACGTTGCTGACTCTATATCTAATCCCCTAGTCGGGTGTTCCATCAAAAGTAACAAAGGCGCCTCTGGCATAAGTGCAAGCAGAAGCCGTTGCTGATTCCCTCCAGAAAGTGATTCAGGTGTAGATTCCACCGTTCCCTTTATCGAAAATTTATCGATCCGTCTGGCCGCCTCTGATCGCGCAACATTCCAATCAATAACCTTTGACTGATCCGTGACACTCAATGCTACGTGCTCGGTGATTGACAGTCCGTTTACAAGGCCTTCGCGTTGGCGATCCGCCGGTAAATAATAAAACCCCAACCCCAGTCGATCTAAATAATCTAACTCACTAATCTCAGCAGATTGAACTCTGAAACTGCCCTCAGTAAAGGGTACAAAGCCAGCCATAGCACGGAGTAAAGTTCGTTGGCCTGCACCTTCAAGTCCCGCTAGGCCAATCACCTGCCCTCGTGTGACTGCTAAGTTGGCATCGATAATTTGTCCCGGCTGTTCCGAAGCAGATGCGTTCACAAGCTCAAGCAAAGATGAGCCGTTGACTTTAGCTCTCCGGGTCTGCGGTAATACGCCAGTACCAAACATCTTGCTCACCAAATACTCCACCGGAGACGGTAAATCGACGGATGCTGCTATCTTTCCCTCGCGTAGGATTGTCACTCGATCACAAAGTTCTTGTACTTCCTCAAGTTTATGAGACACAAAAATTACTGACATCCCATCACCGGCGAGATCGCGTATCGTCGCAAAAAGCTTCTCACGCTGAGTGGAAGATATTGCAGTAGTCGGCTCATCCAGAATTAAAACTCGTGCACCTAACCAGAGAAGACGAGCAATCTCTAACTGTTGCCTCTCTCCTATACTAAGATTTGACGCACTCACATCAGGATTAAGATCAAAACCAAACTGCTCACTAATTCTCGATAATGCTTCGTATGCCTCAGCATGACCATATTCCTTGGGCGACCCTATCAAAAAATTGTCCACGACCGAAAATGGCAGAAAAACAAGCGGCTCTTGATGTAATATACCGATTCCGTTTGCAACTGCTTCATTAGGTGAAAGAAGGTGGAGTTTAGTGCCGTCAAGCTCAATTTCCCCATGATCCCTGGTGATAAAACCTGAAAGAATTTTTACAAGAGTAGATTTACCAGCTCCATTTTCACCGAGCAAGCCATGAATTTCTCCGGGTCCGACGCTCAACGAAATTGTATCGTTTGCAACGACGGACCCGAAACGTTTAGTTATAGCCCGAAGTTCAAGACTCATAAGCTCAGTGGCATGTTATTTCCACGATTACTCCGCTGGGCCTTCCATTCCTTCAAGAAGGCTAGGCATGTACCAAATTTCAAGGTCAGTTGCAGCAACGCCACTACCCAAGAAAGAACTTCCGTCCTGGAAATTTAATGGGCCGGTCCAGAGGTTCAAGGAACCGTCACCCAATGACGCTATAAAATCGTCTAATTTTTCCGCATTTGCCGAGGTAAGTCCATCACCCTTCAAGAATCCAATCGTGCTCGTATCATGGTTGTTTATGTCGCTCCAATCAGGACCAATCCAGGCAAAGCTCGCGGTAAATTCACCATCAATCACAGATTGGGCATTCTTAAGATAGGTCGGACCCCAGTTAAAGTACGGAACCCCAAGACAGGCCGTCGGAGCTTCGGCACACGCACCTTCATAATCGTAAGGTATCGCCCACACTGTATCGCCCGCAGAGGCTTTTTTGCCTGCCTCAACGATTGCCTCAGTA
This sequence comes from Dehalococcoidia bacterium, assembly GCA_029941115.1. Classification (GTDB taxonomy): domain Bacteria; phylum Chloroflexota; class Dehalococcoidia; order UBA2979; family UBA2979; genus UBA2979. The sequence continues at coordinate 4,585 of JAPYRK010000015.1, read as the reverse complement.
GTATCAATACCAGAAATAATTACGTCAGTCCCGGACGCAAAAAACTCATTCGCCACAACAGTTGGATCAAGAGTAAATCCAGGAATATTGAACCAGAATCCAATCCAATTAACATTGAAACTTAGATCAGAAGCCGATTTTCCTAAAACTTCAGTCCAGCAGTGTCTCGCTCCCAAGAAAGTCGAACTCACTAATCTTCGTGTTTCGTCATTAATCAGAGGCCCAAGATACGAGATTTTTCCTGCATCCGATTGTAGTGCAGCGGCACAACCAGCAATCATTTTGCCGTACTCCATTTGCCCAAAGAAATTACCTAACATCGGCAGCTCAGCGTGATAGGCTTTGCCGTCAGCCCAAGCAGAATCTCCAGATGCGTGAATCATCGGAACATCTGGATGAGCGGCAGCTGCTTCTAAAATCCCGTCTTTCATGTCGTCAGATGTCGCAATAATCAGATGTGCTCCCTGATCAATCATGTCATCCACGATCTGTGGAATTGTGATGTTCGGTGAATCAGCCGGATTTACTTTATCTACAACGATAAGCTCACCCTGTAATTTCTCAACAGCGTACGTTCCACCCTCAAAATGAGCTTGCGAATAGCCTCGGTCATCTCGTGGCCCCACCAATATCAAACCAAGCTTAAATGGCTCTGGAGCTTCAGTCGCCACCGCAGCGACAGTTGTTGCTGCTACCGTTGTTGCTGCCGACTGACTAGTCAACGCTGATTCAGTATCATCGCTACTCGAGCACGCACCCAGTGCCAGTAGCGCCGGCAACAAAAGCATCATAAGTTTCCAACGCATAATTCTCTCCTTCAACAACCGGAGCAAACGTCGTGATTAATGACGCAACTAAATTTATGTCTTATTAGCATGGAAACATCGTCTGGGCTCCGGACCCAAATGACCTGGGGAGGTCACCAAGGTTCGATTGTATACTCACAATTACAACAGAGCAATCAAAATATTCTCAAAAAAAACATATTCGCATCTGGGCACGCACCTCTTATTAATTCTCGCCGCCTGTACTGGAACGGTTAGCGAGTTCGGAGAGCCTCAGTTGGGGACATACTAGCGGCTCGAACAGAGGGATATAGACCCGCCAAACCGCCGATAATTAACGAAGATCCAAAGCCACCGATCAGCGCATAACTCGGTATCACTACTGCCCAGTCTTGGATAATTGCATACCCAACAGTTATGGCAATACCTAACATAACTCCGGCCAAGCCGCCTGCTGCTGATAAGAAAAATGACTCGGTAAGAAATTGCATAGCAATGTGAAAACGTGTTGCACCCAGCGCACGTCTGAGACCAATTTCGTTGCGTCGCTCGATAACAGCAATCACCATGACGTTAGCGATACCTATTCCACCAACGAGCAGTGCTACAACCCCCAGACCCAGAAATAAGTTAGTGAACGTGCTCTGGGCGGCCGCTCGTGCTTCAAGAACATCTGACGCTCTGCTCACTTCGACTTCTTCCGGTTTTTCTGGATTAACTGTCGCAGACATAACAGATCGAACATTCAAAACGTGTTCCGCATATGCACGAACATAAATGATGTCGGGTTCATATTCATAATTCAAAAATCGCTCAGCTGCCGGATAGCCAATTATTGCAGCTCGATCAAGGTCGGCCGCCAATGGTAATGGATTGAGAATACCTACTACAACAAACCATTCATCGCCAAGCCACACGGATCGAGCGGTTGATAATTCGGTGATGCCTAATCTTTCAGCTGCTACTGCGCCCAATACCACCGCGGGGAAATCTTGAAGAGCAGACGTAAGATACTGTCCCTGAGAAATCGATCCTCGTTGAGCATCTAGAAGATTCAAATCTGCGGCAATTATAGTCAGTCCCTGAGTTCTCCCCTCATCTATCAGATCGTTTCGATATACACCGCCGCTTATTTTACTGACCGCCGCAACTTCGTATACGGGATCAATTCGACGAATCCTAGCAGGAGCGTCAACTGGGAGAGATGAGTTGCCTGACCCGAAGCTTTGACCCGCTTCAACAGTTAGTAAATTTGTCCCCAGCGCATCTAATTCTCTTATCAAATCCGCACTGCCTGAAGACGAAAGACCCAACACGCTAACTAAAGCAGCAATCCCGATCGTGATACCTAGAGCGGAAAGTGCTGAACGTAATTTACGAGACCTTGGCCCACTAGCGGCTGTACGCAACGTATCGCTGATACTGAGGCGGCTCCTAGGTTCCGAATTTGCAGGCACGCCATCTCTCTTCACCATTATGAAAGCGCTGAATCTGTTTCAATTTTTCCATCTTTCAAGAGCACTTGTCTTGGAAATCGCTCGGCAACCTCTCGATCATGAGTGATTATAATTATCGTCGTTCCTTCTCTATTAAGGCTGTAGAAAAGCTCCATCAAGGACTCGGTGCTCCGCGAGTCCAAATTCCCTGTAGGTTCGTCGGCCAGTACAAATGACGGCTCGTGAACTAATGCTCTAGCAACTGCAACTCTCTGTTGTTCACCACCTGACATTTCGTTAGGCATGTGCGTCAACCGATGTGCCAAACCAACTTTATCCAGCATTATCTCTGACCGACGCAGGCGCTCCGCTTCGGACACCCCAGAATAGAGAAGCCCATTCGCCACATTTTGCACCGCTGACAATCCTGATATAAGAAAAAATTCCTGAAATACAAATCCCACGTCTCGTGAACGCAGGCCCGATAGTGCCCCATCTGACATACCATCCGTATTCATTCCATTAATAAAAACAGACCCGCTCGTCGGACGTGCGAGCGTACCTATCACATGAAGTAAAGTTGACTTCCCGCTTCCAGAAGCTCCTACAATTCCAACAAACTCTCCATGTTTTACTGAAATGGTCACGTCAGAAAGCGCATGGACAGGCGGAGTGCCATCATAACTCTTCGTCACCTGCCGGAGTTGAAGGGCAAATTCTTCGCTCGAATCAAAAAGAGACTGCTCTAGACTGGTCGATGACTGCATCATTTCGGAATAACTACCTCGGTATTTTCGTCGAGATCTGCTCCTCGTACCTCAACCCAATTATCGGCATAGGTGCCAACCTCCACTGCTACCAATCGTGATGCACCATTTCCTACTACCTCAAGTGCGTAGCCACCACCTAGCAAAGCCAAAAGGCTTGTCACTGGGGCCGCGAGGACATTACTCGCAACTGACTTCGTAACAGAGATATCTACTTGAGCACCGGTCCATTGCCGGTAATCAATCCCTTCCAATAAATCAATTTCGACTTCAAGATATGGGTTCCCCTGGCCATCCTGTGGAATGACGGCTACTTCACCAACAGAACTCACTGTTCCCATGATTATCTGCTCATCCGGTAGCTCTATTTCGACCTCTGAACCCACAGAAAGAAGATCTTGATCGCTCACGTCAATTTGTGTTGATACAACTTGAAGTGACACAGTCACCTCACTAAAGCCACCATCTTCTGCTATTTCCGTCTCAACTTCCTGCATTGGAGTCAGAAAAACTAGAGTACTGTTCTGACTTATCGCAGCTCCAACAGTGGGAAATGCTTGCGACGCTTCGATAAAAGATGGGCCAGGTACAAATAATACCTCTCCAAAAGCAAACCTACCCGTTACCTGGAAACCATAGTCTCTTTGCATTCTTGCGATTGAATCTTCAACTGCCGGCGTAAACTTACCGTCCATGTCTAATTCATTGAGTGTTCCGTATCCAAGCACTAAAAGATTTTCCTTGAGTTGTAACACGTCGAGCCCATCGGACATGTCCAACTTAAATTCCCGCCAGCTAGGTTTACTTCCATACAAAAGAATCGCTCCGGAGGGGCCTTCCTTTAAATCTTGCTTCTTCTGGAAAGCCGACTTCAAGGAGGCTTGAGCGCTGGAAAGATTTTTTTGTGACTGCTCTAACTCCAGAGTTGTGGGAGGAATATCCAAGGCCAAACGCTTCTGCATAGCCGAATCTAGTGAGTTTTGAGCTTGAGTCAGCTCGAGCGTAGTAGGAGGATTATTTAACGCAGAGCGCTTCTCCTTGGCAGATTGTAAAGACTTTTTAGCCTGAGTCGCCTCGAGTGCCGTAGGAGGAATGTTCAGGGCAGACCGCTTCTCTTTGGCAGATTGTAAAGAGTTCTCGGCCTGAGTTACCTCAAGTGCGGTAGGAGGAGTATTTAAGGCAGACCGCTTCTCTTTGGCCGATTGTAAAGATTTCGTTGCAGAATCTCGCGAGCCCACGGCGGACGCATAATTCTCTTGTGCTATAAGTAAATTCATGCTCACGGTGAGCCATGCTTTGTCGAGATACATTCGATCACGTAAGTTCTTCACGCCGAGGGCAGTCATTGGTATTAATTCTTCCGCAGTCGTGCCAGCGCAAATCTCATAACCGCGTTGATTTACCACGTCACAATACTTAGTTCGCTTATCTCTAAATGCGTCCCATGTGGTATCAACCTTGCCGTCAGTCGTGACCAAGCTAGCTTCCGCTTGGCTAACCGACGCATCGGCTGCAGCTATTTCTGATTGTGTGGGCTTCGCTTGTAATTTTTCAAGCGAAACTTCTGCTTGAGAAATAGCGGCTTCCGCTGCCGCAA
>JAPYRK010000014.1:50346-58532 GCA_029941115.1 Dehalococcoidia bacterium | reverse complement strand
GGTTGCCGTCGTTAGCGATTGGTTCGGTTTGAACGGACAAGTGGTTTTCCTCTCGTCGGTAGGTACGACACACTAACGAATTACGATTCGAAGCCCAAGTACCTAGGCGCTTATGACACCTCCGAATGATACTTGGTTGCAGCAGTAGAAAATGTCAACAGTCGTCTACCAGATTAATTTGACTATCCCAACGAGATTGTATGGCAATTGCTCGCTTTATATTGATTTTACTTTGTAACAGCTGAAGTCTAAGGACCTTCATCTGAGTAATTTCTGATGTTTCGCATAGGGAACTGTTGATAGGGGAACTCTGCTAGGGCACGTTCATCGAGTTCGGTACCAAGCCCTGACTTTTCCGGCAATTGGATATAGCCGTCTACTACTGGGAACTGGGTGGTCGCAATATTTTGACCAAGTTCTTCGAAATTTATGAAATATTCAGTGATCAGAAAATTGGGTATGGCGGCCGACACCTGAAGTGTTGCGGCCATACCAATTGTGGTGCTGTTGTAGTTGTGTGGGGAAACAGCAACGAAATACGGCTCGGCCATTGCAGCGATTTCCTTTAGCTCAAGAATTCCACCAACATTGCAGACATCTGGATTAATAATATCTGCCGCGTCTTTCTCGAACACTTCTCTGAACTCAAATTTCGTGTAGAGTTCCTCGCCGGTAACGACAGGGATGTTTATTTCTCGTTTAGCTACGGCTAGGGCGTTGATATTTTCCGCGAGTATCGGCTCCTCATACCAAAATGGTTTAAATTGCTCGATTTCCTTTGCTATCCGAATTGCATGCATTGGAGCTAATCGCCGGTGCATTTCAATCAGAATATCGATATCTGAGCCCACTGCTTCTCGCACGGCCTGAACATTCTTTACAGTTTGGCGCTCTACAGTCTTGTCCACGAAGGTCCTCCATGGCCCTGGTACTGGGTCAAATTTCAGTGCGGTGAATCCTAACGCTACGATTTTTTTAGCTTGTTCGGCCACTTCACTTTCGTCCCAGCTACCACCACCCCAACCGTTTGCGTAGACTCTAATTTTGTCTCGGCAAGGGCCACCCAAGAGCATGTATACCGGCAGGTCACATGATTTCCCGAGAATATCCCACATTGCTTGTTCAAGACCGCTTACGGCACTGTAAAGATCCATTGCTCCCCGTCGAGCTCCAAAGTCATCAAAGGACATCTGCAGAAAATGCTTAATATGTCTCGGATCGCGGCCTACTAAATACCTTTTTAGTTGATCGATGTGAGCCGTGACCTGAGTATCACGGTCTGCTTGTGTGTAGCATTCGCCCCAACCTTTAATGCCTTCATCTGTTTCGATTTTTACAAAGCATAAATTTTTTCCTTTTGCATAGTTGTGATAGCTAGTTTCAGCTGCTTTGGTGGGGTGGATGATGTAGTGCTGTATGTCTGTTATTTTCATATTTTCTCCATATTAATTTCATTAACTTTATTCACCTAAAGCGTATTAGACACCTTCAGGAGATTCGAAATTATAGACCCTAAAAATATTTTGTGTATTACTTATTGTCTTCGATCGGGCCTTCTTTTAGTCTCTGTGCAACCTTATTTATGTATTCGTTTATCTCATCTTCGTTCATTAGCCGTGCGCCAAATTGAGCTAGCTGATCGTCTTTAGTCTCGACATTTTGTTCGATCGGATTTTTTGTTGATTTGTTAGCTTGTTCAATAACTTGTCTAAAATAATTATCGGCTAATTCATCGGTTTCATCAGTTTTTTCAATAGTTTTCTCTAGTCTTTCTGCGACTCTATTGATATATGTGTTAGTTTCGTCTTCGGTCATCACGCGTGCTCCGAAGGCTGCGAGTCTATCTGCAGATTTTTTCTTATCGTTTTCGGATGATTTACTTACCGACATCCCAAATCCCTAATTTACCGCTTTGGCAGAATCATTCGTACTGTGTAGACTGAACAATCCAGCCTAAAACTAGATCAACTTTGATGCTGTCTTTCACTCAGGATTATTTTTTAGATCAGTCTTTGATCTCGAGCAGCTTGTTCAATTATTTCCCAACCTTGAGGAGTACCTCGAACAATGCTTGAGCACGCTTCTTCCTGCAATATAACTTTACCTGTCGGGTCAGCAGCACTTATTTCCTCGAATCCGTCCTGTAGTCTTTCTAGTAAGGTGAGATCGATATCGGATTGAGCTGTGAAACAGCAATGACTGTATCCCTCACTTGTCCAGATAATGCGAATATCATCTGCTTTGATCGTCTCGTCAGAAATGAGCCTATTCAGTGTGGGCCCACTGATTGCGCCCGCGTCATAGCTCCCGGATAAGACTTGTTCTAGCACGTCAAGTTCACCGGAAACGGCTGTCGGAGGTCTTTCCTCTGAAAATGTTATTGTTCGGAGATCGTTATCAGGATCTATTTCAGATTGTTTCAGAAAGTAGTATGCGAGTAACCCAGTCTCGACTGATCCTCGACTGCCGAAGGCAAAGGTCCTCTCGGTAAGGTCTTCGATGGAGTGTATATCTGAACTAGCCGAGACGAAAAAGTGAGTAACTACGTCAAAATCTACATCGCGCATCGCTACAACTTGGCAAGGTTCACTTAACGAATTTTTAATACGGACGTAGTTCAGTGGTCCGTTCCAAGCGAGATCTATTTCACCTTCTACAAAGGCGTTTACAACAGCCATATCATCCGAGTAAAGCACCCATTCGATATCGACGCCTAATTTACCGAAGTGCTCCTCAATCGCTTGAAATGCGGTCAGGTGAGATGAAGTTGCTGTGCCACCAAGCTTTAGCATTGATTTTTTCCTTATATTTCAAGCCTTATTAAAGCATATTTCTAGGGGTTTGTATTTTGAGTCACTCGAATAGATCTATTTAAGTAGTCCTGTGCGCGGTAGAGTGTGGCCATGGATACTTTTAATTGGTTCGATCCCGAAGATGAATCTCCCTCAGTGATAAGACCAGAGTTACAAGATAAACAGGGTGACCAGTTACCCTCGAATTTGCTGATTGTGTTTGCTAAAGACGTATTAGATGGTTTGCGAAGGGAATTGAAATTAACTCGCTCAGAAGAGAATTTTTATTTTTTCGGGGGGGCATGTGCACTCTATCTGGATCAGTCTAAAAATATTGCACTCATTGAAGGTGCAATCGGAGCTCCAATCGGAGTAAGTGCGGTACACACAGCCATTTCCAAAGGAGTCAGACGAGTTTTTGTGGTAGGTCTTTGTGGTGCTGTCGATAATTCCTTGGAGGTTGGAGAATTGGTAGTTCCCTTGGAATGTGTGCGTGAAGAAGGAACCTCATTTCACTATATAGCGAGCGATAGATTGGCTGTCCCAGATATTGAAATGCGACAGCACCTCGAAGCACATCTTGCGAAATCAGCTAGAGCCTATCGTGTGGGCAAGACTGTGAGTACAGACGCACCGTATAGGCAAACCACTCAGACTGAATTGAATTGGCGCCGTAATGGGGTTATTGGTGTTGATATGGAAATGTCAGCAGTTTTTGCACTTTGCGAAAATCAAAGTGCTCGGTCGGTGGGACTATTCATTGTGTCTGATGCGCATGATCTGACCGAAATAGTTGACTGGGAATGGAACAGAGATCTGTTCCGAGTGGCCCTCAAAGATGCCGTACAGCTGATGCTTGATTTTGCGGAGGGATATTGAAGTTCAGTGGTTTGCGGCATAAATATTTGCTGAAACGTTGATTATTGAAAATGATTTAGAAGTAGTTTACTTACCTCGTCGGGCTTATCTAGTAGTACCCAATGGGATGTTTTTTCAAACGTAACAAGCTTACCATCCTGACAATATTCGAGGCTAAGCGGTGCCATCGCATAGCTAAGGTATCGATCATTCTTTCCCCAAATTATCAGTGTCGGACAGGTCACTTCAGTCGGTGAACTGGCGGTTGTTCGTGCCGATCTAAACGCTGCTCGATACCAGTTAATCATGCCTGTGATAGCGCCAGATTGCGACCAGGCCTCTCTATACCGATCCGTTGTGCTTCTAGGCAAGTATTTTGGAAACGCTGATATGAGTAACCGCCAATTACCTAGCCTAGCTAGCTTTTCAGCCAGCCTAGGGATTTGAAACACGAAAATATACCAACTTTTGATCATTTGCCGTGGGTGGCGCTTCAGGTAGCTCGCCATCACTGCCGGATGGGGAACATTCACTATAGCAAGTCTTTTGACTCGCTCCGGATGGTGCGTGGCAATATTCCAGCACACCGCAGCACCCCAGTCATGACCCGCCAAATTTATGGTGTCGTAATTAAAGTGGTCAGCGAGAGAGATAATATCCTTCGTTAAATGTTCCAATTCATAGAGCTTTATTCCGGTCGGTTTCTCGCTTAGATTGTACCCACGTTGGTCTGGCGCGATTACCCTAAATCCATTTCGTGCAAGAAATTTTATTTGATACTCCCAGCCAAACCACGCATCAGGAAAACCGTGTAATAGGAACACGGGAGTCCCGTCAGGTGGACCTGATGCAGCAATGTGTAATAGCACGTTATTAACTCTCACCTCGGAATGTTCGATTGGTAACGTGTCGTCAGGTGCGCCTGTTCTGGGCATAGGTCTATCTCACGATAAAATTAATTTCTATTCGATTTGATTCTATATGATTTGGTATTGATATTTCATGCGAACGGTCTGTAAATTAGCTATCCGAGTAGTTTGGACTGGAGATCAGGACGAAAAGCATCGTGCAAGGTTCACTTGAGACATTTCGCCATGCATGAGGAGTCGCACGTTGAACCACAATGTCTCCGACGTTCAAGTCGACACTCCCTTCATCGAGTTCAAGTGTTATTTGACCTGACAGAACAATGCCATAATCGATAGTGGCTGTTGTATGCATCCCAGGGTTACTGGGATGCATTGAGTCACCAGTATTAAATCTATTTGACGCAGTCGATAAGATTGCAGGATCCTTTGTCTGAAGGGCATCGGGGATGAAGGTGAAGACTCGCACACACGATCCACCTAATGGCGGCGACAGGTTAAATTGCTGCGCCGAGGCTGGATCGGACTGATGTTCAGATTTAGGTTGGTTCGGATCGTCTGTCCAGATTTCCTCATCAATGGCGCGGCCCAAATCTAGATACCCTGGAGTTTCTCCATCATGTTTGAAATATGATTTGCCATTTTGATCTAAAGCCGTGACAACTCGTCTCGTGACCATATTTGATTCTCCTATCAATTTGTAGTTGCTTACGTCGGATCAATACTAACCTCAGGTTACTGTCTCGATCTTGAAGCTCTTCTATAGATGTTTTTATGCACTTTAAATGGGTTTACTAAGTCTGAATTGCCTGATTACCAGCCGAAAGCAGCTAAGCGAATATTGCCTCATGATGGAATGAGTCAATTAATGAGAATTTTTTTATTCCGGAGTCTTAATATGGGTATTTCAATTGAGGGAGTTGCATCCTTTAGTGGTCGCAGACCTTGGTTAATCGTTTTCTCATGGCTTCTTATTCTCGTGGCAGCAGGATTCTCAGTGACTAGCCTTCTTCCGACCGCGTTGCAAGGTGGACAAGGCCCAACACAGACACTTGAATATCAGAAGGCACAGAATCTTATTGACGAAAGATTCGGACCGCTTGATGGTGAATCTCAGGATGGTGAATCTGAAGGCACGATATCGGAGCTGATTTTATTTGTGGGTACAACCACCGGGCCGGGCGACTCGCAGTTTGACAGTAATGTTTCGAACTTTGCCGAGAGCCTAGCCGACGCTGAAGCTGCGGCTGGGGTACAAATCCTTTCAACTGTTTGGTCTGATTACCCTACTCAACCATCACAGGACGGCACCTCCCTCTTAGTATTTGCTTCGATTCTCCGAGAATCTGAAACGCATATAGAGTCTCTGCTGCACGTAGCTGAAGAAGCCAGGTCCGATGACTTTGATGTTTACTTCATTGGTGACGCAAGCATTAATCATACCTTTGGTGAATTAGCGGAGAGTGATTTGCGAACTGGCGAATCGATAGGAATTGCGGTTGCGCTCATAATTTTGGCTCTAGTATTCGGTTCTGTAGTGGCTGCATTCATCCCGATTATTTTAGCGGTCGTGGCAATATTCGCGGCGCTTGGAGTGACGGGCGTCGTCGGACAAATTTATGATTTAAATGAATTTGTCCCAAATATTATGACGATGATGGGGCTAGCTGTAGGTATTGACTACTCTCTTTTCATACTTTCTCGGTACAGAGAGGAGCGTAACCGTGGGCTAGCCAAACAACAGGCGATAGAGGCCTCAAGCGGTTCAGCTGGGCGTGCCGTGGTGTTCAGTGGACTGACTGTGGTTCTGGCACTCCTTGGACTGCTCATTATTCCGGAACGCACTTTTCAAGCTTTTGGTTTGGGTGCGATTATGGTTGTTTTCGTTGCTGTCATTGTCGGAATGACCTTGCTTCCCGCGTTGATTGGAATTCTTGGTGATAGGGTTTGGGCGGTGCGAGCGCCAGTGCGGTTGACTCTAGGACTATTCATTTTTGGTTCATTTGTAGCATCTCTGACAATCGGAATAGGTCCACAATTACTGGCGATTTCGGCGCTTGTGATGATAATTTTGAGTGTCCTCACAGCTCTCCGGAAACTTACAGGATCAACTCGATCCTATGGGTTGGGTAAGAAAAATTCTGAGAACACTTCTGGTGAGGGCGGCATCTGGGCTACCATCACGACTCGTGTGATGAAGCGCCCTTGGGTGGGTATGGCAATCGCGACTACTTTCTTAGTTGTACTTGGATCATTTTACTTCCAGCTAGAAAAAGGTACAGGTGGAATTTCTGCTTTACCGGACGATGAGCCAGCCAAGCAAGGATTCGAATTACTTGATGCTAAGTATGGTTTTGGATCCAATGCCCCAGCTCTTGTAGTTATTGACGGTGATATTGGCTCAACTGAGTTCGCCTTGGCTATTAGCAAGCTTGAGGAAGCCATTGCGGACGATTCGGGCCTACTGATGCTGTATCCAGATGATGACAATCCAAATAGACAATTTCCGGTTCGATTGGAACCGGGAGTCAGCCTTGCATCTCTGAGTGCAGTGTTGCCAGGTGCTCCTTCGGACCAGACGGCACTGAATACGGTACGTCGACTGCGAAATGAACTTATTCCGAATGCGTTTTCAGATATCCCCACGGAATCCTATTCAATTTATGTGGGAGGTAACTCTGCTCAGGTTGTTGATGCTGTGAAAATTACGGATCGATACCTCCCTATTGTGTTTGCGACAGTGCTTGGTCTGAGTTTTATTTTGTTGTTATTCGCCTTTCGTTCGATCACAATTAGCTTCGCTTCAATTGTGATGAATTTGTTATCTGTGGGTGCCTCATACGGGCTAGTGGTCCTCGTTTTTCAAAAAGGCTTTCTGATCGATCTCTTTGGCTTCAAGCAGGTTGATCAGGTTGAATTTTGGCTTCCACTATTTATGTTCAGTATTCTCTTTGGATTATCGATGGATTATCACGTGTTTATGTTGAGTCGGATAAAGGAGCACTATGACGTCACAGGGCTGCCCGCTGAGTCGGTGGCATTTGGGTTGCGCACGACCGCAAGCATTATCACGGGAGCCGCACTGATTATGGTGGCCGTATTTGGCGGATTTGCGCTTGGTGATATTGCATTTTTCCAATCTATGGGATTTGGTCTTGGCGCCGCAGTTCTTCTTGATGCAACTGTAGTGCGTTCAGTACTTGTTCCCAGTGTCATGCGGATACTCGGTAGGCACGCCTGGTACTTACCAAGCTGGTTGGAATGGATTCCAAATATCTCAATTGAAGGCAAATCAGATTCAGCCGCTGCTGGTTCTGACTGAGTTTTTCATCTGGTCTGACTCGGTTGTAAATATGTCGTCATGAGTTCGATTATGGATAGCACATGTCTCGATTTCGGCTTGCATGTTGTATTTAACCTAATAGGACGTAATCTTTGTTCCCGCATTTTATAGTTATCTGTGCTGTTATGTCCCTGTTAATAAGACCTTATTTAAAGGCTTACCAGTGTTACATTTATCAGATGAAAAAAATATTGTGTCTAATAACGTCGTTACTACTAATTATTTCCTGCGGCGGTGGCGAAGAAGAGTCTGAGACTTCAGTTTCTTTGGCAACACAAGCGGCGACACAAGCGGCGACACAAGCGGCGACACAAGCGGCGACACAAG
>JAPYRK010000014.1:24299-50246 GCA_029941115.1 Dehalococcoidia bacterium | reverse complement strand
ACACAAGCGGCGACACAAGCGGCGACACAAGCGGCGACACAAGCGGCGACACAAGCGGCGACACAAGTAGCGACACAGGTAGCGACACAAGTAGCGACACAAGTAGCGACACAAGTAGCGACACAAGTAGCGACACAAGTAGCGACACAAGCGGCGACACAAGCGGCGACACAAGCAGGCCTTCCGGGAGCGCCAACGAGTCTGAGCGCGACAGCAGGGACTGACCTGATATCTCTTACTTGGACTGCGCCGAGTGTGACTGGCGGGACGATCACGAGTTACCAAGTGGAGTACAAGAGTACAGGGTCATGGACGACCGTCACCAGTTCTGTGACGAGTAAAACTCTTACAGGCCTCGCCGCGACGACGTATCAGTTCCGAGTGCGTGCAGTGAATGCAACCGGAGCTGGCAGTTACTCCTTGACAGTGACAGTTGGAAACACGGCCTCCGATTTGTCGAAGATGCAAACTATGGACCCGTCGAAGATGCAGGGTGGAGCGGGAATGATGGTAACAACTGCTCCTCCTGAGTTGGAAAATCTATTAATATTGAATTTCGGTCCGTATGACGCAACCAATGGTACATCCGGAGATTTTGAGTTTTTCGAGGGCTTCGCGCACCGGTTTTTCGATGAATTTGGAAATGTTCACTCACCAGGTACACCAAAACAGTATGACAACCCAACCTTTGAATATAAGGTGCCAAGAAATACTAAAGTATACTTGCCTATTAGTGGAGTAGTTGATTGGGTAACTTGGCAGCCCACTGCATCATACACGCAGAATGATTGGGAACTGGCCATTAAACCCACGCGTGCAAGCAATTGGGCAGTAGTAATCGATCACGTGGTAGCGATAACTTGTGACCGGTCAAAGTTATCAGTATGTGATGACAAGCTTACAGTTAATGGTGTTCTGTTAGAAGCAGGATCGCAAGTAAAAGCCGGTGATCTCCTCGGTTACGTAGGGAATTATGATAACGGGGACGGGACGGGTGTGTTCGGTCGGACAGAAATCACAATTGGAGAATATGTAAAGGAAGGTGGTCAATTAAACTTCATGAACTATTGCCCCACTAATTATCTAAAGTCAGACGTAAAAGTGAAAATTAGAGCCGCCGTTAATGAAGTCATGGCGAGTTATGAGCTCTGGAGTGGCGACTCGTCGTTTTATGATGAGGCATCGATGATCGCACCAGGGTGCCGTTACACTAAGATCTATGAGGTCGATGGAAAAACTACACCAACTCGTTAGAAAAAAAACATTTTTCTGCGACAGTATTTAGGAGCCAAGGTCTATATCGAGAGATCTATAAAGTCACTACGCGACTAGAGCCGCCAGTAATTTTTCTAGAGCTTCCTCGGCTTTTGTCCACATTTCCTCATCAGTTTGATCTTGCATTGGATGCGGGATGTAGACCCGAGGCACCTCGGCTAGACCGAGTGAGGTGGATTGCGCTACTGCAGAGTCTATGAACTCGTCAGTTGCCACAAACACCGCTGGCATGTTGTTGGTTTCGAACCAGACTGCATCGTGCACACTGCACGTTGTACAACTTCCTCAGTCAGCGACCGCCTCGATTACAAAATTGCACTCGTTCATAATCTGCTGCCTAAGATCGTGCGGGGCTGGCTTCGACACGGTCGGCTTCATGTATCGCTTAACGGTGACCGCCGGCATCTGCTCGTTTATTAATTGTTCAAGACGGTCAATAAATTTATCGCCCCGGGGTTTTGATATATCGAGGAGCCCTAATGTGCCAGATATGTGTTCGGGCCGTTTCGCGAGGCTCCGTTTTATCGGTTCGCGCTCGTCCGTCGGATCAATTATGACTACAGGTTTTGATGCTTCCACCATATTTTAACTACCTCTCACGGATGTTCTATTTCTCGATTTTTTTGCTCGTCACAGTTGAGTCGAGTCCAATTCGGTTAGAGAACCCCTCGAATATAGCAGAAAACTTACCGGCTTGGCTTCCGGCTACAACAATATGGATATTTGACTTACTCGCGAATTTTGGTACCAACCGATTTAATTCTTCGTCGGGTGCGTTTTCTAGTAATTTTGGGTCAATACCTACGGTGACATCTTCTGTTGATAAAAGCTCTTTGACGGGACGGCTAGTTATCTCTTGTATACGATCCCTGACCTGATCCTTGGACCACCCATCTCTCGCGATTGTCGCTACATGCTCGGGGCAGAGGGCAAAAAGTGCATCAGGATAATCGTGGTATTTGGGATGATGCAGTCCTTCTGCTTTTAAGCCTACTGATCCCACCACAGATCGAGCAGTTCGAGAGGTTTGATCTATGACTTGTCCCAGTCCGGTCATTGCAAAGACCGTTAACACAGAGTCGTTTTCATCAAATCCTCGTTCAACATGAAGGGGTTCCCACGGACTTATTTCTTCCCATTCGGCAAAGCACATCGTAAATTTCAACGGAGAACCCATGGTCGTGCGCTCAGTTTCACCTGGTCTCTGGCCTCCGACGTTTCTCAGAACAAGCTTCAGAGCTCTTCCTATCGCAGCGTTGGCCCTGTTTCCCGGACCGAGTGCTTGCAAACCCATATTCATTCC
Source organism: Dehalococcoidia bacterium (assembly GCA_029941115.1). Taxonomy (GTDB): domain Bacteria; phylum Chloroflexota; class Dehalococcoidia; order UBA2979; family UBA2979; genus UBA2979. Next base: position 47,668 of record JAPYRK010000014.1, on the reverse strand, counting down.
TATTTCATGCCGGATTGGCCCGTTTACGACTATTACAGGAGTTGCACCCATCGTGGTCGCACCCACACCATGCATTCCAAATTGATCAGTACATACTGCCTCGACGGCGGTAATCACCACTGGGAGATATTCAGGCCGACATCCTGCCATAACGGAGTTCACTGCAATTTTTTCTACGGTTACTGGTGCCAAGTTAGGAGGTACGATTGCCACAACCTCTTGTGCATTTCGTGTAGTTCCTTCCAGCATGCGGATTACTCGTTCCGGAGTTGGGGGAATCACGGGTAAGCCATCTGTTAATCCTTGTTCGTACAAAAACTCATGGATATCGTCATTGACACCTATTTCTACCCGTCGTCCACGAAGTGGTGATCCTTCTGACTCAGCCTTCAGGCGCTCAAAGATGCCAGGTTCCATGGACTTGGAACCGCATCCGGGAAGTAATTCAGGAAACGATGCCCAGTCAATTTCCGGGAGCGTTACGTCATGCTGATTGGCAAGAGATTGAAATAAATTCTTCCAATCGTCCCGTCCAAAACCAATAAATTGATGGGTGACATTTCCATCCTCAGTAGCTAAGAAAACGCTAGGGACTGTATCAATTTCATAGGCGTACGAGGTGTTAAGTGTGGAATCATCCAAGAAGGGAACAGTGAGGCCATATTCTTGTACCAGTACCAAATCGTCCTCACCATTTTGCGCTAAAGCCACAACATCAATATTTTGACCGAAAATGTCATGAGCTTGCTGAAGAAGTGGCATTGACGTTCTTGTGGTAGGGCAATCCTCTTTCACGAAGCAAATCAGCGTTTGTTTACCTGAGGGAAATGAATATGCATTTTGTTCACGCTCTGCGCCAACCGGTGGAAGTGAAAACTTAGGTAGCGCTTCTGTCATATAAGGTAATCACCCAAATCTAATTTTGTCCCAGCAAGGTATCACAGTCAACAAGTGGAGCAGTTCAGTTCAGTTTTTTTGCCGTTACATTCTCGTTAACATTCGAGAATACGGTTGAATCTCGAAGTTCCTCGTAAATTTGGTCTGCGATGAAGACAAGCTCGTCAGATACGAGCTTGAAGCGGTCACGTCCGTATTGCTTGTAATAGTCTCGCCCACCAACCGGCGCCAGGATATTTCGTACATCATCTAAAAAATCGTCATAATTTTTTTTATGTCGACCAAGCCGCCAATCTGTAATGAGCCATTGGTAAATGGATCTCATGTATGTGAAATATCGAAGTCTTTCATCGGAACTCTTGAGATTGTCCATCCCTGTAAAACCTTTATTCACTGCATTAAACAGTGAATCATTCGTGTTCCGGGCAGTTAGCAGAGACTGAGCCATGTCGCGGGAAGAAAAGAGAAGTTCTCGCTCCGCATCCTCATGAGCTCGATCCAGAGCTTTCATTTGCAGCCGTATCTGAGCTGCCAAAAACAGCGCAACTATAAGTGTTGCTCCTCCAGTACATATCTGCGCAACAATTGCAATCTGGTCCCAGTTCATAGTTGATTCCTTTTTTTAATGGTCGACATCCTCCACAATTGTATTCAGTCACTAAATATGACTGTCTCGATCGCAAATGCTTGACCGCCAACGGCAGCGACCGTCAATGCTGAAACGACAAGTAGTATATCGAGCTCGTAACCTTGACTTTCACCTCCTTGGAAAGAGGCTCGAAGTTTGAATTTCTGAACATAAGTGGCTACCGTCATGTTGGCCACGACCAGTAAAGCTGCGATAGGTGTGAACAGCCCGATTATGATTAGTAAGCCGCATGCAGTTTCAAGCGTAGCGACGAATCTTGCCAATATCTGTGGTTTAGGAAAACCCAAACTCGCGAACCAATGACCCGTGCCAGAAATCCCTCGTCTCCATTTTCCGATTCCTGAGTCAAGCATAATAATGCCCAAGGTGATTCTGAGGGGAACCACAGCATTATAAATATCTATGTTTGTCAAAATATCAATCACGCAAACATCTTATGGGTTAGTTCAATAACGTGGCTATCAAGGCACTCATGTTTGGATAGTTATTTCTTAAATTATGGTTGAGGATAGATAATCAGAATATCGGTAATAGAGATGGATACAGAGGACTGAACTTTGGCGTTTCGTGGTTAACCTGCCGCTACACTGATACCGTCTGGAATTACTGAAGAGGTGTGATTCGCGAAAAATTTTGATTTTCACTTTGGCGAATCTAACTAGATTGTGAGGAATATTAATATGGGGAACTTAGATTTTAGTTACGGCAATCAGCGATTGATGGGTTACTTGGCGGAACCTACTGGATCTGTAAAAGGCGGGGTCATCGTGATACAGGAATGGTGGGGTCTTACTCCTGATATCGCGGCAATTGCCGATAGGTATGCCGCTGAAGGCTTTCTTGCTTGGTCGCCAGATCTTTATCACGGCGAATCTGCCGAGGAACCTGATGACGCACGCAAACTTGCCATGTCACTCGAGAGAGATACAGCAGCGCTTGAGATTGACGCAGCTATAGCCTGGTTAAAAGATGATCGGAGCGCAGGTAAGGTCGGGTGCCTTGGTTATTGCATGGGTGGCGGACTCACCCTTGCCACGGCCATCAGAACAGGATCTCGAGTTGATGCAGTTCATATCTACTATGGTGGAGGCATGCCACCTTCAGAACAGATTACAAAGATAACTGTACCGGTTTTAGGCTCGTACGGCTCTCTTGATACTGGATTGCCTATCGAGCAAGTGGATATGCTGCGAGATACCTTGTCGGGAGCTGGTGTCGAGAATGACATTACGTTTTATGAGGGAGCTGAACATTCATTTTTTAATGACACGAGACCATCATTTCATCCTGAGGCTGCTGCAGACTCATGGCAGAAATCAGTGGACTGGTTTTCAAAGCATCTTTCCTAGAAAATTGGGCGATAAATGGGGAGGTATAGGTTATGCAACCTAACGAAATCAGCGAAGCCGTTCGCCTAGCTGGACTTCCTTTACCAGATTCGGATATTGAAATTACCGGATCTGATCCGATATATTATTCTCCCTTTCGACTTGGCGAGGGTGCGGCCGTGGTGCACGCGCTTGTTGGTTCAAAAATCGATGAACTCTGGAAGTTGCAGGGCCACGAGCCTCAAAAATTGAATATTGATATTCGTCGCGCGGCGGCATCACTAAACTCTATGAGTTGGCTTTCACTCGAGAAAATGCCTGAAAATTTTCGTAATCAAAGTATGACACGGATATACCGTTGTGGTGATGGCAGATTTTTTCATCTGCATAATTCCTTTGTTGATGGTCCCGTAGTTGCAAATCAGTTAGGTATTGACGAAGATTCAGACGTTGGCACGATCGCGCAGGCGATGGCTAAACAAGATGCTTTTGAGCTTGAAAAAACACTAATTTCTCTGAAAGTAACCGGTGCTGTAGTCAGAAGCCCTGAGGAGTGGTTAGACCATCCGCAAGGTAAGGCACTTGCAAATAGGCCCGTCGTCGAGATTACAAAGATTGGCGATGCTCCAGTTGAGAGCGCCAAGGCAGGATCTCGCCCGCTTTCGAACCTTCGTGTGTTGGACTTAACTAGAGTCCTCGCGGGCCCGACAAGTGCACGAACATTGGCCGAGCACGGAGCTCAGGTATTGCATGTATCTTCTCCTAATTTACCGACAATGATGATGGCTGAAATGGATACAGGTCACGGTAAGCGACAGGCGCACCTCGATCTAACCGCTGGTGAGGATGAAGCTAAGTTACTTGACCTGGTTAAAGGCGTCGATGTGTTTAATCAAGGGTTTCGTAAGGGGACTTTAGATAAGAGAGGATTTGGTCCAGAAGCGATGGCCGAATTGCGACCGGGAATCATCTATGTCTCTGAGAATTGCTATGGGCATCAGGGACCCTGGGCTGAGAGACCCGGTTGGGAGCAACTTGCTCAAACAGTATCAGGAGTTGCTCAGCTTCAAGGTGAACTAGCACCCCTTTTAGCTGATCGCGAACGAGCAATAGCAGCTGGTGAGAACCCCGATGTGCCACGCCTGGCTCCGGCTCCAATGAACGACTACAGTACCGCATATTTTGCAGCTTACGGGGTCCTTGAGGCCTTGAGGAGACGAGCAGCTGAGGGAGGATCTTGGCATGTTCAAGTATCACTAACGCAAACCGCAATGTGGTATTTGAGGTTAGGTATGAATTCCAAAGCAGACATAGAGACAATCGCGCCTATGGGCACCCAGACAAACATTTTTAGCAAAGATCTTCGGAAGGACGCATTATATAAATTAATCGAAGAGGGATCCGGGTTAGCGTCTGAATCTGGGATTGAACATTTTTTTGAATCTCACGACACTGACTATGGCAAAATGCGTCATCTTGCTCCAGTGTTACAAATGTCTGCAACTAAGCCGTATTGGTCTTTTGGTGCCCGCCCCTTGGGAAGTGACCTACCTGTATGGCAGTAGACTCGTTAGGAAAATTAGTTCGAACGTACAGAAGGCCAGCCATTGGTTTATCACTGAGTGTGATTACGCTTTGCAAGGTAATGTCACGAAAAACTAGTAACTCGTGGGCTTTTCAGTGAGCGGCTCATTGCCACCACACAGTTTATTGAAGAGCTTGTGAACTGAACTTATACGACCCGTCTGTCTTCGTAATCAAGTGCCAAGAATTTCTAATAAAGGTCATGTCGGCGTCATCACTGTTATATACAAGTTCCCGATCACAGGAATGAAATAAGGACGCATCAAACACAGCTTGCTCGGCTAGCAAGCCGCGTTGAATCATCAATCGTAGCGCTGCTGCTCCTGCTAAGGGTGTGGCATTGTCGTAGATAATGGGTCCATTCTCTTGGCTCCCGTTATAGGCCTCAAGTAAAATTTCATCAATATAGTTTGAAGATGTGTCACCTTGGAGTTCCTTTAAAACCCATGTAGCTTGGTAGTGAGCCGCTCCCTCCACCATCCAAACTGTATTTTTATTAGGCATTTCGGAACGTTGCCGGCAAAGACCTTCAGTCTCTAAATCTTGCTGGAATGCGTGGTAGAACTCATGGAGTAGGGTGTAGCGAAATGCACTGAGTGTCCACTCAGGTGGCGCAGCTACCAATACCACACGGGTTTCTGGACACACTCCACGCATTGACGCTACATCAGCTCCTCCTTCAAGCCATGTACGATATTCTGATAAGGCCTCTTGTCTTCCCCAATACGCCTCCTCGCTATTTTTACCCATGCAGCTATCTTTTTTCGAACCATTGTTCAACACTACTGAGCATTTCATCAATTTGGGTACTAGTAAGCACAACTTCCATTGTGTTGAAGGGTGAGCCACTAAATCCACCTTCAGATTTTAATACGCCTGCAGGAAAGAGCAGTGCGATAATTGAAGACTTTCTACTTGCTAATTTTGATTCCTGCAGCTTGAGCGATTCGTTAATCGAATCATCTGAGAATTTCGTATAGTTCAGTATCGTAATGTTAGAAAGAGGAGGCTGAGCCGTTGCCTGAGCTGTTGCCTGAGCTGTGGCCTGCGTTGTTGCAGGAATGCTGGTTTGGTTTTCAGTGTCAGAACTGCTGCATGCAAGTATCAGTAGAGTTGAAATGACAATCCATACGCTAAATATTTTTTATTGTTCGCCCAAGTTTTAATAGATAATTAGTTACTCAATCCAACTTAATGTGCAAACAACCTATTGGAATACGTAAACGAGAATGGTTACCAGTTGGGAGCATGCCGGCCAGGCAGTACGGTTCGGCCGACCCAGTGAGGGGTCGTTTCTGACATATTTATAACTGGTCGAAGTCGCTGCAGCACCCCGTAATCTGATTCGTGTTCCTCGACGTATTGACTTGTGAGTTCGATAATTTTCTCTGCTGTGAGACCTCTAGCAGGATCAAGCGCCGCCCCCATTCGTAAGTACCAACTGGCTGTCTGACCAAGAGATACTTTTACATGCCATGAGCCCCCAATTTGGGCACGCATCTTTAGTGCTTCTAATACTCCAAATGCACCCCAGTAGCCAGTGCAATAGTCATTCATAGCCATTGCGACTTGTCTCTCACTGCGTGGCGTGGCACTTGTTTGTGTGCCTATATTTTGTAGGTGAGTAATTCCGGTTGCGGCTTGAACATTACCATCGAATCCTCGTTTCTCACGCCATGGACCATCTTGGCCATATGCGTTCTCGGAAACATAGATGATACCAGGCCGTTGTTGAGCAAGATGAGAAGGACCAAACCCTCGGGCAGCCAGACTTCCGGCGCGATAGGATTGTGCGAATACGTCAGCCTGAGATATTAAACTCTTTAACGATTCGATTCCAACTTCGGTTTCTAGGTCAACATGGGCTTTTCTTTTACCATGACCTGTGTCGGCTTGAGCCGCCGCCATACTCGATATATTTGGTGATCCTACATGTATTACGTCAGCGCCGAACTCAGCTAAAGTTCGGGAGATAGTTGGGCCGGCTAGGACGCGTGTGGAGTCAATTACGCGAAGATTTGATAACGGTCGTAATCCTGCCGGTAATGGAACGATCGGAGCCTCTCCGATTTGCTCAATATCAACCACCGAGGTGTCAGCAAGAATTTTTCCTTGCGGGTGTTGTAGCCATTCGTCGGGTGTACGCAAGATAAGACCTGGTAGGCCTTTAGCTGTCAGAGCCGCTTCAAGCTCGTTTGCCGTCCATTTTCGCGCAGCTTTTCTTACCGATTCAGGATCTAGACTGGACCCTAGTACTGCTGCTGTGGCCTCAGCGAGATGCATAAATCCGTTTTGTAGATAAATGTTGATGCCGTCGGCACATTCGTACTCACCAAATGTAGGGTCTCCGTCTCCCGTTTGGAGCGCTTCCGTAGCTGGTATACCATTTACCCGAAGTAACCACATTCCACTAATTGTCAAAGCCGCATGTGCCATATTAATTTTGATATTCTGCCGCTTACCTGTTTTTTGTGCCCAAATATCGTCGATCGCACTGGCAACCATTGCGAGAGCAGTCGAAGTTCCCGCCGCGAGCCTTAAGCTCGAAGGCCAAATTTGTTCGTCATGAGTGAATTCAATATCTGAGTCAGTAGGTGGCGTAAGCCCCGCCGAATCGACTATTTCTTCAAAGTCGCTAACTTGCATACGTTTTCACTCTACCCCTGTTTGTTTAACTAATTTCATTAATAATTTTCATTGTTTCTTCAAGAGTATCCAACCGGTCGGCAACCGACTGTCCTGCGGGAGCAACTCTAAATGTGTTCACCCCAACTTGTTTGTAAAGTATTAATTTTTCTTTTACTTCCGCGGGCGACCCTACAACTACGCCACTAAGCGCCATTTCTGTCGGGACTTCATTGCGAGCCTCTTCTCTCTTTCCCGCAATCCATAAGCTTTGAATCCGGCTCACTTCGTCGGCCCAGCCTTGTCGACGATATGCGTCAGCGTAGAAATTTTGATTTTTTGTACCCATTGCACCGAATTGAAATGCCAGACCAGGCTTCAGTTCTTCCGCTAATTTTTCAACATCTTCGGAAAACTGAACTCTTGTTCCCACTACGATATCGATGTCCGAGATAGAGCGACCTACCTCTTCGGCACCCAGTTTGATTGGGCCAAGAAATACGTCAGCAGTATCAGGCAGAAACACTGTACCAAGCCACCCATCGGCAAGCTGTCCAGTCATATGTAAATTCTTTGGTCCGAGCGATGCTACGTAAATCGGTAAGTCAGGTGTCGGAGTGGCACCTGGTACGAGCGACCTACTTAGTCCGGTCCCTCCTCTTTCCTTTCCTAGTGGAAGTTGCCAATGATGCCCCTCATAAGAAAATTTTTCACCAGCAAATATTTTTCGGCAAATTTCAATCACTTCTTTGGTGTGTAAGACTGGCTTGGAAAAGGGGATTCCATGCCATCCCTCAATAACCTGTGGCCCACTGGTTCCAAGGCCAAGGATGAAGCGTCCGCCAGATAACGAGTCAAGTGCTTGAGCCGTCATTGCGATTAAGCCGGGTGTTCGAGTGCCCACTTGAAAAATGCCTGAACCAAATCGAAGTGAGGTAGTCTTAGCCATTAGGTAGGCCAATGGGGTGGCAGCATCGTGCGCCCAGCCTTCGGCGTTCCAAAGTGAGTCCACGCCAAGCTTTTCAGCGCCGACCGCAAACTCAACGGCTGAATCCCAATCATCGATCGAATTTTTTTGAAGCCCTACAGCAACTTTCATTTTCTGGCCTTTCCCCACCCTTAGTCGTATTACCTTAGTTGAACAGACACTGCGATGCAGGCGTTTGCTTTATCTGAAAAATATTCATGAACTCGATCGCAGATGTAACACTGTTTCAGTGTGTGTTCTCGCTGTAGACTACAGTTCTATAAAATTGTTGATTATCGGATGATTAACGAGGGAGATAATATATGGCGGATATGATCACCACTGATTCAGGGCTGCAGTATGAAATTTTAGTAGAAGGATCTGGATCGACACCTGGACCTACGGACACAGTATCGGCTCACTACCATGGAACCTTTGAGGATGGCCGTGTATTCGACAGTTCAGTTGACCGTGGCGAGCCAATCGATCTTCCAGTCAATGGAGTTATTGCTGGGTGGCAAGAGGCACTTCAAATGATGAAGGAAGGTGATAAATGGCGTTTAGTGGTGCCGCCTGAGCTTGGCTATGGCGCTGCAGACGTCGGCCCTATTCCAGGAAATAGCACTTTAGTCTTTGAAGTTGAGTTGATAAAAGTCAGGTAATTGATTGGCTCGACTACTTAGTGGCAATCGACACGAAGTAGTTCATCAGTTGATAGCTCTACTGTGAGATTCGTCGTAAAACTTGGAATCAAATATCTAAGTTTTTGTTGGCATATTTGAAATGTGGTGCCCGAGATCTCTGATTAGGCACTACACTCGCATCCGGAGGTACATCCTATGACGACGTACGCGAAAACTGTAGTGACGCCAGATCAGGTCAATTTTTACAATGAGAACGGTTACATACTTTTTGAAAAACTCATTGATGAAGAGACACTAGCGGCACTAAGAGTAGAGACCGATCGAATCGTAGCGGAGGCTGCGCTAATCACTGAACACAACGCTCAGTACGACCTTGAGGACTCTCACACAGCCTCTGACCCAAGGGTTCGACGCTTGAAATCTCCTTCGGTAAATTGGCCTTTCTTCTGGGATCTTGTGAAATACCAGCCAGTGTTGGATGTCGTGGAGGCGTTAATAGGTACAGATATTCGTTTACAGAATGACAAATTAAATATGAAATCTGCTCAGTTTGGTGCCGCAGTAGAATGGCATCAAGATTGGCCATTCTACCCCCATACTAATGACGATTTGTTGTCAGCCGGGATACTGCTAGATGATTGTCACGAAGAAAATGGGCCGCTTCTCGTGATTCCTGGATCTCATAAGAGACCAATTTATGACCACCATGAGGATGGATTCTTTTCAGGTGCGGTAGATCCAGACAATTTTGATTGGGATATGGGAGCAGATCCAGTAGCCTTGGAAGGACCTGCCGGAAGTGTGTCGTTTCATCATGTTCGTATTATGCATGGGTCTGCTTTAAACACTTCGGACAGAATGCGTCGTTTACTTCTTAACGGATATGCGGCCGCAGATGCCTGGCCGATCATGGGTCTCGGAAAAATGTCGCTCGACGATTACAATGCCAGGATATGCCATGGAAACCCGGTGTTACAGCCTAGACAGACGGAAGTACCTCCTTATCTACCTTTGCCTGCGGCACCTCTTCAGGGATCTATTTACGAAAATCAGAAGGCTCTTAAGAATCGTTTTTTTGATACATACAAAAAATCTTAACCAGTAGGTAATTTTCGAAGTGAATTAGTACATCTTCGGCAGTCAAACTCGCTCAGGTCTTCAAGCTATTTTGTTCAAGGAGTAACAGTTAGTATCAAGAACTGCTGAATCTTGTTGTGAGCTTGCCAAATAGCTTTATCTTATTTTGTGTGCGATATTACAACGAATATCACACACACATTGCAGATTAATGTAGATCACTAGGATTAACCAGTAAATGAATATTGATCCTTCTTGGTGTTGGCAGAGGCCAAGAAAAGTAAATACTCTAGAGAATATTGAATTTCAGAGCGAGCGACCGCACTCCGAACATTCACAAACAGATCAGACAATTTCTGACCATATTGATATGGTCGACACCCTAGAATGGAATTTTCGGGGAAGTCAAATTTTCAGCCCTCTGAAAGAGCTACCGAACGGTCACAGATATTACGGTCAGCTTTATGATGAATTCAGGGTTTCAGCGAATACTGTGGGATCAATTGGTTCCAAGTTTTTTCTTAGAACAGGCGATCTATTGGATTCCACAAGCTCCGGTGTTACTAGGGACCATTTTGACTTCTGTTTGAGTGAAAGCGCTGCATTGTGGTGGGTGACGAGAGCAATGGAAGCACTGTTAACTTTCGGAGCTCCACATACTGTGAGCCACCGGCGGGGCTTGGTTTCAGAAGTCGATGTTGTTAACCCTATGCGAATTGAAGACCGAATCCCCTTTGTCGAGCCATATCAGTTTTACCCCGCTGAACAAGCTCGATTAATTCAGATGGCTGATGCAGCACGCGACGTTCGATATTGGCCGACGCTAAATCTTACGGTTCAGTATTCAATCCTTCTTGATTGGCTTATCACGGTTATTAATCAGAAAGTTTCAGAATATGCTAAACCACAATTTAAAATTGCACCTGGGTTCCGACAAAGTGAACTTTTAGGCGTGAGTCACATGCGAAAGCTGCCTGCTATGCAAAAGGTGATGGACGTCACTACCCCAACTAATCTGTGCGGCTATTTTTGGTTGTGTGCGGCTGATGAGCTACAAAGTTTGGGTATGAAAGAATATTACCGATGTAAAGGCTTTAGGCGCTGCAGTGTCTGGCTGAGTAAGAGAACCGGGCAACGTATTAACAGACTATATTGTCGACCAGCGTGCAGAATGGCAACCGTGCGTGAGAATGCTAGAATAATTGATCAGACCAACTAGATCTGCACTTCATAGCCAGCTCTTAGTTGTGGCTTTACTTTAGCTACGGTTATAAGCGACTCAACACAGTCCCGAATGGACTCGTCGAGCGGCCGAAATGTGATTGGAACAACAGATCGAATTCGATCATTGCGTAATTCGACGCCGGCCCAAACCCGCCTAAGTTCTTCTTCACGGACTTGAATGCGTTTGGGGAAGTCATCGGTTACCTCAGGTGCGTCATGTCCAAGCTCAGGCAGTAATCGATCGATACTCGCACAAATATCTTCGACATTGCGTTTGTCAGTCGACCAAGCTATGTAGCGTTCTCCGTTTGATACGGCAACACTTTCGAGTAAGCCGATATGACACGCGGCGTCATCTCTGACATCAACAGTCATCCAAGGTCGATATGCTCCATTTTGAAAGTATTTTCCCAGAAGCATAGTTTCGATATTGTGCTGCCAAGGCCCCATGTCTTTTTGATGAGCAGATAGAATTGGTCCGACATTGTCAGCAGGACAACACGTGACGGCATCCCAGGTGCCATTTTTCTGTGCAGCATCCGAGAAGGCTCGCTGTGCAAGCACTTTGCCCATTGAGTAACCCTGTCTTTCAGCTGTTCGTTTTGGATTCAACTCATCTGGGTATCTATCCTCGTAGCAGACTGGTCGACGTTCAAGTTCGAAGATATCTGCTTCCGAAAGGACAGCAGCAATACTAGAGGTCACAATCACTCTGTTCACTGATTGTGAATTATTCACGCTTTCAATGATGTGATCACACACCATTTTTACATAATCTTGATCGTCGTATGTGCTGACGTGTGAGACATGGCATACTCCTTGACATCCCTGAAAGATTTCGTCGAAACAGCCAGCCTCATCGAGATTTGCTGAGTGGAGAGTGAGTCGTCCAGATGCATAGGCTGGCATTGCCTTGAGAAAGTCAGTTTTTTTTGAATCGTTGACGTCACGCACACATGCACGGACTCGATATCCTTTGGACAAGAGAAGTTTGACTACCCAACTTCCGATGAATCCTGCACTTCCTGTTACGGCTACGGTGCTTCCTTTTGCAATCGGCGGCATATGCAATCTCCTTGGTAGATCATTACTTGATTCGCAATATAGCAGTGTTGCGAATTGATTTCATTAACAATCGCTGTTTAACTGCTGAGAACTACTCAACTCCTAGAGCGTCAAGTACGGCACTTTCTTTTGAGGGTATCGCGGACTGTGTGGCTGGTTTTCGCTTTGACCGGATACGAAGATAAAATAGTGAAAGAATAAGCAAGTTAATAGTACCCATGATGGATGCAAAACCAAATGACCAAACGTAATTTGAGTAGGTGTCATACATAATTCCTCCAATGAAACCACCCATTCCCATTCCTATCCAGCCAAAAAAACTAGTCATGCTCATGGCCCGTGCAGCAAGCCGAGCTCCTACCATCATTCGAGTACACATCAATAGACTTGTCATCACCCCTGAGTAGGTGAAGCCAAAGAAGATAGCGACGAAATAAAGTAAGGGTAACGAGTCGATATGAGGGAACCAGAATACGAAAAAAGTCTGGCCTAGCGACATGACCATATACGTGGGCAGAGCACCAATCCAGTCCCCCAGCTTTCCGCCTATAATCCGTCCCAGTCCACCTGAAAGCATTAACAGTAAAAATACACTTGACGCGACTTCTACAGAACGACCGGTGTCAGTGAGTAAGGGTATTAGATGGACAATTGGTATTGACATACAGTTGCAGCAAAATATAACCGCGATACTAATCCACGCAATTACTTCGATCTCTGAGAGCGGAAAGTCACGATTACCGTCTAGCCCACTTTGCATCACTTCCTTCCTCCATGGAGACTCGCGGATTAACAAAGAAAGAGGAAGCGCAATACATATGTAAACGGCGGCCATAAGTAAATACGTTGATTGCCAACCACTTGCACTGATTGACATGGCAACGAGATACGGAACAATTCCTTGCCCAACCGCACCACCTGCAGCCGTGATACCGATAGCTAGACCCGGATTTTTTCGAAACCAAAAGCTAACATTTGCGAATAATGGTGAGCTTACAAGCGCAGCGCCAAATGCGCCAAACACAAAGTAGAAGGAATAAAATTGTAGAAGGTTCGATTGATTACTCAAAAGAAATAGGCTGATTGACATTGCGAACGCTGCGACAACGCCAAACCATCGTGTTCCATATTTATCAGCTATATAACCCCATAAAATTCCGAATATTGCGGTTGAGAATGCAATCACGGTGTAACCTAGCGAAGTTTCAGCTCGGCTCCAGCCAAATTCCGTTGACAGTGGTTTTAAGAAAACTGAAATCGAGCCTAACGCTCCGAAAGCAAGAATGCTCAATGTGAATACTATAAAAACCATTAGCCACCCGTAGAGTGGATCGCGAGTGTCTGAGGAAGGAACTGGTATTGCGGTGTTCAACGTGCCTCATTTTATAAATTTGGTTTTGTGTCCGGAAATTTCACTATAGGCTGTCATAGAGGTAGTCGATAGAGTTCAGCACGATCGTTGGAGGTCTGCTTAACATAAACTTTCTTGGAGGTGCGCTATAGTATCGGCAGAGTTCTTGTGGTCGGAAGGGAAGCCCGTGGCCAGTGATGCAGCACCAGTTAGATTCTTACGAGGAGTGAATGTCCTTGATATTTCAGAGGGCGTCGCCGGACCATTTTGCGCAAAATTATTATCAGATATGGGCGCTGATGTTGTAAAGGTTGAGCGACCTGGAAGTGGCGATCCAAGTAGACAGATCGGGCCTTTTTTGAACGGATTGGCAGATCCGGAGATGAGTCCGAGCTTTTTCTTTTTGAACACTGGTAAACGGAGTATTGAGCTTGATATATACGACGAAGACTCGAAATCGACGCTTCACCAGTTGATTAAGAAGTTTGATGTCGTGATTTCAAGCAACACAGACTCAACGCTGGAAAATCACGATTTAGGATTTGAGTCTCTTCGAATGACTAATCCGAAAGTTATTTTGACAACTGTGACGGGTTTTGGTTCGTTTGGCTCACACTCACATTATCATTCGTCACATTTGATTTCTTGCGCAGTTGGTGGCTGGGCGCAGTTATGTGGCACGCCCGATCGTGAGCCCTTACAAGCCGGTGCGTCAGTTACTCAGACTCTAACGGGAGCATATGCAGCAGTTGCTACACTGCTCGCAGTTCAGGGTCGAAATAGTCATGGAAATGGAGAACATGTTGATGTTAGCGCTCAGGAATCGGTACTTGCGGGGGCTCAGTTACCAACGCTTTTTTATGAGTATCAAGGTTTGACACCTGAGAGGTATTCAAGTGTGGGGTCGGGCGCAGGTGGTGCGTTTATGTTACCAACAAGTGAGGGCTATATAGGCTTAAATGCTCTTACTGCACCCCAGTGGGTAATGCTCTGTGATTTTCTGGGATGCAGAGATATCGCTGAGAACCCCTATTATGCGGGTGTCTCTTGGCGAAATCCTGATCATCGAGTAGAAGAAATTAGAGCTATTTTCCAAGAGGCTTTGAAAGATCGGACGGCTGAAGAACTGTTCCATGAAGCTGCGGTACGGCGCGTACCTTTTGGCCTTGTGCCAACGTTATCTGACTTATTCGAACTACCCCCACACAAGGAAAGGAGTTTTTTTACTGAACTTGTCCACCCAACGGCTGGCCCGGTTTCAATTCCCGGAATTCCTTTTAAGACGACTGCGGGAGAGTTTGAGATTGGGAGATCTCCGCTCCTTGGTGAGCATACTGATGAAATTCTGTCCGAGGCCGCTAATGCAAGCAGAGATGCTGGGGTAGCCCCCCCGTCTGGAAATGCTAGCGCTTTACCTCTAACCGGGTTGAGAGTTGTCGATTTATCAATGTTTTTTGCGGGACCCGTTGGGGCACAGATATTGGCTGATGCTGGTGCTGACGTTATTAAGGTGGAATCTGTGCAGCGGATTGATGGCTGGAGAGGTGCAGGAACTGACTCGGGTTCCGAGTTGCCTTCGTGGGAGAGCTCTCCCTATTTCAATTGGGTGAATCGAAGTAAAAAAGACATTACGTTGAATCTAACTGACCCGAGGGGGCAAGATATTCTGAAGGAACTAGTGCGGCAAGCTGATGTTGTGATAGAAAATTACACGCCCCGAGTGATGGCTAATTTTGGTCTGACGTATGACGTCTTGAAGGAGATAAAGCCAGATTTGATAATGCTTTCATTATCAGGTTTTGGAGCAGACAATTCGTGGAGCGATTACACAGCGTTCGGTATGTCAACGGAGCAATTTTCAGGCTTGTCTCATCTTACTGGCTACGTCGATGACGCCCCGCTTTTCACTGGAATGACGGGTGGAGATTTATATTCTGGAGTCATAGGGGCTTGGGGCTTGTTATCTGCTCTCAATCATCGCACCTCAACGGGTGAAGGACAGCATATTGATTTGAGTCAGATCGAGGCTTGTAACCTGTATCTTGGAGATTTGATGACCACGTGGTCACTTTCTCATGTTGATCCCGGACGGATGGGGAATTCTCGATTTAGTGAAATTCCACAGGGAATTTATCCGTGCGCTAACAATCGATGGATAGCAATATCTTGCCTGACAGATGAGCAATGGGATACTTTCATGGACGAACTTGGCATCATTAATTGGACGTTAGACACGGTTCACGATGAAATCAAAGCCTGGACTGCATCAAAAGATCACATTGAGCTGATGGATTATTTACAAGATCTTGGAATTCCTGCAGGCGCAGTTATGAATGGTCCGGAACTATTAGCAGACAAACATCTTAGGGATAGAGAGGCGTTCATATTGCAGGATCGACCAATCCTTGGTGAAAAACACTATCCTGGTCAGCCGTATCGATTTAAATTTGCTGAGACTGTGGCAAATATGCGTGCTCCGTTTCTGGGAGAGCACACGGAAGAAATTCTTTTAGATCTAGTTGGGCTTGAGGCAGAACAGTTGAAAGAATTGTATGACGATGATGTGATTGGGACAGTTCCAATTGCTGCAAGGTAGGAAGTCTGTCAGCAGGTTTTCAAGAGTAGGAAGTGCTTTACTTCCACGAAAGTGATTTGTTAGGAATAAGGATTTAATAGGCCGTCGGAGGGTTAATTATGTCGGGTAAATTGGATGGGAAAGTAGCAATCGTTACTGGTGGGAATAGTGGAATTGGGGAGTCAACAGCGAGGCTATTCGCGGACGAAGGTGCTCGAGTGGTAATTATGGCTCGTCGCGAAGAAGAAGGCTTAAAGGTTCAGCAGTCGATTAATGATGAAGGTGGAGAATCAACTTTTGTTCAGTGTGATGTTGGAGACCCAGACATTGTGGATTTGGCGATTTTAAAAGCTACCGATGTATATGGACCTATTGATATTTTGTTTAATAATGCTGGGCATGGCGGTGGAGGCGAATTTCCAGACGTCACTAATGAAGCCTGGAATACCATAATTAATAACAATCTTAACGGAACATTTTATGTATCACGGGCGGTCTGGCCACATATGGTAAAGGCGGGTGGTGGGGCAATCGTAAATATGTCTTCTCTGGCAGCGCAGCGCGGGTTTAGTCCGAGAATGATCGATGAATTTGGGGCGACAAATCCTGCATATTATGCGGCTAAGGCTGGTATTGATGCACTTACTCGGTATATGGCAGGCATAGGCGGTAAGAATAATATTCGCGTTAACTGTGTTAGGCCCGGTCAAATATTGACTCCTGGAGCCACGGGTGGCACCAGCGATGACGCCGATGGCGGGCACCACGTATTTGAGAGTATGTTTGATTTTGCCCAGATAATTCCTGGTCCTGGATACCCAATCGATGTTGCAAATCTTGTTCTCTTTTTGGTATCGGAGGAGTCACGTTTCCTCACTGCTGAAATGATTAACATCGATGGTGGGGTAGCAGCCAAGATATAGAACTTTTCAGGCATGAAATGCCTGTTAATTAAATCTTTCTGGATCAAAAGGTGACAGGTCTAACAACCTCGTTTCTCCGGTGTTAATGAGATCGGACATAGCGTGTCCTGCTGCAGGCGACATTAATATTCCTTGTCGTCCGTGGCCTGTTGATATGAACAAATTACTATTTGGGATGAGCTCGCCCATGATAGGCCGGCCGTCGCCCGATAGGGGACGAAGACAGGCCGTTTGCTCAATTAGTTCAGCGGTCTCGAGCTCCGATGAAAATGTTAATCCAAATGCGATAATTTCGTCCCGCGCAGTGTCGGTTATAGATGTGTCGAATCCGACATCCTCCTCAGTGGTCCCAAGTATCAGAAGTCCATTTTCTCGCGTAATTGCATAATTCGAACCGTTAAGTAGTGTTAGATGAGTCAGTTTTTTTTGGGGTTGAGTTTTAATAATTTGACCTTTTAGGGGACGGACTGGGATTGGTCTATTCACCCAGGGTGATGCATCTTTTGCCCATGGGCCCATGCTAAGTAGGCAGGCGTCTCCATTGATAGTTTTGTGATCTACTGTGACAGACTGAAAGGACTGTCTATTGAGTTCGATTCCTGTGACTTTTCCAGTAATAAATTTGACCCCTAATCTCTCGGCTGCAGCCACCAGTGCCAGCGTGAATTTGTATGGATCCACCTGTGCTCCAGCGTCAAGAAAAGCACCTCCGTATCGGGCTTTATCTATCCAACCCGTTTGTTTCGCTAAGGTGTTGGCGTCGAGTATTTCTGTCGATGATTGATTTAATCCAGTATTAGATAATCTATTTACGAGGTCTGACACTTCTTTTTCATTATTGGGCACAATTACTCGGGGCGTTACTGAGTAGTCATACTGAACACCAGATTCATCGGGCAATTTTTCAGCTAACTCCTGATGTAGCTTGAATCCTGTCATCCTGATTTCAAAAAGAGGATCATCTATGCTGTCTGGGGAAGGGGGTGAGAGAATACCTGCTGCAGCACCGCTCGCGCCTGAGGCTATTCCATCGGATTCAATTACTGTGACCTTTGCGCCAGAAGTCGCGAGAAAATATGCGGTGGCACAGCCGATAACACCTCCGCCACAAATAACAACGTGTTTACTCATTAGACAGACCTGAATTCCAATGGTTAAAAGTTTTATTCGTTGAGTTTAACAAAATATGAGCGAATACTGCAAAACGCAAATAGATCGAGCCTGTTTAGGAATTACCTGTTTAATCTATTCCGATCGACGCGATATTTCTCAGAAAACATGAAAAAAGGGCTTGTACAGCTATTCTGAGAGCTCTTTTTAGTTAGGTGTTCCTTTGCCCTAGTGCGAAGCTTCGGTGCACTCTGAGAACCTATACAGAGGGATGTTTTTGAGTAAAGACCAAAAAACAGAGAGTCGTTGACCCACTTGTGGGTAGAACTTAGATGAGTGTTTGAATATTTTCCAAAAAATTACCAGTCAAAGCAGTTAATCAGGAGAAGCACAGTGAATACAGGCTATCCAGTAAACAGTCATATCCTTACGCGAGATGAAATTAATGAATCGTGTTAGTAAGCCTAATTACCTCTATAGTAAGAGGTAATTAGGGGCAACAGAATATAGACATACTGTGAAATATAAGAAAATACTGTATATATAAAGGGATTAGTCTGGTATTTTATAATCTGAATGGTGTAGTGATCGTGAAACGTGAGTTATGTACGTTTATTAAATTTGGTCGTTAGAATGTTGATTCATCGGATTATGATATGTACTGCTAGAACTGCTATATAATCGGAAGTCACGAGTTAGATTAGATTGGGCCAGAGAATGACTACTACAGCTGCCTCTACAAAGATAAATCAGACCAAAATCGAAGAGTTCGATGTACTGGTCGTGGGTGCCGGAGTTGCTGGAGTAGGTGGCGCGTATCACCTCAGTACACAGCGACCTAATTCGAGCTTTGTGGTCCTCGAGAGTCAGGATCACTTTGGAGGGACCTGGTGGTCTCATAATTATC
Source organism: Dehalococcoidia bacterium (assembly GCA_029941115.1). Taxonomy (GTDB): domain Bacteria; phylum Chloroflexota; class Dehalococcoidia; order UBA2979; family UBA2979; genus UBA2979. Next base: position 28,742 of record JAPYRK010000014.1, on the reverse strand, counting down.
CCGGTATTCGGTCAGACAGTGATTTGCATACGTATGGTTATCGATTTAAGCCATGGACTGGTCCGCCGATTGCGACTGCTGAGGAAATTCTTAAATACATGGGTGAGGTTATTGATGAGAATGACCTCAGCAACCATATTCGATACAACCATAAAATCACATCTGCGAAATGGTCGAGTGAAGAGAATAGATGGTTTATTGAGGCCACTAAAACCGACACAGGGGAAATTCAGTATTTTTCAGTAAATTTTTTGTGGATGTGCCAGGGGTATTACCGCCATTATGAGGGCTATACTCCTGAATGGCCTGGAATGAATGATTATCAGGGTCAGATCGTGCACACGGAAACTTGGCCCAAGGGTCTGGAGTATGCCGATAAGAAAGTTATCGTAATTGGGTCTGGTGCGTCCTCGGCGACGCTCATTCCCGCGATTGCAGATAGCTGTGAGCATGTAACTTTAGTCCAACGATCCCCGATCTACTATGGCACCGGTCGAAATCGTGATGACTTGGCAGAAACACTGCGTGAACTTGAAGTGGATGATGATTGGATTCATGAAATTGTTCGGCGTAAGATACTCCGCGATACGTCAATTTTTTTCAGACGCACATTCGAGGAACCAGAAGAGGTGAAGAAAGAACTTCTAGGCGGTATCAGAAAAATCCTAGGCGCTGATTACGATGTCGATACACATTTCACGCCCGACTATAGACCCTGGCGTCAGCGAGTCGCATTTGTTCCCGATGGAGATTTCTTCCAGAGTATTAAAGCGGGGCATGTTTCTGTGCTGACAGATGAGATTGAAACATTTACGGAGAGTGGAGTGCTTTTGAAATCTGGAGCGATCCTCGAAGCAGATATTGTCGTTGCTGCTACAGGTTTTAATATGAATGTATTAGGTGACATTGATTTTTTAGTTGATGAAGAACCTCTTGTTTTATCAAATACTGTTACCTACAGAGGAATGATGTTTACGGGTGTTCCGAACTTACTCTGGGTATTTGGTTACTTTCGCGGAAGCTGGACCCTGCGCTCAGATTTACTATCAGATTTTGTATGTCGCTTGTTGACTCATATGGATAGTAAAGATGTCAAGCGAGTTGATGTGACACTACGGCCCGAGGATGAAGATATGGAACTTCTGCCTTGGCAAGATCCAGAGAATTTCAATCCTAGCTATTTGACACGAGCACTACCTTTTCTCCCAAAAAGCGGAGCTAAACCTGAATGGCATCATTCTCAAGATTATTGGGAAGACAAGGATGAGATTCCTAGTGTTGACTTGGATGGTCAGGAATTCGTTTATAGCTAAAGTTGGATTTTTTTGTGAAATTATTTCTAGGAAAAATCTGAACCGTTGTGAATTAACTTGTGTAGACTCTGTGCGAAGTCGCTTGTGATAGTGATAGTGTCATCAGACGACAAGTTACGACGTTTTTCTGGGAGATTTCAGATGATTTCGCCAACCCTGATCCAAGAATTGTCAAAATTTGATACACAACTCACTGTTGATGACCATAACAAAATCGGTGAAGGTTGGGGGTCCGTCGCATACAGGATGAAATCTGTTGCCAATGATTGGGTAGTAAGAATTCCAAAATACCCGGATGCCCCTTTTGTAGGAGGCGACCTGAGACGAGAAGCCTCAATCGTACGAAATATCCAAGGGTTAAATCTTCCGGTCAGTGATGAAATATTTGTCATTGAAGATAGTAGTGGGCGATTAATTGCCGCGGTCCACAAATATATTGCTGGAAGCCCTTCTAATGGATTTGCAATTCAGGGACGAGATAATCGGTCGAAGTTAGCACACCAAATTGGATGCTTTCTCTCGACACTACACCAAATTCCTTTGACTCCCGAGTTAGAGAACGCCGTTCCATTCATTGACTTGTGGACCGATAGGTATGTGGATCTAATCGAAAGGTCATTACCGAAATTATCCCTGCGGAGTCGGGACTGGCTGAGAGAGGTATCTGAGGGATTTCGGCGAGAACTGAATTCGCATAAAGTCTCCCAAGTACTTCTTCATGGTGATCTTTCGGCTGAGCATATTCTTGTCGATCACGACATCAATATTTCGGGTGTAATAGATTTTGGTGATGCAATGATCGCAGATCCAGCTCTTGATCTCGCAGGAGTCCGCTGGGCTTATGGGGAGAGGCTACTTGCCCAGGTGCTAGAGGCATATACAGCCTACGGGTGTGCCGTGGACGATGATTTTTTGACGCGTGTTGAGTTTTATTGGAAGATGGTACCTCTCTACCTGATAGCTGATGGCGAAATTTTTAACGATGGGCAGGACTTCACAGATGGTATGCGACAATTATCGGCCCGTGTGGCAGCTGACTCCAGAAAAATAAACAGAAGTAAGGTGGAATGATGGATAAGCAAGGATCAGAGTTTTTGGTCTCGACTGACTGGTTGAGTGAGCGCTTACAAGATTCGAATATAAGAATATTTGATTGCACCACGATTCTAAAACCGGATGAGAGTGGCAAGCTGACGGCAGAGTCAGGGTTATTCGACTGGCAGCAAGGGCATATTGAATCAAGCAATTATATTGATTTAATGAATAATTTATCGATAACAGATCATAGATTCAGATTTATGTGTCCTCCCTTGAATCAAGTTCATGAGACGTTTGCTAACTACGGAATCAGTGATGATTCAGAGGTAATTTTGTACGATCGATCGGGCAATAGTTGGGCAGCGCGTATTTGGTGGATGCTACGTAGCATAGGGTTCGACTCAGCAAAAATACTCAATGGTGGCTACCGAAAATGGACGATTGAAGGTCGGCCAGTCACAAAATCTTCCGATTTTTACGCACCTGGAAATCTCACATTCACCCCGCGGCCAGAATTGTTTGTTGACATGGGCAGTGTTTTACAGGCGGTTGATGAAGAATCTACCTGTTTAATTAATGCATTGCATGAAGACCAGCACCTTGGCCTTGACCACGGCCGTACCTATGGTCGACCAGGCCATATTCCTACGAGTATCAATATACCTGCGAACGCGATGATCAACGTTCAAACCCATGAGTACCTTGCACCTAAAGAGCTTCAACTGATAGTGAATCAAAAAATTCCGACTGATTCGTCCCAAATTATTACCTACTGTGGCGGTGGTATAGCGGCCAGTAACGATGCGTTCGTACTAACGATGCTGGGCTACCAAAATGTGGCCATATATGACGCGTCCTTATCCGAATGGGCCACCGATGAAACTCTACCAATGGTCACGACTATTTAGCTCGAATTACTCGGTGAGCGTTGATATCTAGATAGATTTTTAGAATGGGAGTAGTGATGTACCGTATGCGATATCAGACATCAGTGCGACCCCAAATAGAATACTTATAGTTCCCGCAATGCCTGAAACGCTGGTATAGAGATTTTTGCTGGATCCTGTGAGAGCAAAGGGTATTCCAAGTAATAACGTGATGAGCGACATCGATAATACGGTCCCTAATCCGAATAGAACGAGGTACAGCACTCCAATCCAAAATGATGAAATTGTGGGGAGCAAAGCCAGCATCACGGCGGCACTGCCGGCTAGGCCATGCACCATACCGATCATAAAAGATTTAACCCGAAATACCGGTTTTCCGAAGTGAAGGAAGCCGTGATCAGCCTTTTCATGTGGGTCCTCCGCAGGATCGTGGGTTGCGTGAATATGCACGTGATGCCCATCATCGTGATCGTGTTCGTGGGCATGTAGCTGGCTTTTCCGGAGATTCCAGTACACCTGGAGCCCTAAGAAAACAAGCATTATTCCAACCCCAAATTCGAAAATATGCTCCACTTGCTCATATTGGTCAAGTAAGATTTCTTTGAATAGGAGAATGAATATTCCAATGATCAATAACGGGGTAGTATGTCCAATTCCCCATGAGGCCCCGATCCACAGACCTCGTCGGATATTTTTTGAGTCATTAACGATGGTGGCCACCGCAACCACATGATCAGCATCTGTGGCGTGTTTAAGACCAAGTAGAAAACCAAGAATTATTGCTGCCGCTAAACCGTATTCAGATTCCATGTATCGCCCCAAAAAATAGCTAATGACCATGTTACTACTGAACGGTTTAATTGAGTTTAAGTCTGTTTTGCCTCGGTTTTCTTTGATTTCTTATGGGAATCTTAGATTCTTAGAGAACGCTTATTCAAATCTTAGGATTTTCTTATTTTCTTCCCGTAAATTTATTAAAGATTGATTGGTGACTTTGTGAACCACTGAGCTTGGCCGTAACTCGAGAACGGCTAGTTCAAGTTTTTGATCAATCAAATAGAATTAGGAAAGGAAATAAATTATGAAAAGTATAACTACCGTAAATATGGTAACTGTGGCCCTTTTGGGAATGGCCGCATTGATCGCTGCTGGACTATTTTTTAATGTATCTGGCGTAGCCTTAGCAGAGGGCCCTGATTCAGGAG
>JAPYRK010000014.1:0-24199 GCA_029941115.1 Dehalococcoidia bacterium | reverse complement strand
CTTCGTGCCGGTAAGAAATCCATACGTTAGGGGTGAAATGTCATGTCTTACCAAGTGTTAGTGGTAGACGATGATATTGCTATATGCGAAGCTCTTGATCGTAATTTGCGTTTGAAGGGTTTCACTGTTCGGATTGCAAACGATGGAGAAGAAGCCATTTCTGCGGTCGAAACAGCGCCACCCGATCTCGTAGTTTTAGATATTGGCATGCCAAAAATCGATGGAATCCAAGTAACTGAATATCTACGGGCTCAGAATCATATGATGCCTATATGTATTCTTTCTGCGCAAGACGAAGTAGCCGACCGGGTGAGAGGATTAGAAGCTGGTGCGGACGACTATCTCGTAAAACCGTTTGCGTTCGCCGAGCTTTTAGCTCGTATTAAAGCCCTCTTACGTCGAAGTCAGGAAGATATTATCGACACTGTTGAAGTTGGTGATTTTCAACTAAATCAGCTGGGACGTGTCGCGGAATATGCGGGAGTTAATTTAGAACTAACAAAAATTGAATTTGATTTATTGGCGGTATTGATTACGCACATGGGTCAGGTTTTGAGTAGATATCAACTTCTTGAACTTGTGTGGGGGTACGACTTTGAAGTGGATTCAAATGTAGTCGATGTTTTTGTTGGATATCTCAGAAAAAAATTGAAGATTGCGGGTAGCGACCAAGCCATACATACAGTGCGTGGTGTGGGTTTTGTGTTTCGCGTATGAGTTTGAGATTAAGAATTGCAGGACTTTTGGCTGGGATTACGGCGCTTATGTGCGTCGTATCCGGATTCACAATCAACGAGTGGACTGAGCGAGATCGGACAGAACGAGTCGATGAAAACCTCGAGCAGCAGATCGAGAGATTTTTGTCAGGACCGAGACTTGCGAGCGTCTTTGGTGGCGAAAGAATATTTAGGCAACGAAGTGGATCCGATCAAGGTGCTTGGCTTAGCGTGGAAATACCTACGAAGATAATTTTTTCATTATCTGGATCTCAGGATGTCGTGGTTGAAAGCGAGGGGTTCCCAAATATCTTAATTCCTAGTACCTCAGGCTTTTTTGAAGCGCATGACAGCATAACTACCTGGCGTGCTAAGGCGACTATACGACGCCCTGTTTCTAGTCCATTTTCATCAGGACTTCTGAGTGGTGGGCCGGTGGGAAGACTTGTGGAGGCAGTTACCGTTGTAGCCGCTATATCAGATGATCGGGATATGACAGCCCGTTCGGATTTAAGAAAGGCATTGATCCGTGTCGGCCTATTCGCGACACTTTTGTCTGCGGTAATCGGGTGGTTTTTGGGGGGGCACGCACTGCGGCCGTTGGAGCGATTACGGGCTGAGGCCGATTTAGTAGGTGTTACTGACGATTTATCTAAACGTGTGAATACAGGAGGACCAACTGAAATAACCGCGCTTGCGAAGGATATTAATTCCATGCTGGCCCGACTGGAATCCGCGTCGTTAGATACTGGGCAGGCATTAACTAGCTCACGGGAATTTGGATCGAATGTGGCTCATGAGTTGCGCACGCCACTCACCAGCATGCGTTTGAATCTGGATCTCTTGCGCGGAGCTGATCTTGAGCCTGACGAACAAACACCTATTTTGGAACAAATGTTGTCGCAGCACGATCGCCTCTTACGGACCCTCGCTGCGCTACGTCTTCTTTCTCGCGGCGACTTAACTCAGGGAGCATCTAATTTTGAAGAAGTAGATCTCATAGATATAGTCAGTCAGGCTATTGAGCGGAACTTTGGTGGTGATAAAGATATCGACTTGTCAGTCGACCTATCGAATGAAATCCCTTTAGTGATGGGCTGGCGTGAAGGCCTAGATGTTGCGTTCGGGAACGTATTTGAGAATATTAGGTCCCATGCCGTTTTGCCTAATCAGAAATTAGCAGTTAATGTGACCGCCCGCCTTACAGAGGGGCACGTGCAGATCTTTATTGAAGATAACGGGCCCGGAATAGAGCCTACCCAACGTGCGCACGTGCTCGAAAGATTTTATCAAGTAACTGACGGAGATCGTCAAGGATCAGGACTTGGACTCTCATTAGTCGACCAGCAAATGGCTATTCATGACGGGATGGTAGTGATAGGAGAAAGTGACCTGGGGGGCGCTCTGATAACTTTAACTCTCCCGATTGAAAAAAATAATCAGAGTTAATCAATCCGATCTGGATACTCCAAAGTTGAGATTATTACACTCAATGCACACTTTTTCGGGGATCAGACCTGCTCGCATGAGTAAGCTAAAAGCCCAGCAACCGGCACAGAAACTGATGATTGATTCAAGTGCTGCAAACAGAGCTAAAACCAAATAAAGCATTCTGGCAATGGATCCTTGATCACCCATCAACAGCAGTAGCGCGGCTGCGGAGAATAAAAAGCCAATGGCCTGAGCGAAGCGTTTAGGTGGTCCGGCAACATCTTTCTCTTTTTTAATGATCCTGGGAACAATCAATCGGGTTGCAAGCAATCCTATTGGGCTCATAGTTGGCCCAGTCAAGACTCGCGCAGTGAAGCCATACACCAAAAAAATAGCAAGCGGTAACCAGAGTGTCAGGCTCGCAACCAAGCTTAGGATCAGGACACACCCTGCCACCGTTCTGGCAGCATACTCGTTCACTGGATTCGGAAAAGAAAAGAAATTACCGAACACTATCGTTGATCCTCCCATAACCTGATTATGTTAATCGGAATAGTAATGTTTATTATAGTGGATTTCTGATTGCGGCGATCGATGCTTTATTCATTTTCTACTGGTCTTTGCTAAAGTGGAGGAGCTGGCGGTATCAATGGAAGGGCGATAATGATGACGGATGTGTTTGAATGTGTGAAATGTGGAGGATCCGAGGCTAATACGGGTGAGATACGAACGACCGGCTCTGGATTTTCAAGGTTCATGAACTTGCAGAACCAAAAGTATGCAACAATCTCATGTGCCGATTGTGGATTTACCGAATTGTATAAGCGCAGTGGTGGCGGAGCATTAGGAAACGTTTTCGATATCTTGTCGAATTAATAACTAGGGAGAATACGCTGTGGTTGATCAAGGGGTTATTTCTTTTCTTTCTGAATTACATGTGGGAGTTTTATCTATTCCTCGGGATGGTCGGGCACCGCATTCTACTCCGGTGTGGTACCGGTACGAATCGGATAATACGATTTGGTTTTTAGCAGACCCGAATGGTCAAAAAGGCAAATTATTGTCTGCCGGGGGCGAGATCTCTTTTGTTGTCCAGAGTGAGGAAATCCCATATCAATATGTGAGTATCGAGGGCATGGTTACGGACGTCGTCGCAGGTGAAATTGAGTCTGACCTACGGCCGATCGCACGATTCTATCTGGGCGAAAAAGCCGGCGATGAGTATGTGAGTCAATCAGGAGAAACGACTAGTAATAGATATACTATTGGGATAAATAAAATAATGTCTTATGGTGTTGAGAACTGACTAAATAGATAAATAAATTCACCAATAATTGGACTGACAGTCAAAATTGTACCTAGAGGGACACAGTATGTCAGAAGAATATGCGACCTTGAGACGAGAGGGTTCAGTTTCTATCATTACGATGAATGATGGAAAAGCGAATGTATTTTCTCATCCGATGAGTATGACGATTGAGTCATTGTTAGATGATGTACCCAAAGATGGTGGTTCGCTTTTGTTTACGGGAAAGTCCGGGATCCTCTCTGGTGGCTTTGATTTAAATGTAATAAATGAAGGTACTGCAGACGATCGTCGGATCATGACCAAGGCAGGGTTTTCGTTATTGAGACGAATTTATAGTTTCCCACGACCAGTGGTAGTCGCGTGCACTGGGCACAGCATTGCACTCGGTGCGTTCCTTCTTTTATGCGCCGATTACCGAATTGGAGCTCAAGGTGATTTTCGGATTGGTGCTAACGAAATAATGAATAACATGAACGTACCTGTACCGATTCTTGAAATAGCCAAGACGCGTGTGGCCACCGCACACTGGTACAGAGCCATACTCAATTCTGAGATTTACCCAATTTCTGAAGCCGTTGCTCCGGGATATCTAGACGAAGTCGTTGAACCTGATCAATTGTTCCCCGAAGCATTGAAAAAAGCCACGGTTATGGCTGAACTTGGCCATCCTTTTTATGAAACGACAAAAGGGGTGGATCAAGCGAGTGTTTTGGACCGAATTGATTCTGCTATCGCCTCAATGTAGATGATCATCGCTACCAAGTGTCGATGTAGGGATACTTTTTCTTTTTGCGCGGTTTTACTGGAGAAATATTCGCGAGTCCCATTGCTAGCCAAGACCGCGTGTCAGCAGGATCGATTACGTCATCAATACCAAATCCTGCACTTGCGTTGACTGCCTTCGCACTCTCGTAAGCCTCATCAACTCGTCGTTGATATTCCCTTAGTCGGTCATCCGGATTTTCAATAGCCTCAAGTTCTTTTCTATATCCAAGTTTTACACTGCCTTCTATCGCCATTCCGGCAAATTCGGCCGTAGGCCACGCCACTGTGAGCATAGGAACAAGAGCACTGGCTCCCACCATACCGACCACGCCCAAGCCATAGGCCTTGCGGATCACTACAGCAAACATCGGCACCGTTACATTGGCTCCGGTGTTGAATAACCTGACGCAGTGTCTAACAAGTGCTGTTGACTCCACATCTGGGCCAACCATCATTCCAGGAGTATCCATCAGACTCAAGATTGGGATGTCAAACGCGTCGCACAATTTGATGAAGCGGGCACCTTTGTCGGCACCGTCTGAGTCAATTGCGCCTGAGATATGATGAGGATTATTGGCGATGACTCCAAGCGGTCGACCTTCGATTCTGATGAACGACGTAATTATTCCCACGCCAAACTGTTCACGGATTTCGAGTACAGAGTCTTTGTCTGCGATCGTGTTAATAACGTCACGCATGTCGTATAGGCGCATGCGGTTTTCCGGAACAATATGACGCAATTGTCGTTGGTCCGGAGCCTCCCATTCTTCTATCGCGCCTTGAAAGTAGGACAAATATTTTTTCGCCGTAGTCACAGCGGCCTCTTCATTCTTCACTAGTATGTCGACCACCCCGTTGGGCACTTGAAATGACATTGGCCCGAGCTCCTCCGGCGTGTATACGCCTAGCCCGCCACTCTCGACCATTGCCGGGCCACCCATCGCCACGGTTGATCCTTCCGTAGCAATAATGACGTCACAACAGGCAAGTAGTGCTGTGTTACCCGCGAAACATCTACCGTTAGTAACCCCCACCAAAGGGACCCAGCCACTGAGCTGTGAGAACTGCGTAAATGTATGTGTATCAAAGGCAACGCGCGGTCCTATTTCATCATCGCCCGGTCTGCCGCCACCACCTTCTGTGAAGAAGACAAGAGGAAGTTTGAACCTATGAGCGAGCTCAAACATCCGATCTTGTTTGTAGTGATTTCTTTTACCTTGTGTGCCTGCAAGTACGGTGTAGTCATAGGAAATAACCATGGTGCGTGCTTGGCTTGATACAAAGTCTTTCCCGTTTACTGAACCAATACCAGAGATCAATCCATCAGCTGGAGTATTTTGCCTTAATTCCTCGTCATTTTGCCGTTGATGCTGCCGCGCGACAACTAGCGCCCCGTATTCTTTGAAGGTCCCTTCATCGACTAATTGCTCGATGTTTTCTCGTGGCATTCTGAACCCGCGAGCGTAACGCTTGGCAACGGCTTCTTTACGATTCGCATCAAGCGTATAGGCATGCCGAGCGTACGCTTCCGCTAAATCAGGCCGTATATAGTCGGGATCAGAAGACATATTTTACCGCTCTCTTTAATCAACTTACATAACCAACTAAACTTTGTCTAAGCTCGATTTACTATGGTTGGTAAGTCGGGCCCTAACTCAAACTCGTACTGAAGTAAACTGGCCTTCTTTATGGCTCAAATAGCCAAGCAGTTGATACGCGCTTTATCCTTAATCACTATTTTTTTTCAGTTGTTCGTTCTTCAATTTCGTACAATTCTTGTAGACCGGCATGTATTTGGAGCGTTTTGTAAGTATCCATAAGCGTGTCGATGTTACTTACACTATCCCCATTATACGCTTTGGCAAATGCACGCTGAATCGCTTGAATAGCTGTAACTTGTCCTGAAAATGGATCGAGCACCAGTCGGAAATTATTTTCCAGTAACAGATCAGGGCTCCATTTACCAGGTGTGGTGATTATCGCCATAGGCATTGATATGCTCGCACCCAGTAGCTTGATTTCCTCTTCGGAACGGGGCGACAGGAGGATGACGTCAGCGCCGGCTCCAGCGTAGGCATTTGCTCGACTGATAGCTTTATCGATTGACTCATTTGCGATAGCACTCGTTCGCGCAATAACAGTGAAATTGGGGTCATCACGCGCCGCAACTGTTTCACGTATTTTTTCTTCCATTTCGCTCGTTGAAACGAGATGTTCCACGCCCTTATGGTGGTGTACTCTTTTTGGGCTAACTTGGTCCTCAATTTCAAGTGCAACGGCCCCGGTAGCCTCAATATCACGGCACGTTCGCCACGCATGCACAGCATCACCGAATCCAACTCCAGCGTCAACGATCAGTGAAATATCCGATCTGCTAGTGATTTGTCTGGCGTAGGAACTTACTTCGGTAAGAGTAAGCAACGCCTCTGAGACTGCTAGTTCAAACCCCAGCGCTCCACCACTTAAATATCCGCATGTAAATCCGGTATCTTGCGCGATTCGAGCCATAAGCGGATTTAGACACAGTGGAGCGACGGTGAGACTCTGGTTTTGGAGTCCTCGCGCGAATGCTTTTCTATTCTCGATAACAGCTTGTTGCATATTTCTATATAGTATGGCATTCAGTGATGGCCTTAGGGGATCGCAGAGAAAGACATGTTTAAAGGAAGTATGGTCTGATATGAGTAATAAGATGTCGACAGTATTGGCTGAATATACGGAAAGTGTCCTGTTAATCACACTAAACCGCCCAGAGAGGCACAACGCCCTGAATTCTCTTCTTAATCATGAATTAGGAGAGCTTATTTCTACGGCCGTCGACTTTTCAGTGCAGGCAATTGTCATTACTGGAGCTGGGGATAAGGCATTTTGCGCTGGAGGCGACATGCTTGAAATGAGCGGCTTGGAGAATATCTCCGAATTGCTTCCTCCTACAAACGAACGCAAGAATGCAGTGGATGAATTGCAGCAAACACCAATTCCAGTTATTGCCGCAATTAATGGCTATTGCTATGGCGGGGGTGCGCGTTTGGCTATTGCCTGTGATATACGGCTAGCTTCAGACAACGCAACATTCCGACTGCCTGGTGTGGAATATGGCTTGGTGGTGGGAGCGGCATCTCTTCCGCGTTTAGTCGGGCCAGCGAAAGCTAAGGAGTGGATTCTTACGGCTAGAAAATTTGATGCATCGACAGCTTTAAATGCCGGCTTAGTTAACTCAATACACAGCCACGATGAGTTACTTGGAGACGCGATTGCGATGGCTAAGCTGATAGCTTCTCATTCTTCGGAGGCCGTTCAGGCATCAAAACGGATTATTGATTTAGCTACGATTTCTGAGAAAGCCACCTCTGCAGAGAACGAGGTGAACCGGGGACTTAGAGGAAGTGATGAGCAAACCCAGCGCTTTCGCTCGGCGACCAAGAAAATCACGGGGAAGTAATCATCTAGGTTCAGTTTCACTACTGCATAGAAGGAGAATACATATGGTAGGTCCATTAACGAATGTAAAAGTATTAGATTTCACCTGGGCTTTAGCAGGGCCTTTTGGAAGTATGATTTTGTCAGACTTAGGAGCTGATGTTCGCAAGATTGAACCAATACTGCAGACAGAGAAACGGCGTGGAATGGGGCCGTATGTGCACGATGTGAGCACTTATTTCTTCTCGGTTAATCGTGGCAAGAAGAGCCTGATAATTGATCTAAAAGCACCTGAGGCGAAGGATGTGATTTATTCGTTGGTGAAGGACTCAGATGTACTTACCGAGAATTTTTCACCGGGTAGCATGGACAGACTGGGGTTTGGCTACGAACAATTGAAAGACATAAACCCAGGCTTGATTTATGCGTCGACTTCAGGATTTGGTCAGACTGGTCCCTATCGAAATCGAGGTGCAGTGGATATTATTGTTCAGGCTATGGGCGGTCTGATTAGTACCACTGGCCATAAGGGCGACCCTTTTCCATCAAAAGCTGGGTACTCAATCGGCGACATGGCTTCGGGCTTGTTTACTGCGATAGGCGTGCTGTCTGCTTTGGTGGAACGTACTGCAAGTGGGCTTGGACAGCACGTGGATGTAAGCATGTTAGACAGCCAGGTGGCGTTGATGGAAAATCCGATGATCAGGCACCTTGCTACGGGTGAAGTTCAGGACCGAATGGGCCTTAGGCATCCACTAAACACACCACATCAACTATTCCCAGCAGAAGATGGTTGGATAGCTGTAGCCGGAGTCAAAGATACGAACTGGCAACTGTTTTTAGCCAAATTAGGGTTGGACGAGTATGTGAGTGATGAGAGATTCCTCACTGGCCCGCTTCGCACTCAGAACTATTCCGAATTGGAGCCTATTTTATTTGCGGCGTTCAGAACAAAAACTGTTGACTATTGGTTAAATGAATTGCAGGACCTATTTTTGATAGGACCCGTAAATTCAATTGCTGATGTAGCAAATGATCCTCAGATCAATTCGAGAGATATGCTCGTCAGTTTGCCAACTTGGACTGGAGGCGAGATTGTGGTGTCGAATACTCCAGTCAAACTATCACGGACACCAGGTGGTGCAGTGCGAGGAGCGTCGAAGCCAGGCGAACATACAAGGGAATTACTGTCCGAGGTAGGTTATTCAAAAAATTCTATAGACGCGCTGATTGATTCTGGCGTGATTGGGATTGAACCGGTACTTGATAATTGACGATTATTAAATGGCAGTTATGCCCGAAACGCCGAAATGGACCAACTTATTGCGACGGTAGAATGAGTGCATAACAGTCGGTACCCGGTTAAAAAAAAGGCACATCTGTTTTCTGATGTTTTCTGAGTAGAATTTGTCACTTTGTATCTAGTTTTCATTTGGTAGATTTTATTCAGAACATCATGGCTAAATGAGTTACACTCCGCTCAGGAATTACACGTGAGTAGATTTTGTATTCGCACGACGGTGCACGAGGGAGTATACACATGACTGAACGAAACTATTGGTCTAGAAATAGAATTTCACGAAGGACGGCATTGCGGTCGGCGAGTATATTTGGTGCCGGACTAGCTGGTGCAGCTTTAATCGGATGTGGCGGTAGCGATGAGGCAGAAGATGCTTCAGCTGCGTCAAGTTCAAGTTCAAGTTCAAGTTCAAGTTCGAGTTCGAGTTCTGCGGCGACTTCGGCAGCCACTCAGGCAGCCACTCAGGCAGCCACTCAGGCAGCCACTCAGGCTGCCCAGACCGGACCAAAAAAAGGCGGAATTGGTATTGGTCAGTCGGCTACAGTTTATGAATCATTTGATGCGCATCGAACTGTGGCAAGCCCAGTTCTTCAAATAACATCTCATTTTCAGAATAAACTTCTCCGATTCTCATCCCCTGATAAGGGTGAGGTAGTGGGTGATTTAGTTGAAAATTGGGAACAGACGGATCCGACGACGTTGCTTCTACATCTTAGAAAAGGCGTGAAGTGGCATGACGAGGGGCCTGGTGCTAAACATCCAAAGGCAGTACCTGGACGTGAGTTTACTTCAAGCGATGTCCGATGGAATATTGAGCGTCAGCAGCGCGGCACGCTCGAAGATGGCACAGAAGCATCATTCGGTCGTAATGCTTATTGGAATGGAATTGCCTCAATCGATACTCCAGATGATCACACAGTGCAATTCAATCTTACACAGATCGACGTTACTTTTATCCAGGGTTTGGCAAACGAGTTCAACTATATGAACCAACCTGAACTTATGACTGCAGTCGAAGGAAAGCATTCAGAGATTGACGCTGGTAACGTCATTGGTACGGGTCCATTTGTGTTGACCGAGTGGATTCCAGGCGAGCGTGTTTCCGCTGTAAGAAACCCTTCCTACTGGAACAGTCAGAAGCCATATCTTGACGGTCAGGTATGGATTCAAAACTTCACTGATCCGGTTGCTTATCGAGTAGCGTTTGAGCAGAAACAAGTTATGGGATTCACGGATCCTGATCCGACGGTCACTCTTGCTATGAATGCAGACAGACCGGATGAGACTAATGTTCGGTATAGCGGAGTAGCTAATACAGTTGCCGCTTACACGAATACGAACCTTCCTTTTTGGAATGACAATCGTATAACTCGTGCGATTGATATGGCTATCGATCGCCGACTTATCATACAGCAGCTCCATGGAGGACTAGCGAAACCATCTGGTCCAGTTACCTGGATTCAGGATGCATGGGCAATCCCTCAGGAGGATCTAGCGACGACCCCCGGCTATCAGTCCGGGGCTGACCGGGAAAAAGATCTTATTGAGGCTAATAAATACTGGCAAGCGGCTGGTGGACCGGGACAGGGAGAGATCGAATGGACGATTGCGAAACTGTGGTCTGATAGGGCGTCTTGGGCAATTACACCGGATCTTATATCTCAGATGTTTAATGACGCTTTTGCGACGAGCCAATTCAAGGGCGTTTCAAAAACTTATGGTGAGATTATTCCATCGTGGTTTGCTAAGACATTTGATCCATTCTTTGCATGGATTCCAAACATTGAGATTCCGGATGCACGAGCTGATATGAAGTCGGCATTCCACTCGACCTCAAAAGCTAATCTTTGGAGCGTGAACGAGCCAGATAAGATTGATACACCCATCGATAAAGCGTTATCAGAATTTGATTACGATACGGCCTATGACTTGATGCGTGGAGTTCAAGACTTTGTGGTGGAGAATGGCCAATTTGGTCGTCATATCGCGTATAACTATGTAGTACCTGCTTTGAGTTGGAACTATAGAAAGATGACTTACCCCGCTGACGGAGAGGGCTGGAGCTTCCTCTCTGCGAGTCTATGGGCGCATGATGCGTGGATTGACACGGATGACCCGACATGGGAGGGTGCAGGACAGCCTACACCGACTCCTCTCTAGCGAGAATATAAAGTGTTTCCCAGCCACGTTGGTGGCTGGGAAACAGTTCAGAGGCATAGTGATTTGTTTTTTGCTGTGTGTTAATGCTATGTGTTAATAATGGTTGAAGTTGGAGTCAAATTGATTCGAAATGCTTAACTATATATATCGCCGGTTAGTATTGAATGTTGGCGTAATTTATTTGGTCGGCAGTTTGATATTTGTTCTTGTTAGATTATTACCGGGCTCATTTGTGATCCAACGAGGTGGATTGGACATTGGGGGTCTTACCCCAGAGCGATTAGCGCTTGCCAACGCCGAGTTGGGTTTGGATAAACCAATAATAGAGCAATACTTGACCTATTGGGCAGATTTGCTACGGTTAGATTTCGGATTTTCTTTTGAGACCAGAAACTCAGTGGCCAGTGAGCTAATTGATGCCGTTCCATACAGTATGGAACTTGGAATAGGAATTTTAATAATTGGGCTATCTATTTCTATTCCTGTCGGAGTGATATCAGCAGTGAATCAAGATAAGTGGCAGGATTATCTGTTGCGAGGATTTGCGATAATCGCGTTGTCTTTCCCTGTGTTTTGGACCGCTGCCTTAGTTACTATTTTTAATCTAAACATGGGAAGCCCGTTGCGTCTCGAGGTAATAGCACAACCGCATATGTGGGAGGACCCGTGGAAAGCATTACAGTGGTACATCATACCTGCGGTGTGCGGTGGAATAGCAGGAACAGCTGCAATCATGCGAGTTTTGCGATCTGAACTTCTAGAAGTATTACGTCAGGATTACATTCGCACGGCTCGATCGAAAGGATTACAGGAACGCGCGATTCTTTTACGCCATGCCTTGCAGAATGCATTTTTACCGGTATTGACTTTGATTGGTTTAACTCTCGCAAGTTTGATCACTGGTCAGATTGTGCTAGAAAGTATGTTTAATATTCCAGGAATTGGGCGCGAGCTTGTTGAAGCTGTCGCACTTCGTGATTACAGCATGGTACAAGGTATTACGTTAATGGTTGCATCATTCATTGTATTTACCAATTTACTGGTTGATATCTCCTATGGCTACCTCGATCCGAGAGTGAGATTCGCATGAGCCAGTCAGCTGATCCATTAATTGTTGATCCAATTGCAGAGACGAATGCGGTAATTTCTAGGTTTAGGACTTATGGTCGAATTTTGTCTTTCTTTTACCGAAAAAAACCGCTCGGTGCGATAGGTCTTACGTTAATCCTTGCCGTCTGCACGCTAGCTATATTTGCGCCATTATTTTCTCGGTACGATCCAAGTTTTATTTTTCAGACAGATAATCCAGGTTATAAAACCAATCCGTCGATCATGGATTTGGCGAAAGACTCTAATGTGGGCTCACCTATTATCGTGACCCAGCTAACTCAACCAGATTCTGAACACTGGTTTGGTACATCTCGAGCCGGTCATGATATTTATGCACGGATTATCTATGGAACACGTACTTCTTTGTTGGTTGGCCTAATTGCTTCAACCATTGCCGTCGGTTTAGGGATTGTGATAGGTGGTGCAACAGGGTATTACTTGGGCTGGCTGGATCTACTTGTTCAAAGACTTATCGATACCCTGCAAGCACTACCGTCGCTCGTACTGTTACTTCTCATAGGACAAACGTTTGATGCGTCCTTGCGAAATGTGATAATAACTATGGGCATTATTGGATTACCAATAACATCAAGACTTATCCGGTCAGCAGTGCTTGCACTCAGAGCAAGCACGTTCGTGGAAGCTGCAGAGTCTTTGGGTGCGACTGATTCAAGAATAATGTTCCGACACGTGTTACCGAATATAGGGTCCGTCGTAATTATTAGTTTTACGATCGGAATCGGGGCATATATTTTGTTTGAGGCCACGCTTTCATTCCTAGGTGTGGGACCTTCAGGCGTCATTTCGTGGGGTCGTATGGTGAATGAGGGCCGGGCTTCAATTGATATTCATCCATGGCTGACCGTATGGTCGGGCGCAGCGCTCTCATTGACTGTGGTGGCATTCAACCTGTTTGGTGACGCCATCAGAGATGTACTCGATCCTCGACTTAGGGGATCTTGATTTCTTGGAAGTCAGTCCCGAAAGAATATTGCCTCAATTGCCTAGATACTTTAAGAAAACCGGCGAGTAAATGTGAGTCGCGTTTCATCCGTTTTTAAGCCGATATCGAGTTACTCTTGCCTTAGTTTATTTGCCGCTGTTCGAGCAAAATGAGCTCATCGATCTCCAGTGGGGGTGGAAAGAGCTCCCGTATAAGCCGGCATTCCGGAAGTTTGGTGATTTATCACGGTTCAAGAATCCAAAGAGGTATCTCTCTCAACTGATCAGGTAGGCCGATTTCCATATAAGTGGAGAGTGTTTGCGGCAGTTGGATTGTCGCTTTTTACGTCCGTAATGAGCTTTTCAATGACGTTTATGGCGCTCGGTGCAATAGCAGATGATTTCGATATCAGTTTAAGTACCGTTAGCTGGGTAGTAATAGCCCAATCACTAGTGATTAGTGCCTTAATGATGCCAATGGGACGCTTCGGAGACATCATTGGTCGTAAAAGGATTCATTTACTTGGTTTAGTTTTTTTTGCGTCAGGCGCGACACTTACTGCTCTCGCGCCAACCTTTGGGATACTAATTATTTCAAGAGTGATCACCTCGATCGGTAACGCGATGGGACAGTCAGTTGGGACAGCAATCGTCATTTCTGCTTTTCCAAGCACGGAGCGAGGTAAAGCCATTGGAAGCCAAACAACCGCTGTAGCAATTGGAGGGGCATCCGGCCCGATTTTTGGAGGATTTGTTCTTCAATTCCTGCCATGGGAAGCGCTATTTATTATTCTACTGATTCCAGTTGCGATAGCTTTTTTTGCTGCTCTGTTTTTTTTGAAGTCAGACAGTCAGGCAGAAACACCCGATTCAGCGCGGAGTCCATTTGACGGCGTTGGAGCCTTTATTTCAGCGGCTGCGATAGTACTTTTGGTAGTGGCTATCAATAATCCGTTCGGATTTCAATGGATTTCAACAGAGATGATGATTGCGTTGGGGCTCTTTTTGTTGTTCATGGTTTTTTTCGTTATCTGGGAACTCCGCATTGAAGTACCGATGTTTCAACTGCGACTGTTTTCAAGTAGTAATTTTAGTCTGGCTGTATTAACTAGACTTCTTGGTTTTGGCGGAGCTACAGCAGTTCGATTTATAGTACCGGTGTTTTTAATCAGTTTGCTACAACTGAACGAAGCAGTTGCAGGCGCAATATTAGTTCTTACGTCCCTAGGTATGGCTGTCGGGGCTCAAATTTCCGGTCGAATGAGTGACAAATTTGGTCCAAGGCCGTTTGCTATTTTTGGATTTGCTCTGGCTTTCGTAACGACACTTGCAATGGTTTTCGTTGGTCGTGACACATCACTTGTGCTGTTAGGTTTCATTTTGCTATTTAATGGCTTGTCGATGGGGCTCTGGAACGTGACAAATAACGCGGTGATTATCGGCTCAGTTTCTGACTCAGAATTAGGCGTGATTGGAGCCTTTACCAATCTAACTCGAAATTTAGGCAATGTCGTGGGACAAGCTTTAGCTGCTTCGGTCGTGGCTGGAGTTATGTTGAGTAGTGGATTTGATGTTCCCCTTAATGAGATCGGAAATGACTTGGCGGCAGGTGATTCGTTCCTTACTGGTACACGAATCGCCTATTTGTTGGTATCAGGCATCACCCTTATTAGTTTAGTACTCTCTATTTTTACCAAATCGAGTGTGAGTCGGGTAGATACGGCAAGTTACATTTCGCCGACGACTAACATGTCATTACCGACTGCCGATGAACTTAAACCTTTGAGCCAAAGACGGCCCGCTCGGATTGTGGCTGAACAGCCACAATCCGAGCATTCTCAGAGGAATGGCGCGGACAAGTTGACCGATAAGGATTTGCCGCCAAAGACTCAGTCCACGTTTCCCTCAGTTGTCCGACTGTTTGTGATTATTATGTCGGTGGTTTTAGGGACTCTTGCATTAATTAAATTATTCCAGACTGACGATCAACAAGTTGACTAAGTATTATCTTCTTGATTGAGTTCGAGGTGAGATGGCTTGCTTAGGACCCAGCCTAGTCCTCCGAAGATCAGCATTGTGACTGAAATTGTAAGCCAGGTCGTAGTGTCGTCAGTTGCACCATATAGCCATGTAAACCCTAGCGTTGCTACGGCGGCTATTGCGACTGATACAGACACCAGCAATCCTTGGGCTGCTGCCTGGCGATCTTCGGATACGGCCTCGGAAACCATCATTGGAGTAGCTGTAAAGCCAATTCCTTCAAAGCACGCATCCACAAATGTTATCGCAATGAGTGGAATCAACCCAGGGACAAACCCAAATGAGACGGCAATTAGTGAACAGCCAATGATTAGTCCCATGGACCATAACCGTGACCCATATTTTTGCGCCATTGTGCCGCCGATTGGAGCGAGGAACGCTATAGGGAAGCATATGAGAGTTAGTGCTAAGCCAATCTGCCATTGCTCAGCTCCGCGGGCATCAAGTTCCATTACCCACACAGGTTCAAAAGCGCCAATAAATACCCAGTAGGCCGCAACCATGCAGAGAGCACCCAATACTTTCCGTTCTTTGAGCAGGGTTATTGGATTTTCATAACTAGCTACACGTTTTCCTTGGTCGGCCTGTGCTCCCCAGATTGCTGGCATTATGCAAATGAGAACAACAGCCATCGCGAGGAAGGGTGTATGAAAGTCTCCAATGAGATTGAACACGATGGCCACAACTGGCCCCACCACAAATCCTGCTACGTCGACGCTACCAATCCGACCAAGGTTTCGGCCAAAATTGTCAGTGTCGCTGAGAATAATGGTTCTTCGGACAGCTGGCCCGCAAGCTCCAAGAGCCAGCCCGAAGAGGGCTCGCCCCAGGATGAATTGCCAAAGTTCGGTCCCAATGCCAAGGATTATCAGAGCGGCTACACCCAACGAAACTCCAAACCTAAGCAGCACTGGAGCCCGCCCTCGGTCGGCAAGAGGCGCTAAGACTATGCTTGAGACAAATGAAGCTGCGTACCCGCAGGAAATAATAAGTCCAATCTCGAAGCTGGAGAATCCCAATTCATTTCTAAATTCAGCGACGAGTGCAAAGACGCTTGCCAAGGCCGATGACATTGCGAATGTTGTTAGATAGTAGGGGATCAGAGTTCTTGTTCGAGTGGAAATAACTGGGTCAGTCATGGATCGCATTTCTTAGAACGAATTAATACAGGTCGAAGGCTCTTTTTCAAAGCCTATCTTGTCGAGATGCTACGGAGTAACGTATTTAGAAGGTTGATCTATGAAGGAGAGAACCCATGGTGGATGCTATTGATCCAGTGTTAGACCGTCAGCGAGTAACCCGATTGCGTGATCATTTAGCGTGGGAGCTAAATTATGATTCAAGTGAACTGTTGCACGCAGAATTTGATTGCGATATCTGTGCGACACTTATCAACTACGTGAGAAATTTTGAAAAAGCCTATGAATCTGCAACCGGCCAGTCGAGGACCTTCGAGGAGATTGTTGACAAGTCTGAGGAATCGGCCGTTTAGACAAATTTTGGAGTAATCGCATGGAAGAGAGAACAGTTACCGGAGTCACGCTGGGCGACCCGTCAGGAGTCGGACCGGAGGTTATTGTAAAGGCCTTTGCGGAACCAGCTTTACATCAAGAGTCAAAATTATTTGTAATCGGAGCGATTGAGCCCATTGAGCGAGCGATCGCTCAGGTTGGACTCAGTCAAAGTGTGAGATCTATAAAAATACCTTCAGACGCAAACAGTTCTAGTGAGTTTATTGATGTTTTTGAGTTGGATGAAATTAAAGATACAGACTTTCCTATGGGAGTGTTATCAGAAAAATCTGCACGAGCCTCTCATGCTTGGGTAGAGGCGGCGACTCACTTAGCACTTGCGGGCTCAGTTGATGCGATTACCACAGCACCCGTGAACAAGGAAGCATGGCGTCTAGCCGGTTTTTCTGACAAGGGGCACCAAGAGGTATTTCAACGACTAACGGGTGCTGATTACGTTGCCACGATGCTTGTCAGTGGTCCTCTTCGATGTGTGCATCTATCGACGCATCTATCTCTCTTAGAGGCTTGTGAATACGTCACGAAAGAAAATGTTCTTCGAGCTATAAATCTTACGCACAAATATTTTATTCGATGGGGAATCGCGACGCCGCGGATTGGGATAGCTGCATTAAACCCTCACGCGAGCGACGGGGGACTGATCGGCCAAACTGAAGAAAATGAGATATTACCAGCAGTCGTAATGGCGCAAGCGGCTGGAATAGACGCAATTGGACCAGTGCCAGCTGATACGGTATTTAATCAGGCAATTGACGGCCTATATGACGTTGTGCTGGTCATGTATCACGATCAGGGTCATATTCCGATTAAAGTATATGGCTTTGAGAATAGTATTACCGTCAATTTGGGTATACCTATTTTGAGGACTTCCGTGGATCACGGAACCGCATTTGATATAGCAGGCAAAAACCAAGCTCAGTCCGTCAGCATGGTCGAAGCCATTAAGTTGGCACGATCACTCAGTTCGGGTAAACATTTATAGGTGTCGAACTGTTAATCAGAACTCAGATATGATTTGATAGCATCTGGATCGAGTATTGGATAGACATCGAATTCAGCCGGCATTATTTCGGCCCATTCGTTCAGAAGTCCGTGCAATATTTCATTCGAGCTGACGTCAAAGATTGCTACCCCGCCTCTCCCAGCACGAGCATACATGGATTGTGCATTGCCAATATCCAGCTGATTCTGTGCCCATTCCCAATACTGTTTACGGTATTGCTTCACTTCAGATGGGCGAGTCGGGTGGGGGGTGCTTACAACTAAGAACAACATATAGAGACCTTTCTCACAGTCTGTGCTAATTTTTTACCAAGATCCTTAATAAATTTAATGTGAATGGGATGTAGTAGATAGATTGTCGGTAGCCTTGTCCTCCCACACATGCGAGTATGTTCACGAAATCTGAGAAAGGATGGTGTATATGATTACTCCGGTCGAATCATATCTCATGACATTTGCACCTTTATTGATTGCGATATTAGTTTGGTTTCGTATGCGGGCTACAGGAGGAAGATTAGCTGTACCTGCAGCGTTAGGCACAGTTTTATTGAGTCATATTATCCTCAGGCTACTTTTTTCTTAGGCTGGTAATTATTCGTTTCGGTTACTTTTCTTTTTCCAGAACCAGTCGAGTGCCAGTATCAAAGTGATTACGAGAGGGATGCTTATTAGTATTGTGCTTGGTTTTACGGCGGAAGAAGAGGATTCTGTGGGTATTTTAGTTTCAGGCACAGACTGTTGAATCGAATCGAGGTTACTGAAAACTGGTAATTTTGTTGGAGAAGTTGATTTTGTGATCAGTGTCGTGATTAATCCAGCCGCAGATAATGCAGCGGCGAGCCAAAACGTTATTTTCCAACCGTTGATAAAGGCTCTGCCAGAACCTTCAGTATTTGCGATTTCACTGAGGGGTATATCAAAGCCGTCTGCCATCATGATACCTACGACGATTGCCGTCACAATGGCTTGCCCCGTTACATTTCCCACGTTTCGGGTGAGGTTACTGAATGCACCGCCAATTCCCAAGCTTGACTGGGGAAGTGAACCCATTAGTAACGCTTGATTGGGGACATTCCAAAATCCCATTGCGAGACCGTGGAGTAATAGCGCTCCCATGAGAAACCAGAGCGATGTGGTAGTGGTAGCAAAAGACATCCATAATGTACTAATTACTAGCAGAGTGAACCCAAAAAGCGCGAAGGGTTTTGGACGGAATCGGTCTGAAAGTCTTCCAGCGATTGTGGATGCGACAGCCATACCAAGAAAATTCAGCACAAGTATCAGGCCAGCAGATCTCGCTGATAAGCCCTTTACGCTAATGAGCAGTATTGGCGGAAGCAATTGGATAGTTGTAGCAGCCATAAAGCCGAGCGCTCGTCCACCAACTGAGGTGGCAAAAGTCAGATTACGAAAAATACGTAGTTCTAGCATTGGTGAAGATGACCGTAATTCCCAAAGACAGAACGCTCCTAGGAGTAGGGCCACGGCAGCTAATCCTCCTACAAAGGCAAGGGAAAAGAACGATAAATTAAACGGGTTGTTGATCATGGTTATGAGAATGATTACTGCTGGCGCCGAAAGCAGAGCCCCACCCCAGTCAAATTTCCGAGCGATTTTAGTTTGTCGATGTCTTAGAACAGAGTTATCTATGAGTACAAGTGCTGCCACCATGGTGATGAGACTTATTGGTACCAAAATCAGAAACATTGCTTCCCAGGGAAGAATTTGCAAGGTAAACCCAGCGACTAAGGGACCACAGCAACCACCTATAGCTACGGCTGTACTCTGGCTTCCGATCGCTTTTCCTTGCTCATCAGGCGGGAACGAGGCGATTGCAAGCGCAGTTTGAGTAGATTGAATCATTGAATTGCCCACAGACATTATTAGTCGTGCGCCAATGAGTGCTATGAAAGAAGGTGCAAATGCAGTCGAAAGCGCTCCCAACGCGAAAAGACCAAGCCCGATGACGTGTATTGGTTTCCAGCCGAAAATATCACCGACTCGGCCCATCGGCATAATTAATGAACTTAAGACAAGTGATTCAATTATCACTACCCAAGAAACTGCCTTCAGAGTAACGCCGAAGTCGTCAGCTATAGCTGAAAGTGCGACAAACACCATTGTCATACTGAGAACGGTCGTAAAAAGTGACAAACCTACGGGAAAAAAGGATCTCCATTTTTTCGAGTAATCAGGTGACTCAAGGGCGGTCAAGGTGTTTTCCATGGGCGGCGACTATATTCCAGTTTCTTGGAATTTAACGAGGTCGTATCGGAATGAGTGTTGGTGTGTTTGTTTTGTACTTTTGATAGGCGTCATCGGCACCCCATTTCTGATCAGATGCTTCTTCAAGTTTTATGACACCCGACACTCTGGTGAGCATAATAATCACGTAGGGAACCGATAAAACCGTGACGTATTGCCATCCCATCAGGGTAGGCAGCGAGATTATCAGTACCCCTATCCAAAGTATGATTTCGCCGAAATAATTTGGATGCCGTGACCAAGCCCAAAGCCCGCTGCTAATGAACTTGCTCTTATTTTCTACTGGCTTTCGAAATTTTCTCTTTTGCTGGTCAGCAATAACTTCAATACAGAAACCAATTAACCAAATAATCAGACCGAGGATAGTCGTAATTTCAATTTTGCCGCTAATATTTTGTGAGCCTATTGCAGTGAATGCTACGACCGGAGTGATGAAAGCCCAAAATCCTTGGAAGGTCCAATAGAACAAAAATTTTGTCTTATTAGGAATCACCTCAGCGAATCTTTTATCATGACCATCCTCTCTGACACGTAAAAAAAGAAATGAAGATAGTCGAATCGCCCAAATAGCAACCAAAATACCTAGCAGATAGGAGGTTACCGTGAGGGTTTCTGTGAGTAAAAGAATAACTACGGTAAGCGAGAGAAATGTCAGTCCTCCACTCAGATCGAAGTATTTTTCAGTCTTGTATAGATATGACGGGATAAAGACTAACCACTGAATCACAAAAGATATCATCATGCAAAGGAAGATCAGAGGTATACCGCCAGCTATATTAACCCGAACGGATTCTCCTTGGCTTCCAGCGAAAGCCACCAACGCAGCCACGATCACGAGACTCAAACTACTTAATATGGCCCTCGTATCAGAATTGCGCATTCCGTCACCTTCCTTCATACGCGATGCCTACCCAAATCATAAAGTAAGCAGCCCCTAGGTATTTATTTTTCAGCAGAGCTAAGTCTTATCATTTTTTTATGCAAGTATGGTTAGATGGAGTAACAGGAAAAAATAATTACACCAGTAGAGCAAAAGCTTATTGTGGACTAGGTGAATGGCATGATAAGAGTAGTTTTCATTTTTGGATTGTTACTGATGTCTATGTCGTGCAGTACCGTGAGTGATGAGAGTCACAATCACGATGACCATGAGCATCTTGTTAAGGCCACATCCGTATCCGTGGCGACAGCCTCACCGGCGGCAACAGGCACATCGGTGGTAACAGGCACACCAGTGGCAACAGGCACACCAGTGGTAACAGGCACACCAGTGGCAACAGGCACACCAGTGGCAACAGGCACACCAGTGACAACAGGCACACCGGTGGCAACACCTCAGGATTCAAGTTTGTTTCTGGCTGGTGCGGAGGGTAGAACCTCAGAAGAAACTCTAGCTGTTCGACTTGATATTTGGCTTTGTCAAGACGATTTATATGTGTCCGACTTAACACCAAGAGGGTCTACTAATTTACGCTGTAATGTAAGTGTGAATATCCTGGAAGACACCATAATTATCAGTGCTACTGGTATTCCAAATCATGATTTTGAGTCTACAAATGGTTGTTGTGCAATCGAGCAGCAAGAATTGTGGTACTTACCTCGATTTCCGTCGGATGCTATTGATCAAGATTATGAGTATGCGCCTGTCAGAGGGGCCACGGCATTTACTGTCACAGGGGTAGCAATATATGGTCCCGAAGATGGTCCGGGCGGTGATGCGGTTGCTCATGAGTTGGGTCTGTACGAGGAAGATAGACAGCCGATTGATTTAGGGGTTTGTGGAGGACACTCAGGTCCTGGTGGTCAATATCATTATCATTATGATGCAAATTGCATACACTGGCACGCAGAGACCTCTAGCACTAATTATATGTTTCAAGATGTTGATTCATCTGTTCATTCGGCTATTCTAGGTTTTGCTTTCGATGGATATGCGATTTACGGCAGCTATGGCTGGGATATGAATTTCGAAGTTAAGGAAATGAGGAGTAGTTACCAGCTTATCGATGGTGCTACGGGCTACGATGGAATTAGTGATTATATTTATGTAGTTGGGTTAGGTGATTTGGATCAGTGTAACGGTCACATTACTCCAACCCCTCATTCAGTTGAACCTGTATATCATTATCATTCAACTATGCACAACGGAGCAGATGCCCACGGATTTCCTTATTTTCCTCTCTGCTATCACGCTATCCCAGATTCTAGAAATATAGGTGATATGGGTGGAACTCGCGGAGAGGGAGCTGCACCTACCGACAGGCCTACGAACTCCGGAAATCGTCGCCGACGTCCCTGAATAGACTTTATTTGTGCAGGATTATTCGGATATGCTAGGTACTTAACATACACTAATTTTTTTATTTGTTAACTTATGAATACTGGCAAATGCCAGACAATAGCTTTCGTAGATCTTGTTTTGGGAGTTAACAGTTGTCTTATCTCTCTCAGTAATCCCTCAATTGCTGAGATATCAGAGATTAACCTGAACAAGATCTACGAAAGTACTAATTTTTTTTCTAGATGACTCCAAGGAATTGCCGCCAAGACACGAGCCAATCCTCACCATTGCGTGCTACAGCCCAGATGGCTTGAACTCGATCGCCGAATTCTTGTTCCTTGGTCCGTAGTTGAACAGTAAGCAGGTAAACGTTTAAGTCACCCGTTGAAGAAATAACGATTGAATGAGTAATTTCGGCTCCGCCAAAATCTGGATCATTCCATATCGGAAAATCCAACACGTCGTCAGAGGTCTCGTACCAGTCTTTCGTACCGAATTCATTAATATGTACGAATGGGTATTCTGATCCGAGTCGTAAATCTTGCAAGTTCTTCTCTGAAATCGCTTTCATATGCGAGTTTAGCGCGGCCATTGGTGTTTCTGCCATAAATGCTCCTGCCATCCTTGAATACACTTATCCTAACCTGTTTATCAGTTATCCCAAGCTAATTTCCTTAATGATATCTTGAACTTTGCACGATAAGAAGATACATTTTATCGAATTTAGACAGGAACCCAAGGCAGGAGCGAGATATGAAAGTTCCGTACATATTAAATACCCCTAATGCTGCAAATTACAAGGTTGGTGAGATGATTTTGCCGCAACTGGAGTCAGGGTCGCATGGGGCAGAGGTTTTAGGAATATTTTTCTTTGACGATAATGCGTTCATGCTGCGGTCAGGTGATCCAAAGAGAGAGCGTCTCGCAAGAATTGCGAAGGAAAATGGGATGCTTCTGATGATGTGTGATCAGTGCGCAATTCAAAGAGGGCTAGCTACAGGCGAAGCAGGCAATGCCGCACCGACTGCTGTTGTAGACGGAGTCGCTGTTGGTTGTTTTCCAGACCTATGTGCGGCGCTCGGTCCTAATCCTCCAGATCAAGTGATATCGTTGTAACGTATGGTAAACGTCAAGGGTGAGAGCCCTATAACAATCGAACAAAAAGAGTCGACGCTTTTGATAACGATGAATCGTCCGGAGCGCTTGAATGCCTTAACCGATGAGATGCGTGTCATCCTGCGCGACACGCTTCGGACTACTCGAGATAATGCAAGCGTGCGTGCGGTTGTGTTAACTGGGGCAGGCCGGGCATTTTGTTCCGGTGCTGACTTAAGTAAACCTCGAGCTGAGGCGACGTCCGATGTTCCCGTTGATCGCCCGCCACCTCGATATAAATGGCTTACGTATTTTCACGAGTTACCCGTACCGGTTATTGCGGCCGTCAACGGACCGGCGGTAGGCGCTGGATTTGGACTGGCTCTCGCATGCGATCAGCGTGTCATGGGTAAGAGCGCATTCTTTTTTCCTGCATTTTCTGAACGAGGTCTAGCCGCAGATAATGGGGTTAGTTGGATGTTACCAAGATTAGTTGGGCCGGCTCAATCAATGAGATGGTTATGGAATGCTGACCGCATAGGATCTGAGGAATCTTTGAAATATGGTTTGGCTGATAGCATTGTCGACGACGGTGATGTGCTTGCGGAAGCACTGGCGTTAGCTGCCAAGTGGGCGAACGGTCCAACGGTGGCATATGGCCTAATAAAGGAACAGGTATATGGCGCGCTTGTCGGCACTTATGAGAATCAGCTAATCACGGAAGAATTACACCTTGCTAAAACCCGCGCTTCACTTGATGCGACTGAAGGTGTCGCAGCGTTTAGAGAAAAGCGAGCGCCAAAATTTGTGGGCCGTTAGTTTTTAATTTCG
>JAPYRK010000013.1 GCA_029941115.1 Dehalococcoidia bacterium | reverse complement strand
ACCTCACCCTGAGCATCAATACCTTCCGTCACAGATTTAACACTGTATTCAGTTAAAGTATTTTCTGCACCCGTCACCCTGTTAACAGCGTTATAAATAGCGTCAACAGGACCCTCTCCGACAGCAGCATCTTCAAATACTTCGTCGGAAGAATTAATCAAACGAACTGTTGCGGTAGGCCTCCCATGATCTGTCGTAGACACCTGAACAAGATCTAATTTCCATAACTCGTCGACATCTAGTGATGTATGCTCCGAAATAATAGCCATCAAGTCTCTATCATCTACTTCATCTTTTCGATCAGCGACATCCTTAAAGGCGGCAAACACTTTATCTAAATCAATACTTTCGAGGTCAACTCCCAAGTCTTGTAGTCGCGCCGACAGTCCGTGACGACCAGATACTTTGGTGAGTACGATAGATTCACCTGTTGGTTGTCCCACAGACTCAGCACTCATAATTTCATATGTCTCACGCATCTTTAGCACACCATCCTGATGAATCCCAGACGAATGTCGAAAAGCATTGCGACCGACGATTGCCTTATTATTCTGAACCTGCATTCCGGATAATCGTTCCACGAGTTTCGAAGCAGGATATAACTCAGTATGCTCGATATCGGTATACACACCCATCATGTCTTGACGTGTGGCAATCGCCATAATAACTTCCTCTGTCGAAGTGTTGCCCGCACGTTCACCAATACCATTAACAGCACCTTCAATTTGACGTGCACCTCCAAGTACACCAGCAATCGAGTTTGCGGTCGCCATGCCCAAATCGTTATGACAATGCACTGAAATTCGTGCCTTATGGATATTGGCAACATTCTCATAAATTGATTTAATAAAAGCGGTAAAAGATTCCGGTATCGCATAGCCGACGGTATCTGGAATGTTAATTGTTGTAGCGCCTTCTTCAATAGCCGCTTCCAGGATCTGATAAACAAAATCTGGGTCAGATCTAGATGCATCCATTGGAGAAAATTCCACGTCAGACACATAACCTTTTGCTCGTGCGACACCAGCACGAGCCATTTCAATAATGTCTTCACGGTTTTTTCGTAGTTGATGAGCCATATGAATATCGCTTGTTGAAAGAAATACATGGATACGAGGAGATTCTGCTTGACTCAGAGCTTGCCACGCCGCGTCGATGTCCTCAGGCACAGCTCGCGCTAAACCAGCGATTACTGGTCCTCGAACATCTCGAGCAATTGATGCTACCGCATCAAGATCGCCTGGCGACGTGGCAGGGAAACCTGCCTCAATGATGTCTACATTAAGCTTTGCCAGTTGCTTAGCAATTTCAACTTTGTCCTCTTTTGTAAAGGAAATCCCTGCAGATTGTTCGCCATCTCGAAGAGTTGTATCGAAAATATACACTTTATCGTTATCGTTATTACTCATTGTCTTTTAACCTTCAGTCTTAGTATAAATTGTAAAAAATACGAGGTAGGCCCTCCCGTTTGCTCTATGCAACGGAGGGCCGCTGAAGCGACAAAGGTAATAGTAAAGACAACAATCGTATTTTCAAAGAAACCTCTTAATGATCTATACTCAGCCTCATAACTATAAGGTATAAAAAGCTTGTTTACCTTCATAGCCTTCGGTTAGACAAGCGAGTCCATAAACTGAACACTTTCCTCTCATTCCACATTAAACTGCTCAAGATTAGTTTTTTGCATCGCCTGAAGGAACATCAAAATGAAAAATCTAAAACAAAAGTACTGCATTGTCGGCGTCGGAAATACAGCCTATGGAAAAAATCCTGGCATCTCGCAAATCGCTCACAATGTACTAGCAATTCGCTCAGCCCTAGAAGATGCCGGTCTAACTACTCAGGATCTTGATGGCGTCCTGACTAAAGCTCCTACCTCAACTTTTCCAATGCTCTGGGGACCAAAAATTGCTGAAGCGTTGCGAATTCAGCCCAAAGTTACTGCGACTCTAGATCAGGCCGGTGCAAGTAATATAGGACTCATTCAGTACGCTATAAGCGCAATTGAGTTGGGGCAAGCAGAGGTAATAGCAATCTCCTATGGAGACAATCCACGAACAGGTACCCGTGCCTCATATGCGCGACCGAGAGGTGACGATGCGTTAGCAGGGTTATTTGGCGCTCCATCAAGCTACGCAATGGTTGCAAAACGCCATATGCATGAATATGGGACGACCAACGAACAGCTTGCAAATGTGGCAATTGCTCATCGAACGCACGCAAGCATGAACCCAGGTGCCCAATTTCAAGAACTTTTCACAGTCGATGACTACATGTCATCCAGATGGGTGGCAGAACCATTCAGATTACTGGACTGCTGTCCTGTTTCAGATGGTGGCGCGGCTTATATTATAACTACAGAAGAAAAGGCCAAAGAACTCAAAAAATTGCCGGTCTATATCGAGGGAATTGGTCAAGCACACCCATCCTGGGATTTCTATCGCCGACCTGAGTTAGCTACAAGTGGAGCAAAGATCGCCGGTAAAATGGCTTTCAAATCGGCTGGCTTGAGACCAGCTGATATTGATTTCTGTGAAATATATGATTGCTTCACAATTGTGCCTCTTATAAGCCTTGAGGAATATGGGTTTGTAGACAAAGGTGAAGGAGGCTCATTTTATGAAGAACAAAGGACCCATATCGGTGGCGAACTACCCTGTAATACTTCAGGCGGCCTATTATCTGAAACGGGTATGCCGGGGACTCAACTCGTCGTGGAGGCAGTTCGCCAGCTAAGAGGTGAAGGTCAAGACAGACAAGTCAAAGGTGCGGAAGTCGGTCTGGTTAGCCAACAAGGTGGCATCATGACCACTCACGCTACTATGCTGTTATCGAACCAAGGAATACACAAATGAACGAACCGCCTATAGCTGACAAATTCGCTGCGTTCGAAGAGCTAATTCCCCCACTCGACGATCTAAACACCCCGTACAGAGAAGCTCTTAGTCGCGGGGAACTTATACTTCAGCAATGCCAAAGCTGCACTAGTTATCAATATCCTTTTGAATCATTTTGCTACGAGTGTGGATCTAATCTACTAGAACACAAAGTATCCCGCGGACAAGGCTTTATATATTCTTTCGTCAAGGTCCACCAACCCTACCATTCGGCATTCAAACCATTTATACCCTACACGGTTGCAACTATTCAGCTAGATGACGGCCCTCGCCTGCTCTCCGCAATGTTAGACCTTACGACCGAGGTGAAAATAGGCGATAGAGTAAAGCCGCGCATTGAGAAAATTACAGCAAGTGAGTCGATGCTGATGTATGAATTAGAAAGGTCTTAGTATGCGTATAAGAAAACCTTGGACTCCGTGGGATAATTCAATCGATTACAAAACCTTGCCAGGGGCTATGGGTGTTTTTGAAATTGCTGATAGCAAACAAAAAACTATTTATATTGGGAAAGCATCTGGAAAATCTCCCTTCGGACTTCGAGGCGAATTATTCCTATGCTTCGGTGATAAGAGTGATTTCGATGGACAGAATTGGATTCACCCCAGAATGGGTCAACCGCTTCCGGTTATTCGAGAGCACGCTGCATACTTCCGGTACGAGGTAAATCATATGTATTACAGTCGCTGGATCGAGATTCTCACTCGCTTCAATGAGGATCACGGCCGACTACCAACTGGAAATCTAGAAGACTCTGAGGTCATCCCAAAACTCGGTCGGTACCATTGGAAAACTAAAGAAAGCGGAACGGAGAACTAGAATGGTTGATTTTAGAATCAGTGATGAACAAAAACTTATTATCGATAATGTTCGAAGATTGATACGTGAAGAAATAAGACCACTCGAGGAAGATCTCGATCCAGATGCATTTTCCCTACCTCCATCAGAAAAAGACCGTTTGGTTTCCATGGTCAAAGAAATGGGGCTTTATCAAATGGACGTTCCCACAGAATACGGTGGTCCAGGAATTGATATAGTCACGCGAACTCTGGTTGCTGAAGAATTATCACAACATAGGGCCGGCCTATACGCACCCGCATATGGTGTTTTTGGGCATGGTCCTCCGGGTCAACTCTACAACGCCACTGATGAACAAAAAGAGAAATATTTATGGCCTGTGATTCGAGGTGAGAAAAGTGCATTTTTCGGACTGAGCGAGCCTAGTGGCGGATCAGATCCTGCGCGAGCAATAAAAACCCGTGGAATAAAAGACGGCGATGACTGGGTCATTAACGGAGGAAAGCTCTGGAACTCGGGAGCCGATACAGCAGATTTTGGAATTGTATATGTACGTACTGACCCTTCAAAGGGTCGAGAAGGTATCAGCGCATTCTTAATCGACACGGAAACACCGGGCTTTCGTGTTGAACGACTTGTACAAGTACTAAGAGCACATTACACAACTGAGCTCTCATTTACTGATATGCGAATCCCGAGCCAAAATTTACTTGGTAAGGAGGGAGGCGGCTTTGCGCTTGCCAATGAGTATCTAAGTATGCAGCGCATTCCATACTCTGCCACAGGTCTGGGAGTGGCAATTCTTGCACACGAAATGGCTATGGATTGGGCCAAACAACGGGAGACCTTCGGGCAGCCGCTTGCCAATCGACAGGCTATCCAATGGATGCTTGTTGATAACGAAATTGATATACGAACTGGGCGTTGGGCATGCCTTCAGGCCGCTGATCTTGCTCATCGTGGGGAACCCTTTAGATTTGAATCTTCAATGGCAAAGCTCGTGGCCACGGAAGGCGCCGGCCGAGTAGTCGATCGATCGATGCAGATTTTCGGTGGCCTTGGGATGAGTAAAGATCTGCCACTTGAGCGTTGGTACCGAGAATTAAGAATTCGCAGGATTGGAGAAGGTCCATCCGAGGTTCAACGAATAGTAATGGCTAGAGACTTACTAAATATCAGAAGTGGTTCCTAAATCTTAGGACTGCATTCCTACGGCTGAGAGGATTAAAACATGACAATCGACTTTGAAATTTCAAATCATATCGCGACGATCACCATTAACAGACCTGAGGCTCTTAACGCTATGACGCCGGATATGTACGCTAAATTATCTGATTCATGGCTCGAAGTTCGAGATAATCCAGATATCTGGGTAGCAGTGGTAACTGGTGCACCACAGCCTGAGCGAGCACCTGAAAAGCAGGTTTTCTCGGCTGGCGCAGATCTCAAACAGACTATTCCTCAAAAACCCGAAGCTTTTGAGTTTTGGCAAACACAAAGCAACCAAATTCTAAATCGAGGGCTAGAAGTATGGAAACCTGTGGTAGCGGGAGTCAACGGACTCTGCCTTGCTGGTGGAATGACGTTGCTACTTGCTACAGACATTCGAGTAGCGTCCGAGCATGCGCTCTTCGATCTATCTGAGGTGAAGCGTGGAATACTGCCAGGGAACGGTGGTACACAAAGGACTATTCGACAGCTTCCATACCCAATCGCAATGGAGGTGCTCCTGCTTGGTCGACGCTTATCTGCAGATCGAGCCGCCAACTTCGGTCTTATCAACGAAGTTGTGCCTCATGACAAGGTGCTTGAGACTGCGATGGAACGAGCTGAAGAGTTAGCTGCCATGCCCCCGCTAGCTGTACGCGCTATTAAGGAGCTATCAGTACGTGCGCAATACATGCCACTGGGCGATGGCCTTCGACTTGAGTCCGCGATGCAAGCAAGACTGAGTTTTACCGAAGACGCAAAAGAAGGACCAAAAGCATTTGCGGAGAAACGCAAACCAAACTTCAAAGGCCGCTGATTTGTAATTAATCGGCAGCCAGTGCATGCCTAGGAGCGCATATGAAAATTGCAAACGATGCCGGGTTATCAGAACTAATATCTAGTTCCGAGGAATCACTATTGTGCACGGGATTTGCCTTTACCGAAGGCCCAATCTGGATTGAAAATGATAATTCACTATTGTTTAGCGACATTAATAAACAAACAATTCACCAATGGCGACAGATCACTGGAACGGTTGATTCATACCGCCCCTCCAGTCATCACTCAAATGGACTGACTATTGACCTGGACGGAAATCTTCTTGCATGTGAGCATTCAGGGCGACGCGTATCTAGAGCTCCATATAAGCAAGAAAATAAAATCGAGACAATAGCTAGTCATTGGGATGGTAAAAAACTTAACAGCCCCAATGACTTAGTGGTTCACAGTAATGGATCGATTTATTTCACGGATCCCACATATGGACTCACTCAACCCGCTCAAGGAGATCCAAATGCTGAACAGGAATTGGCGTTCCAGGGTGTTTATAAAATAGCGCCCAACGGAGAACTTGATTTACTCACCAAAATGTTTACGCAACCAAATGGACTTGCTTTCTCACCTGATGAAAAATCATTATACATCGGTGATTCAAAAGATCGCCTAATTCGAAAATTTTCCATCGAAAGTGATGGAACTCTAAGTAATTCAGTTCTATTTTTAGATGTAGCAAATGATTCTAGGCCAGGAGCTCCCGATGGCATGAAAGTGGACAGCGACGGACGCTTATGGACGACCGGACCAGGGGGAGTTTGGGTTCTAGAGCCCAATGGAACTGTATTAGGCCAAATCGAAATCCCTGAATTGCCGGCAAATATCGCGTTTGGATCTCTGGACTATAAGACTATCTTCCTGACTGCTAGGACGAGCGTTTACTCCATTAACACTTATGTAAATGGAGTAGTCCCGCCAAAACGAACCTGACTCGGAATTTCACACCTAAATAACAAGAGGTGTACTGACTACTTGTTAAGCCACGCCATCATCGATCGAACCTCAGAGCCAACTACCTCAATTGGATGCTCCGCCGTAATCCGTCGAAGTGCTTTGAAATGGGGTTGCCCAACTTGATTTTCCAGCAACCATTCACGAGCGAATTCGCCCCGCTGAACTTCACCTAAAATCTTCTTCATTTCAGCCTTCGTCTCAGGCGTCACAATTCTTGAACCACGGGTATATGCCCCATACTCCGCCGTGTCCGACACCGAAGACAACATCGCCGCCAGGCCACCCTCATACATCAAATCAACGATTAACTTAATCTCATGGAAAGTTTCAAAATAGGCAGACTCCGGTTGATAACCAGCCTCAACCAGCACTTCAAATGCAGTTTTCGCCATCTCAGCTATACCGCCACAAAGTACCGCCTGCTCGCCGAATAAGTCAGTTTCCGTTTCCTCTCGGAAAGTCGTCTCAAGAATACCTGCCTTCGTCGCTCCTAAGCCTTTTCCGTATGCTAAAGCAACGGCAAGCGCAGATTCAGTCGCGTCCTGATGAATCGCGACTAGAGCCGGCACTCCTCCTCCTTCTTGAAAAACGCGTCTGACCAAATGACCTGGTCCCTTAGGAGCAATCATTGATACGTCAATATCAGGTGGGGGGTTAATAGCATCAAAATGAATGTTAAAACCATGGGCAAACATTAAAGTTTTTCCAGGTTCAAGGTGAGGTTCGATATGATCTTTATAAACTTGGAACGCTATTTGATCTGGTACCAAAACCATAATGATATCGCAGGATATGGCTACCTCATCTACAGTGCCCACATCGAGACCGCTCTCTTTCACCAAATCCCACGATCGTGACCCGGGATATAAACCAACTGCAACGTCTACACCTGATTCATGTAAGTTCAAAGCATGTGCATGCCCTTGTGAACCAAACCCAATAATCCCGACTTTCTTCCCATCCAATACCGACAAATCCGCATTGTTCTCATAATAAACTTTAGCCACAGACTTACCCCCTAATACATTACTAATACTACTTTTTTCCTGCCCTCAGACTCAATCACTTAGATGTGGCAGGTCACCACTTGGAATTCTACCTGACTCTTGATGGAATCGTCTTAATTCCTCATCTTCAAAGTGCGGCATTTGAGTTGTACGTTCTCCGCGCACCAGAGCTATACCCCCAGTTCGAACTAATTCAAGAATGCCGTATGGACGAAGGTTATCTGTAAGCGCTTCTATGGTCTCGTTAGCAGCAGTAATCTGGATAATCGCGCTCGCCGCCGATAGGTCCACAATTGACGCTCTAAATATTTCGACAATATCTAAAATTTCACGTCGTTGTCCGGGTTTCGCCATTACCTTGATCAACGCGAGCTCACGTCCAATTGAGTCGCCATCCACCAATACCTCAGTCGTGATCACGTCTATCAATTTATCCAACTGCTTGGCAACCTGATCGCCGATTAAAGGAGTCCCCTCGACAACTATAGTCATCCTCGATACTCCTGCCTCGTTGGTAGACCCAACAGCTAAACTCTCAATGTTATAACCGCGACGCCGAAATAATGATGCCACGCGAGTCAAAACCCCTGGACGGTCTTCCACCAGCGCAGCTATCGTCTGGCGTGGGCCAGTCAAGTTTGTTTTCATAATTTCAATCCTCTAATCTAACTAAATCAATAAAAAGTAAGCAACAAGAATATTTCCTGCCCCTATATCTGACCGCTTGATTCCACGGTTTCGTTAAGTGCCGCGCCCGCTGGAACCATTGGCCACACATTGTCCTGCTGTGCCACTCGAAAGTCGATAATTACGGGTCCAGAGTCAGCCTCAGCTTCTTGAATAGCCGCGTCAACATCCTCCTGATTAGTTACTCGAATTCCACGAATTCCATATGCTTCAGCAATTTTCAAGAAGTCAGGCTGGGTGATGTTCACATCGACCAAATTCTTGTCATAAAACAATTCTTGCCACTGACGCACCATGCCGAGATAACAATTATTCATAATCGCCATCTTCACTGGTAATTTCTCAGCGACCATAGTTCCTATCTCCTGGAAGGTCATTTGAAATCCACCGTCGCCACAAATCGTCCATACGGGCCTTTCTGGGCATGCAGCCTGCGCACCCATCGCGGCTGGTACTTCAAAACCCATGGTCCCCAACCCCCCAGACGTGATGAATTGACGTGGTCGAGATATATTTCCAAATTGAGCAGCCCACATTTGATGTTGCCCTACTCCCGTGCACAAAACTGATTCAGGTCCGATGAGCTCGGCAATTCTTGAAATTGCATACTGCGCGCTTAGTTCCGGGCCACTCGGAACCGACATTGATTCCTTATGGTTAATCCGCATTTCATTTATCCATTGAAGCCAGTCCGGATGAGTAGCTGCACTTACAGATTCAGCTAACTGACCCAAAACATCCTTAACGTTCCCAACGATAGGAACATGAGTTCCTATATTTTTTTCGTGCTCCGCAGGATCAATATCAACATGGATAATTTTTGCATCAGGGTTCATATCTTCAAAACGCCCTAGTGCCCGATCGTCCATTCGCATACCTAAACCAATAATGACGTCCGCTGACGAGGCAGCATGATTGGCCCAGTATGACCCATGCATCCCAAGCATTCCGTATGAAAGAACATGGCTAGGAGCTATCGATCCCAAACCAAGCAAAGTATTAACGACAGGAATTTCACTCTTTTCAGCAAAAGCTCGTAATTCCTCTGCCGCGTCGGATAGTATTATTCCGTGCCCAGCAAAAATAAGTGGTCTCTCTGCTTGATTAATAATTTCTGTTGCCGCCTCAATGGATTCCACGTCAGCTGCCGTGGGTGGGTTATAACCACGAATATGAACATCCTCCGGCCAGTGAAATTCTGCCTCCTCTATAAAAACATCCTTTGGAATATCGATATGAACGGCCCCAGGTCTTCCAGTCGTCGCGATGTAAGCTGCTTCACTAAACGCATAAACTAAATCATCCGGTCTCATAACAATGTAATTATGCTTAACTATTGGCATAGTAATACCAGTAATATCTGCCTCCTGAAAGCCATCTTTCCCAAGTAGTGAACGCGTGACATTACCCGTGATAAATAATGTTGGCACTGAGTCCATATGAGCATTTGTAATAGCAGTAACTAGATTTGTAGCACCAGGGCCTGAAGTCGCTAATGCAACACCTAACTTTCCTGAAGCTCTTGCATAACCATCAGCAGCATGACCAGCAGCCTGCTCATGCCGGACCAAAATATGATTTATATCGGGATAATCTGGAAATCGATCATAAAGGGGCAGCACGACTCCTCCTGGATACCCAAACAATGTATCCACACCTAATTTCTGTAAACATCTAAGAACAATGTCTGCACCACTCATTCTTGTCATAATGGTCTCCTCAATCACAAATCTAGTCGGTCGCACAAGTCAAAATGACCTTATCTTACTCACCACTAGTTCACTCTGATATAACGTAAACTTCGTATTCTTGTTAACTCTGAATATTATCGGGTTTTTTTAGTTCTTTTGGCTCGACACGCGAGCTCTTGGGCGACCAGGACGGCCACCCTAGGACACGACGACTACAAGTACTAAATGGGCAGGAGTAACCGAGCTTTCTCTCAACTCAGTTAAAAAAGAGGTGCCATTCAAGTAACACATAGTGAACCTTATTCTGAGACCTAGATCTGGAACCGTCAAGAGCCTCAGCTATTCCCTGCGTATCATAAATAGGGATTAGTTTCGCCTACGCGCTGAAATTATTTTTCCCAACCAAGCCGCAGGCATAAGTAATGATCGCCCTAACTTCCCAAACTTATTAGTAAGGTCTAGATAAGTTGAATCACCACGAATCAGCTCAATCGCTCCAATCCAAAACAAGCCTACGTGTTGAAGCATCCAAACAAACGGCCTGGGATACGTGTGGAATATCTGCATTAGTGCCTCTGAGGTCTCAATTTCGGGAATAAGTTCCTTTTGCAGTTCAAGTTGGTAGCCCGTTAACGAATCAACTTCAGAGGCAAGATACTGCTCGACGATAGGCGCGACCGCCATACCTGATCGTAAGGCCGCAAAAATTCCTTCGCCAGATAAGGGATCGACTAAGCCGGCTGCGTCACCAAGAAGGGCGGCCCCGTCAATAGAAATAGCTGAATCGTGGTGTCGCATGGGAAGATGGTGGCCTTTAATCTCAGTAATCGAATCATAGGCAATGCCATAGATCTCAGCTAACTTGTTCATGGCAGCCTTTAAGCGTTTGCCCCCACTGGATCGACTGCCACCAACTCCGATATTAATATGGTCACTCTTGGGGAAAATCCATCCATAGCCCTGAGTTAAATACCCAAAATTAAGAATCACCTTATGTTCAAACTCACGTGGAACGCCATCAGGGAAATACACGTTACCTTCCAACGCAACGGCCCCTGCACTGTGACTATCAAAACCCAGTCTATTACCAGTAATTCCGTTAGCCCCATCAGCGCCTAGAAGCACTTGTGCTCGGATTTCAGTACCCGATCGAGTATGGACTCGGAACCCATCGCCCGACCTAGATAAAATATCGGTTACCTGTTCACTATCTCTAAAATTTGCCCCTGCCTCCTGCGCCTTATCAGCCAGAAATGCGTCGAAACGTGATCGCTGCGTCATGTAAGTCAGAACTGATCCCGAGCTCTGCAGCACAGAAGACTCGTTTCGAATTCTGATGTCTGCACCAGTAATAACATCCTCGATCACCGGATCAATGGAAAATGGAAGAATTCGTTCACATCTAACCGTCACACCACCGCCACAGGGTTTATCTCTTGGAAATTTAGCCCTGTCTAGCAACACGACCCCAAGACCTGCAGTGGCCAACTGATATGCCGCAATAGAACCGGAAGGTCCCGCGCCAATGATCGCTACTTCTGTAGTTATTGCTGCCATTAAATCAGGTTATACCTTAGACCAAATAGAGTCACTGCTAGCTAACCGCCTGAAACATGGACTGTAAACTCAAAAAGAAAAATCGATAATCCCGGTATCAGCATTGTGCAAAATAAAATCATTAGGGCAAGCTTCCGTTCCCACACAAAAAATATAAGTCCCAATATCGTGTTACTCACTACTAGTATCGACGCAAGTAGTGGAATTTGAAATAATTCATCACGTAACCAAAAAGTAATAAATCTCGACCTTTCTTCACTAATTGGGAAAACCCCTTCGAGTTGGACAGGTAACTCTGCAAAACGGAAACTGAATTCGGACCACATTAAAATAGTCATCAATGCAATGAGTATCAAATATAGCCACGCGCTAGCTGACGAAATAAGAAAATATAATCGCGGCCATATATAGCTGAGATGTGGTTCTGTTAGGTCTTGAGTATCTTGATATCCATAGGCACCAAGGCCTTCAAGAAAATTTTGTTCATCACTCACGGATATGCCATACAACGAATTAGATGTCTCAAGATACAGTAATTCTTGTCTATTCCGAGAAGTGGCAAAAATAGTAATGGGCTTCGGCGCACTCTTTGTTGAATCAAGTCTGGAAAATCCTTTTCCTATACTCATTCCAGGCCATGAAAACAAATTCACCAAGACGTCATCTGAATATCCAGTGGTGCTAATCCTCGTTACTGATGAAAGTGGAATAATATGACACACCAAACCCCAGTGAATTATCAAATTACCGTCATTTACCCTATACCGTAATTTAAACAAGCATAGAACCCAGTAAGAAAAAAATATCGTCAACAGGGCTGCAAAAAAAGAACAGCCGTAGGCCAAGATCTGCAGCACACTGAACGAAAGTTTACTCGCGAATAACGTCAATCCCACCGTAAGGCAAACAGACAAGCTCGACAAGAAAATTCCAAAAATTAAGCCCTTGAGCATCTTAGGCTTAAACGTACTTTCAGCGGCCATAAATCTAAATTAACTATTCAGCGTAAACAGGTATCAGCCAGTTTTTGTATTCAGATAATTCGCCCGTGATTGCATCGAAAAATAACTTTTGCAGTTTTCTGGAAATTACACCTGGCTGGCCATTCCCAACCGGTACCCGGTCAACTTCAGTTACAGGTGTGACATGAGCGGCGGTTCCCGTCATAAATAATTCGTCCGCAATATATAGCTCAGACCTATCAATAGTCCTTCTCTGGACCGGGAGATTAAGCTTTTCGCTCGCAAGAAAAAGAGCAGTATCAAGAGTGATTCCCTCCAATATATTGTCGCTCTCAGGAGGACTGATCAGGACTCCTTTTCTAATCATTACAAGGTTTTCTCCCGCACCTTCAGACACGTGCCCATCCTGATTTAGCATGATGGCTTCAGTCATTCCATTTTGTTTAGCTTCACTGGTTGCCAAACCATTATTCACGTACAGACCAGAAACCTTGGCTCGCGCGGGAATTGAAGTGTCATCAACCCTGCGCCATGACGAGGTCATAACCGTAGCACCCGCATTTGGATCTAGATAATCGCCCAGGGGCCTCGAATAAATAAGTAACTTATCTTCAACCGAGTGAATAGCAGGGCCGATGTCAAGTCCTGATTTATATACCATCGGCCGGATATACATATCCTCCTTATAATCGCAGCGACGCGCCAACTCTACAACGAGATTAGAGATTTCATTCGCATCGTAAGTTCCATTCATTCGCAATATTCGAGCACTCTGGACAAGACGATCAATATGCTCACGAACCTTAAAGAGGTAGAGCTCTTCATGAGCAGAATTCCAATTGCCTCGAATTCCCTCAAACACCGCGCTCCCATAATTGAAAGCATGAGTCATCACATTGAGGTTCGCCTCTTCAATAGGAACAAATTTTCCCTCAAAATAAGCCATCTGCTGTGCCATACTGCCCCCTGAACACTCGTTAGCATAATATCGCGCCGCGAATTATCCATCATAAATCTAAAAAAATTACCGCACAATAGAAATTTGACGATTGCTTAATTTATCCTACGAACCAAACACGTTCATATAAATCTTTTATATAGTATCGCGCCCACGCACTTCCACGCGTAAAAGAGAATAGTTAATTTTCACTATGAAACTAATTCAGTTGATAGTCTATCCAAATGACGAATTCAGAGTTTTTAACAGGCGCAAAATTTCAAATAGGATCAATGCCTATTACGATCGTTAATGATGGTACTTTCATGTACGACGGAGGTGCTATTTTCGGGGTTGTGCCACGAGTGATGTGGGAGCGCGCTGTCCAAAATGAAATCGATAATCAACATCGAATTACTCAGGGTTTGAACTGCGTTCTACTAAGATCCAATGGCAAAAATATTCTACTCGACACGGGAGTGGGTGGGAAGCCAGGCGATCGAGATGTAGCTTCGCCCATCGAACAAGGAAATCTGATCCAATCAATTGCTCAACAAGGCCTCAGCCCCAGTGACATAGATGTCGTGGTTAACACTCATCTACATTTCGATCACTGTGGTTGGAATACTTCGGTGAGTTCAAATAATGAAGAGCTAGTGGCTACCTTTCCAAATGCCACCTATTACATCTCCGAAAAAGAATGGAATGATGCCCTTAATCCTAACGAGCGTACTCGAGTGACTTACCTAGAAAAAAATCTAAAGCCAATCATGGATCATATAAAATTATTTGATGATGAAATAAAAATAACCGATGAAGTAGTAGTTTCACCCACACCCGGCCATACAGAAGGCCACAGTGCCGTTTTTATGCGGTCTGGTCAAGAATGGGGCGTCTACGTTGGCGACATGATTCAGCATCATGCGCAACTCGAACGAACTGCCTGGGTTTCAGGACTGGATGTCTTACCGTTAGTTTCAATGGAAACAAAGAAAAAGCTCGCCGCTGAGTGCATTGAGTCCGAAGCTCTAATTATATTCTCCCACGGTACATATCCAGGTGTCGGTAAATTAACCCTAACGGACGAAGGATTCCGAAAGTGGGAAAAAGAAGCTCCACACGTAGCTGGTTCTAGTCCACATACTCATTAGGGTATTTATCTAATTATGACCGAAGAAAGCGCTAAAAAACAAATAATTCCAATCATTCCCACAATAGGCGGAGTGGAGCGGACAAACGTCCTTCCTCTCGTTCACTTGCACATGAAAGCTAACTGGCATCCGGCACCTGTCCATTCCTTTACATTACCGCTTTGGTACCAAGGAACTTATGATGAGCAACGCTCAGCACGGTCGGGCACCGTGATCTCAGACCGATCATACCTTGGACGCTTCTATGTAACTGGGGAAAACGCTGAGCAAGTGCTCGACCGAGTGTTTACGTCTGACCCCTATAAACTAGCAATCGGTCAAATTAGCCGTACAGTCGCCTGTAACGAGGATG
Organism: Dehalococcoidia bacterium; assembly: GCA_029941115.1. Classification (GTDB taxonomy): domain Bacteria; phylum Chloroflexota; class Dehalococcoidia; order UBA2979; family UBA2979; genus UBA2979. The sequence continues at coordinate 45,022 of JAPYRK010000013.1, read as the reverse complement.
GAACTGTTTTTGACATCGCGATTTGGTGTCGACTAGATGCCGGAAGATGGCTGATCATCTCTGGGCCACGAACCCAAACGAGCTTACTGAAACGTGTCGAACAATGTGCGGAGACGTATTCGGATGTGTTGGTTAGGGATCGACTAGAGGAGTCAGTTTTACTATCAGTTTCAGGACCCGACGTATCTGATAGCTTAGTTACAGCCTTGGGACCCACCATACCTAAGTCCATTCCACTGAACGAAGGACATGAAATCCTGCTGGGCGGCTACCGCGCACTCGTTGCGAATTATTCGGAAACTGGTGAGATGGGATACCTGATCATCTGCTCACCCGAGGTTGGTGAACACATTTGGCAGCAACTCTTGTCAGTTGGCACAGAACCTATCGGACTCGCAGCCTCGGACGCCCTGCGACTTGAGGCAAATTTCCTTGAAGCCCCCGCCGAAATTCCTCACCCTGCCACACCGTTTCATGCCGGGCTCGCTCAGCTGGTAGATCTCGAAGACGGTGAAAATACTCGGAGGACCTTTGAAGGAAGTGCCCAACTAGAAAAAGACTTAAAAGAATTTCCAACCACACGATCTATCAAAGCCTTCAAGCTGTTAGATAAGGGCTTGGCAAAAAAAGGAGACACTGTGCAACTGTATGACGGAACGGTTATCAGCGCCTGCGTAGCTGCATTTTATTCCGCGGCCCTGGGCGCAAGTTTAGCGTTTGCATATATCCCAAGAAAACATCTGAATGATTCTCTTTACATCGACACCGACTCCTCAAGATCTTCGACCGAGCCTATAAGACCTGAAGAACTTCTCGCCAAAATAAAAGGGAGGCCCTGAACTGAGCGGGTTCCCAACTCTCTAGTATGAACAATTAAGTCAAATCTAGACTAAAGCCCAACAAGTGTTTCTGCAGAGTGCAGTCTTAGTACTCTTCTTTGGATTACGATACGACCTGAAACGGGACGCCTCTTAAAACAACTACAGTTAATATGAATTCTGGCGGATCGATCACTCCTATCGGCTTATAAATCCCAGCTCCAAGTCTGAATAGATTCTCCACTCATGCGATCAAAAACAGGAGCGGAGTCAGGGTACGATATCTCAGTGTCGCAATACAAAAATCTAACGAGCTCGCGTACCGCCATCCACCGGATAAATTCCACCTGTGATGAATGATGCATCCGAAGAGGACAAATAAGCTACGAGTGCTGCCACTTCCTCGGGCTGACCAATTCGTCCCAGTGGATACAGTTCACCAAGTCTTTCCTTGGCAGCCTCAATATCGTCTGGATTAGCTCCCCGAAGGACTGCTTCGCCCATCGGGGTATCAATTACAGCCGGACAAACAGCATTGACTCGAATCCCATGAGGCCCCAAGCCAAGAGCTGCCGACTTTGTCATTCCCACTACAGCGTGTTTGCTTGCGCCATAAGCGAATACAGTTGGTGTTCCACTAAGTCCGGCTATCGAGGCAGTGTTTACGATTGCGCCACCGCCATTCTTCATCATCACTTGTGCAACTGCTTTCATTCCCAACCATACGCCCTTTACGTTTACTGACATTACGTGATCAAAATCTTCTTCGGTATACTCAAGCAAGTTTCGCCACGGGCCGAGAACACCCGCATTATTAAAAAAAACATCAATTCGCCCAAATTTGTCCATAGCCTGTGATACATAGTTCTCTACGGATTCCGAGCTACTGACATCTGCGGCCACAGCGTATGCCCTAGTCCCGGCTCGCTCGACTCTCGCGGCGATCTCCTCTAGTGATGTACCGTTCAAATCAACCAGAACGAGATCTGCGCCGTCTTCAGCAAATCGTTGAGCGGTCGCGCTGCCTATTCCACCGGCAGCACCAGTCACTACTGCAACTTTACCGCTGAATCTGCCCTCTGCATTCATAGAATCTCCCTAGAATTAATCAGTATTCTCTCTTTGATGATATAAGCTTGCCAGATAACCTGACATCCAAATAAAAAAAGAGCAGCTTTTTCAAGCTGCTCTTTCTTATATTTTCAGCAATTGCTGAAACATGATTTAGAATACTAAATTATGCTTTAAGCCATAGCCAAGGTGCAACCTCAGTACCAAATCCGTATGACTTCCAGACTCGATAACCACCGACACCTTCGCCAACACCGGTCCAACCAACACCTGCACCCGCTTGACCAGGTACGTAATACATATTCTCCGCGTTGATCTTCTGGATCTCGTAGATGTATTCACGTCGCGTCTCATAATCTGCCTCAGCAGCCTGTAACGCATCAAGTTCACTAATACGCGCATCCTTGATTCGACCATGGTTACGTGCGTTGTCACCAAACATACGTGGAAAGTATCCACCAACCTCTGGGAACGGTGTCTCATAACCCCATGCAATACCACTGAAGTTACCTGTGAAGGTCTGAGTGATGTACTGGGACGAGTAATCCTGATGCTCAATCTCGGTCGTTATACCGACTGCAGTCAGGTATGCCTGTACCGCTTCACCAATCTTATTAAACGTACCTCCTGTACCACCATATGGGTAATACTGGAACTTAATTTCTGATCCATCGTAGCCAGTTGCCGCCACTAACTTAGCAGCCTCAGCTGGGTTGTACTTAAAGGTGTCTCCAGCCTTACCCATATAAGGATCAGTTGGATTAAGCCACCACTTCTCAAAACCAGCTGGAACCAGGTTATTCCACCGTACTAGATCTTCCCTTGAACCAACACCTGCTTTAATCATGGCTTCAGTCTCATAACCGAGCTCAGTAATGTCGTCACGGTGCTGAGCCATCGAAGTAGCTTGTCTAAAACGCGCATCTGACCAAACTGGGTTTGTGTCTAGTTCGTTGTTTGAGAAATACAAAAATGACATCAGCGCTGGGCGAGCACCAAACCACTGAAGACCTGGCATTTCGTCTTTCGTTGGAAGAACGTCAGAAGATGAAACACCTGTGTAGTGGAGGTTACCAGCCTTGAGCTGAGCAAGTCTGTTCTGATACTCAGGAATACTGATCCAGTGGAACTTGTCAGCAAATGGCGCAGAAAACTTACTTCCCATTGGGGATTGTGAACCGTGCCAATTAGGATTTCGAGTGAACTCAAAGTCAACAGACGGTTCATACTTCTCGAAAATCCATGGACCAGATCCAATGATTTCCTTAGCTGGATCGAATCCACCATTATGACCCTCAATTGGTTGAACATGCAATGCGTTCGGGTCACCAAGTGTGTCAATAAATGTTGCAGACGGAGCACCACAAACAAACTTTAAGGTGTAATCGTCGATTGCTTCACATGAATCAATGTTAGGAACAGTGTCCTTGTTAGGTGATTCATCAGCTACGAGCTTAGCCCATGACGAAACTACGTCAGCACTTGTGACTTCGCGCTCATTCACAGGAGCTTTATTGTGAAATTTAACACCCTGCTTTAGCTTAACAATCCAAGTTATTGCATCCTCAGTCTCAGCTGATTCAGCTAAGTCTGGCTCAGGACCTAAGTTATAAGGGCTTGTGCCTTCTGCAGTTCCATTCCGAAACAAGCGGCTTACGCTAAAAAGGCTCGGGTATTTTGCGAGATAGGAAAGGTTTCCATAAGGATCAATAGTTGGAGGATCTTGTACCCAGTTACCAACAATAGTCCCACCGCGCTTGACGCCTGGATACGGATCAACTGCAGCAGCAGTTGTAGCAACAGCAGCGACAGAAGTCTGTGTTGACGTTGCAGCAGCGGCCTGAGTTGCAACTACCGTCGACAGAGCCGACGTAGCTTGAGCAGTTGCTGCACTTCCACCACTTGCTGCTGCTGGCGCGTCATCATCACTACCACCACAGCCTATTAAGGCTGCTCCCGTAATACCTGCGGCAGCTACTCCTGCACCACGCATTACGGAGCGTCTAGAAACTCTTCGCTGAGCTCCTAATCTACTCCAATAATTCTTTTCCATTAAAATCAGATCCTTTCGTGCATTCCGACCACGCACATGCGTGCGCCCCTCGGTATTTTTGGCCGGTTGTGGAACTATACATCATTTTTCGCGTTCTGTGACCAAAATCTTCAAAATCTTTTTACCATTTTTGTGACCTAATTAATCAGAGATTTCTTTCGCAAATCGAATCAATATTTCTGGTGTTGAAAAATTTGCGCTGCGGACCTCGATCATAAAACTCAAATCTGCAAATCTATTTCGCCGCATTACTGCTCCTTCATAATATAATTACGGCACACGGCGGGGTGCTGTGGAGCAATCTTGCATGTCGTATCACCAATTTCTTCAAAAAATTCAAAGTAGACGCCAACATATTAAATGGTTATTTATTGGTTTGATTATTGGCGTCGCAATAGTACTTCCTACCTCAGCTCTAGTCGCACAAAGTCCCTGGGTAACGCAACAGGCGGAAATAGTTGTGCGCAAACTACCAGATGGACGATTAGAGTTTTGTCTTGATGTTGGACTCGGTGAAGAACTAACTCGCCAATGCCCACGTCTGAGAATGTTGAACTATGCCGAAGTTGAAACGAACATCTGGAATCGCTCTACACCAATACTCATAACTAATCCCGACACAGACATACAAGCATTAGATCCTGCTACGGGTCTATACAGAACGAAAGCTGGTGACAGCATGGCAAGTGTTTCCGAAAAATTTAATATTTCGATACCAGATCTAGTCAGGCTAAACCCTGACGTTGGAATCATCCTCCGGTCAGGTCAAATACTATCTGTCGACATCACGCTGGCGCCAGCTGTCATTGTGGGAACAGTGCGCACAGATGCTGAAGTTATAAGTGGTACTTACACCGTCGTCAGCGGTGATTCACTTGGCGCAATTGCCGCACGATTTGATATCTCTACAAAGCGTATATTGGAGTTAAATCCATCGGTTACCAACCCTAATTCGCTCTCGATTGGCCAGATTTTAATCGTTGAAGAGAAAACAAAGACAGCGCCAGCAGAATCTTCAAACGCTAAAACCGTCTACACGGTGCAAGCCGGAGATTCATTAAACAGTATCGCTCGAAAATTTTCGGTATCAGTTTTAGCACTGCGTGAGGCCAACAATATCGAAGATGCAGACTTTCTGTCCATCGGACAAAAGCTATCAATTCCAAGTGATTAGAATGTAAACGGGAAACTACCAGATTCCAAACGTCTTTTTAAAAAATTCGCTGGTCTAGGCGGTCTGGCCTAAAATCTCCATCGAGAATAGAATACAAAGATTATGGCAATCGACGTACCAGTGATCATCCCCTTCGTCCTGGCCGCAGGCTTGATGCTGTGGGGAGTAGTGTCAGCAGTAATTGCGTTCAGCGGCAATTACGATAATGCCGGTATTCCCAAAATATATTCTTCCACGAAAAGGATTACAGAAATGCCAGAAGACCCCGTCGACGCTAGCGCTAATAGTAAACAAACATCGCAAAGTGAGAACCCAATCGTGATAGGCACCCTGTACGCCGGCGGTCTCGGCGTTATGGGAATGCTCGTCTTAATGCTCATCGCATCATTGATTTGGTGATAAGTTTTAACCATCAAAGACTGACGTTCTCAGAATAAACAAAGTTAAGAGGAGTTTAATCATGGGTGACACCGTTCTCTATGAACGAGAAGGCCATATCGGCACAATTACATATAACCGACCTGAAGCAATGAACGCAATTAACGGACAGCTGCGTGAAGATTTAAACGCCGCATGGGAAGCATTTAGAGAAGATGAAGAGGCATGGGTTGGAATAGTGACCGGTAATGGTCGAGCCTTTTGTGCTGGAGCTGACATCAAGTCTTTCGGTGAGAGCCCTGACGCAAGAGGAACTTTTTGGGAAATTCCGTCGTTCACATCTTTAGAGTCTGGTATGGAGGTATGGAAACCCGTTATAGCCGCTGTAAATGGCTATGCGCTCGGTTTTGGTCTCACGTTGGTATCGGCATGTGACTTCGTTATAGCAAGTGAAAAAGCTGAGTTTGGCTTTCCGGAAGTTCGTATTGGAGTGCCTACTATTCAGGGGGCAGTTCGCATGCCAAAAAAAGTTGGCTGGCAAAATGCGATGGAGTTACTACTGATTGGTGAACGAGTCACTGCACAACGTGCCAAGGAAATGGGGCTCGTCTGGAAAATAGTTGAACATGAAACACTGATGGATGAAGCGATAGCTCTCGCAAATCGCCTGCTCGAGAGCGCGCCACTAGCAGTTAGGGCAACAAAAGAAGTTGCGGCTCGTGGTCAGGAAATGCCCTTCAGTGAAGCAATTAGATTTGGCGAAACCATGCGGAAAGTATCTCGCGATACAGAGGATGCATCACTCGGGCCGCCAGCGTATCGCGAACGGCGAAAAGCTGAATGGCTGGGCCGCTAAGGTCCGCTCTAAATCCTCTAAGCTAGAGATGTTGCAGTAATCCACCATCAACCGGAAAAATCTGTCCGGTTATATAACGAGTTGCACTCTCCACTGCCAAATATAATGCCAAGGGTGCGACCTCGTCCGCCCTGCCAGCTCGACGCATAATAGTAAAACGCAGCGCCCTCTGAGCTTCCTCATCATCCGGATTGATTCTATCTTGCATCCAATCCATGTAACCAAGCGCTATCCCATTCACCATAATCTGATCGGGTCCAAACTCCTGCGAGCATGCCCGTATTAGATTATGTACGGCTCCGTGAGCTGCAGAATATGCCGAAGTGTGAGGAAGTCCTCTCTCGCCAAGCACCGATGTTACAGAAATAATTCGACCTGGCGTGCCCTGCTTCCTGAATTCAGCAGCAGCTGACCGCATAGCAAAAAAATGTGCATTGAAATTAACTGCCATCACTCGGGCAAGCTCTGTATCTGTAATAGATCCAATTGGCTTCGCCAGAAACAAATCAGGCGCAATTGCCACACAGTCCACTCCACCAAGCTCCTTCACTGCCTGACGCATGGTTACTTGCACGTTTCGCCCTAGAGTGACATCCATTACATATTCTCGCGCCTCACGCCCAATCGTCTCAATCTCACGCTTTACTTTACGTATTCGCATCACGGCGTCATCCGCCGTGATAGCACATAAAGCGACATTAGCCCCAGCCTCGGCATAGGCATTCGCAATCGCCGCACCTGCTGGAAATTCAGCGCCAATAACAATTGCTCGCTTATCTTCTAGACTGAAATGCTGCCTAATTGAAATATCTTCACTCATAAAATTCCTACCATTCATGTACTGGTTTAAAACCAGTCGGGCCCAATCCTCCGGCCAACCCACCACCATCGATAACGAATGAGCCGCCTGTCACATATGATGACGCCTCAGATGCAAGAAAAACTGCCAAAGGGCCAAGTTCCCACCACTCACCCAAGCGACGAGCAGGAATAAACGTGCCACGCTGCTCTCTAAATGCTCTTTCTTGGTCGGACTTCGCAGGACTCTGGGACACAAATCCGGGGATAATGCAGTTAGAACGTATTCCATGTGCATATAACATTGTTGCAAGGGATTTAGTAAATGAGATAACGCCTCCTTTAGCAGTAGGGTAAGGAAAGTTTTTGTTCCCCCGTAAAGCCGTACCGGAAGCTGTAGTGATTAGCACTCCACCATCGCCCTGTTTAATCATTTGGTTAGAAGCAGCGCGACAGGTATAAAAAGTAGACTTTAGGTTGGTATCCAGCTCACCATCAAATGCCCAATCCGGGTATTTCCAAAATTCAGCATCAGTACCTCCACCAATTCCGGCATTGGCAAACATTACATCCAGTCGACCAAATTTCTCGATGCACGCAGCAACAAGTGCATCGACTTGTTCTGAATCAGTAGCATCAAACGAAAATGATTCGGCTGCACCACCTGCGGAATTTATTTCTTCTACCACGGTATCAAGCTGATTTTGGGTCCGCGAGGCAACCATCACCTGAGCACCAGCATCTGCAAGCGCCATTGCCATACCACGACCCAAGCCTCGACCGCCTCCAGTAACGCATACCACCTTATTAGCTAAGTCAAATAATTCGAGAACCACAGAATACTCCATTCAATATCCAAATCTTAACAGTGCAGTAGCTAAAGAAAGCGTAGGATAATCAGATGCGTATGCCATCTAAAGACCAAGAAGAGATGTCAAATTGGCTTAATCAGTTATTTCCAAATATCCCGCCAGCTATGTATGACCAGGATGGGTGCTGGGTTGCTTTTATGAAAACTCGCGAAACTGCCCATAACCCTCCTTTTTCATGGATGGCCAGAGCATTCATATCCTCAGAAAAATCAGGAGAAATTCAAAATTTACAAGACAGACTATTTCTCGCGCACGGGCCAGACAGCTGCGGAGGGAATAGAACACGTGATGACGCGGTCCAACTGCTCATAACTGAAACTTGCGCCTCCGCTTGGAGTAGAACAGCGCTCGGTGTCGAAACTCCTTTTCCAATCAAAGAATACGCGCTCGGGAAATCGACCTCAAACTGCTGGCTAACAGGTGAAAATAGTGAAAATAAAATAGCGATTCATGTCATCCGGCTTACTCCGGTCCAACAATTGTCACAGGTACATCAGCAAATATATGAATACATCGAGTCAACTAAGCAAAATCGCCCGCCAAATACGCCTCTAGTAATAATGTACTTCGATATTTGGCACGATGGACCCGGATATGCATATAGTCTGGGCTACAACCTTGATCTGACTCAGTCCGTGATAGACGTCCTCAAATCATTTGCCAGTGCTGCGGGGCTTGGATACGTTCTCACTCGACCATTTCAATGGGGTAACCCTGTCGTAGAGTGGTATTAAAGTCCTATGACTCTCGACATAGAATCATCCAGCATCCTACTAGGTCTACTTTTAGGAATCATCCAAGGGATCACTGAATTTCTACCTATTTCATCATCAGGACACCTAGTCCTTGTCGAAAAACTAATCGATTCTGGACCCAACTCGCTTACTTTTGATGTAGGACTCCACATAGGTACTCTTATGGCTGTCCTCGTATCTTTTAAAAATGTAGTTTCTTCGATTATCCTTGCCTGCCTAAAAAGACTATACAAGAAAGATAACTTAACTCAAGACGAGCAGCGTTACTCGAAAATTGGCCTACTACTAATTATTGGGACAATTCCAGCCGCCATAACCGGCTTATTATTTGTCGACATAATTGAGTTATACCTGCGAGAACCTTGGTTAATTGCCTTAACTCTCATGTTAGGGGCTCTGGTTATCTGGATTGCAGATCGCAACTCGGCTCGTTTCTTAGGGCTTAGTGACTTCGATCTTCGGGGAGTGATCATTATCGGGTGTGCACAGGCTGTAGCTCTAGTACCTGGTATGTCACGCTCCGCCTTGACCATTAGCGCTGCTAGATTTCTGGGCCATTCACGGCAAAAATCTGCTGAGTTCTCATTCTTGCTTGCAATACCAGTAATTATCAGTGCAGGAATTCTAACTGGATTAAGGTCTATCAGGTTAGATATTCCGATTGACTGGAATCTACTAATCATTGGTTCTTCAACAGCCTTTTTAGTCGGAATTCTTGTAATCAAATTTTTCCTATCATACGTAGAAAAACATGATTTGTCCGTGTTTATTAACTACAGAATTCTATTAGCCAGCCTTATAGCAATCGGTATCCTCACAAAAAACATATAGCTCGCTCGACTAAGTTGAGCCTCTCAAGCGTGGATCAAGCCGGTCTCGCAAAGCGTCACCAAACATATTAAATGACCAAACCGTAGCAAATATGAATAACCCTGGGAAAAATGCCAAATGAGGATATCGAGCTAGCTCTTCGCGAGCTTCATTCAATTCCCTGCCCCAAGACGGAGCCGGTGGTTGGACGCCATAGCCTAAAAATGAAAGTGACGATTCCAAAAGTACTGCCGCACCCACAAAGAGGGAGGCTGACACAATCACGTAGGCAATCAAGTTGGGGACAATATGTCTCACCATAATGCGCGAATCTGAAGCTCCTAAGGCTTGAGCCGCCTCAACATAGGTTTCTTGCCGAAGCGAAATGGCAACCCCTCTAACAGTTCTTGACGAAGTGAAACCCGAGTGCACTGCCACAACAAGTAAAATCACCAACATGTCCGACGACAACGGTCCTATATCCGGCAAACGCGGCTCTAACATCACAACAAATAGTATGAGGAACACTAATGTCGGTATCGACTGAACCATCTCAACTATCCGCTGAAGAACGACATCGACCCAGCCACCAAAAAACGCGGACACTGTACCGATTACAGTTGAAAGCAGTTTGGCTAGAATTACGGCACCAAACCCGATCATGATCGCTGTACGAGCACCATAGATGAGACGCCCGTACATATCACGGCCAAGCGCGTTCGTCCCAAACCAAAAGTGTATATTAGGTGTCTCAAATCTATCTGAGATATGAATACCAATAATAGATGAAGCTTTTTGCACAGCCAGCGGTGTGAATAATTGGGGAATGATGGCCATTGCGACCAATAACACCATGACCACAGCACCGACCATACCCAGAGGGTAGCCGGTCGCAAAATTTCTTATTCCAGAGATTGCCTTCCGGAATTTAGAACGATCATCCTCTTCACGCATCCCAAAAAGAGCTAATTGAGTCTCGTCATAGTCTATATTTGTGCTAGTCGATGTCATTATGAGTACCTAATCCTTGGATTCAAAATCGAATACGCAATATCAACCAAGAAATTAGACACGATAACCACCAGCGTGAATATCACTGCTAACGCCTGGACAATAAATAAGTCGCGACCATTAAGCGCATGAATAAAGTAGCGCCCCATTCCTGGGATTGAATAAATTGTCTCTATAACCACTGTCCCACCAATTAATGCCGGTAAAAATAGTCCTATCACCGTCACAATAGGAATAAGTGCATTACGAAGGCCGTGCTTCAAAATTACAGTGCGTTCCTGAAGGCCTTTGGACCAGGCAGTTCTGATGTAATCCTGACGCATTACCTCAAGCATTGCTGTCCTGCCGAATCGCATCTGATATCCCGCTCCTGCTGCTCCCGTTAACAGGGCCGGAAACGCCATGAATTTAAGGTTTGCGATCGGCTCTTCAAGTAAATGAGGATAGATTGGAGAAGGAACCGCCCAGAGGGCATACTTTCCAGCCAGAGAAATTGCTAAGAGCGCTATCCAGAAGTTGGGAACGGCCAACAGTGCAATTGCACCTGCTCGACCAGTGTAATCGTACCAAGTAAACTGACGAACAGCTGAGATAATACCGATTGGTATACCAATTATCAGATTGATCGCCATAGCAAAGATGCCCAGTTCCAACGTTATAGGAAGGCGCTGCAGCAAGTCACCTGATATCGGTCTACCGCTATAAACACTGACCCCAAAGTCACCCCGCAATAGGTCACCGAGCCAGCGGATATATTGAGTTGCCCAATTTTGATCTAAACCGAATTCCGCTTGTATGAGTGCCTTTGTCTCAGCATCAAGCGCACCAAAGTCTCCGCCAAGGAAGTCAGTAAAGTCTCCCGGCATCAAACGCATCATTGCAAACACAAGGAAGGTAACGCCGAGTATCGTCGGTACCATCAACACAATTCTTCGAATTATATATCTTTGCATTCAGCCCCCTCATGCAGGAATTATGATTAGGAATCGCAAGCGAAAGCGTAGCACAAAAAAAGCGATTCTGTTAGCTAATTAACAATAGCGATTTACACAGCAAATTATCATTCTGCAAACTTACTCTTGAGCACCGTTGATGCATCCGTCAAAGCTTGAGCACCCACCCGAAAGGTATCCGTCTCTCGAACGAACGTATGTATTTGCCCCTCATAGTTCTTAGCAATGACATCTACACCGGCAAAATCCAGAGCCTCAGCATAAGCAATTCCTTCATCACGAAGCGGATCATAGTCAGCTGTAATTACGTGCGCACTCGGCAACTGAGATAGGTCATCCGCAAGTAACGGTGAGGCATACGGCTCGGCCCGCCTTCCATCCGGATCGTAATGGTTCCAAAACCACTCCATCGTGTCAGCAGTCAAACCAAATCCCTCGGCTCGAGTGAGGTACGACTCTGTATCCATCGCAGCATCAGTAGCTGGGCATATCAATAATTGATGCACTATTCGAGGACCTCCTCTATCTCTCAGCATAAGGCAAACCACGGCGGCCAGAGTGGCTCCCGCACTCCATCCCCCAACCGCGATTCGCTCTTCATCAATTTCTAGTCGCTTTGCATTCTGTACTGCCCAGACAGTGGCAGCGTACGCGTCATCCGCGGCCGCCGGATAAACATCTTCCGGAGCCAAACGATACTCAACAGAAATTACCACACAGTTCGCCTGATCAGAAATCTGTCGACACATTCCATCATTCCAGTCGATATCTCCAATGACCCAGCCTCCTCCATGGAAATATACAAGAGCAGGAAGGTTCAACTTGTCCGATGGCCGATATATTCTCACCGGAATTGGGCCCTCTGGACCGGCCATTTCCATATTCTCAATGGAATATATTTCCGGACCAGGTCCCTTCCCAGACGCCTTAATACCAGCTCGTACCTGTCCCGGCTCGAGCTCACCAATCGGCGGCGCGCCCAAAGCAGCCGCATCTTTTAAAAACTTTAGAGCGATCGGATCAAGAGTCATAACGATACCTTTTCATAAAATTCATTAGTCACAGACCGTGATCATAATCGCTGATGGAATAATTGGTCATAATTTCATCATACAATTATTCCTACTCGCTTAGACGTCGAAGATATTTAAAGGTAAATAATGTCCACTCTTAACCCTGAGGCACAACTGGCAGAATTTATCACCAGTCTCGAGCTCAGCTCTGTAGAATCTACTATTCAACACGAAGCTAAGCGGACCCTTGTCAATCTTCTTGCGGTATCGCTATCGGCCTCACAGCACCCCACAGCGTCATCGCTTTTTGATTTAATCGATGAAGAAGGTGGAAATCCACGCGCCTCGATCATTAGCCAAAAAAATAAAGTAAGCATTTATCAAGCAGCGTTCGCCAATGGGTATCTTGCTCATTTACAAGACTTCGACGACACACATTTTCCGACTGTACTCCATCCATCAGCGCCGGTATGGCCAGGGGTAATCGCAGTGGGACAAGCTTTGAATTCATCGGGTACTGCAGTCCTAGAGGCCGGGATCATAGGTCTTGAAATAGCCTGCCGCGCTGCGATGTCGGTCCACCCGTGGCATTATGACATGGGCTGGCACATTACCGGAACTGCAGGTGTTTTTGGAGCCGCAGCCGGAGCAGCAAAGCTGCTTGGTTTAAGTGAAACTGAAACCATTCAAGCACTCGGACTAGCTGGTACTCAATCAGCCGGCATTCGTGAAACATTTGGTACAGCTGGAAAACCTATGCACGCTGGGCATGCTGCGGCATCTGGTGTAAATTCAGCATTACTTATTAAGAAGGGATTCAGTGGTCCAACTACCATCTTTAGCGGTCGCCGTGGTTGGTGGGCTGTGTATTCACCTGACGGCCACGATAGCCAAAGACTCACCACGAGGCTCGGCGAAGATTGGGAATTACTAAACAACGGGTTAAAACCGTACGCAAACGGAGTTGTTTCTCACCCCATTCAGGACGCCATAATTAAACTACGCGAAGAAAATCAGTTATCGCCAGAACACGTCAAAAGTATCGATCTAAAGGTGAATCCACTGGTTTTTGAACTGATGGATCGACCAAGACCAATGACTGGATTAGACGGTAAATTTTCGTTTCAGCATTGCGCGGCCGCGGCATTAGTTGATGGTGCCGGCACGGACGCACAATTTACCGACGAGCGAGTCCTTGATGAGGAAATTGCCAATATCCGCGATCTAGTAACAGCTTCGATCAATACTGAATACGAGGAAGATCAAGCTGAAGCTACTATCACCACCACACAGGGAAGTATCCACACGGTGGAAGTTAAGCACGCGACAGGATCACCTTCCAACCCACTCAGTGATATCGATCTAGAACAAAAATACCAGCGGCTGACAGAAGTGCTAGTAGGGTCATTGAGAAGCCAAAAACTATATACATCGGTAATGGCACTGGACGCAATTTCGGATATTAACGAAGTAATGGAACTCTGTGAGGAACTAACCTAAGCGCCCCCTAGGCCTCGGCCAAACTCTGCAGAAGCAACTCCTTTAACTCGGTAAATTTTGGAAGAGTTAATGTTTGCGTATATCTTGGACGGGGAAATTCAACTCTAACCTCCTTCAGAATTTTGCCCGGGCGATTTGTCATAACAAGTACACGATCTGCCAACATTAGCGCCTCATCCACGTCATGCGTGACAAGCAACACTGATCTCTGGTCTGAATCCAAAACTCCTTGAAGCCAGTTCTGCATATCGCGGCGAGTGATTGCGTCAAGAGAGCCAAATGGTTCGTCAAGCAGAATTACATCTCGAGGCATCAAAAAGGTCCTAAGTAATGCTAGTCGTTGGCGCATACCACCTGATAACTGGGAAGGCCACGATTCTTGGAAGCCATCCAATCCAAATTGTCTGAACAAATGCGGTAACTTCGATTGAATTTCTGCTTTACTCACTCCGGATAGTCTCGCTCCTAGCGTCGCATTCTTCTGGACATTCAGCCAAGGTAACAAAAGATCTCGTTGAGGCATGTAGGCAATCGGGTTCGAATCGGCGAGCTTCTGACCTTTGATAAAAACCTCACCTTCAGTTGGGTGAATTAACCCTGACAAGATACGAAGTAGCGTACTCTTGCCACACCCGCTTGGACCAACAACGGCCACGAATTCACCCTCCATAACTGAAAAAGAGAGACCTTTAATCGCCAAAATAGCGGGTGCGCGTCCTCCTCCGCTATTTCGATTAAATTGATGAGTCAATCCCCGGACATCTATAACATTCATATATTAGTCCGGAAGAAATTCATTCGTCCATGTGCTTGCCAAATCTGGTGCTTGCTCCAAATATTCAGCCTCTAAAAGAAATTTAGCGAAGCGTTGCCACACCGATTCGTCTTGAATACCCCACGCTGTGTCACCGTCGCGATATTTATCTGCATGGTAGTCAGTGGCAAGCTTCACCAAGGTCGAATCGAGTTCTGGCGCCAACGCCAGCAAAGCCTCCGCAGAGTCACTCGGACTCTTCATGGCTTCGTTATAACCCTTGCTTGCGACCTTCAAAAAATCTTTCACTAGCTCTGGATTATTCGCCGCTAACGAGTCGCCCGTTATCAAAATCGGCGTATACCAGTCTGGAATACAGTTTAAGTAATCAATGAATCTAAGAGTCGCCACATCGCGGCCAAGAAGTTCTCTGGACCGAATTACACCCCAGCCCTCAAACTCCCACACAAAATCAAATCTGCCAGCCTCCATGCTCTCTACAGCGGGGACATTACCAACTTCCACAAACTCAAGTGTGCTTGCGTCGCCGCCGTCACAAGTCACTAAGGTTTTGACGAGATGCGTTTCAAGAGCACCACCCCAACCTCCGTACGACTTGCCTTCCAACTCTCGTGGTCGTGTAACTCCGGTTGATCCCAACAACATAAGGCTGGAATCATTGTGAGGCAGCACTGCCGCTACTGATAAGACCGTAACACCCGCATTACGCGCAGGAAGCAAATACTCGGAATATGAGAAACCAAAGTGCGCAGTACCTGCTCCTACGGCTGCTTCAACTCCGACCTGAGCTGGTTCAATAATAGTCAGGTTAATTCCTTCATCTTCGAACCAACCTTTATGTTTGGCTAGATAGATACCTGCATGATTAGTATTCGGCGTCCAATCGAGCATAAGTGTTACTTCACGCATTCCCTTCGGGGCATCGCTGCCACCGCATGCAGTCAGTCCCAACGTCAACATGAAAAGCAAACCCGCAAAGAGTGTCGCTCTTTTCTTGATATTCATTACTCACATCCTCTCGTTGATTTCATACCAGTTTTCTTTTACTCATCCGAATACATTTGGCTTTCCGAAATATGCCAAGGCATAGCTATCCGAGCAAGCCAGCGAACCAGCAAAAATAAACAAATACTTAAAAGCGCTATTAACACGACGGCTACAAACATTTGATCTGTACGGTAAGCTCGCTGCGAGCGACCAATGAACAACCACAAACCCGAAGTACCCCCGGCAAACTCGCTAAATACAGCTCCAAGAATTGCGTAAGTTGCTGCAATCTGGAGCCCAGAAAAAAAAGCTGGAAGCGCCTCAGGGATTCGCACCAATCTCATTAATTGCCAGCGTGTAGCACCCATCGACTTAAGTAATTCAAGCAATTCTTGGTCAGATCTCATCAACGCATCCGCCGTATTGACAGCGATTGGAAAAAAACAAACTAGCGTTACTATTCCAATCTTGGGTTGAATACCAAAACCAAACCACACAACAATTAAGGGAGCTAACACCATCATCGGAATATTCTGTGTAATAACGAGAATTGGTAAGAATGCCCGTCGGATGAAGCCAAAGCTTGAAATAAGTGCGCCTACCACCCCGCCGACAAAAATCGCCAGAATTAAACCTGCCAGCGCTTCAGTAAGAGTTGTTAGGGCATGACCCAACAAAACGCTCCGAAGACGCACAGCCTCACCCATGATCTGACTCGGTGCTGGCAAAATTCCGTGAGGAATATCCCAAAACCCAACCGCTAATTCCCAAAAAACAACCGTCGAAACAATGACCAAAAATGAGGGGAAAATATTATTTACCTGTCTCATACTGCTACTCACTTATTATCGCTATCGGGTTGCCTAAATTCCCATGTAAGAGACTTCATATCACGTGGGATATAAGCGACTTTTATATGAGTAAGTGTTGAATCTGCAGCTGATGCAAGAGTTTTTTCAACCTTTTGTCGAATTACTCTCCATGCGACATCCGCATCGCCCTCAAAGGTAGTCCCTAAGGCTCTAACCTCATGATTGAGTCCCGAGTCTTCAAGTGCAGCTATAGCCGCTTCAACAAACACGTATTCATTCTCGTCGGTTCCCGATGGCTTTGGTGTGACCTGAATTTCAACGACCATTGCAAATAACCTCTCTCCATTTAGCCCCGATGGAGAAGCAAATCCTGAGGCGGTGATTTTCGGTGTGAGATTCGTGGCGAGATCAAAAGGCACCCTAATCTCGAGTGCGATGTCTTGCCGCTTTCCTCCGCTCGAATTACCGAGTTCAGGTTCTCGGGGTTGTCCTTGATTAACAAGAATCTCAGCCAGTAACGGCCCCCCCAGCGGGAATTTTCTACTAATGTGTTAACTATACTACAAGAAAGTCTGATCTCGTTCCGGCTAACTCTCGCGATTTTGAACGAAAGGTTAGAAGCACTAAAATTACAAGCATCAAGAACATCAAGTAAGTAGGTAGATAGTGACAAATAGATCAGCAATTGTGACTGGCTCAACAGGATTTGTCGCTGGACACCTGATTGAGCAGCTAGTTCAAGAAGGATACAACGTCACCGGTATAGACCAGAGCAAACGAACCCAGCCGCCAACTCACTGGACCGAATTTACCGAAGATCTAAGAGATTTTGAAAAAATACGATCGATTCTAACGAAGGTCAAACCTGACATAGTCTTCCACTTAGCGGCTCAAACATCTGTGGCCGTGTCTGCAAGAGAGCCGATAGCAGACGTGATTCAGAACGTTGAGGCATCTGTTGGGCTTACTCAAATAGTCACCGACCTTGAAACACCGCGTCTGGTCTTTACATCAACTGGCGGTGCTATGTATGGGGAAGAATCTCCACCGCCATATACAGAGCACACTGCTCAGAATCCGCAGTCAATATACGGAGTGTCAAAATTAGCAGTAGAAAATTATATCCGTGTACTCACGAACCCTTCCAACACACAGGTATCTATTATTCGACCCGCAAATATATATGGACCCGAACAAAGCCATTTAGGCGAAGCCGGAGTAGTCGCTATATTTGGTGCACTTATGCTCGCTAATGAAGCTGTAACAATATTTGGAACCGGTGAAGATACCCGCGACTATATTTTCGTAGATGACATAGTGGACATCTTGATAAAAGCGGGTGTAGAAGATCCGGGTCTCTACCTAGCCGGAACTGGTATCGAAACAAGTACCAACCAAATATTTAAGGCACTTAAAGAAATCACTGGATACAGCAAACTGCCGATCTACCAGGCGGCTCGCTCAGGCGATGTCGCCAGATCAGCTCTGTCAAGTGAAAAAGCGCAACAACTCTGGGGATGGACGCCCAAAACCGACCTTCAAAGCGGACTCACCAAGACAGTTACTTGGCTAAAATATAAGATTTAATCCAAGTTACCCCAGCACCAGTGGAGCACTTGGATCACCTGTCCACTCTGACATAGAACCATCATAGTTCCGCACTGACTCGTTCCCAAGAAGCGCCAGTATAAAATGACCAAACGCTCCTCGTATACCGGACTGGCAATAGGTGACTGTTTCACCATCTGGATCAAGTCCAGCGCCTACCAAGGCACTTCTGATTTCTTCAAGCGGTTTAAATCGTCTGGCTGGAGGGCCCTGCATAAGATGACGCCACTCAAGATGAATTGCTCCGGGAACCCGACCACTGCGATCATTACCGCGTGTCTCGGTGCCCTCCCACTCTGCGTCCGAGCGGGTATCCCAAATAGCCGGTGCTGATTCTGAATTCACTCGATCTTTCAACTCTCCGATCAGACATACCTGTTCTGACTGAACAGATGCACTGAAAGACCCAGTCTCAGGCCTTGGGCTCTTTGAAGTAATCGGTCTCTCTTCATCAAGCCAAGCGTTAAAACCTCCATCAACGACTCTGACATTGGAATGACCAAAATATTGAAAAACCCACCATACACGTGCTGCATGAAGTGAAGCATTGTCATCATAGATGACTACAGGTGTTTCATTAGAAATGCCCCATCGCTGAGCAAGTTTCTCAAAATCGCCGGCATCCATGACCAAATCACTCCCTCTACCTTTCAAATAAGGATGAGGTACTCCAACCGCACCCGGTATATGGGCGCGTCTATAAGCATCGGCTTCACCTGCATCAATCAGCACAAAATCAGGATTTTCCAACCGACTCGCCAACCAATCAGTAGTCACAAGCATTGAAGAATTTGTTTCAGTTGTCATTATATACTCCGTACTGGATTTGCAAAGCCCATCATTCTGTCATTCTAACTTCCTACATTGCTACGAATGAAGTTCTTTAATCTATCACTATTTTTTGGATTTCTCATCCGATGCAAAGTCATCTAAGATAATAAATTCAACAAAAATATGCTGTTTCCCATCTACTCCAGGCCTCGGCTCTAAATGAGGGGTACGTAACGGAGTATCTCCGCCAATAGCATGACCAGCAGCTGCCCATATTTTTTCAGAACAGGTATCTTCAAACACACCATAACTTGCTTGATAGTTAATGTTTCTACCGCGCGGATCATCAGGCATCCAATTCGCCAAACAAGAGCTTCCCTCTAAACGCGTATCTATCGCCCGAAGGGTTCCATTCTCTAAGCCGATAACGTAAAGTGGCAAATCATCCACCTGATCCACTTGACCTATAGCAAATCTGTCTACCGGTCCGGCGTCAACATACTTAACAACGATTTCCGTCTCATTGAATAGGCCCCAAAATACCACCCCAATAAAAAAGAATGACGTAACAAGCAAGGCCGACGGACCCAAAGATAATTTAGATAATTTACTCATATGCATATAACCTAGCTCGCTATTTCACTGAGTCCTAGCAACAATATTCGCAGACTGAATTTTTTCTGCCGAGACGGCTGCATCGAGTGGTAGGTCAAATCCTTCTCGAAGAGTCCGTTTGAGCGCCCGAACAACCTCTGAGTCATACGCCGCCATTTGGCGAGCCCATTCAATCGCAACGTTATCTAATTTTTCCTTTGGAACAACTTGATGAACTAGTCCTTTCAAGTACGCATCCGCAGCACTGATGGGCAGACCAGAAATCGCCATAAGTGCCGCGTCTGAGTGCTTAAGATGGCGTGAGATTGTTTGGGTTCCTCCAGCTGATGGAATATAGCCAAGCGTCACTTCAGGCAAAGCAAACTGACTCTCTTCTGAGGCCACTCTAAGATCGCAGTAGAGAGACATTTCTAATCCGGCACCATAAGTAAATCCATGCAACACGCTTATCAAGGGTATATCTAGTTCTGCCATTAATCCCCATAAATCTCGATTTAAACGAGCCTCACGTGACTCAAGTAACGAAGGAGAACTTCCAAATTCTGATATATCTGCACCAGCAGAAAATCCCTTTATCCCCGCGCCTCTCAAGATCGCACATTTAGCTGTCGGATCATCTCTAAGCAATAGAAATATCTGCCATAACTCATCGCGCATCGCAAGATTGATGGCGTTTATTCGGTTGGGGCGATTTAACGTGACCGTGTACACACCCGATTCGTCTCGATCGAGTTCTACATAAGGGCCTATATCGTCCGCACCTGACATAAATTCAGATTTAGCTTCAAGCCCAATCAGGCTTTTTGATTGGAGATACCTCAGAGCGATCGTGCTGACCTTGAACTTCACTATTTATTTTTTCAGCAAGATAATTCATCAATACAAATCCGGGCTTCATATCATTCGTTTGCCAATTTGTCAGTGCGTACTTATCTTCCGCTGTCAAATCTAGATCGTTCAGGCTAGTAATAACTGCCTCAAACATCTGATGGCATTCGTCTACAGTAAATTCAACTTTCATTTATCGTACTCCTTGATAAACTGGCAACTTTTCAACTAACGCTCGAGAGTTTTAATTTTTCCTCTTTGACGAACCATTCGGCGAGTATTGTCATCAATGAAATTTCCCACAGCCTCATTTAAGTCGAGAGCAAATTCATTCAGTCTACTGGATCCGATATTGTGATCACGTCTCCAATCTCGAATTAATTCCTTACCCTCAGGTGATAAATCCAAATGGTCCAAGATTTGAGATGTCACTAATGCCAGAACGACATTTGTCTCATCAGTATTCAGTACAACGTTCATTGATACCCCCACTATTTGCGGTTCACGATTATGTATTGTTGTAAAGGATAGTACAGACCGGAGAAAAGAAAACCTATGTGCCAACAAGTCGCTGTCTTTATTCCCGGAATAAGATTATTTACCCTCGAATTGAGGCTGGCGCTTTTCCATAAAGGCACTAACACCCTCAGCTCGATCAGACGTCGATTGCAACAAAATCGTCAAATCTAATTCATATCGCAGGCCTTGCGCAAGAGTCATCTCTCCACCTCGATAAAGAGCCTCTTTAGCCGCTCTGATTGCCAGAGGTCCCCGACTTGAAATAGTTTTTGCCAGCGCAAGTGCCGCCTTAAAACTATCGTCTGAGAGCGAAGACACCAACCCAACACGCAGTGATTCATCCGAATTAATGAGTTCCCCGAGTAATAGCAGTCTAAGCGAACTTGGGCGCCCAATCGCACGAGTAAGGCGCTGCCCCGCGCCACTAAGCGGCAAAAATCCATTCATAATACCTTGCAAACCAAATGATGCTGCGCTAGCGCACAAACGGATATCTGCCGATAGGAACAGTTCCATTCCTGGACCAGTAGTTTTTCCGTCGGCAGTCGCTATAACTGGCTGCCGGAAACGTGACAAGAGGTCAATACCGGCGACTAGATTGGAGATCCTACTCTGAATACTGGCATCCTCAGGCTCAGTAATTAGATGCCACTCAGCACCATACCGTTCGACGTTCCTCAATATAACTACATCAATATTCTCGTTATGCTCTATATTCTGGAGGACATTAAATAACGACTCAGATTCAGGGATTCCACAGGTGGACGTAGCTTTACTGAAGCTTACGATTGCAATCTGCCCGATAATTTTTATCTCTACACTCATAAGATGAGCGTAACGCAGTCCCACCAGAAAGTCGAAATTAGCATCAAATCGAAAGGATTGTTTTACGATGGATTTAAAACTCAAAGAAAGTAAAGTCGTCATCACAGGTGCGTCACGTGGTATCGGGAAATCGATAGCAATAGCATTTGCTGCGGAAGGTGCAAACTTACTTCTTGTGGCGCGAGGCCAAGAAACATTGGAACAGACAAAAACTGAATTAGAAAGAATCACCTCCTCAAAAGTCGAAATTCTGTCCTGTGATGTGACCGAGGCGACGGCACCGCTCGAAATTTTAGAATGCACGAAAGATCGATTAAAGGGGGTCGATATATTAATTAACAACGCAGGTGCAACTATTCGTAATATGGATATTGAAGCTAATTGGCGAGCTTCATTCGAACTCAACACGTTTGCACCTTTGTTGGTAATGGAGGCGCTCAAAGATGAGTTAATGAAATCTACTCATGCGGCCGTGGTAAATATTTCTTCAATCTTCGGTCGAGAATATGGCGGACCTGCTCAGTACCAAACGTCAAAGGCTGCGCAAATTGCACTATCAAATGCCTACGCCCGCGATTGGGTGACAGGCGGAATTAGAGTGAACAATATCGCGCCTGGATCGATTGCCTTTGAAGGCGGTTCGTGGGGGAACAGACTGATCTCGGATCCTGAAGGAATGGCAGAATTTATTCGCGTTGAAATTCCTGGTGGCAGATTCGGCAGACCTGAAGAGGTCGCTGATGCAGTTGTCTGGCTGGCCTCGCCCAGGGCGTCTTGGGTCGTCGGCGCGACCTTGCCAGTTGACGGCGGGCAGAGTAGAAGCGGTACATAAGCTATTGCACCCACGGGTGCAATCAGAGAGCATGGTAGCAGCAAAGGAGTCTAATCAATGCGCTTTCAAAAACGTGACCTGATAGGGATCGCATTCGCAACAATTGCTCCCATGCTCGCGATGTGGCTGGTCCTTTCAGCCTTTGAACTCTGGGATTTTCATGACACGTCAATGCTAGGAGCTGTGCTCGGTGGGGTTGCAGTGAATATTGCAATTGGCGCGGGTATCCTTGGTGCATTTTCGCGCTTTATCAAGTCTTGGGATTGGATTGGTGGTTTAGGCATCACCCTGTTTGCAGCTATCTCACTAGTCGTAATACTTCAACGCACAGGACATGGCTCTGGTCTGCCCGCAAACCTTGTAAAAATACTCTGCGTTCTCCTTTTTCTCGGACTAAACATCAACATCGTTGGTCAGCTAGTAAAAAATGGAATCGATCCGTGGCTTCTCCGGAAATCTAGTGCTACGTCTGAATAGACAAAATCTGTCGCGCAGTACAAAAAATTATCATGTCGCTAACACCAATAACTAGTCAAACAGTTCTCCTGCATCTTCTTGCAGCATGGATGAGTGAGAGGTTTTACAGAACTTTTCGACCAACGGATGAGCTTCCCAAGAATGATGACATGATTGGATTTGACGCACTAATCACTCAGCGAAACCGAATGATCGGGGTATTCATAGCTGAACTGTGGAACGCACCTGAAATTACAGCGGTAACCGACCAACTTAGTGCCTTACTTTCTGACGACACGGTCTCTGATGAAAGTATAGAAGACGGCGCTTACGCAGTTTGGATCCCTCCAAAGGTCCAACTGCCGTCGACAGAACCCTACCTATCCGAATTGAGACTTCAACTTATAAAAGGAATGCGTGGAATTCCAATTGATGAGCGAAGAGAAATCAGGATACCTCGAGTTGTAACGCTCGCAAAGCTTGAAAATACGGGCGCCTACATGTCCGTTACAGGAGGCTTTTCTACAGAATGGCTTGCCTTATCTGAGGATGTCCAAGGATCGTTTCATTTAGATTCTCATAAAATATCAAGATTACCGAAAGAGCGAGCAGAAGTAGAATCCATGATGACTCAGATACGTGATAAGGCAATGCTGCTACGCGAAGGTGAACTAACTAAGTTAGATATCTTTGATCACTGGACTATTTCCCACCTGCCCGAAACAATAAATTCAGGAGTTGCTGTTATTTCACCGCCACCTGAACTAGATCCCCATGATGGAACCCCAGTTCGACGAGATCTTCGACGAGTACTAAAGCGTGTACAACAATCAGATATTTCGACAGTTGACATGAAGGTGCTAGTGGTCACCACTGCCGTCACTCATATAGATCAGGAGCTGGTCACCACAGCAATAAAAGGAATGAGCCCCGCCATGTATGGAATGCTCGATCTAGTCGTTGTCGTCGCTGACGGGGAGTTACGACAGGTCCTGCAACCTCGAGCACTTCCATGGGACGCCAGCTAACACCCTAAACAAAATTTTTGTAGACCGATGCCTCAAATTTCTCAAAGAGAGCGAGTGCTGATACATCCATCCATGGGCGAAGTTGGGAAAGGAACACACCTCCGATATTTCTCTCACGATCTATCCAGAAGTATGTATTAAATATGCCTGACCAACTCAACGATCCTGCAGATCGACCAGTCCAAGTTTTTTGCTCATTAATCTGGAACGTAAGCCCCCATGTTTTTTCCAACCCTGGGAAAAACTCTGCATCGTTGGCAATATCTTTGTGAGCCGAGATGAGCATCTCTACTCGATTATCTCCCATCGCATTATGCGTCATCAGTTCGATGGTCTCGGGCTTAAATAATTGGGAATTAGCTGTCTTACCATCATTCAGAATCATCCGAATAAATTTCATGTAGTCGCCGACAGTCGAATAAAGGCCACCACCACCGCCCCAATACTCTCGCCCCAGTACGATGACATGTTCGCTAGCCTCAAAGCCTTCACTCACTTGAGGTGTATGAACCGATGTCATTCTGGATTTCATCTCATCCGAGGGAAAGTATGTCGTATCAAACATGCCCAATGGCTCAGTGATTTGAGTCCTGATATATTCATGTAGAGTAATACCGGTCACTTCTTCAAGTATCAAACCCGCCCAATCAAGACTGGTTCCGTATCCCCACTTTTCACCGGGATCAAACACCAAAGGAACTTCCAAAGCTTTCTTTTTTCCAGTAGACATCCTGGGATGCCCAGTGGCCGATATGTAGTGATCCAGAAGAGCACTACACCAATCTGAGCTGAAGCCCGACGTGTGCGTTAGGAGATGACGCAATGTTATTGGTCTCTTAGGTGATCGGAAGGTCGCCTCACCAGTTGCACTAAATCCTTCCAATACTTCGACGTTCCCCAGATATGGAATAATCGCACTGGCAGGTGTATCTAGATCTAAAATCTCTTTTTCAACCAGCTGCATAACTGCGGCTCCTGCAATCGGTTTAGTCATGGACGCAATATTGAAGACAGTATCGACTGTCATCGGGCTAGACGTGCGAGTCGATTGGATCCCAAATGCAGCCTCATATTGAGTAGACTCGCCCGATGTCAGTCCGACAACAAGTCCGGGAATCTCCCCCGCACCGAGTGCATCTTCCAGATCAGACTCAAATCGACTTAACATTTAAGCACCCTCGAAGACGAACGTTAGGCGTCCGATCGAGACATCATTGTGGAATAACCACCAAACGCGACAGTTGTAGCTCTGGCGTGCTCCTCAACATGAACATTAATACAGGACGGCTTTCCACTCTCAGCAGCCCGCTCCAAAGCATTGTGGAGATCGTTCGGATCCGTAACTAACTCACCGTATCCGCCGAGTGCCTCAACCACTTTGTGATATTGCTGATCAAAGCCTAAGCTTCTACCAGGTGTTGTGTTCTCACCACCAGTCCAACCGCCATTATTACTGACGACGGCAATAACCGGAAGGTCATGACGAACCATCGTATCGAATTCCTGGATATTCATTAGAAAGGACCCGTCGCCGACAAACGCAACAACCTGACGACCTGGCGCCGCGACTTGGGCACCCATCGCAAAAGGTATCCCAACACCCATACATCCATTAGGTCCGGAATTCAATCTCGCGCCCTCGACAAATGACGGAATCCATTGTCTCCCAAAGTTAAGCGTCTCCATACCATCAACTGAAATAATCGCATCTCTGTCAACAAAATTTACTATCTCTTCAGCTACCCTGAGCGGATGTATCGGAGTCTGATCGCTTTGCGCTGACATCCGGCTCTGCTCACGTTTTCGGTCATCAAGTTCGGCCAATTGTGCCCGCCAACTATCTGAAGTACCGATCCCTGCATCTTTTGCTGCCACTGTTAACTTGGCAAGTGCAACACGGGCATCCGCAGCTATTGGGACGTCAACTGGACGATTATGTCCGAGTTCGCTCGCGTCTACATCAATATGAATAACTTTTACATCGGGGGCGAATCGAGGTGCATGTCCAAATGAAATAATGAAGTTAAATCGAGTTCCTACCACAACAATTACATCTGCTTCACGAAATGCTTGTCCTCTGGCGCCCAGATAGGCCAAATCGTGATCTTCTGGGACAATACCTCGAGCTTGAGGGGTTGTAAAAAAAGGAATCTGGGTAGCCTCAACGAACTCTCGCAGTTGCTCCCCAGCTGCTGACCAAAATACTCCCGAGCCCGCAATGACGACGGGTCTCTCCGCTTTGGATAGAAGTTCAATTGCTTTTTCAATTTCACTCTCGTCAGGATAAGGGCGAGGGGCTGGTGTCCCTCCTTTTGGAAACCATACAGATTCCTGCTCAACTCTCCCATAAAGAACCTCGCCCGGAAGATCAAGATATGTCGGACCCGGTTTACCAGTGATCGCTTTTCGACGAGCCATGTTGAAATATTCTGGGAGTCGATCCGTATGATTTACACGGCCAGCCCATCTTGTCACTGGTCGTGCCATAGCTAACTGGTCATACTCCTGAAACGCGTCCGTGTCATGAGCTCGTAAAGACGCAGATCCGCCCAATGCGATAATCGGGACACAGTCGAGATAGGCGTTTGCCATACCTGTTAATAAGTTGGTAGTTGCAGGTCCTGATGCTGCTAGGCATACACCTGGCTGACGCTTAACTCTGGCGTAGCCGTGAGCCGCAAATGACGCTCCCTGTTCATGTCGACAATCGATAGTTCTTATGCCTTGATCCGCAGCGAATCCAGCTACCTCGATAATCGGGCCACCCATTATATAAAAGAGATCTTCAACACCTTCTTCTCTCATTTGACGGGCTAACAACTCAGAACCGCTGATTCCCTCTGGAGCAGTGCTCATAATCTAATTCCTCCACTTATTGTATATTTTCAAGATGGTAGCTCCGAACGCTCTCATTGTGTTGTTCGAGAAAAAATCATCGACATCAAGTGGCTAATTCCAACTCATCCTGTACAACTCCTGATTGTTTCAGTTGTTCAATTTCATCTTGGCTCAAGCCAGCAATCTCCTCACAAATTTCGACCGTATGTTCTCCAAAAAGTGGTGCAGGTCGTCGGATTTGGGGCTCAGTCACACTGAATTTCCAGGGAAATCCATCCCATCGATAATGCCCAACATCAGGGTGCACAATGTCAACAAAGTAGTCTCGGGCGAATAAATGCGGGTCTGATACTATTTCCCAGTTCTGCAAGACAGGGCCTGCATTTATTCCTCCGGCTTGGAGAATTTTCGTTGCTTCATTATGATTAAGTCTTGCCGTCCACGCAGAAATCAATTCATCGATTTCTGCGTGGAATTCTTTACGCACGGACATGTCAGCAAATTTCGAGATATACTCTGCACTCGACTCATCTCCGAAAATAATCCGACATAAGTTGACCCAGTCAGCATCGGTTTCACAGGCAATTGAAATCCAGCAATCATCACCAATCGTCGCGTATACACCCTGAGGTGCCCATCTGTTTGATTTATTGGCCACAGGGGCCATGACTTCATTCCGCAGCTGAAAGTTCATGATCGCTTCTGTACTGAACATAATTCCAGATTCTTGCAAAGACATATCAATGAAACGGCCTCGCCGGTCGTCAGTCCCACTATCCCGAGAAAAAAGTGATGCCACCAGACCGATCGCACCATGTGTGCCACAAATGGGGTCGGCATAAAAAGATCCCGAGGAAAAAATAGAATCCTCAGAATACCCAAGTCTTGCCACAAATCCGCTCGAAGCCTCGATATTTGAACCATATGCCAGATACTGCATTTCTGGGCCACCTAGCCCCATACCCGACATCGAGCACATAATTAACTCTTCGTTACGAGTCTGAAGATTCTTGTAGTCAAGCCCGAGACTTGGAAACACTCGAGCGCTGTTATTTTCGAGCACGATATCACAGTGTTCTACAAGCTCTAGAAATAAATCACGACCAGCTGGATCAGACAAGTCAACACCAATATCACGCTTATTTCTGTTCAACAAGTTAAAATAGGCAGCGCGGTTGTGAGCGGTATCCCAGCCCTGTTGGCCGGGATATGTTACTGCCCTAGTAGCAGGCTTCTTAGCAACTTCAACTTTTATAACATCCGCACCCAAATCACCCAAGTGTCTTCCAGCTAGAGGGCCGGCCCAATTAGCAGTAACCTCCAGAACACGCACACCAGAGAGAGGCAGCTCGGAAGACATCTCAAGCTTGCCGTGAATCCTGGGCGGACGGTCCTCAAGCTCCAATTCCTGATGTTCACCCAGATAGGGTGCGCGCAACTCTGGACCCAGTTTTACATCGCTAAAATTCCACGGCGGCCCGGGTATCTCAATTTCACCTATAGGAGAATTAGTCGTTCGCCAAAAATCTCTGGCGCGAAGCTGCTCACTGTGCATTAGGTCACTGGCGTCATTGACTGGAGTAATTGCAATTCTAAGAGCCTGAGCCTCATGATAAATATCCTGCTTGTTTCGATTTTTTGCCCAGTCAGAAAAAGCTGCTCGATATTCCGGCACAGCATCTCGGAATTCAAGCATTGAATTAAGTCGAGGATCGTCAAGTAAATCTGGTCGGTCTATCATCCCAAAAAATTGAGGATCCGGACGAGGCATCCAGAAAACGTGCCCATCTAAACATTTTGTAATCCATGTTTCTTTTCTAGACTGAACTATTCCTTCATGAGTCCAGGAGCTTGTGAGCCAGGAATGTGCATTAAGCATGCTTTCAAAAGTCGAGACCTCAACTGTCTGGCCTCGGCCTGTCTTTAACGAGTGATATGCGCCTGCCATTGCCCCAAATGCAAGTTGCATCCCAGCATGAAATTCGCCCTGGAATCCAGGTGCCAGCAACGGTTCCCGCTCAGGATCACCTGAGAAATACATGTAGCCGCCCATTGCATAGTCAACTATTTCGCTCGAAGATCTGTCTGAATAGGGGCCATCCACGCCAAAAGGCGTATGAACCCCTAACACTAATTCTCGATTCTTATCTCTGAGAGCGACTTGCTGATCTAACGAACTTCTATCAAGCTTGGTCGAGCTTGATAGAAGCACAATATCGACACGAGAGACTAGTTTTTCCAGCCTCGCAGCGCCACTGGGTTTCTGGAGATCAACAATGATCGATTCTTTGCCGGCATCAAGCGCCAAGTGCAATCCGCCAGCCTCGATATCACCTGGTGTAGTGGGTGGAAAAGGTCCAAGTGTTCTCAGTCCAACACCAGTCTTATCTTCGACTTTGATAACACGTGCACCAAGATCACCAAGTAATCGACCCGCATACGCGCCAGCGACTCCATCAGATATTTCAAGCACCCGAAGCTCGGACAAAGGCCTCATATCTGACTTACCGCTGGAAAGTGACATACCAACGTCCCACGTCTAGTGGCTATCGCGCCGTGTATCCGCCATCAATAGGCAGAGCTACTCCTGTCACAAAAGAAGCATCAGTACTCGCGAGAAAAGCAGCTGCGGAAGCGATTTCCTCAGGTTCACCGAGACGTCCCATGGGATGCAGACTCTCTAAAAACTGTTGGCCCCCTTCTCGATCACGCATACCCGCTGTCATCGGTGTAAAAATATAGCCCGGGCACAACGCGTTCACCCTAACATTCTGTTTGCCGTACGTCACCGCAAACTGTCGAGTCAGGCCCACGACGCCATGCTTCGCAGCGGTATAAGCCCCTGGTCCATCACTCGGAGCGGTGACTCCCTGGCTCCCAATTAACCCATTGAGACCTGCCACTGATGCTGTATTCACGATGGCACCGCCACCTCTCTCAGCCATCATCTTGCAACCATGTAATAGTCCGTAATAGACACCACTCAGATTGACGGCGATTGTCTGATCCCAGCCTGCACCGCCCCCAACACCGGCATTATTCATCAAGACATCAATAGACCCGAACTCCGAAACTGTTCTTTCCAGTGCATCCTTGACCGCATCAGAATCTGTCACGTTCAACACCACCGCGGCTGATTTACCACCATGTTCAAGTACTTCGGCAGCAGTGCTTTCAGTGCCTTCCTGATCGATATCCGCACAAAGAACTGCACAGCCTTCATCTGCTAATCGGAGCGCCATCGCACGACCGATCCCGGATGCGGCACCAGTTACCAACGCACTCATCCCATCATATCTATTCATAAGTATCTCCAACCTTCTATTTTATATTCGTCGCCACAGGCGCACTATACTCCGACTCGGGAAGCTTGTTTAGGTTAACCATAAAATACAAAATTGAAAACTTATGAATTTTCTAAAACATGAATAGCATCAAGACTCCAATCACGATTGAATCTGAGCGAGGAAATATATCCTGCTTATGGCAGATGGCTCAAGTAAATGAGCTCGATACCGCCGTTCTGTTTATTGGTGGAGCTGATGGAGGATTCATGGGTCCATCCGACATTTATGAAATCCTGTCCAAATTATTTATTCCGTTACAAATAGGAGTACTTCGAGTAGATTATAGAATTCATCAATTTCCGAACGATGTTGAACAAGGCGTGTATGACACTCAACAAGCGGCTTCGTGGCTGATGTCACAAGGTTATGAAAAAATCCTAATAGTTGGTCACTCATTTGGCGGTGCAGTGGCTATCGAAGCCGCATCCCAAAATCACAATATTCGAGGAATTGTGGCACTTGCGTCCCAGACAGCTGGTGCAATGAATATTGCTTCGTTGGTTGACACACCAGTACTTCTGATTCATGGTGATTCAGACACAAGACTTCCAGTGACCTGCTCAATAATGCTCTACGAAATGACCGCTACCCCCTGCCAGCTCGCAATACTTGAGGGTGGTACTCACTCTCTAAGACAAGTGTCTGAACCAGCTACGGAGCTCATCTTTGACTTTGTAAAAAATCAGATCTGAACTACAAATATCAATCAAAAGTCCACTTACCTTGAAAATCAAACATAGTATTTACTGCGGCGCTGAATTCTGAGCGAACAAGCGCAAGTGAAACAGGATGCAGTATCGGGATAATCACACCTTGTTCAATGAGATAGTTATGAGCCTTGGTATATTCAGAAAACCGCTCATCCCTATTATTCGCCATATCAGCAGACTGCAGAAAAGAATCATACTTGTCGTCTGCAAAACTTAAGAAATTTTCATCAGAATCAGTCGCAAATGGGTGCAACCAGTTTGCTGCGTCAGGATAATCAGCCTGCCAGCCGCCAATTGCTAATTGATAATGCCCAGTTTTTAAATCAGCGAAATACTCTTCTGGTTTTTCTGGTCTCAAGTTTATTTGAAGTGGTAAGCTTTGCTCCCACAACTTCTTGAGCTCGACCGCAAGCTCCACGTGGAGGGAATCTTCCAAGGAATAAAGCAACTCAATACCAACGCCGCCAGGATTTCGCCCTCTTGCCCAGTAGTCTGTGGCTAGCTCTTTTGATTCAGAGAGCGCCCAGCCAGCCGAATTGTTACTGCCACGAATACCCTCGGGAATCCATGAATTAGCAGGGGAGTGACCTGCCTGAATTTCTGCTGAAAGCACATCTAGAAGTTTTTGCTTATTGAGGCCTAGGGCTAGTGCCTTTCGCGACTCGGTCTTGGAAAAAGACATTGATTCGCTATTCACAAAGACGCCATACGTAACGTGTCTGGCTTTTTTAGAAACTTCACCATCAGAAGGAATTTGAAAATCAGAAGATAGTTGAGATGCCGTCAGGTTAACTACATCGACTTCGCCCTTGAAAAAGCTTTCGGTGGCGTCAGTCAAACTGTTATAACCTACAAATTCAAGCTCCTGAATCTCGTGTGTAGCGATATTACCAATTTGATCGCTCCATTGGTCGTTAGGCACTAATGTGACCTTGCTATTCTCCCATGAGTTAATCTTGAACGGGCCGTTAGAAAGAAAATAAGTTGCCTCATCTAGCGACCCACTGCGAACCGGTAAAAATGGAAGAAGGGCTGAAAGCGTCAAGAATTCTGGGCTCGACTCTCTGAGCTTAAGCACTAGCGTCCGGTCATCTAATACGGTGCTCTGCTCTAAGTCAAGATCGTTGAATATTTCCAGCAACCCTACGGTGTTTTCTTTAACTGCATCGTAACTAATTAGCGTCTCAAGAATTTGTTGGGCGGTCACTGGCTCCCCGTCAGACCACTTTAAGTCTCTCTTCAAAAGAAACGTATAGGTCAAACCGTCTGGCGAAATACCCTCATTCTCTTTGCTCGGCAGCGTCATAATCATCTCAGGTCGCAGTCGGCCCGACGGTTCAATTCGCGAAAGCCCTACGTACAACTTATGTAAAAATATTTCCTCAAGTAAAATATTTTTACTTACTTCAGATAAGAGCGCGCTGGGCACAGCAATTCTAAGCGTCCGCACCGTCGCTTCGGTGGTCGCTTCGGTGGTCGCTTCGGTGGTCGCTTCGGTGGTCGCTTCGGTGGTCGCCACCACATCGTTCTCCTGCACCTGGGCTATAGAACCTTGCGAACAAGCCATAGCAAAAATTAAAAGAGCAGTCAAAAAAAACGAAGACACCAAAACATAAAATTTATCTATCGTCATACGATCCAATTTTAAGCCATTTTGCGCCATAGTCTCAAGTTAGTAGTTAGGCATGGTTCACAATGGAGCCGTCAACAACAAGTAATTCAGCGTTAACGTACTCGGCTTCGTCCGAAGCTAAATACACGACGGCGCCTCGTAAATCGGCAGGAGTTCCCAATCGACGCAAGGGAATATACTTCTCGAGCACCGATGATAGATCTGCATCATTTTGAGGGCCTGGCGTGTCTTCATAGAAACCAATTCCAAGTGCGTTCACAGTCACTCGGTCCTTAGTTAACGGATCGCCGCTACCCCACTCGATTCCCAATGATTTCGTGAATCCCAGTACAGCTCCTTGCGATGCGCCAAAAACAGCGCAGTTTGGAATTCCACGATCATATAAATTAGATACAAGATTAATTATTCGACCCTTGCCTCTGGCAACCATACGTTGACCGATCACCTGACTCGCCACAAACACGGATGTAGCATTTCTACTCAATTCCTGATTCCACTCAACGAGGGTTGTATCAAGCACCGGTTTAATATTCGCAAAATGAGCACCATTCACAAGGATATCGATAGGCCCCGATGCCTTCTCCAAATCACTAATAGACGATTCAACTCGGGAAACGTCAGTCAGATCTAACGTGAGACACGTCCCTTCAAGACCAGAAGCCGCCCAGCATTCGTTCAATATTGAATTTGCTTCGACTTCTTCAGTCTTATCAGCACTCAACGTCGTCACTGAGACTCTCGCACCTGCTTCCGCTAATGCTACAGCTAGTGCCCTCGCCAGTGGAGTCGTAGCTCCACCTACCAGCGCATGCTTTCCAGATAGATCGAAATATCGCTTTTGGAAATATGGATTCTTTTCACCTTCCGGTGTAATAGGAAATACTTGATTACTCATAAATTTTTCTCCAATAACTTACGATTCAGACTGTGGGATAATTCCAGCTGGTGTGAGGCCAGCTGCTATAGAACCACCGTCCATTAAAATTGTTTCTCCGCTGAGATAATCTGATGCAGTGGACGCTAAAAATACGGCTAATGGTCCCATCTCTGGCATGAACCCGATACGGCCAGCTGGCTGTCTACTCCCTAATTGTTCGAGCATTGCCTCATCGTCAGTTTTGGGGAATAGGCCCGGCGCAATACATGAAGCGCGGATATTGTCCCTCGCGTACGTCATCGCGAGTGCCTTGGTTAACTGGATGACACCACCCTTTGCAATCGGGTACATAAAATTATTGCGCCCCCCTCGATAACCCCATCCAGAAGTAACATTGATTACTCTTCCACCACCATTGTCTAAATAATGAGGAATAATCGCCCTCGAGCAATAAAATGCTGAATATAAATTGCTTTCGATGCCACTGTGCCAGTCCTCGTCAGTGAGCTCAGGGAGTGTTTTACCGCGCCCAGTGCCACCCAGTCCAGCATTATTGATAATTAAGGTTATACGGCCCATTTCTTGAATAGCCTCGGCAACTATTTCATTCACTCTGGTTGAACTTGTAACGTCACCGCCAGGAATTCCAAAGTACCTCCTGCCGCGCGAACGTATTTCATCGCCAACACTTTCGATAGGCTCAGGTCGTCGACCCACACCCACAATATCGCAGCCTGCATCGGCCAGAGACAAGGCCATTTCACGCCCCAGGCCCGTTCCCGCGCCAGTAATAATTGCCGCTTGACCTGATAAATCAAACTCATCAAGAATGCCCATACTAGATACCTCTTATTCTACATTTTGGCTAATGGAAGGAGCCTATCACGAGTCAAAGACAATCACAGCATCAGAAAGACTTAAAATAGATGAATGGCCCAACACGGTTACGTTTACCTTATTCAAGGACCAAGAGAAGCTGGCAAGGATCTCTTTAAAATTGGTCGAACCATTAATCCCAAAACACGCTTTTCGAATTTGCAAACTGGATCGCCGGTGTTATTGGAACTAGTCAAAATCACAAAGACGAAAAATCCTAAGGAACTCGAGCGATATCTTCATGAATATTGTGCAGAAATGCGGATTCATGGGGAATGGTTTGCTCTAGGAAAGAGAGACGTTCGATCCGTAAAAAAAATTATGCAAAAGCATGGAAGCAGGTCCGGCAGGAAAAAACTTCTCGCATTGCTAATCTTGTTTATACTCGCAATAGGATATTTTAATATCAATACTTCAACACTAAACCTGTACTAACAGAGAAAGATGCAATCCAATGCCTACCCAACTACCTTCATTCTCTTTACCAACGGCTGGTGCTACGCGAACACAAAACGCTTACTCCTTTCCTTCAGGAAGGCCAACCCTGCTCTGCTTTGTTAAGGAAGATTGTCCGACTACAAGAATTTCCATGCCTCTACTGCAAAAGGCATTCGAAGAATTCAGTGATGGAGTTG
Source organism: Dehalococcoidia bacterium (assembly GCA_029941115.1). GTDB lineage: Bacteria > Chloroflexota > Dehalococcoidia > UBA2979 > UBA2979 > UBA2979. Next base: position 9,988 of record JAPYRK010000013.1, on the reverse strand, counting down.
ATATCGTTGCGTTGGCACAAAATGGAGATGATGATCTAGTCCTCACAGAGGAATATTCAATGACACTACCTTTTCTGGATGAGTCCACGTTAAGTACCTCATACGCATATGAAATTGAAACCGTGCCTACTTTAGTTCTGACAACTCCTGACGGAACACCAACTCGCACATTTGTCGGATTTGGGCGTGATGACTGGAAAAGTTTATTCGAAGACTTAGCTGCGATAAATGAAAGTGCTATGCCAGATATTGATTGGGATACGTATCCGGAATCAAGACCTGGCTGTGGCTCAAAGTCTCTGGATCCTGGAATCTTTGAACGACTAAAAGCCGAGTCAGAGGGGTCTCCGATCAGGGCACGCAGGATCGAAGTCGCTGTTCACGACGATGTTCATGAATTTATGTATCAACAAGGCCTTACTGATGGGCTCCCTGTTATCCCGCCCACCCCCGAACGCGTCATTCGAATGCTGGATGGAACAAAAAGAGATTCTCAAGACACTGTGGCAATTGCGCCCCCAAACTTAGCTCCTGTGACTGTTGAAAAAATAGCGATAAATGCGGTCATGGCAGGTTGCCTACCTGAATATCTTCCAGTAGTTATCGCGGCAGTAGAAGCTGTCTGCAATGAGGAATTCAATGCGCATGGAGTTGGTGCCACCACTATGGGTGCAACTCCGGTACTTGTTGTCAATGGGCCAATTCGACAGCAAATTGGAATGAATATGGGGTTAAACGCCCTCGGGCAGGGGAATAGGGCCAATGCCGCAATCGGACGAGCATTGCGGCTAATACTCAGAAATGTTGGTGGCCAGAGACCGGGAGAAACAGAGCGGTCTACACAGGGGTCGCCAATGCGGTATTCAACCTGCTTTGCGGAATGGGAAGAAATTAGTCCATGGGATCCTCTTCATGTGGAGAGAGGTTTCAACGAAAATGAATCGGTGGTAACCGCCTTTGCAATGACCGGTATCGGTGTTGCAATTGATCAAACAGCAAGAACTGCTAAATCACTGGTTGGCTCGCTTGGCGCGCGAATGGAGGCTCTTCATCACCCAAATGCCCACAATTACGGTGATGCCATGCTCGTACTATGTCCAGAACACGTAAACACAATATGGCAAGATGGTTGGTCGAAAGAACAAATCAGAGACCGTATTCAAGAAATCACACAGCGGCCAGTCAAATCGTTATTGAGAAATGAAGAGATAGGAGCCGGGCTAGATCCTGCTCAATTTGCTAACGCCTCTGAGGAAGATCTGAATAAGCTAATTCCGAAATTTCGTAGCAACAAAAACATCCATATAATGGTGGCTGGTTCGGAAGCTGGTAAGTTTTCAGCCGTGCTTGAGGGATGGGCGAGTGGCCCCACCGGGTCCATCCCAACCAGCCGTAAAATCGAAAAATGAAGGTTAGAAAGAAGGTTTGCCTCATGTCAACACAGGAGTTACCCACAACAATTTTGGACCCAACCGACGAAAGAGAGCCAATTAAGCGAAATCGGACTAGGAGACCTGAGCACATTACGGGGACTGTTGGACTCCTTGATATCTCTAAGCCTCGGGGAAATAAATTCTTAGACCAAGTTGAAACGCTGATTACCAATCAAATGCCAAATGTGAAAATCCAAAGGTATATGAAGCCAACTTTCGCTAAGCCCGCACCTTACGAACTGCGGCGACAAATAATGAATGAATGCAATTTCGTCATCGAAGCAGTGGCTGACTGAGGATCTTGTACAACGTGCAGTGTGCACGACACAGTGTGGTTTGAAAACAATGGAATTCCAGCGGTATTTGTGGCCACGGATGGCTTCATTGATGCAGCAGTGGCCCAATCGACCTCATTAGGCATGCCTGATGTGAATAGAGTCTTTGTGCCACATCCAATGCAAGATCAAACAGATGAAGAAGTACACCAAAGAGCTAATTCAGTTATCGAACAATTACTGACGGCACTAATCGATTAAAAGTCAGGAAGGTCTTTCATTGCCTGCACTACCAACTTCTGGTCCACTTGAAGGAATTCGCATCCTTGACCTTACATGGATTTTGTCTGGGCCTATGTGTACTCAAACCCTAGGTGACCTCGGAGCAGACGTTATCAAATTGGAGAGACCTCCGTACGGAGATGTTGCTCGTACTACTATGCCAATGATCGATGGAGAATCCGGCTACTTCTTTTCTATAAATCGAGGCAAGAGATCGATCGCGGTTGATCTCACTACTGAATCAGGAAAAAGTATTTTCCAGGATCTTGTAAAAGAAGTTGATGTCGTAGTGGAAAACTTTACACCTGGTGCAATGAGCCGCCTTGGTCTCGGGTATGCCGACCTCAAAGACCTAAATCCGGCACTCATATATGCTGCCATATCCGGATATGGCCAGACCGGCCCACTTTCAGATAAACCGGCCCTAGACGTAATTGTGCAGGGGGCTGGCGGAGTCATGTCAATTACGGGATATGAAAACTCAGAGCCAGCACGAGTTGGGTTTTCTGTCGGGGACGTAGCGGCTGGACTATATTGCGCAGTTGGAGTTTTAGCCGCAATACACGAGCGTCAAAAATCTGGTGAAGGCCAACTAATAGATATTTCGATGCTTGACTGTCAGATTGCGGTTCAAACAAATGAATTTATGCGATACCACATAACTCACGAAATCCCTGGGCGAATTGGTACTAGGCATCCTACCGCTGTGCCCTTTCAAGCATTCCCCACAAAAGATGGCTACATTGTCATTGCCCTCTCTTGGGGCATCTCAAATCAATGGGCGCTTCTGTGTGTCGAACTTGATATCCCGGAACTTATCGACGATCCACGTTTTGAAACTGCCGCTGCTCGGTCTCGGAATCACAGTGAACTCGAACCTCTCCTAAATCTAGCTTTTGCACAAAGACACACATCCGACTGGGTTAGCGCTTTACAAAAGTACGGAATTCCTTGCGGACCGCTCAATAACATTGCAGAAACTTCAGCAATGCCCCAGGTTGCGGCCCGTGAGATGCTCCCTGAAATAGAACACAAAACTTTTGGACCCACCCCTCTAGCTAATACACCTATCAAAATGTCAAGAACACCTGGCGGAATCAAAGGGACATCGCCTGATATGGGAGAACACAGCCGTGAGGTTTTATCTGAATTACTTGGAATGAGTGAAGACGAGCTCACCGATCTAGTTAGTAATCAAGTTGTCTGGGAAGAAAGACCTGAAGTCGAGCTTGGCTAGTTCGCTGATATCGCACCACCTCGGACACCAATATACACACCCGATAGAATTACCCCTCCGACAACAATCTCAAAAACTGAAGGGATTTCATCAAGAAGCAGCGCCGCTATCAATGATGATCCGACAGGTTCACCAAGTATGGCCAATGCAACAACGGCAGCCGGCGCAAATCCCAAGGAATAATTTATCGCGTTATGGCCAATTAACTGTGGGACGAGAGCAAGTAAAAGAACAAAGATATACGTATTTACTTCATAATTAAAGGTTAAAGTTTCTCGACTCAAGAAGGTAATGAGTAGAACAATAGCTCCGACCGAATAGACGATCGCTGTATAAACTGACACCTCGACACGTTGCCTGACATAACGCCCAATCAATAGATAAATCGAAGCAAGTATGGCACCGATGAACGCATAGATGTCCCCTGACAAGCTGCCAATATCTTGAAAATCTGAGATGACCAGGGCAGATGCTCCGCAAAAGCTCAGGAGGATACCACTCAGTACTCTCACGTTCGGTCGCTCGCCCAGAAACATCCAGCCACCTAAAGCGGCAAATAGTGGACTCATGGCAACCAATGCGACTGAGGCTAAAATCGAAGTTTTAGAGATACTTGAAACCCAAAACGCAAAATGAGCTGCCAAAGCAATTCCAGATAAAACCATTAAACAAATCACACTGATTTTCAGAGTCCTATACGAATCTTTAGGCCCCAGAAGTGAAACTGCAATCATTATTGGTGCGGCAATTACAAGGCGTGCAGTGGCAATATAAAGAAAAGAAGCCTCATCTGCCAGCCTAATTAATGGGCCAGCCCAACTACAGGCAAGAATTCCGATCGCGAGAATCAACATCTGATAACTGTTCATAGATAGTGAGCATAATAAATGTATCCACGGCAATACAACAAAACTTCGTGGGTTACCGATATCCTACTGTGAGTGTATTTCACACCCAGTACGCCCAAAGAAAGGCTTTAACGTATATGTCACGTCTAACACGACTCACGCCCGAACTTCTAACCACAGAACAAAAACAAACTTATGATGCGCTCACTACTGGGCCAAGAGGCGCAAATATGATCCAATCAGATGGGTCACTTGGTGGCCCCTTTAACTCAATGTTGTACTCGCCCACTATTGGTATAGCACTGCAAGAACTAGGGGCACGTCTGCGCTACGGTACCAGCATTCCTCGCCCGCTGCTGGAGCTGGCAATTATTACCATAGGAGCACACTGGCAGGCTCAATACGAGTTCTGGGCGCACGCAAGAATGGCCTTGGAAGCCGGTATTAAACAGGAAGTAGTCACTGCAATTCAGCTCGGTGAGAAACCGGAACTTGGCGGCTCTGAGGCACTAGTTTATGAGTTTTGTATACAAATGATCGAAACTAAACGTATTCGCGAGGATACGTATAAAGAGCTCACTGAAGCTTTAGGTGAAGTCGGAATAATGGAGATTGCAACCTTGATCGGTTACTACTCAGCAATTTCCATCGTACTAAATACATTTGAGATACCGGTGCCTGAAAATGCATCCCCCCCCTTCAAAAAGACATAACACTACTAGCGCGTGATACTAATATGGAGAGCGCAATTCAAAAAAAATCTGAACGGTAAATTATAGTTAAAACAGCATAAGTGAGGCCATGAAATGACAGACACAGGGATAAACTGGAGCGAATGGACCGAACAAGCAACCGAATGGCTTTCGTCATATATACGCGTCAATACAGTGAACCCCCCAGGTAACGAAACCATTGCCTGCGATTTCTTAGGAAAAATTCTTGACGCCGAAGGCATTCCCTACCAGCTTTACGACCCCGGTGACAATCGATCCACTCTAGTAGCCACACTCAAGGGAGATGGAAGCCGAGGGAAATCTCTAATTCTACTTAATCACACGGACGTCGTTCCTTTTGAGGTAGAAAACTGGACAGTTGACCCGCTCGGTGGCGAAGTCCGTGATGGCTATATTTGGGGCCGAGGCGCGCAAGATATGAAAGGCACCGGCATTGTCGAACTCGTTACATTTCTTTTACACAAACGACTTAATTTACCTCTCAAGCGTGACTTGGTTTTCATGGCAGTAGCTGATGAGGAAGCGGGTTCAGCATATGGCGTCGAATTTCTTGATCGAGAATATCCGGAGCTTCTGGATTGTGAATATGTAATAAACGAGGGTGGTAGCGGTAGCACCGAAGTGCTAGGAATCGAGCGTGATGCTTTCAATATAGGGGTTTCAGAGAAAGGTCCCCTCTGGCTTAAGTTGACGGTCGAGGGCACTCCAGGCCATGGATCTGTACCCCACAGCGACAACGCAGCAGATCACTTAGTTCGTGCGGTAAATAAAGTCCTAGATTGGGATCGACCGTTTGATATAACACCCGAAGTGAGAAATTACTTTGAAGCTATTTATGAAGCGGGCATATTGAAAGACAAACCTACTGATGAAGTTCTCAAGGCTTTGGCAGCAGATAATCCAAGGATAGACTCAATGCAGAAAAATTCTATCGCGTTGACTACTCTCCGTTCGGGAGTCAAACACAACGTCATCCCCTCAGATGCCGAAGCCACTCTTGATTGCCGACTCGTACCTGGATATGACCCTGATAAATTCGTCGGCGACATGATCGACGTAATCAATGATGATCGCATCAAAATTGAACGTGTATTTCAATCATCAACTCCCGCTTCGCCTTCAAATACAGAGCTTTGGGATGTAATGTCGAGAGAGGCACGTAACTTAGTTGAAGATGCCTTAATCCTCCCTGGTGTATCAACTGGATTTACTGATTCTCGCGTGTTCAGACGCAAGGGAATGACCGCATATGGATTTAGTCCATTTCTGAGTGGCCCCGGTGAGGCAGGACGAGTTCACGGACATGATGAACGGTTGTCAATTGATAATTTACATTTAGGAATGCAGATAATGCATGCAACGGTCCGAGGAATTTGTGGTTAGCCACATTAATGAAATGTCAGTGGTGAGAGGTAAAAAATGAATCAGAGAAAGATACATTTTGCTCGATCCGCACTAATCTTATTTACGTTGATGATTCTGTCTCTATCATGTCAAAACGAACAAGAATCGATAGAAAAATCAACAAGGATTTCAGAATCATCAAGGCCAAAAACTGGGAGTACACAAGGTGTAGTGGCCAGCACGACCGAAGCAGTGCTAGTTTCAAAGAATTTCACGCTGTCCAACACCGACATCGATCGAACTGGAGCGTACATTCCGCAAAATGGTCTACCTACGCTGGTATTTAATTCCGCCGTCGGCTGACCCACCTGCAAAAGTGTACGTGCCGTCGTGGACGGTTTACGATTTGAAACACAGAGCCTAATGAATTTCGTCATACTTGATATTACAAACAAGGACGATAGTAAGCTCGCCAAACAACTTGGGATTGTTGGATTTCCAAGAATATCAACAGTGGCATCTGATGGACTTACAGTCCTTGACAGGCATGCTGGATCTATAAGTGAAAAACAGTTGCGTCAATTAATTGATCAGGCAATTAATTCAGAATCGTAAGAAAAGTCATTTATTAGGGAGAAAACATTTTGCGCAGGTGCCTAATGCCGGATAAGCTTCACCAGCAGCTTCCTGAGTTGCAAAGTATAGCCAAGTTCCAGCCGTTTTTTCTGCACCTGTATACTCCTGAACAAACGGACATGATTCAAAATGAAGCACTGAACCGCCTGGGTCAATATTCAACCAGCATGATTCGTCAGTTTTTTGCATTAACGTATCCCCTACGAAAGGATATTAGTTCAATGGAGGTGATTAATGGATGAACATTGGACATTCGAATCTCGAAGATCTCCTGTGCTCGGACTGCACGGAATGGTGGCAACTAGTCATCCATTAGCGGCAAAAGCGGGCTTAGGTATTTTAGAAAAGGGTGGAAATGCGGCTGATGCAGCGATTGCCACCGCAGCCGCGCTGAACGTCGTTGAACCTACCTCAACCGGTATTGGTGGAGATTGCTTTGCACTCTACTACAATGCGAAACAGCGGGAAGTTTATGCTCTCAATGGCAGCGGTCGCAGCGGCGCAAATCAATCGATCAAGTCTATGAAAGAACTGGGCATTAATTCATTTCAAGACCGTACTATTTCCACCTCTGTGCATGCAGTCACTGTCCCCGGTGCAGCAATGGGTTGGTTTGACACTCTGGATCGATTTGGTCGGATGAAAATCAACGATGTACTAGGACCAGCGATTAGGTTGGCTGAAGAAGGTGTTCCAATAACTCCCGTCATATCAAAATTTTGGAAAGATAGTATCGATCTTCTGAAATCAGCAAGCCCCAACAGCAGTGAGTTGCTTCTCAATAATTCAGCGCCGGCAGCAGGTGAAATATGGAAAAATCCAAATCTAGCTCGAGTGTTCAGAGAACTTGCCGAAGGTGGACCAGAGGCCTTTTACCAAGGAGCTTCAGGCAAAGCGATCGTTGAAATCATAAAAGACCTCGGTGGACACATTACGTCTAGTGATCTAGCAAATCATGTATCGACCTTCGATAAGCCTATATCAGCTCAATACAGAGGCTATCAAATATGGGAACATCCACCTAATGGCCAAGGAATCGTGGCCTTAATTGCGCTTAATATTCTGGAACAATTCGAGATTGGCAAGATGGAGCGACGAGATCCGAATCTGCTTCATTTACTTATCGATACCGTTCGATTAGCGTTCCGCGACGGATTGGATCATGTGGCTGACCCATCTTTCGTAGATATTCCCGTGGATACACTACTCTCCTCTGAACATGCTTCCGACTTAAAATCTCTGTTGGACTCTTCATATTCAATCGCGCCTAATGAAGGCCCGGAAAAAACCTCAGATACTGTATACCTCAGTGTTGTGGATGGAGACGGTAATGCCTGCTCATTTATTAATAGTAATTACAGTGGATTCGGAACTGGAATTATTCCCCAAGGGTGTGGGTTCACTTTGCAGAACCGTGGATCTGGCTTCAGTTTAGATGAAGCCCATCCCAATAGACTAGAACCGTCTAAACGCCCCTATCACACGATTATTCCAGCCCTTATTACCCACGCTGATACTAATGAGCTTTTCGCCAGTATCGGGGTAATGGGCGGGTACCATCAACCACAGGGTCACGTGCAAACTATGGTCAATCTCATTGATTTTAATATGAATCCACAGGCTGCATTAGATGAACCGCGATTTTCAATTTACCGAGATCCCCCGTGGGGTCTTGTATCTCTAGAGGATGGAATCCCTGACCATACCCTACTTGAGCTTACGAGGCGGGGCCACAAAGTTGAAAGATCAACCGGAGCGTCAAGATTAGGATTATTTGGCCGTGGGCAAATAATTATCCGAGATCGAGAGACTGGTGTTTTATGGGGTGGTTCGGATGGCCGTGGTGATGGAGCTGCAATGACTTGGTAGGAGTTTGCGATGCTTGATGTTGAATCGAATAAATATACGGTGGGCATACTACACCCAGGAATGATGGGTATATCTGTTGCCGCTTCCCTCATACAAGCTGGCAATGAAGTTCTTTGGGCTTCTGGTGACCGAAGCGGGGAATCCAAAAATCGCGCCAATAGCTTAGATAGTTTCAAAGACACTGGCTGGCTTAATGGACTTGTAAATAGATGCAAACTTATCATCTCAGTAGTACCACCGCATGCCGCTAAAGATGTAGCTTTTGATGTTTCGTCTCTCGGTTTCAGAGGTATTTATATCGACGCGAACGCAATATCTCCGAACACAGCGCAGCAGGTGGCCGACGAGGTGGAGTCCTCGGGTGCTACTTATATCGACGGAGGAATAATCGGTCCACCAGCTGAAAAGTATGGGTCTACGCGACTCTATTTATCCGGTGATGATGCAGTTTTTGCTGCTGACAAACTGAACGGCGGCCCGCTAGAGGTAATAGCGCTTTCGGGTAATAATCCAATGTCTGCTTCAACGTTGAAGATGGCATATGCCGGATGGACAAAAGGAACAAATGCGCTGCTCATCGGACTTATAACATTGGCGCAACAACGAGGGGTATTAACTCAGTTATTTGAAGAGTGGGATAAATCACAGCCTGCACTCCACCAAAAAGTGGATTCACTTGGTAGTTCCGTATCAAAGGCCTGGCGTTTTTCTGGGGAAATGGAAGAAATAGCAGACACATTTGAGCAGGCGCACCTGCCTGATGGATTTCACCGAGCAGCCGCTGATATTTATCGTAATCTCGCAATATTTAAAGATTCCACTACCCCCCCTGCTAGAGAAGAACTGGCGCTCGAGCTTATCCGAATAGTTCAGCTAGAAAGAGAAGAATTGGATGCGTAAGAATAATTTAGTCATTCTTGTCGCGCTCGAAAAAGAAGTATCAAAGAAGGATCTCCCTCCAGAGGTCCATCTACGCTACACGGGCGTGGGTAAAATAAACGCGGCGATCACAGCAACCGAAGCAATCCTCGAATTTCACTCTGATTTAGAAATCATCAACATTGGTACATGCGGATCTTCTGTGCACCCTCATGGAACAGTTCTTACATGCACACAATTCAAACAAATGGATATGGATGCTACAGCCGCTGGTTTGGATCTCGGTACTACGCCATTTTCAAATAATTCGCCCATTATTGACTTTGGCGATCCTGCAGCAACTACAGTTCTGTGCGGCAGCCAAGACAAGTTCGAAACAGACATTCCAAACACCGTCGACTGTATCGAAATGGAAGCATTCGCTATAGCAACGGCTTGTAAAAAATACGAT
>JAPYRK010000012.1:53267-64132 GCA_029941115.1 Dehalococcoidia bacterium | reverse complement strand
CGTCTGGCAGCTTCAATATGCAGATATGGAGTCAGTTGTCGAAGGCCGGTCAGGTGAGAAAAAAGCACCCAATTACGGGTTTTACAAAGCTCAGAGAATTAGTGTCACTCAGTAACAGTATCGTCATTGCAGACATTTTGCCGAACAAAGTTGATCAAGCTTCCTGGAAACTATGTGTTTTAAAGTAAATGCCCATAATCTGCCCATAATTGTGGTATTCACTGAAGATATTCAAAGTACTAGATGATCTTATACCCCATGAAATGGGGCTTAAATGGTACCCTCGGAAGGATTCGAACCTCCGACCGGCGGAGTTTCTAAAGGGGTTGAACCCTATACAACTGAGTGTACTAATCCCTTGCAAACACTGACATTCTTGTGAACTGTATCTACCTCTATCAATAGTCGGTGGGGATCATCTGGGGGGTGAAACCCATATCCCGCCTAGCAGCCGTTCTGGGAAGAAACGCTAACCTCCTGCCACATAAGGGCAATGGGGACAGATGGTGCCCTCGGGGCGATTCGAACACCCGACCCGCGGATTAGAAGTCCGCTGCTCTGTCCCCTGAGCTACGAGGGCGTGTCTGCCAATTTATTCTAGCCTTGAATGCGGTAAGTTTCTTACTTACAAAAAGCAGTCGATGGATAGAACACTCGGAAGTAAGAGACTAACCTATCTACATCGCAATAAAACAGCAAGGACGGGTACATGAGCGAAAAGAAAGAAGCACAAGATCAAGATGTAGCGCTCGATGTTCTTAGCTGGCATCATGCCCGATACCCGGCCCTAGCACAACGACAAGAAAACTTAAAGAAGTTTGCCGGTCCGCTTACCAGATTCATTCAAACTGAAACTTCTAGTGCTATCGTCCTTTTTCTCGCTGCAGTTTTTGCATTACTCTGGGCAAACTCAGCTTGGTCTGGTCAGTATTTTGACCTCCAGCATGCTCATATACACGTAGATATAGGTTTTTGGGAACTTAATGAATCTGTTCATTTCTGGGTAAACGATATCTTGATGGTGATCTTTTTCTTCCTGGTTGGACTTGAGATAAAACGAGAAATCGTCGCAGGTGAGTTAGCTAATCCTAAAACAGTAATGGTTCCAATAGTCGCGGCGGTGGGTGGAATGGTTGTACCCGCACTGATCTACTTCTGGTTCAATACCGGGGGTGAAGGTCTTAGTGGCTGGGGTATACCGGTTGCAACCGACATAGCATTCGCTATCGGAGTCTTGACTCTCGCAGGTTCGCGAATTCCCTTCTCGCTTCGAATTATGCTTTTGGCATTGGCAGTAGTTGATGACATTGGGGGTATCCTCATAATCGCTCTGTTCTATACCGAAGAACTGAACCTCATGCCACTCGCGATGGCAGGAGGCACATTACTCGTAGCCTACCTTGCTCAGCGAAACGGGCTCTGGTACACCCCCCTTTATATTGCTTTGGGGATTCTTGGTTGGATCGCAATGCACGATGCAGGTATCCATCCAACGGTAATAGGCGTCGCGTTCGCCCTCCTCACCCCTTGGCAGTCGTGGTACTCAAGGGAAGGATTTGAAGAGGGAGCAGAACAAGCACTCGGAAAATACAAAGAGTCTGCTGATTCCGTAACAACAGCAGATAAAGAAGATAGTGAACACAGCGGTGAGGTAGCTGCGCTCATTCAGCTGCATGAGGAAGCCACCAGAGCGCTTTCACCGCTTGATCGACTTGAACACTCGCTGCAGCCGATCGTAGCGTTCGCGATCGTACCAATATTTGCATTTATCAACTCAGGTGTCATGCTCAGCGGTGATGTTATAAACGACGCAATTGTGTCTCCAGTAACACTTGGAGTAGGGATTGGCCTCGTATTTGGTAAGCCAATTGGAATATTCGCGTTCACCTGGCTTGCAGTTCGATTGGGTGCAACGCTGCCAACAGGAATGAATTATCTTGCGGTCGTTGGCGTCGGATTACTTGGTGGTATAGGTTTCACCGTATCATTATTAATCGCAGATTTATCGTTTCCTGAATCACATCAAATGTTAGATCAGGCGAAAATAGGAATTATAGTGGCGTCACTACTAGCTGGATTGTTTGGATTTATTGTACTGAAAATTGTCTACCGAGGAGACAAGAAACACGAGCCCAGTAAACACAATACATTTAACGAGACAGAATAAGCACCTTAAATTTAATAAAGCTCTATATGAAAAGGAATAACAAATGGACTTTCAACTTAGCGAAGCACATACCCTGATAAAAAATAATGCGGCACGCATCGCAAAAGACATCATAGCGCCCAGAGCCGCCGAAGTTGACCGAGATGCTGAGTATCCTGAGGATTATTTTCAGGCGTTTAGAGACGCTGATTTACTTGGCATCACACTACCTGAGGCTGTAGGCGGAGCTGATGCAGGAACCCTAGCCCTCGCCATCGCAGTTGAAGAAGTCGCAAAATACGACTGCAGTGCCGGTCTAATGCTACTGCTCTCATCCTTGTCCACTCACACGATCAAGTTCTTTGGCACAGAGAGGCAGCAAAAGGAATATATCGGACCGATTGCTACGGGGCAGAAAAAAGGTGCCTTCTGTCTAACAGAACCTGATGCTGGCTCAGATGTTGCAAATCTTCAAGCAAGAGCAGTTCGTGATGGCGATGACTATATAATCAATGGACAAAAAATATATATATCCGGTGGACCAGTGGCCGACCAAGTTGTCGTCTTCGCCAAGACTGACTACCCCGACCCCAAATCTCTAAATGCATTTATTGTTGATACGACCATGCCGGGGTTTGAAGTTACGTCGGTTGACAGAAAAATGGGCGTCCGTGGTCTACCCACCGGTGTACTGACTTTTGACAATGTCCGAGTCCCGATGGAACGATTGGTTGGAGAGGCAGAGGGCATGGGCATGAAGGGCCCATTGGCCACTTTAAATTCCCTCAGACCAGTGGTTGGTGCTCGTGGAGTAGGACTGGCTGAAGGCGCCCTTATGTACGCCCTCAATTACGCACGACAACGGCGAGCATTCGGTAATGCACTGACTGATATTCAAGCGATTCAGATGAAACTCGCGGAAATGGCTATTGATATCGAGGCTGCACGATTATTGGTATACCAAGGGTGTGAGCTCGTAGATGATGGCAAATTTGGCCCGGCGGACGGACACATGCTCAGCATCGCAAAAGCGTACGCTACGGAAATGGCTAATCGCGTGGCCAGTGAGGCAATTCAAATACTTGGTGGGCAGGGTTATATGGAAGATCACCCACTAGAACGACACTACCGAGACGCAAGACAGTTAATGATTGTGGAAGGAACAAGTGAAATTCAGCGTGTTGTGATTGCCAAAGCGCTAATTGATGGAAATCTGAATTACAACTAATCCAATTACGTTCTAAAGTTCGCAGTACCTTTTGATTAGAGTTTTGGTTGCAATTCCGACTCTATTGCTCGCATGAATCATGGCGTGTTTTATATCCTCGTCGGTAGCAGACCGAGACACTAATGGTTCGGCATCTTGAAGAAATTCCGGTATTTCATTAACTTGCCCTGCTATCGCTATGCAAGGGATGTTGGCACTTTTTGCCAACGCCAGCACATGAGACACAGCTTTCCCGTAACTTGTCTGTGAATCTAAGGATCCCTCGCCGGTAATAACTAAATCTATCTCAGCCATTTGTGCCTCAAGATGCACGGCATCACTCACCAGCGAAGCACCCGACTCGATCGTGGTTGTAGGTATAGCTGCAATAAGCCCACATGGTAACCCGCCACCAGCGCCAGTCCCTTCTCGCTCAGCGACGTCAATATTCAGGTCAACACTAATCTGGTTTGCAAAAATTGCTAGTGCTTCCTCAAGAGCAGGAGCCTGCCAATCTCTCATACCTTTTTGCGGGCCAAATACAGAGGTCGCACCAGTCGGTCCCAGCAGGAGATTCAAGACGTCGACCGCAATTCGAAGTTGAATTTGTTTTAATTTTTTATTCGCTGATGGGGTGATCTTTTCCAGTCGGACCAAATGAAGTGGATGATTAGGTAATTCAACTCCCGCTGGATCTAGAAGCCCCACACCTAACGCCTGAGCAGCACCTGCACCGCCGTCATTTGTACAAGTCCCACCTACACCCAAAACTATTTCATCAACTCCCTGTTCAATGGCGTCTAAAATAATCTGCCCAACTCCGTAAGAAGTAGCCTTCGTCGGATTAAGTCGCTCGGGTGCAACATCGGCAAGAGCCGTAACAGAGGCCTGTTCAATAATCGCAATCAAACCACCTGTAGCGTTCTGAATAATTACGTATCTCGCCTCCACAGACTGGCCAAATGGTCCCATAACTGTTCGAGTTACAAATTGACCACCAGCAGCTTCTCCGACTATATCCACTGTTCCTGGGCCACCGTCAGCCAGAGGTTGAATAATTAAGTCAGCCGCAGGAATGACTGAATTCACGCCCTTAGCAATCGCGTTTGAGGCATCGTTCGCCGTTAAGGAGCCTTTAAACTCTTGTGGACAGATAAGAATACGTTCTGGAATCATTGTTATGCCGGAGGTCCTAGATATAATTCAGGCCAAAGCAGACGAATAACGGACCCAATGAGTATTGCTACCACCCAAGCAAAGCCAACAATTCGGACATAGCGAAGAATACCTTTTAGTCTACTGGGGTGAAAAAACATAAGATAAAGCAAAAAAAGCCCTAGGATTCCAGTCAATATAAACAACAGGCGCATATTGAACTCCTTACGTATACCGCGACGCTAACGTTGGCTCTACACTGACCCTCTACGGACAAGTGTAGAACAGAGGTGAAATATGGGTGAATTAGACGGGCGCAAAGCCCTAGTTACCGGCGGTAGTCGAGGAATTGGTCGGGCTATCGTACGCCGACTCGCGTCTGAAGGCGCAGACGTCGTTATTAATTATCACAGCAACCAGAAGGCTGCCGAAGAAATTGCATCAGAGGTACGCAAGTTAGGTAAAAAAGCTGAAATTATTATGGCTGACGTGTCAGACCAAAGCGAAGCTGAAAGACTTGCAACCGAGTCAATAACTGCTCTGGGCAGCATTGATATCTTGGTAAATAATGCTGGTATTGGTGCGACGGCGGTGGGCCGACCACATGTGGCGACGGCAAGTCCAGATGATTTTTACCGGCTAATGGCTGCGCACGCATTTGCCTCGCACGACCTATGTCGGATGATAGTTCCACAAATGCGAGAATCAACTCGTGGTGATGTGGTGATGATTTCCTCAATTGCTGCACAATCATTCGGACCTACTGGTGGCACTTATGCTGCAGCTAAGGCAGCTATGGAAGCCGTTGCATATAGCCTGGCGAAAGAAGAGCGTGGAAATAATATTCACGTCAACATCGTGGCCCCGGGACTTATTGAAACTGACATGGCAGAGATGATGGTCAAGTTTCAGGGCCGTGTCAAGGACAGTATCAACGAACTTGCCGCCGACTCACCATTCGGTCGCCTTGGATATCCCGAAGACATTGCTGGGTCAGTTGCCTTTCTGTGCTCTGAAAGAGCTTCATATATTACAAATCAACGAATCACTGTAGCTGGTAGTTAAGGATAATAGTTATGACAAATAACACTGAAGGTCGCAGTGCATTCATCTCGGGGGGTAGCCGTGGAATTGGAAAGGCAATTGCCATCGGACTGGCGAAATCTGGGTCAAACATTGCCATCAATTACACGCGAGATAAAGAGGCGGCGCAAGAAACAGTCGCAGAAATTGAAGCTCTCGGAAAAATTGCCAAAGCATACCAAGGTAACGTTGCCGATTTCGAGGATTGTCAACGAATGGTAAATTCAGCCCTAAATGATCTTGGTGAAATATCAATTCTGATTAATAATGCGGGTGTAGCAAGTAGAGGATCTCTTATTACCGATACAAACCCCGAAGAAATTCGAAAAGTAATCGGAATTCACGTATTCGGAACACACAATCTGTGCCATTTGTTAGTACCCCAGATGCGAGCAGCTGAACGAGGGGATGTCATAATGATTTCGTCGGTTGCTACGGAATCGCTTTCTGGGCGTGGCGCTCCCTACAACATGGCTAAATCTGCTCAAGAGGCCATCGCTTTCACGCTTGCTAAGGAAGAAAAAGTCCATGATATACGAGTGAATATCGTAGGCCCCGGTTTAGTCGAAACTGACATGGGTAAACGACTGGTCAAAGCTACCCGAGGGGTAGAGGACATCCGTGAGTTAGATAAAGGATCTCCTTTCCAAAGGGTTTGCCAGCCAGAGGACATTGCAGATGCTGTCGTGTTTTTCTGCTCAGAGGATGCAGCATACGTGACAGGACAACGACTATATGTAAATGGCGGAAGTTTCTAGACGCTATAACAATACAAAGTTGATGTGAGTGCCTATCTAAGAAAGATCGACTCCGGAAGCCAAAGTCGGCGGTCATCGTCATGCTGACGAAACCGAACAAGTGGTTCACCAAACTCCAGATGCGGCTTCAAAGTCGGCATTCCGTCCCCCAGATCGATAATATCGTCACGATCAATTTGCTCGTTGTCAACATCAAGTAACCGCTGCAGCTGACTCAATTCTCTGATCTGACCTGCAGATATTTTTCCGCTCAATTCAGTTAAGCCAGGAATCTCAATAAATCGTGCTTGTACGTCTCCGCCTGCTCGCAGTCCCGCGGCAGCCAAAGCTCCAACTGAACCATTACGTTTTGCACCCACAGCTCTCAAAGTGACGTTGGATTCTGTTGAAAAAGTTTGTGCCCAATCAAGTCGCATAATCTCAGTCTGAGTTCGACGGCCAAATGCCAAGACATGCGGCATATCTGAGTGTCTCGAGAGAATCGCAAGTCCTGGATCAGATCCTTTAGCGGAATTTGCACGAAGCATGTCCACCAAAAAATCTTCAAGATCTAAAATCGAACGCGCCGTATGCAGCTTTATGGCATACGAAATATTCGAACCATCATTGGAAATCTTAGGTGAAGAAAATAACGTATGGCGGGTAGTACCCTCGACGAGTCCCCAACTAGTATTAGTCAGTTCAAGCGAGAGTCGGCGCATAAAATCGGCTGTATTTACATCTATTTCTTCCGAATTATCAGATGTGTCATCGACTCCGATTACAAACCACTCACTAATATCGTTCGACGTCAATGCTTGCTCCTATTAAATATCATAAAATCAGAGTCCATATTAGTGCCTTCAGAAGTTGCGTATCTAGGTTTCGAGAATATTTCGCCAAGAATTCAAATCAAAGCCTCCATCAAAATGTAAAACTTGACCACTAAACATGGGAGCTTCCTCGCTTGAAAGCCAAGCAACAACCGCCGCTATATCTTCCGGTGCAACATTTCTGCCAGATGGTACATGAGGTCTAATCCGGTCACTCACCTCATCACGATAAGAATGCTCGCCGTCTGATCCTTCAACCCAGCCAGATGAAACCCCACACACTCGAACGCCTGATGATGCTAATTCGACACCGAGATACTTAGTTAATGACTCAAGCGCGGCCTTGCTTGTAGCAACCGCACTATATCCCGGCATATATTTCCATGCGCCCGGGGATAGTAAGTTAATAATTATCCCCGATCCATTCTCTGCCATCGTCGCTCCCACAGTCTGACTGGCAAACCACGGTGCGAATAAATTTACATCCATCGTTTTATGCAGATGTTGGCTCTTCTGACCAAGTGCAGGTCGAGGCCTCTCAAGACCACGGGCTGCATTATTCACAAGAATATCAATCGATGATCGACTCTCAGCAAATTTAATCACTTCAATCAAGCTTGCCTCATCACCGATATCACCCTGAATAAGTTGGACGTCAACTCCCAAGGACCGGCAGGCTCGAGCACAGTCCTCTGCCGCTTCTTTTGATCTCGAATAATTAACTATTAAATTAACTCCCTCGAGCGCCAGACGCTCTGAAATTGCTCGCCCAATTCCACGCGAACCTCCCAAAATCAGTGCGCTTTTCCCTCGAAGTTCCTCATAACGGGCCGTCCCAGGCACTCGCGACGCTTGTTTGTTTATATCTGGCATACTGTTAAGTGTAGTTTCATTTTGTTTGAGGTTCACGATAACTTATGTGAACCGCGTGTTGCTTTCCTTGCTTTAACTTATTTACATTGCCAAATATTCCCTCTAACGAACGTTTTATAAATCCGCGCATACCTGCCAAACTGACAACGTACAAAGCACCCCCAGGCTTCAAATGAAGGAAAGAATCAGCGAATAACACAGTTGTTAACTCATTCCCGATTTTAGCCGGCAAATTCATCGCAACGATATCAAACAATTGGTCATCAGAGATTTTACTGAGCCCGTTCGATAACAACACATCTGCATTAGCAATTTCATTCAACTCAAGATTGTGTTGAGAATATTCGATTGCTACATAGTCTTTGTCAATCAGCAAAGTTCGGCCTTCTGGAGCTAATCGGGCAAGTGCGATTCCAATTGGTCCGTAACCACAACCTAAGTCCAAACAATCGTAATCAGAGTTGATGTCCAAAGTCTCGATGAGTAGTTCAGTACCAGCATCAATCGCCTTTGGCGAAAACAGTCCGTACGTGGTTCGAAAGCTGAACTGATGATTCTGAAAAGTGCTATCGAAGAAAATATCCTCTTTATACTGTGCAACCCGACCGCTCCACGGATTATTACTTCCCGATACCGACTCAGAATCACTCATAATACTCTAATCATTTTATTAACATCTAAACATTTCTATTAATTCCAAAATTCGCCTAGTACTCATAGTCTCATTAGCAACAATCTTGCTAAGAATCATTTCGCATCTGGATAAATTCTCCTTAAATAGTAACTGCTCCTCTTGCAACTGATTTTTAGTCATCCAGGATATTGAAGAACTCAGTGCAGCTCTGCTTTGGTTCACCCAAACAAGCATTACTCCAACATTACTGACCTGTTTCGGTCTTCGAGAAATTTCACTCGGCCGTACTTCTCGTCCAGCACCAATATCGTTTATCTGCAGTCTGCGGACATCATCCAACGCACCCACATACCAAGCTATCTCACAAATGCTCCAATATTCGAATCTATCTCTTATGACTTCTTCTACGGGAGAAGTATTAAAATATTGATCAGAAACACGTTCAAGGGCAATCAACAGATCAGACCGAGATCGAGAAAGTAACTCTAAAGCGTTATCTAGACCGGAAGTGTGTGAGGACATCTACCCATAACTTAATACTCGCATCGTAGTGAAGCAATCCTAGATACTAAACAAAAGATAGAAAGTTTTTTTCAACATGCAGAATAACAAGCTTCCACTTGAAGGCGAAATAGCATTAGTCACCGGATCTGCTGGTAATGGGATCGGGCGTGCGACTGCACTCACGCTTGCTCACCAAGGAGCCGACATTATTGTAAATACCCGACAGTCTATTGATGCTGCGCAAGAAGTAGTTGAGCAAATTATCGAGATGGACCGAAAAGCTATAGTCTGCAAAGCTGATATCACGAGCGAAAACGATATAAAAAAAATGGTTCATGAGGCACAAAGTAAGCTAGGTTCACCAACTATTGCCGTAATTGGACCAGGCGGTAAATGGACGCCTACCGCACTAACTGATATACAAATTAACGACTGGGAAAAAAATATGAATGCTGAAATATCACCGATTCTTCTCTTAGCAAAGGAATTATTACCTGAAATGCAATCACAGCAACATGGCAATATTGTCGTCATCGGGGGGTACGATGCTGATAACTGGCAAGTAGCGCCAGAAGAGGGACCGTATGATTATGCTCTCGGGAAATCTGGAAGGCACTGGCTAGTAAAAACTTTGGGTAGAAAAGAAGCTTCAAACGGAATATCTATTAACGCTGTCTCACCTGGACCCGTGCATAGAATCCCCAATAATTTAATAGTTGATATTTTATCTAACAATATTGAACCACCAATGCAGAGTACGTATCCCAGCCAAATTGACGTTGCACAAACGATCGCCTGGATCTGCTCACAGAGACATATCAAAGGGAGCATTATTAACATGCCTGGACCGAATCCGGGATCCGTAAATTAACTTTACCCTCGACGAGTAGACCAATCACACCTATGATCTAGATAATGTTTTCCCGTCGTCCACACTTGTGTGCGAATCAAAATACCAGCTCAAGGATGTAAATGAGTGAAATAAAAACCGGGAGTGTAAACCGGTGAGTCGTGGCGTTAATTGGATTAAGTCTCTAATAAAAAAAGAGACTGGTGGAACTTCTCCGTCTAATTCTGTCGATCAATCTGCGCCAAGATCTAGAAAACGACGAACTAACTCAAATTCAGGTAGACAAAACTCGAGCGCAAACAGTAAAGATGAGCAGACGCAAGCTCGGGAAAACTCGAAAACCACAGGAAAAATTCAACGAAAAGAAAAGATACAAAATTCAAATATGAAACAGACTAATACCACAGCAGTGGCAAACAGGCGTGGAAGTAATTCCCGCACAAGTAACAATACTCAAAAATCAGAGCAATCGTCTGACAAACAGCGACATACTACTACTGGAGGATCAAATCGCCGACGAGTAGTCGAGACAGATCACTACACTAGACGGAGACGTGAACGGAATTTTGAAGCGCCACTCCCTGAAGACCTTGCCTTCAGACCAAAAGATGCAGGAGGTGATTCCACTCTACTGCCAGAAATACGACATCGGCCTCGCAGACATAAGTCGACTGACCGACTTATTGAGAGCGGTCCGCGAACTCTTGGTGGATGGGTCAATCCTTCTGATGAAACATCAAAACCGACACATCTTAAAAAATATAGTGACTCCAATCGCCCAAAAACAGATACCGATCGGGGACAATCTGGACATGCAAACGTGCCTGCTGAAGCTGCAAAAGA
>JAPYRK010000012.1:0-53167 GCA_029941115.1 Dehalococcoidia bacterium | reverse complement strand
AGTCAAAGAACCTTCACTTGCAGAGGAAACCGTTAATTCGCAAACTGATCAACCGGATACTAATCCACAACAATTTGAAGACGCTAATACACCTACTGAAGCTGTAAAAGAAGTCAAAGAACCTTCACTTGCAGAGGAAACCGTTAATTCGCAAACTGATCAACCGAGTGGGCCAAAAAGCGTCAGTGCCCTTCCAGAGAAATTTAGAAATTTAGGTCTTCAAGATTTATCTCTTGAAGTATACAAAGACATGGGGTTCATCACACCTACTCCCATTCAAGCCGCGACTATTCCTGCTTTGCTAGCAGGGAAGGATGTAGTTGGATTAGCTGAAACAGGTAGCGGAAAAACTATCGCCTTTGCTTCACCAATGATTGAGACTATTGATCAAAGAAAAAATCAGGTTCAAGGACTTGTGTTAGTTCCAACTCGGGAATTAGCGCAGCAAGTGCTTGACGTTATATCTACGCTTGCTAAGCCCTGGAATCTCAAAACAGTAGGGTTATTAGGTGGGCATGCACTTAAAAAAGACTTCCAGGCGTTAGAGGGAAATCCCCACATAGTGGTGGGAACACCTGGTCGAGTGCTCGATCACTTGCAGCGACGAACATTAAGTCTACGGAAGGTTTCAGTCGCGGTATTAGATGAAGCGGATGAAATGCTAGATATAGGTTTTCTTCCGGCGATCAGAAAAATTCTCTCGCAGACCCCGCGGGCACGACAAACTGCTCTCTTCTCGGCAACTATGCCCACAACTATCAAGCGACTAATCTGGCAATTCATGGAGGATCCAGAAACACTAGCAATCGATAAAGAGCTCTCAGCACCCGTAAGTATTCAACAAACATACGTTGAAGTTGCTGAGCGTGACAAGATAATTGCGTTGAAGGAGCTGATTGAGCGTGAGCTTAGAGGTAAAAGCTTGGTGTTCTGCCGAACGCGAAGAATGGTCGAGCGACTCGCCAAAGCGTTGTCTGGTGAAGGTATTAAAGTAGGCGCACTACACGGAGATATGGACCAGAGAACTCGAGACCGCGTCGTAAAGCAATTTCGCGAGGGTGCCCTAGACTTATTAGTTGCAACAAATGTGGCCGCGCGGGGAATTGATATTCCTGAAATCACTCACGTTGTTCATTTTGACTTTCCGCAAAACATTGAAGAATACACTCATCGAACGGGAAGAACTGGGCGCGCCGGGAAATCTGGTAAGTCCATTATTTTTGTGGCGGAGTGGGATTTGGAAGATTTTTCTTCGTTCCAAGAAGAGCTTGGCAATGAACTCACAAAAGAAAATCTCACGCTCTATAACTCTAGGTAATCTCAGATATATTCATCGTCCAGATGCGCATATACTGAAAGACACTATCAAAGTTAACTATATCGAATGAGGGGTATCTAACATGACACGAAGGCTAAGTATCGGCTTGAATTGGCAAGGCGAATTTGATCTTGACAAGGTAATTGAAGATGCAAAAATAGCTGATGATGCAGGCATTGAGCAACTAAATATTGCAGAAGCTTGGGGGCGGGATGCCCTCACACTCCTCGCGGTAATCGCCCGAGAAACCACTAATATCAAACTTGGTACAGGGATTATTAATAACTTCTCACGATCACCAGGAGCGATAGCCCAGCATTTTGCCACACTCGACGAACTTTCTAACGGAAGAATGGTGATTGGCCTTGGTTCTTCAGGACCACAAGTGATCGAACACTTTCACGGCATTAAATTTGAAAAACCACTTACCCGGATTAAAGAATACACTGAAATTATTAATATAATTATGTCGGGTGAGCCTCTTAATTACGATGGAAACATCTACAAACTCGAACGGGGGTTCACGCTCCGTTTCAATCCTCTTCGGAGTCATATTCCAATTCATATAGCCTCAGTTACTCCAAAATCTGTTCACCAAACGGCTGAAATAGCTGACGGCTGGATTCCTATTTTCTTTCCGAAAGAACAATGGGAACCTCAATTAACAGAATTTTACAAACATGTTGACAATGCTGGTAGGGCACGAGCTGATATCGACGTAAGAAACCCAGGTGGTATCACCGTCACCGATAATCCTGAGCGTACGAGAATGGGTACGGCCGCTGGTGCGGCATTCTATATCGCGCGAATGGGAAACTTTTACTACGAACACTTCAGTCGAATGGGCTACGCCGACGAGGCGAACGCAGTCCGACGCGCATGGGAAGATGGTGGTTCCACAGCTGGAGCTGCAGCCCTGCCGAAAGAAATAGTTAACAGCCTTGGTGTCGCAGGCTCAACTGGTGAGTGCATTGACTACATTGAAGAAGCTACCTCAGCTGGCTTTGACTTGCACGGCGTCAGTGTAGATGAAGCTGATCCGCACAAACGATTTGAGGCCTTCAAAGAACTTGTTGGCTAATCAGAAGGAGTCGAACACTCGTGGATCTTCAACTCCAAGGAAAAGTTGCGCTCGTCACGGGCGGCAGTAGAGGAATAGGCAAAGCTATTGCAGAAAAACTCCTCGACGAGGGGGTACGAGTTGCGATAGCCGCTCGCAACCAAAGCCGACTAACTGATACGGTGACCCAACTAGATAAGAAATATACCGGTCAAATATCTGGATATATTTGTGACACAAGAGACTTATCTACTATCCAGCAAATGGTCAGCGAAATAACTACTCGCTGGGGTGATATCAGCATATTAGTCAACAATGCCGCCGAACCAGGAGGACCGCGACCAGCTCTAAGTGAAATCAGCTGGGAGGAGCATTTACTTCCACAGGTCGACACAAAAGTCATGGGATACTTACGTTGTGCACAAATTGTGGCGCCACTTATGAAAAAATCAAACTGGGGCCGAATTATAAATATTTCCGGAATGCAGGCACGAAATAGTGGCAGTGCAGTAGGTAGTATTCGAAATGTGGCCGTGGCCGCATTGACAAAAAATCTAGCTGACGAACTTGGTCCATCTGGAATCACAGTTAGCTGTATCCATCCAGGCCTGACCCGAACTGAAGCGACTGAATCACGTATACGTGAACAAATGGAACAGAAGAACAAAACCCGTACCGAAATTGAAAGTGAATTATCGAACCAAAATAGTATTCGAAAGTTAGTTGACGCGTCTGATGTAGCCGCGCTTGTTACATTCCTTGCGTCTCCACTTTCTGTTGCAGTAACCGGTGAAGTTATCGCTGCCGGCGGAGGAGTTGGAACCGGAATCTATTATTAACGAGTTGACCAAAGTCAATTCGCTAATTAGAACCAAGTTCTTTTATAAAAATGTGGCCTAAAACTGACAACCAAGCCAAACTCCTAAACCTTGCCCAAATGATTTCAGTTGAAATCAGTAAAACGGCTGCCGAGCACGACAAGAATAATAGTTTTCCTCATTCACATTTCGAACTCATGCGATCTAGTGGTTATCTCAAGTCGGCCGTTCCCGAAGCGTACGGTGGGCCAGGTTACGGACTTACAGACCTCACCTTAGCTCAATATGCTATTGCCACCGGAGATGGATCCACTGCACTCGGTGTCGGAATGCATCACATGGCAGTCGGAACTGAGTCGATCTCTAACAAATGGCCAGAACATCTTCGAAAAAGACTATTCGAGTCAGTACTCACCCACGGATCTCTGCTAAACAACATTGCTTCAGAACCTGAATTAGGATCGCCACGAGGAGGTGGTCGTCCCGCAACTACATTGGTTCCGGACGGCGATGGAAAGTGGTTGCTTAATGGTCGAAAAACCTGGTCAACATTAGCTCCTCAATTAACTTATGCAATTACTTTTGCCGCAGTCGAAGATGGCAGCAACGACACGGCGAGAATCGCGCAAAGAATGGACGCTGCTGGGATATCCATTGCTGAAACCTGGGATTCAATGTCGATGAGAGCAACAGGGTCGCATGACATAATCTTCGAAAACGTAAAGGTTGACGCAGACGACTTTATTCAACGCGCCAATTCAAAATCGCCATCCAATGATGGAATCGATGGTGCGGCGTGGTTCCCTCTTCTCCTTAGTGCAGCTAATTTAGGGGTTGCATCTGCCGCATGCGACTATGCAATTGATTTTGCTAAAAATAGACAGCCGACGGGAGCTCCGGCGCCGATTTCTAAAATTCCACACGTCCGTGAACAAGTGGCACGAATGGAATCTCTTCGTAGATTATCAAAAAATACCTTAATGACGTGCGCTGAAGACTGGGAATTTAACTCAGAAGACCGACCAGATCTTTTACCTCAAATTGCCATGACCAAACTAAGCTCTATTGATTCCGCAATTCAAATCACAGACCTCGCGATTCGTATTGTTGGAGGCGCAGCACTTGAAAAATCTAGACCGCTTGAGCGCTATTTTCGAGATGTCAGGAGTGGGCTGTTCAATCCTCCAATCGAAGGACGGGCACTCGAACAAATTGCTGCGTCAGTACTTGATAAAGACAAGTAGCCGAATTTAGTACGCATACTAATTTTCTGTTTGAGGATAAATTCATTAATTATCGTCCCTCAACAGGTTCAACTGTTCAACAACGAAGTCGTATGTGTCCTGAGCAATTACCACAGCTCGCTCCGCATCCTCCGATGAGTATGATTCGAAGGGCACTCCTGCTGGAAGAACACTAGGATATCGTGCGCCCAAATAGTGTTTATCAAGCTGCACTGCGCTAGATTTAATCAAATCAAAAGATGGCTCAAAGGCCATTGCATCCTCACATAAGTCAGCTAAACCATGACCCCATAACAACTCAACTCCGCGAGCGTATAGATATGCTGAGACTGCCTTTTCTGCGGTTTGATGTGATAAAAAACACGACAGTGCATTCATTCCAGACTGCATTAGAAAGCGAGCTGAATCAAGATCATGGCCGGACTGACTAAGCCATCTGTCAGCTTCTTTCCTCCGCCGTCGGTCAACGCTGTCACTTGGGTTAGTTGACATTCATGCACGTCCTACCCATAGATTAACTCTGCCGCTTTCAGTGTTAGTTCTATAAACCGATCCTCATACTCGCCTCGACTAAACTCATCAGGATTATATACATGAAAATGGGTCTCAACTTGAGGACGTAAATGATCAGTAAAAAAATCAGCTCTTTTTGGATAAGGATCAGTGGTCTCTTGAACAATCAAGAATTCTAATGGTGTATCGTAATTCACAAAACCTCTTGAAAAGTCACCGGCTAACCAAACTCTTACTAAGCCCAGCGAGGGAAATTCTCCTCTCACACGGTCTAGCTCTTCCGAGAGCAGTGTCTTCCTATGCTGGGAAAAACCAACCATTACTGGCATGTATTCAGACCGTAAACAAATTTGGCACTTTAGGTAAATCCATAACCTCTTCTGAAGCTAGTCTGTAGGCCTCTTTCTTGTAGACCTGAACCCGGTGACACCCATAATCTCCGACAAACAATCGGCCATCCTGTGTTCTAACCGAGCTTGGTGACTTAAATCTCTTCGTGGGTTCGAGATCAGCCATATCACGAAGTCGCAATACCTTTAGATTAGTCAGTATATAAATCCGTCCCATTTCACCAAGTGTTGAGTCTCCAATAAACTCCTCCACGTGTCTCCCGTTCCGATCAAATTGCAAAACCCTGTCATTGCCTCGATCGACTACGTATATATCTCCGTCAGCATCAACTGATATTCCTGCTGGGCGAGACAATTGTCCGGGACCAGAGCCTGATGAACCTACAACCTCCAGAACAGTTCCAGATGAATCGAATACTTGAATTCGATCGTTTCGCCAGTCAGCAACGACGACGTTCTCGTCTGGCGTGACTGAAATACCCCAGGGCATATTAAACTGACCGGGTTCCTCACCAAAAGTCCCGAACGAAGATATGAATTCTCCAGTAGAAGAAAATTTCTGAATCCTATGATTCTGCGTGTCTGATATCAATATATTTCCATCGGAGTCAAATACCATATGAGATGGCCTGTTCAATTGACCAAGCTCCGAACCATATTCGCCCCATCGCCCAATCTCTTCGCCATCTGTCCTTAGCATCGTAATATTATGAGCGCCTTCATCTGATATATATAAAAGCCCCTCTTGATCTTTGGTTATTCCTGCTGGCCAGGTCCAACCGCCACCGATTCCACCTAAATCCTTATCATCCCAACTTACAGTTCTAATACTGCCGCCGACGTCAAATCGACCCAGACAATACACTTCATTGTTGGGGCCAACCTCTATATCAATTGGATACCAAGTTATTCTGCGCATTCCTAACGTTTTTTCATAAGGAAACCCAGCTCTAAGCAAAACTTCATAATCCGTGAGGTGTGGTCTCTCAATATCCGTAGTCATATTTTCCTCGCTTTTTCACTAGCCTAAACCAGCATTGTCGTGTTATATGGTCTAATTTGCTCATATGTGCCACCGACAATTGGTTGAGCATCCATACCCATCCATTGCTCAAGAATACTGGTGTATATGCTTCGATAATCAATCGTGTGTGTTAAGTCTTCACCATACAACCAATCTTTTGGATCCAGTGACGGATATTCTGCATACAACCCGCCAGATACGTGGTCTCCGATAATATATGCCCCCCCACCAGTTCCATGATCAGTCCCAGAGCCATTATCCATTATCCGTCTTCCGAATTCGGTAAAGACTAAAATAGTCACTTCTTCCGATGCGTCATGATTTCTGATATCAGTCATAAAATCAGATATTGCTTCTGTTAGTTCGGTCAACATGCGCGGGTGAACTTCATTCTCGAGAGAGTGATAGTCGTACCCCACGTGGTTCGTATAAAAAACTCGCGTGCCCATGCCCGCGGTATGTATCCGTGCGACGTCGCGAAGCGCCTGAGCAATCGGATTGTTCGCATACTCCACATCACTTGAATACCGAGAGGGCACATCGGCCAACATATCTGCACCACGCAGAATATCGCGTCCGGTCTGAGCAAGGTAGTCATTGACCAATCCGTTACCCACTGCTGGGCTATACATTCGCTTGAAAATATCAAGGTTAGCGGCTCGCTCATCCACTTGTTCAATCTTTGTCATTAACCCAAACTTGTCCAGATTGCCCACGGATGTTGCCGTTACCCCTGGTGCAACTAACGCTCTAGGTAGACCTCTCCCAATAGAGACGGCGGTCAGTGGGTTTTCTGAATTGGGATCTAATTCACGGGTGACTTTACCCAACCAGCCTTCGGTTGCCACCTTTTCAGGTTCGCAGGTGTGCATTATATCCATTGCGCGGAAGTGAGATCGGCTCGCGTTCTCATAGCCAACACCTTGGATAGCTGCCACATTGCCAGCGTTATAGAGCTCAGACAGTGCTTGCGCAGAGGGATGCCATGCAAGCCGGTCATCAAGAGAAATAGTAGATTCCGCAGCTACCGAAACCGTCGGTCTCCAGTCATAAATACGACCATCCGTATAAGGAATCAGTGTATTCATAAAATCCAAGCCACCTGATAGCTGAACTACAACTAAAACTGGATCTTTCTTCTTAGTCGTCATATATATCTCCTTTGTGAAAAATTTCCACAACTAACTTTGTTAGGCGAACTGATACTCAGGCGCCGAAACAATCAGTTGCAAAAGTCTAATAATCTGCTTTTGGCTTTCCGCGACATTTACTTCCGTATCAAATTGGAGCTGTCCTCCCTGACTGGCAAGATCAACAAGTGCCGCATGGGTGTCACCACTAATCTCCATGTGACCGGTGAGATCCAAACATAAATTTACCAATTCCTCTGGAGATAAATTATCACCGTGCGACTCAATTCTCGACAGAATACTGCTCACCCCAGGGAGTGACGCTTCTGCAACTTGATTTACTGCGAAATTTACTCTTTCAGTCAGTGTTCCAGAGTCCAGCCACTCTTTCCCTGTATGCCAGCCCTCAACGGTAGGTGGATTAAGCAATTGTTGCCCCATAGCAGTCGTCGCAGCGTTCAATGAGGCCAACATAGGGTCCGGTGTTTCTGGCAAACCCGACAGTACCAACGCACCCGCCACAAATTCAGCAGGACTCTTTATTTTTTTGAAACGTGCATCCTTGAACCAATTTGCATTCAATAAGACTCGCATTACTGCTGTTAAGTCACCATCTGAATCCAAAAATACACCTGTAAGTTCATCAATTGCTTGCTGATCCTGGGGCGGAGTAATACTCCACGCAGGTACTTGCGGTTCGTCGGCAACGAAAAAATTATACAAATGGCGTGAAATGAAGCGAGCACATGCCTCCTGCTTCACTATAATATCGATAATATCTTCCCCATTGAAATTTCCTTTTTCGCCGAGAAATTCTTTTTCCGAGTTATCATGTTGCTCAGGATGATAAATAAATTCTGCCGCATATCCGCCATACGGGTAAAGAGGAATTGGCTGCTTAAAAGTCCATCCAGTAAATGCCCGAGCGGCCATTTTGACGTCAGTTTCGGTATAGGTTCCAATACCCATCGAAAACAACTCTAAAAGTTCCCGACCGTAGTTTTCATTAACTGCACCGTCTCGGCTCTCAGAATTATCTAGCCAATAAATCATGTTCGGATCTCTAGAAAGAGCCAACAAGAGATCCCGCATATTGCCAAGGCCTACTTTTCTAAACATATCAATGTGCTGTACTATCGCGGGACCATTCTCAGCCTTATACCAAGCAGTTGCAAAAACATGATGCCAAAATAATGCCATTTTCTCCATTAAAGGACGCTCACTCTGAGCAAGGTTGTACATCCAGCGACAGGCCCACGTCACACCACTGTCTGGGCTTGCTGATTGTGGAAAGTATCTATCTAAAAGGTCTACATCCGGGTCGGAATATCGATTCGGGCTCAATAAGTCTTCTACCAGCTCCTCATAAGACTTCTCCGAAAGAGATTCAAGCCTATCTCGATTGGCTCCCGCGCCAACTCTGCGCATTAAATGCCCCACAAGGGCTATTCTCTCATCTGTAGATATAGAAATCTCGGTTGTCATCAGGTCGCTCCAACTATATTTTTTTCAGTAAACAAATCGTTAACTTACAGTGTTATAACACATTTCAACTACCTTCGAAAAGGGCCGCTCTCCTAACCGCGTGGAAGCCCAAGTCCGCGAGTCGCAATGATATTTCGTTGTATCTCGCTTGTGCCGGCCGCAATCGTTAACGCGACGGTAGTCATGTAATACTGACAAAATTCTCCATTCAGCGGAGCACGGGAGTCAGTCGGTCGCAACCCACCATAAAGCCCCAACATACTAATTCCGCGGCGAGCTGTTCGTTGCTGCAACTCAGACCCAAACATTTTCGACATCGAAGACTCCTGATTGGGTACAAGATTAGAGGCTTGCATCCAAGTAACGCGATACCCAAGATATCGAGCAACCTCAATTTCGATGCGTGTTTCAGCTAGTGCATGGCGTGAAGAATTGCGATCTGATATTTTCCTACCGCTGCCGGCTGAATTTGCTTGCTTAGCATTCTCCAATAATCGGTAATAAGGCGAAATCGCGCCAGCCATACGATGGATTCCACTCCGTTCAAAGTCTAAAGCGGTCGCTGCGACATACCAGCCCCTATTTTCTTCCCCAATCATATTTCTTGAGGGTACCCGTACATCTTCAAAAAATGTTTCATTAAAGCCATGTCCATCGCCATCGCCCTCATCATGAAGCTGCGAGATCGGTCGAATAGTGATCCCGGGGGTATCCAACTTAAGCATAAAGTAAGAAATACCTCTATGCTTAGGCGCTTCAGCATCGGTGCGGGTAAGGATATGTACCCAATCCGCCTCCATAGCTCCGGATGTCCATATTTTTTGACCGTTGATTATAAAATCATCGCCGTCGCGAGTTGCACGAGTTTGTAACGATGCCAAATCAGATCCTGAACCCGGCTCCGAATAGCCTTGACACCACATTACTTCACCTTGGGCGATCGGAGGTAAATGCTCCTGTTTCTGAGCATCAGTACCGTGAATAATAAGTACTGGGCCTACTCTGTCAGCTCCTTGGCCGCCGGAGGGTGCATTCGCTAATGCTGACTCTTCATTAAAAATCATTTGTTCCCAATAAGTGGCACCGCCACCGCCGTAGTCTTCAGGCCACGACATGGTAAGCCAGCCACCATCTGCTAGCGAACTCTCATATGCTCTAGCGGCCTTCCAACGTTCACTGCGGGCAGCCCACGCACCTTTAACCCAATTATTTTCTATGAAGTCGTGAACAGTACTGCGGAATTCAGTCTGTTCAGTCGTGAAATTGAAGTCCATAAAATCCTCCAAATAAGAATACAAACCGCCTGACTAGTCTAATCGATCAGCAAACTTCTTTTAGTCATTTAGAAATATTTCAAAGGGTATCTAATAGTCTGTCTGTAACCATCCCAAACGCAGGCTATTTAAAATAACTGATAGTGATGAAAATGCCATAGCTGCCCCAGCTGCCGCAGGATTTAAAAACCAATTTTCAGAAAAAATAATCGATAATAACTTGGGAACTTCAACATTGCCAAAAAATAATTGAGTCGACACGTATCCTGCTCCCATTGCAATCGGTAACAGAACCAAGTTATAAATGAAAGCCCAACCCAGATTCTGACGCATTATGCGAATCGTGGCATGAGAAAGCTTTAACAAATATAAAAGTCCTGCTAAATCGGGACGCAAAAAATTCACTATTGCACTACTTTGAGCAAGGTCAGAGCTGTTCATCATAGAAATACCAACATCGGCTTGAGCAAGAGCTGGCGCGTCATTAATTCCGTCACCAATCATTGCTACAAGGCCGATTTCGCTCTCTTGCTCCGTTGATACAATTTGGTGCTTTTCAGCAGGACTAACCTCAGAAAAAACCAAGTCAATTCCCACTTTCTGAGCAACAAGGTCTGTGACAGAAGCGATGTCGCCAGAGAGCATGACGGGTACAACCGAGAATTGTCTAAGCTCGTGAATAACAGACTTTGCATCCCTCCTTATTGAATCCTCAAGCCCGAATATCCCTACTGCGCGACCGTTAACTGCCAAAAAAATAGGAGTTAACCCATTTGCAACAGACTCCTCGAAAATCACGTCCAGATTACTCAATGAAATATCTTGCGACAAAAGCAAGGTGCTATTTCCGATAACCACTTGATATTCTTCGTCATGTCTATTGAGTTCAGCAATAATCCCATTCCCCTGCAAAGCTCTGAACGTCAGAGGCCAAGCAAGTTCGATACCTCGATCACGAGCAAGATCGAATAGTGCGGTTGCATGTGGATGGTTGGATCCTCGCTCAGCGCTGGCCATCATGAAAATTAGCTCTTCCTCACTAAATGCTGAGTCCGGACTCATGATTATCTCAGCCACTCGAGGTGTCCCGTCGGTGAGTGTCCCAGTTTTATCAAATAACAACTTTGTCGTCCTGGTCAGGTTTTCAAAAACTCCAGCATCCGAAATTAATATTCCAGATTTTGCAGCTTGACTGACTGACATAGCAATAGCAGCTGGTGTCGCAAGCCCAAGAGCACACGGACACGCCACTACCAAAACAGTAACCGCGTTAATGATGGCATAAGTGAATGCGTTAGCGGGACCAAAAAACCACCACCCAAAAAAAGTTAGAAGTGCCAAGCACAATACCGCTGGTACGAAAATCGACGCCAGCCTATCTGCTAGTTCTTGAATGGGTGCCTTTGACGCTTGAGCACGCTCAACCAGTTGAGCGATATTTGAATAAATACTTGATTCGCCAACCGTCGTCGCCTTAATCTTCACGGTGCCATCGATATTCTGACTCCCACCAATCAACGAGTCACCAACTCCCCTCGCAACAGGCTCAGACTCGCCCGTGACCATTGATTCATCGACTGAAGTCTTCCCTTCGATAATTTGTCCGTCAACTGGCACTCTTTCCCCTGCCCTAACTATGACGATCTCACCGGTCCTGACTGCTTTTGCTGGTATCTGAAACTCTGAGTTGTCACTCTCGATTACCTGTGCTGTTTCCGGATAAGTTGACACTAAATTTCGTAACATCTCTCCCGCGTTATACCGAGCTCTCGCCTCTAAAAAACGACCTAACCATAAGAAAAAAACCACCAACACCACAGCATCAAAATAAAGCGCCTGATTGGAATTCTGCTCCAATGCCAATAAAGAGGGTTTCAATAAGACGATCACGCTATATACATATGCCGTCGTGATGCCAAGGGTTATAAGGGTATTCATATCAGCAGATCTGCTTTTCAGAGACCGCCATGTTGCTGCGTGAATCGGAGCTGCAACCCAGCTAATAGAAATGCTCGCCAAGACAAACGATACAAAGGGACTCGCCTTAACATCGAAAAAACGAACAGATGGATCGATAATTTCAAACGAGAAGAAAAGGCGAGAACACATAAATATCAGAACGGGTAATGCAGTTAGGACTCCTATGAGCGTCCTAAAACGTAGAATTGCGATTTCTTTATCTTGTCTACGGAAAACTGATTCCAGCCATGAAAACTTCGATTCACCACTTGGAAAATCTAATTCGTATCCAATCTGTTTAATAGCTGCCGTTAATGCTTCCTCAGTATCATCCGCAACCTCATCGACTTCGATTATGGCGCTATTTGTAATCAAGCTTACCGACGCAATGGTCACTCCTTCTACTTCTAAAAGTGCTGATTCCACTCTTCTCACGCAGGAGGCACAGGTCATCCCAGTGACGGATCCGCTAATTACGTTTCCAGTAGTTGAATTCATCTCAGTCATCAATGAGGATCTCTGCTACAGAGGCCTTGTAATCAAGCGCGCGATTGCAAACTCTATTGATTGTCCCCATGGCATTTCAACTTCGGCGCTCTCAATTTGATAACTTGAACCCAGTTCGTCCAGAAGTCGCCAGGCCGCCGTAACCTCAGCAAGTGCGTGGTGATCACAACATGAATGAACGGCCTGTCGTTTAAGCGACCGATCGAAATCAACTGTCTCGGTAGAACTACCACATGGGCATGTATAGGAAATCTTTGCACCGTGGTCGGTCGATACCACCACAGGCTTGGGATCGTACTTAGCACCAGACGAACCTGCCGCCGGCGCAAGCGCCGCAGAGCCTACGGAGTATCCAGCCTCGCTCAAGCGAATTTGTAACTCATCAAGTATTACACCCTGCTCGAGGGAGAGTGAAAATGAGCGTCGATCGGCATCTCCGGCTAAGAATCTGGCACCTTCAGTAGCGTCTGTGGTTGCTTTTATAGTCTCTATGCAACTATCACAAGTGATATCCGGACTAAACAACGTAATCTCGACTGTCATAACTGACTCCCCTGTTCACTATACTTTAAACGTCACGCCAATAGCTAATTGAACCCAACACGCGAAAACTACGAGATTAGGAGCCCGATGATGCACAATAAAGAAGATCTATCCCTATTAACACACGCGGTCTACAGCCCCAAGAATAGTTCCGGCGCTGATCTTCCGGCAATCATCTTGCTGCATGGATATGGAGCGCACGGTCTAGATCTACTTCCGCTTGCACCACATCTCTGTGGGGGAAATGCACTAATAATTTGTCCGCAAGCACCACATACAGTCAGCGTCCCAGCCGGTTATCAGGCTCCTTCAAACAATCAAATGTTTACTTGGGAACAGCGCGATGAGCATGGGGAAAAAATTAAAGGTGACATTGATGAAATGGTCTCTGTGCTTGAATCTTTTATTCCTGCAGCACTACAAAAGTACGCGGCGAAACAAGAAAAAGTAGCTCTCGTAGGATTTAGCCAAGGGGGTTCGTTAGCCTATCGACTAGCGTTCAGCAATCAGATTACAACGTCTGCGGTTGCCGCTCTCTCGACTTGGCTACCTGACGATATCGACCAAATTAGAGATTTGCCCACTGAATTTCCCATACTCATACAACACGGTACCGAAGATCCTATGGTCGACATCGAGCGGGGTAGAGAATCATACAACCGACTCAATAATCTAGGTGCAAACGTGACAATGAAGGAATATTCTATGCAACACGAGATTAATCAGGACTCAATATCTGATCTATCAAGTTTTCTAACTAAATCCCTGACATAGCTAGGAACTCACTACCCCAAAATACAGATGTCTGGTTCAGTCTCCAACACGTTTCCATTGGACCAACGTATACGGTGGATCAACATCCTTGTGATGTTCAAACACTGCTTCGACTTCTTCACCAATAGTTATAGGTCGCAATGGATCACCAAGTAGGTTTCCCACCATACGAACGTTATCGGCGCCTGGAAGTTCAACTAGCACAACCATATAAGGGCAACTTGCTTGAAGAGCAGGATGCACCGGATGCCAAATCCTCTCCCAAGAATAAATTCTACCCTTCGGCTCAACCTCTACGTATTCAAGATCAAATTTGTGACATCTGTGGCAAATCCATTCGGGTCCCCACTGATGAGCATCACAAGAATCACAATACTGTACTACTAAACTATTCCGTTCAATCGCGTCCCAGTACGGAGTATCTAAACCGTCCTGCCAAGGCCTTGGAGCCGCAAGTCCGGGCGGCAAATAGTTATCCGGATTAGAAGCATGCCACTGAGAAAGTTCACCTGTCGTCATCGATCTACCCCCAAAATACAACTGCTAACCGGTGTCACCATCGGTCCAGAAGCGACTAAAGCCACCTCAGCATCTGATACCTGATTAGGAGACTGGCCACGAATTTGTCGGGCTGCCTCAATAATCAATTCCAGGCCATGCATATAGCACTCGGCTAGGTTTCCACCACTTGTATTAATAGGAAGTTTACCCGTGGATTTAAAATTCTCGAGGGTAAAAATGTCGTTCACTTCATCAGCTGAGCAAAGGCCATGCTCGACGATACTCATCATAACCCCACCCGTAAAGTTCTCATATACCTGTGACACGTCGATGTCATTAGGAGTTACACCCGCAATTTCATACAACCGCTTTCCAACATGTTGAAAATTTGAGGTCGCGTATATGTCAGCATTATGCGCTGGAGCCTGATTTCGCGCGGTCGAACCCTGGGCTGCCGCCAAAACCACCGCGGGCGCCGGTTTTAAGTCTCGGGCGCGTTCCACAGACGTCACGATGATCGCCGCAG
The DNA here is from genome assembly GCA_029941115.1 of Dehalococcoidia bacterium. Taxonomy (GTDB): domain Bacteria; phylum Chloroflexota; class Dehalococcoidia; order UBA2979; family UBA2979; genus UBA2979. Next base: position 38,141 of record JAPYRK010000012.1, on the reverse strand, counting down.
CACCGTCGTTCTCCATACAACAATCAAATAAATGAAACGGTTCAACGATCCATCTGGACTGATCATAAATTTCTTCTGTCAATTCCCTGCCGTGCATAACAGCCCTGGGATTCTGCTGGGCGTGGTGATAAGACGCCATAGAAATGGCCCGAAGAGCCTCTTGCTGAACACCATTTTCGTGCATAAATCTTCTAACGCGCATAGCAAATGATTGAGCAGGTGACATCAATCCAAATGGAGCAGTCCATTTTCCGTCATTATTTACCTCATTTACAACGGCGCCTTGACCAAATCTACCGAACTGTCCTTGCGCCAAGGCTCGATACACAACAACTACTTCACATTGGCCCGAAATAATTGCTGATACAGCGTTGGCCAATGCACCTGACCCACCGCCACCGCCACCGCCCCAAAACATATTTGATAAGCGCATCTCTTTAATATCAAGAGCAGCCGCAATTCGGTCTGGTGAAGATCTTTCGTTCGAATATGAGCAAAACCCATCAATATCTCTGGGATCGATACCGGCATCCTCACAAGCTAAAAGAATCGATTCCAGGCACATCTTGAATTCTCCGTCTGGAGCCATAGCGCGTTTGTAATATTTTGTTTCACCCAGTCCTGATATTGCGGTTCTTCCGCGCATAGGATGATCTGACATTAAATACCTACCAATCCATCATGTATACATTGCGTCAAAAGAGTAACAAAAAAAGTTGCGTACGTCAGCAAACCAATGTATGTAAAAAATGACTTTCAGCGCTAAACTCAGAACCATGAAAAATAAAGACCCTATGACACAATTACTCGACGATCTCAAGGATGAGCAAGACTACCTAGATGCAGCTCTTGCGAACATCGACTTAGTCACTTGGGAAAATGAATCTCCAGCAGATGGCTGGCTTTTGCGTGACTGTATCGCTCATCTCGCTGATGTCGACGAAACAGCTGCGTACGTGGCTGCAAAAAAAGAAATGCCTGTCAGGACAACCTCTGACAGAGCGGATACTCCGAAAGACACTCTACAAAATGATCGGCAAAGACAGGCCAGAAATCTATCAATTCTAGAATTATTGGCTTGGTGGCGAAGAGTTAGGGAAGAGCAAAACAACGCGCTCAGGAAGCTCGATGCCAAGGAGCGGTTACCTTGGGCTGGACCACCTATGTCCGTTCGATCTTTTGCCACAGCTCGGTTAATGGAATGCTGGTCACATGGTTTGGATGCACTCGATGCCGCACACATTACCCCTATCGACTCAGACCGTTTGCTACACGTGGCTCATCTTGGAGTTATAACCCGCGGATTTGCTTATCAAAACCGTGGTCTTGAGGTACCGGATACAGAAATTAGAGTCGAGCTAGTATCACCGTCAGGCGATATCTGGGAATGGGGCCCCACCGATGCACAAAACCGCATTACTGGGTCCGCAGGCGAATTTTGTCGGGTAGTCACGAGAAGGTTACATCTGGACGATACACAAGTAAAAAGTGAGGGTGAAAGCGCATCGGAATATCTAAAAATAGCTCAAGCCTTTGCTGGGCCGCCCGGGCCAGACCGACAACCTAAAAATCATTAACACCAAACAAGAGCTACCAATCGGAGACAGGTAAATGAGTGATCAAATGATTCGATACGGAATCGTTGGAGTAGGGCTAATGGGTCGAGAGCACATTCGAATACTCTCCCTAATCCCAAATGCCGAAGTTGCCGCCTTCTACGACCCAGATGAAACCTCACGTCTCCGAGCAACGCAACTCGTTCCGTCCGCAAAATCCTATGATGATTTTGATAACTTCTGTAAAAGAGACGATCTTGACGCCCTGATTATCTCATCGCCAAACCACACCCATGCTCAAATACTTCCTAGACTAATCCAAAATAGTCAACATATTTTGATTGAAAAGCCATTAACCACATCAATCGAAGATGCGAAAATGGTTTCAGATTTGTTACACGATTATCAAGGTATTGTCTGGACGGGCATGGAATATAGATATGCGCCTCCAGTCAGCTACGCTATAAATGAGGTCCATATAGGAACGATTGGACAAGTTCACATGGTATCCATTCGCGAACATCGACACCCGTTCCTTCCAAAAATAGGTGACTGGAATCGGTTCAATCGGAATACCGGTGGAACCTTAGTAGAAAAATGCTGTCACTTCTTTGACCTCATGAGATTTATCCTGCAATCTGATCCTGTCTCGGTCTTCGGGTCGGGAAGTATCGGGCTAAACCATAAAAATGAACGCTATAGCGATGAAACGCCTGATATTTTGGATAATGCCTTCGTAATTATTGACTTCGATTCAGGGGCCCGAGCAATGCTCGATCTCTGTATGTTTGCTGAGCAAAGCACAGAACAAACAGAAATCCAAATTGTAGGTGAGGCTGGAAAAATAGAGTGCCGCCAACCATCAGCTACTGTAACAATCGGACTCAGAGAGGAATCTCGGCCCAACTGGAAGCTCGGTAACTATAGAAACCCCGATCGGATCGACAAAATCAATGTGCCCATTCAGTCAAATATCGCGTCAGGGCACGGTGGTGCAACGTACTATGAGCATCTCGCTTTCATTGAGGCAATCCTAAATAAACGACCACCACAGGTAACTGTTGATGATGGACTGTGGTCGGTTGCCATGGGACTGGCTGCAGAAAAATCTGTTCAAGAAAAAAGAGTCGTCGAGATAGAAGAAATATTGCAGTGAAAGTAAGATAATCGCATTTTGAGGCTATTCAAGATAGGCTACGTTTATGGAATTACCACTTAGACATCTTCGTGTTCTTGATTTATCGTCCGGACCTGTTGGTGGTATGGCCACTATGGCCTTGGCTGACTTTGGTGCCGACGTCATCAAAATTGAGCGACCCGGAGGCGATCCTTTTAGGACCACGATTAATGCGCCAATGTGGCTTCGTGGTAAACGCTCTGTAGAAATAGATTTAAAGCGAGAAGTAGAACGTGAGAGATTGTATAGGTTGGTCGAGACTACTGATGTCGTAGTTACATCCTTTCGTGCGCACTCCGCGGTAGATCTAGGCTGTGACTACGACGTGCTCGCAAGTCGAAATGCTGGCCTAGTCTACTGCCAAATATCTGGGTTTGGGCCTTACGGTCCGTATGTAGGCTATCCAGGTTATGAAGGTGTAGTAGCTGCAAAAGCAGGGCGAATGCAAGCGTTTAGTGGCCTCGCACCTCGTGAAGGTCCCACATACTCGGCTGTACAAGCCTCAACGCATGCAACATCGCAAGCTGCGATTACCGGGATTTTCGCTGCTCTTTTTGCACGTGAACGCATTGGTTTTGGCCAATATGTCGAAACAAGTCTCTTACAAGGATTACTCCCATATGACTTGGCAGGACTAACTCTACAAAGTCTGATAGAGAAAGATAGCGAATCATGGGAAGATATGCTGGGTATGCTTCCGTCGCCTGCTGTTGCTATGCCCACGATTAACTATCACCCAGTCCAAACGAAAGATGGCGACTGGATTCAACTAGGAAATCTACTTCAGCATCTTTTCGAAAATTTTATAGTCGCGGCTGAACTCTTTGACATCTATGGAGATGAACGCTATGTAGGCTCTCCAGCAGACTGGCCGGAAGAAGCTCGAGAAGAGTTTCGAAATACAATGCTTCTTCGCATGCGAGAAAAAACCACCGCCGAATGGATGAAAATCTTTTCCGATCATGGGGGAGTCGTCGCACACCCTTGGCAAACAACTCAGGCAGCTCTTTCTGATCCTGATTTGACAAAAAATGGGCATGTGATTGAGCTCCCGGATGGGAGAGGACCACGGCTTAAAGCAACTACATCTGTAGCTGAAGCAGTGCTCGGTATGTTTGGTGAAACCGATCAAGAACGCCCGCCTATGAAACAACTTGGCCCCCTCGCCCGATTCACAAAAACCCCAGCCGAAATCAGTGGCATAATTCCTAATCCTGGACAACACACCTTTGAGGTATTCGATCAAGAAGCGACGGCACCTCGTAAGCCATGGATGCCTTTCACTAGCGGTGATCATTCGGGAGCACCAGCTCTTGAGGGATTACTGGTATTAGATTTTGCAACTATCATTGCGGGCCCCCTCGCCTCAGCTCATCTCGCAGATCTTGGGGCTCGCGTGATAAAGATAGAACAACCAGGTGGAGATCCTTTTCGAGGCATGGGTCGTGGCGGCATCGCTGCGATGAAAACAAATGCAGGCAAAGAAAGCATTGTCGTTGATTTAAAACAAACCGAAGGACGAAGCATCGTTACAAAGCTACTTGAAAAAGCAGATGTTGTGATCCACAATTATCGTCCGGGAGTGCCGGAAAAGCTAGGAATATCATACAACGATGCCATCAAAGTGAATCCCAATATCATTTTCGTCACTATGAACGGGTATGGGAGTAATGGCCCCAGCTCACATCGGCCCTCTACCCATCCGATACCTGGAGCCGCTCTTGGTGGTGCCTTTTATCAAGCTGGGTATATTCAGGAAAATACAGACAATATTGATGAACTTCGAGAGGCAGCTCGACGTCTGAGCCGAGCGAATGAAGTCAATCCTGATCCGAACACGTCGGCTGTGATTACCTCAGTGGCGATGATGGGGCTCTACACCAAACTGAAAACCGGTCAAGGGCAGGAAATATTTGTAGATATGATGGGCGCAAACGCATATGCGAATGCTGACGACTTCATCTGGTATGACGACAAGCCCGATCGTCCAAAACTAGATGATGAGTTATTGGGAATAGATGCTACTTATCGGCTGTATAAATGCGGCGAGGGCTGGGTCTTTCTTGGAATAGTACTTGAAAAAGAATGGTATCAATTTTGCAACATCATTGAAAGCCCGGAGCTAGCAATCGATAGAAGGTTCAGGACTAGTGATGCTCGTGTAGAAAATAGGGCTGACTTGGAATCGTTATTAGAAAGTCTCTTTCTTACGGATACTGCTGACAACTGGGAATTATTACTAGCCACAGCTGGATTAGGCTGTGTACGGGCTGATGGCTATCCTCCTGGCGAATTTTGGCTTCGAGATAAACATATTCAAGTCAATGAGTATACGAAAACTGTCGAACACGGGGAACATGGTGAATATACCCGTTATGGTCCAGTTGTTCGACTGAGACGGACACCAAATTCCCTAGGACCTGCACCCATGGCGGGACAACAAACGTCCAGTATCCTAGAAGAACTTGGTTATGATGACAACGCGGTCACTGCGCTGCGCAAAGCGCAAACTGTCTGGAGTGAACCTGCAGTTAAGCTCTCGTAACAGGCAATAGTGTGTCAGAAAAACCCTATAATTAAACAAACTAAAAAGCTTCGCGACGAAAGGCCTAAATATGCTTTGGGAACTCAGACAATACCACATACGAGACGGCAAGAAAGATGAATGGGTACGTTTAATGGAAAACGAAATCATACCGTTCCAAGTGTCTAAAGGAATGGTTATTCTGGGATCATTCACCGGTGAAGACGATGAAAATGTCTATGTCTGGATGCGACGCTTTGAAAATGAATCAGAGCGAGAAAGACTATACAAAGAAGTATATGACAGCGACTACTGGAAGAATGAGATTGGACCACAAATTCCGGACTTAATGGATCGCGAAAAAGTGAGCGTTACTCGGCTGGAACCAACGCCATTATCACCAATTCAATAATTTATACCCGCTCAATCTTTGCGCCAATACTGGATAAGGTGCCCGCTAAGTTTTCATATCCGCGATCAAGGTGATGTATATCTTCAAGCGTAGTTGTACCTTCAGCAGCTAGGGCCGCAACGACCACCGCCGCACCCGCGCGAATATCAAGAGCCCTGACACGGGTCCCGCGTAATGGGGAGGGTCCTTCTATTAAAACAGAAGAACTGCTCCCAAGCGTAATTTGTGCACCCATTTTTCTCAGCTCACTAACGTACAAAGTTCTATTGTCATAAACACGCTCATGAATAAAAGAGACTCCCGTTACCTGAGTCAATGCCGACGCCATAGGTGGATGCAGGTCGGTCGCAAAGCCCGGATAAGGCACAGCCTGAAGAGCGACTGATTGAAGCTTCGTAGCCCCTGATACCCGTATTCCTGAGGATCCATCATCAGAGTGACCGCCGGTCTGCACGTCAGCACCCATCTCCAATAGCTTGGACGTAAGACTGCTCAAATGTGCAGGAACTGCGTTAGGAATAAGTACCTCACCTCTCGTAGCAATAGCGCTTAGGAGCAGAGTTCCCGCCTCTAGGCGATCCGGAATTATCGTGAAATCACAACCATGAAGCTTATCGACCCCGGAAATGTTTATGTGAGCGGTACCCTGACCCGAAATATTTGCACCCATTTGATTTAGCATGTTTGCTACCATCTCAACTTCTGGTTCAGCTGCTGCATTGACAATTATGGTTACTCCATTCGCCAAAACTGAAGCTAATAGAACATTCACCGTGGCCAACACGCTTGGGTAATCGAAAAAAATAGATGCGCCAGATAGCGGAGAACTCGAGGACACGATCCAGTTGGTCTCGTCATGCTCAATCTCTGCACCTAGCGCTCTAAATCCAGCTAAATGAATATCCAACGGACGTGAACCAATTACATCTCCACCCGGGGCTGCGCACTCCGCCGATCCTTCTCGTCCAAGCAAAGCTCCCACTACCAAAAACGATGCTCGCAATTTCTGAACTAACTCACTCGGTGGTTTAGTGGACGTAATATTTTCGCTGCGCAATATTAAGGAATGATTCTCTCGACGAACGACGGTTCCAAGTGACCTCAAAATGTCAGATAATTCCTCTATATCAGCAATATTCGGCACATTATGCAGAACCACTTCGTCAGAAGTCAGTAAACTTGCAACCACTGCATATAGTGCGGCATTCTTTGATCCCGCAACCTGTACGGTACCCTTTAGTTCGCTGGATCCTGTAATTAAATAGGCTTCAGACACGTCAGGCCTCTCAGAAGACACGGCTCTAAATTTAAACCAAGATGGAATACCAGTGTCGACTAACAGCTTACTTCAAATTATGAAAAACCTGTTACATTCCTTCTTCATCTTCAGGAACATCAGCAAGAATGTTTACCTCGTTATTCACTACTTGCAAAAAACCACCCGCAAGGGATATCGTTTCGACACCATTTGCACCATATAGGGTCATACTTCCGGCCGCGAGACTAGTCATAAGAGAGGCGTGCGAAGGAAGAATTGTAATTTGGCCATCACTTGCTGGTACCACGATCTTCTGCACATCGTTCTGCGCCAGAATAGATTCTTCTGCAGTTACAATATTCACCGAGAGAGCCATAAATTCCTACTTCACTTGACTAAATTGATCGGTCCTAGATTTTACTATGCTTCCGCCAATTGACGGCCTTTTTCTATAGCATCATCAATATTTCCACACATATAAAAAGCCTGTTCCGGGAGATCGTCGTGCTGACCTTCGAGAATCTGCTTGAATCCCTCGACTGTCTCAGCGACTGTCACGTAACGACCTGAGATGCCTGTGAATACCTCGCCAACAAAAAATGGTTGAGACAGAAATCTTTCAACGCGCCGTGCTCGAGCAACAATTGACTTATCTTCTTCCGAAAGTTCTTCGATTCCAAGAATCGCAATTATATCTTGTAAATCCTTGTATCTCTGGAGTGTTTGAACAACACCCTGAGCGACGTTATAGTGCTCTTCGCCGACAACGAGTGGGTCTAACACTCTACTATTCGAAGTAAGTGGATTTACTGCTGGGTACAGTCCTTTTTCAACTAAAGCTCGATCGAGAGTAATCGTCGAATCAAGATGGCCGAAAGTCGTCGCAACTCCTGGATCAGTGTAATCATCCGCGGGTACATAAATAGCCTGAAACGACGTAATCGAACCCTTATTAGTAGACGTGATTCGTTCTTCTAGTACACCAACCTCTGACGCCAGTGTTGGCTGATAACCAACCGCAGAAGGCATACGACCAAGAAGCGCTGATACTTCCATTCCAGCCAAAGTATATCGATAAACATTATCCACAAAAAACAGAACATCTCTGTTCTCCTCATCCCGAAAATATTCAGCCATGGTTAGTCCACTCAGGGCTACTCGTAATCGGACACCCGGCGGCTCGTTCATCTGGCCGTAGACAAGTGCTGTTTTATCGAGAACTCCAGATTCTTCCATCTCATGCCACAGATCATTGCCCTCACGAGAGCGTTCGCCTACACCCGCAAATACTGACAATCCCCCATGCTCTGTCGCCAGATTCCTAATAAGTTCGGTATTGGTAACCGTCTTTCCTGTACCAGCTCCTCCGAATAAACCCACTTTTCCACCCTTAGCTAGAGGCGCAACAAGATCAATCACCTTTACACCGGTTTCTAGGACGGCGGCGCTAGTCTCCTGCTCCGCGAAGGAAGGGGGAGGCCTGTGAATTGGCCATCTGGTCTGAGATTCAGATATAGGTTCACCTGGATCTATCGGTTCACCAACAACATTAAAAATTCTTCCCAAAGTTTCTGGGCCGACGGGGACCGTAATAGGCTGTCCGGTATCCACAACTTTCGCACCTCTGGCCAGTCCATCGGTCGAGTCAAGAGCTAACGCACGAACCCAGTTATTCCCATTATGCTGCTGAACCTCAGCAATGAGTGTTTCTCCATTCAAATCAATGTTGATCGCGTTGTAAATTCCAGGTAATTCTCCGGTAGGAAATTCGACGTCTACTACCGTTCCAATCACCTGTCGCACTGATCCTTCTGCCATAAGATTGCCTCCTAGATATGTATGAAGAAAAACTTTCGTCTTCTATCTATATTCCTTCTCAGTATTCCAAAATTCCTATTTCTCTTCTTATCCTTCTAATGCCGCTGTACCACCAACTATATCAAGTAGCTCGCCCGTAATGCCTTCTTGTCGGGCCTTGTTGTATTCCAATGTAAGACTGTCAACCATGTCATTTGCAGCATCTGTCGCCTGACGCATTGCGACCATTCGGGCAGACTGCTCGGAGGCACGTGCCTCCAATACTGCAGCGTAAAGTTGCATCTCAACATATCGAGGCAACAAGGCGTCTAACAGCTCAACGGGCGACGGCTCGAACAACATATCTCCCGATAAAGTCTGTTCCGCACCTTGTTCCTCAGCTGGGGGCTCAATGGGAAGAACTTGAAGTATCTCAGGGCGCTGAATAGCTGCATTGACAAATCGAGAAAAGCCAACGAATACCTGATCTATCTCACCATTCTGAAATTGCTCAATAACTGAAGCTGCAATTGGTCTTACATCCGAAAAATCTGGAAAATCGCCCAGGCTTGGCCAATCCTCCATTGCCATTCCTGCTCGACTAAAAAAGTCTTTCCCTTTCCTGCCAAGAGGAATTACTATCATGCTCTCTACATTCGGCTGGTGCTCAAGAAGAAAAGACGCACCTGCTCGGTTCATGTTTGCGCTTAAACCACCCGCGAGACCCCGATCAGCGGTAATGTGGATATACACGACATTACTCACGGGTCTAGTGGTCAAAAGGGGATGCACACTTTCTCCTTGGGCAGAACCCAAAGCATCCGCAATTTCACTGAGTACTGAGGTCATTCGATCGGCGTACGGCCTAGACTGTAAGGCGCGATTAGTTGCCCTTCGCATCTTCGAGGCAGCGACAAGTTCCATCGCCCTCGTTACTTTGGAAGTATTAGCAACTGACCGAATTCGGTCCTTTATTGCTCTAATTCCACCAGCCATTTGTGTCTCCTTTTACAGTCTCTACTTTGCCAAAAGACTAGTAAGCAACCGTGCCTTTGAAGTCAGTGATCGCCTGTTTTAAAGATTCCTCTTCGCTGTCATCGTAATCACCAGAACTGGTGATGCTCGCAATTAGGTCGCCATGCCCACTTCCCATGTACTCATGAAAAGCTGCCTCAAATCCAACAACTTTATCTGACGGAACATCATCGAGATATCCAAACACTCCCGCGTATAAAATAGATACCTGCTGTCCCAGTGAAAGAGGTTGATACTGCGGCTGCTTAAGTAGCTCTGTCAGTCTCTCTCCACGGACTAGTTGCTGTTTAGTGGCGTCGTCAAGATCGTCCGTCCCAAACTGCGCAAACGCCTGAAGTTCGGTGTATTGTGAGAGATCTAGTCTCAATGATCCGGCAACTTTTTTCATTGCTTTTGTTAGAGCCGCACCGCCAACGCGTGAAACAGATATTCCAGGATTACAAGCCGGCCTCAGACCTGAGTTAAATCGATCCTGTTCCAAGAAAATCTGACCGTCAGTAATTGAAATGACGTTAGTAGGAATATAAGCCGATACGTCACCCGCCTGCGTTTCAATAATAGGTAGCGCGGTGCTTGATCCCCCACCATGATCTTCAGTTACCCGCGCCGAGCGTTCGAGTAAACGTGAATGAAGGTAAAAAATATCGCCAGGGTAAGCCTCGCGACCGGGAGGCCTACGAAGTAGAAGTGAAACCTCGCGATAAGCCCAAGCATGCTTCGATAAGTCATCATAAATAATGAGTACGTCTCTACCTTTAGCAACAAAATACTCAGACATCGCGACACCGGCGTAGGGTGCGAGATACTGAAGTGCTGCTGATTCAGAGGCCCCCGCTGAGACAATAATCGTATGGTCTAAGGCACCATTCTCTTCAAGAATTGCAGCCGTCTGTGCTACCTTTGCCTCTTTTTGCCCAATAGATACATAAATGCATATTACGTCACTGTTCTTTTGGTTAATAATTGAATCAATTGCAATCGCAGTTTTTCCGATTGATCGGTCTCCAATTATCAATTCACGCTGACCGCGGCCAAGAGGAATCATGGCGTCAATCGCCTTAATACCGGTCTGCAAAGGCTGGTCCACAGAAACTCTAGACACAACACCCGGAGCGATCCGTTCCATAGGATACGTTTCCTGAGTCGCCAAAGGACCTCGTTCATCCACTGGAACACCAAGAGCATTCACTACCCTGCCCATTAACGCTTCACCGACAGGCACTGATGCTACTTGCCCAGTAGTTCGCACTTCAGAGCCCTCTTTAATATTGGACGCATCTCCCATAACAACAGCGCCCACTGTTTCCTCTTCAAGGTTCAGAGCCAACCCACGAATTGGTTGCCCAGCACTGTCCTGAACATCGAACTCAATAAGTTCCGATGTCACGCAGTCACCTAGACCGTGAATTCGAGCAATTCCATCGCCGGCCTCTATCACAGTACCCACATTGGCACTGGAAACACTGGCATCAAAGTTCTCTATCTGCTCTCTCAGTATTGATGCTATTTCTTCAGATCTAACAGCCATCAGTTCACCTCATTCTTTTTCTTCGTCTTAAGATCTTGCAATGTGAGTCCTTAAAGAACCCAATTGACCTCGAGTAGACGCGTCAATTAATCGGTCACCTACTCGTATAACAAGTCCACCGATAATCGACGAATCTAACCTCGTCTCAACAATTATTTTTTTACCTATTGTGGTCGACAATTTATCTGCTATTTCAACCGTCTGCGATTCATCCAACGGGACCGCACTCGTTACCGTAGCCCGTGCCACGTTCTGTTCGTCATCTAATAGTTCTTTAAAAAACGACTGGATTGAGGGCCCAAGCGAAAGACGATTCTTACGCCTTAACAGCCTAAAAAGATTTATTTGGACTGTTGAAATATCTGGCATTACTCTTCGGACGATATTCTGAAAAGTATCGTCTGACATACCATCGCCCTGAAGAATCTCCACATATGCTGGGTTATCTGTAAGAGCATCTAGATTTTCAATGGCTTCCTGCCATGTATCTAACTCACCTGAGTTTTTTGCAATTTCAAGAACTGCCACCGCATATCTTCTCCCTGCAACATCTCGAGTACCTGACATTATTTATACCCGCCTATATTAATCATTTTGTGATTCACTAAAAGAAGTACCAATAAGTGACTCTGTTATTAATCTCTGATGGGCATTTTTATCAATTGACTGGCCAATCACTCTCTCCGCCGCATTTACCGTCAAATCAGCAAATTCGGCTCTTAGAGAATTAATGGCCTGCTGTCGCTCGGTTTCAATTTCATTTCTGGCACGAGTCACTATCTGTTCAGCATCGGCCCGAGCCTGAATCTCAAGCTCTTCGCTCAACCGAGCAGCCGTCTCCTGAGCTCGAGTAATTAACTGTCTACCCTCCGCTCGGGCTTCTTCTAACGCAGCCCGAGCCTCTTCTTGGCTCTTTTCTGCAGATTCAGATGCTGCCTGAGAGGCATTAAGACCTGCCTCTATCTTCTCTCGGCGCTCATCTACAATTTTCATAATCGGACCCCAAGCCAGAAAACGGAGTACCACTAAGAGAACTCCGAAGTTAACTAGTTGAGCGACCAAGCCAGGAACATTGATTCCCAAGGCTCCAATACCGCCACTCTCAGCAGAAACGCCAAACGGAGTAATTGCAAAAAACAGACCCAAGGCAGCAGCGATAACAACTCGCCGACGCCACGATAAAAAATCAAGTGTGATTTCAGTCATTATCCGTGGCTCCTTCCCATACAACTCGGCACCATCTAATAATCAAATATGCATTGTCTGCAGCCTGACTAGTAGCCCACCGATAGATTTATTCCTAAAACACAAACCCGATAAGAATCGCGACAACTAGTGCATAAATTGCAATAGCTTCGGCGAACGCAATAGCGAGAATCATGTTCGTCTGGATCACTCCCGCAGCTTCAGGGTTTCGTCCTAGAGCTTCCATAGCCTTCGAGCCGAGCAGACCAATTCCGATTCCTGGTCCGAGTCCACCAACACCCATCGCTATTCCAGCCGCAAGAAACTTCATGGCTGCTTCAGTCGAAGCATTATCTGCTTCACCCTCAGCTACTACCACCGCTGTGGCAATTAACCACATCGCTGCTGAAAGCATAGTTACATAAAATGCTCGGCTTCTAATCTTCATTCCTGTCTCCTTCTACCGTTGCGTCAGTTACTTCCGCAACCGACAATCTTCTTACCTTTTTCAGCTTACTCACCAGTTAAACAAACGTCATTCAACTAGTAAATTACTTATTTATTCAGCCTATACACTCAATGCCTGTTCTGCATGGGGCTGACTTCCATGTTCTTCATCATGATCACCATGAGCGGTCACTGCTGTCGACGCGAATACTGTAGTAAGCATTGCGAAAACGAATGCTTGAACTAAACCGACAAACAATTCAAGCATATAAAATACATCAGTGAGTATAAATGGAATTAAGAAGGTCATCATTAGTAGCAGGACTTCACCCGCAAATATGTTTCCGAACAGACGAAAGGTGAATGACACAATACGCGATAATTCACTGACAAACTCCAAAATGCCGACAAAAATATCAATTACACCTGAGCCACCTTTTTTATAAAAATCCCATGCAAAAAACTTCTTGAGATACGACATTCCAAGAGCCTGAAGACCCCATATCTCCACGAATATAAACGAATATATTGCAATCGCTAGCGGAGCGTTCATGTCCGACATTGCTGATCGCAACGCGGGCTCAATAACACCGTACCTTGCGTCTTCATCACCCGAAGGGCGCGGTGTCAATACGACCGCATCCGGTCTCGCACTCACGCTGACAGAGCCACTCCCAACCGCTTGACCGTGATCGTCTCCGTGAGAATCTACTCGTGCCTTGTCATTGGCTTTTAATGGCACAAGTGAAAGGTGTAGACCTGCAACCTCTGCCTGTTTCAGTTCTGTAACAGTTGCGGTGTGAGCCTGATCCTCGTCAACCGCTCTTCCAATAACATTAAACACTGGTAATAAACCAGAATAATTTGAAACCAGAATAAAGAAAAATATGGTCGCGACAAGAGGGAAAAACTTTCGAGCATTTTCTGGACCGGCCGCCTGTTCAATAAATCCGTAGAATCCCATGACTACCGCTTCAGCCACTCCAGCAAATCCACTAGGCACCAGGGAAATCCCCCGTCTAATAAAGAATCCCATAATTATCAGGATAATTACAACTATCCAAGACGTAAACATCGTATTCGTTATGCGGAATTCACCACCCGTACCTAACGATTCAGGAATTGAGAGACCCGTAAACCAAATATTCTCAGGAGCGACTACGATGACCGGCGACGGCGTCTTTACAAAAATATAACCCAGAGCCATAAATGCTATAACACCAAGGGCGATTAGAGCTGGTTTGACTTTCACTGACCCTCCCGCTTACCGTCGATTTTGACGTTCCTGATAACGCACAACAGCTAATAATCGTCGAATCGCATCTGTAACCCCGATAGCGAGCCCTAACAAGAGTCCCACTACTGTTAGCAACGGATCTGAGTCTATCTGTCCATCAAGCCAACGGCCACCCAGAGTAAACCCAATTATCCAAAACGCGAGCGAACTTCCTACTCCAATCAGCCTAAAGGCTGGTGACTTATTCACAATACAACTTTCTACGTGACAAGTTCCATCAGCGATGAAATTATCACTAACAAAACCTGCGTGCAACAACTGTATATTAAATCAGTATATTCTGGTTGATTTGAATTCTATGATTCGGATAGATCACCAAGATCATCAAGATTCAATTCCTCAACAAGGTCTCTGAAAGCCGCAAGCTTAGCTAATTCTTCGTCAGTCACAGGGTTGATCGATTCAGTCTCACCGTCATTATCTAAGTCCACATGTGCGGGCAAAGTTATTCCTGCACGGTCCATAATGCCTTCTGACGCCTTGATGGGAGCCTTCGCTCTAATCGCAAGAGCGAGAGCATCAGAAGCTCGCGCATCGAGTGACGCGACCTCCCCACCTGCGTCGAGAGGTTGAATAAGTACGTTAGCGAAGTAGACATCTTCCTTTAGGTCGACTATTCGAGCCTCAGAGATTTCACTCTTCATCAAAGTAACCGCCGCCATAAATAAATCGTGGGTCATTGGTCTGGGAGTCTCTTGCTCCTGCAGAGCTAATGTTATCGCCTGAGCCATATCAGACCCGATCCAGATTGCTAAATAACGTTCACCTGTTTTTTCCTTTAAAACAACCACAGGTCGCTGTTGACGCAATCCCACTCGTACTGAATCGACGATCAGTTCTAGCCAAACTTCTTTGTTTTCCAAAATATTCCCCGCACAAACACTAGTTCGTCAAAATATATTTCAACTCTAAGAATATGTCATATCAGTTATTAGTGTTTTCTTAAGCATCGCCCCAGGTCTTGCCTCGTGAATCCACAACATTCAAAATTTCTATTCGCGCCTGATTAGCCGCTTCTCGTGCGGCATCTTGCCAACCACCAGGAGCGTATCCAGGGTCCCCAGCCTCACCAGTTTCCCAAGCATACAAAATACCTCGAGAACTGCTTATAACAAATCCTTGGCCATTACGATCAATTGAGGCATCAACCACTGCCGCAAGATCACCTGCCTGTGCACCAACACCAGGTATAAGAAATTCAAGGTCTGGAGCAGTTGCTCTTATTCTTGCGGCCTCTTCCGGATATGTTGCTCCAACCACTAGTCCGACATTTGAATGCTCGTTCCAATTATTTGCTAGTTCCGCAACACGAAGATAAAGAGGTATTTTTTCATCACCGACTAATAAATCTTGAAACTCACCAGCACTCGCATTCGATGTTTTACACAAAATAAAAACACCCTTCTCAGTGTGGTCAAGAAAAGGTCTAAGAGAGTCAGTTCCAAGGTAAGGATTAACCGTAACCGCGTCTGCTTTCATGACATCAAATACAGCCGTTGCATAGGCCGCAGCTGTATGCCCGATGTCACCACGTTTTGCATCTAAGATGACTGGAATATGCTCAGGTATGATTTCAATTAGCTCTTGAAGCAGTCTATATCCAGCTACTCCTTCTCTTTCAAAAAAAGCAGCATTCGGTTTGTAACTCGCAACGAGGTCCGAGGTCGCGTCGACAATAGAAAAAAGAAAATCTTTCAAATCCACGCCCTTAGGTAGTCTGTTTGGATCGGGATCAAGTCCCACACATAGGCGAGATTTATTTTGAATTGAAGCAGATCGCTGCTTTTCAAAAAAATTACCGGAGTTAGGCATTTGGTACCACCAATTTCTCCAGCTTAACTTTTACGTCGGGGAGGACACAGCCTGATTCTTCTAACTTACTCACTGTTTCCTTAAATGAAGTTTCGCTTCCCGTCAAAAATACATTGACAGGATTACGCTGATTAAGAGCCCTGATGTCATTCTTCGGAATTTCATCAAATAACTGCATTGCTCGTCTAGCTACCGGTCGCGCTGCATCGAAAAATTTAACATTCGCAGGGAATTTATTGCTAATTCTTCTCATTAAAAAACTATAATGGCTGCATCCTAGCGCCACGCTGTCAACATCATGCTCAATAATTTCCTGAACAATAGGTCCGATAAGTGTATCGATCTCAGTATCAGTCATCTGTCCTCGTTCGACGCAATCTGCAAGTCCGGGAGCCGCAATAAACCGCGCTGCTACATCAGACGCAAAGCGTTCCTTTAAGTCAGCAAGCGAATCACCAGACACCGTTCCGCTGGTAGCGATAACTGCCACCGATCCATTGGAAGAATACTGCGCTGCAGGCTTGAGAGGAGGCTCCATGCCCACTATTCTTACAGAGTCATTGAAATGAACCCTGAGATCGCTCAAACTTGCCGATGAAGCAGTGTTGCAGGCGATTACTACCACTCGCGTTCCGATTTCACCAAACAAAGATACGAAATACCGCATTCGTGGAATAAGCATCTCTACTGATTTGTCACCATATGGGAAAAGTGCCGTGTCAGCTATGTATCCAAGCCTAAGATTTGGCTCTAATATCTTTAATTCTTGTGCGACCGATAAGCCACCGACTCCAGAATCAATAATCCCTATATCGATACCTGTCAATTTCCCCGTCGATAATATGGAATCTGCGATTTTCAATTACTTCACCAAATACTCCACCAGCCGCTCGTTCTAGCATAGTCGCAGTGTGATAAATTTTGTTGGTAGACTTTTTGGAGATGATTATGGCTAAAGGCTCAGCGGACGCTGCGAAGGTTTCAAGAAAAGGCGGCAGTGGTAGCCGTGAGTACATGCAAGGCTTTCAAGACGGAAGGTCCCGTTCTGGTTGTGATTCCTGTGGATTTGACATGCGACGACCAGATGATTATGGAAGCGAAAAAGATAAATCGCAGTCGCGAAACCATTGCTCCACCTGTTACATAAATGGGAAATATGTTCACAAGGCCAAAGACTTAGCTGATTTTGTTTCACTTGCTGTTCAAGATTTGGCGACTCAAAGAGGACAATCCACCGGAAAACTAAAACTCACTCTGAAAAAAGAATTGAAAAATTTGCCTCGATGGAAATAAAATGAAACACATGTGCTAAAATTTGCCTGATAGCTAGTTCGACGATCGCTACATTGGGGAAAATTCAATTAACTCTGATACCTCTAGACAAACCACTATCAGCTCAGACGCCAATGATAACGATTTGGGAAATGAGAAATCGCTGCGACCGCAGACACTTCCCAGATACTTTGGTCAGGATCGAGTTAAAGAAAATCTTAAAATAGCCATCGACGCTGCCAAGATGAGATCAGAACCTCTAGATCATGTTCTATTTCATGGACCGCCAGGACTTGGGAAAACAACTCTAGCAATGATTCTTGCGTCTGAAATGAATGTGTCAATTCGTATAACTTCAGGTCCGGCTCTGGAACGTGCGGGTGACCTTGCGGCGCTACTAACCTCGCTCCAAACGGGTGACATTCTTTTTATTGATGAAATACACCGCCTGTCACTAGCGGTGGAGGAAGTTCTATATCCCGCCATGGAAGATTATTCGGTCGATATCATACTCGGCAAAGGCCCGAAGGCACGAGATGTCCGACTAAAAGTTGCACCATTCACTCTTGTAGGTGCGACAACTAGATTTTCACTAATATCTCAGCCTCTTCGTGATCGATTTGGGTCATCATTTCGGTTGGAATTCTATGATCCGCCTGCACTAGTTCAAATCCTAGATCGATCTGCCGAGGTTTTAAATTGCCAGATAGATAAAGATGGTTTAATGGAAATAGCCACGCGCTCAAGGGGAACTGCAAGAATCGCCAACAGACTATTACGACGTGTTAGAGATTACGCACAAGTGAAATATAACGGCGACATCACTAAGAAGACAGCTCAGGAAGCGCTAGATCGCCTAGAAATTGATGAGCTTGGTCTTGATCGAATGGATCGAGAATTGTTAAAAACTCTTGCTAACCGATTTAATGGTGGGCCGGCGGGACTCGACACGCTTGCCGCTGCAATCTCGGAAGAAGCAGACACAATTATGGATGTGTACGAACCTTTTTTACTTAAGGAAGGGCTGATTGTTCGTTCGCCAAGGGGCAGAATTCTCACAGAAACGGGATATAAGCATATTGGATTGGTTCCATCCCAAGCAGTCGAAACATCGGAGGCACCGCAGGTCGGTCTATGGTCTTCCTAGGTCTTCCTATCGAATCACTCCGCCAGAAGAAAGCTCAGATATCTCATCATCTGTATATCCCCCAGTGAGCAATACTTCGTTGGTGTGCTCACCTATCAATGGCGATGGACCTTGCACCCTGGCCTCCGTCCTTGAGAATTGCACAATCGGGCCAACAACTTCCTGAGGACCAGTTACAGGATGCTCTAATGGAACCATTACCCCCAGCGCCTTGACCTGCTCATGATCAGCTAAGTCCTCAGGAAACTGAACCGGAGCGACCGGGCATCCCACAGCTCTTAATTCCGCTAACCAATACTCAGTAGACTGTTGCTTAACGCGGTGAATAATTTCTGATTTCCAGTCCTCCACTTGAGTTTGATACTTGGGGTCATCTGGGTCAAAACTCGCGTCATCGGTGAGCTCATGAGTCATCTGTAGCCCAAGCCGTGCAGCATCACGAGTTTTCGGAGTAAGACATCCGAGCATGATTGCACCATCTGCAGTTTGATATGAGCAGTAATAAAGTCGCGGAAGGCCTGCTGACTGCTGACGATATTTCACTCGTTCTGCCAAAACTTCCTTGTAAGAAATTCCTTTAGAGAAGGATTCCTTAACTCGCTGCATCATCGGATCTCTATAGACTGAGTCGCTAGCGGGCTCACGCATAACGAACGAGTCCTGAATAGACAAGGATGAATTCAGTAATGAGGCATCAATCTTCTGGCCAAGGCCTGTCTTATCACGTGAAAAGAGTGCTGCGCTAATCGCGCCAGCACTTGCGAGGCCTGTTAGATAATCTGCCACAGACGGAACCATACCTACAGGAACTCCATCAGTATCGGTTTTGCCATCGCCCGCAACTAGTCCGGAAAAAGCAGTCGCAACATAATCTGTCGCCGCCTCATTCGCCCATGGACCTGAAGGGCCAAAGCCTGTTATCGAACAATATATAAGTCTAGGGTTAATGGCGGAAAGGTCTTCATAACCTATGCCGAGTCGCTCAGCAACGCCAGGTCGAAAATTAATAACCAGCGCATCGAATCCCTTAATTATTTTATGAATAACATCGATACCCTTAGGATCTTTAAGATTGATACTTATTGATTTTTTCCCTCGGTTAAGAGATTGCCATCTCTTTCCGTGATCAGGCACCACTGCCGCGACATTACGATAATACTCACCTGAAATCGGCTCGACTTTGACAACTTCTGCACCAAAATCAGATAGAACAACTCCAGCGAATGGTCCGGCAACGATCTGAGTGAAAGCTAACACTCTGACTCCTGTCAAAGGGCCTGACTGATTAATCTCACTCTCTGGCACCAAGCACCTGCTCCCTGACACACACTAAGAAACGTGAAAAATAGATTACTTAATCAACCGAATCTTTCACACCCAACGATAGTAAATATTGATGTACCCAAGTCGCTGCCCGCTTGCCGTCGGCAATAGCTGTGACAACCAAATCTGCACCATTAACAACGTCACCTCCCGCAAATATGTACGGAATATTTGTCTGGCCTGTCCTAGAATCAACTTGAATTAAGCCCCAGTTATCAGTCTCGACCTCCGAACTCTCGCCTAAATCCGAGTCAGCATTGTATCCGATTGCTATGACCACAGCTGAAGCTGGAATGGTGTACTCAGAATCATTTATCTGGACGGGTCTTCGGCGGCCACTATCATCTGGTTCAGAGAGTTCCATTTGTACTAGCTCAACGCTTACAACTTTACCCTCTTCATCACTAATAAAACGTGTTGGAGTAGTTAAATACGAAAAATTAACGCCTTCTTCTCGAGCATGCACGCGTTCTTCAGTTCGACCCAACATCTCATTTTCTGTCCGTCGATAAACACACGTTACGTTCTTAGCGCCCAAGCGAACTGCAGTTCTCACACAATCCATTGAAGTATCGCCTCCTCCAACGACAACTACGTCATCGCCAACAAACGGCAAGCCACGTTGGTCTTCAGGAAGCTCGAAGTCGTCCAAATTACCTCGTACCAGAAAGTCAGTCGCTTGATAGACATGAGTTAAATCTTCGCCCTCCGTCTTAAGTAAATTTCCAATACCTGCCCCATTGCCCAAAAAAATACCGTCAAAACCGTGCTGATTTCTAAGAGCTTCTAAAGTGACATCAGTTCCAATTTCAACCGAGTTCTTAAACTCAATACCGATCTCGCGAAGAGATAATAGTTTCTCCTCTAATATTTCCTTATTCATCTTGAAATTTGGAATACCGTATCGCAATACACCACCCGCTTCGGGCCAGCGATCAAAAATTGTGCACATGTGACCACGCACCTGAAGTTCTTCAGCGACGGTTAATCCGGCAGGACCTGAGCCAATTATAGCCACTCGGCGATTGGTGGT
Source organism: Dehalococcoidia bacterium (assembly GCA_029941115.1). Lineage (GTDB taxonomy): Bacteria > Chloroflexota > Dehalococcoidia > UBA2979 > UBA2979 > UBA2979. The sequence goes on along the minus strand of JAPYRK010000012.1, from coordinate 17,338 downwards.
TGGGCCAACAAAGCGCACTGGGAACTTATTGGTAATCTTGCGCTCTTGATCGGTAATAAATGCCTCGAGACGACCAATTGCAACAGGTGGATGCTTAGACCCATCCGTTCGAAGTGCGAACCCGACGACACAGGCTCCCTCACAAAGAATTTCCTGCGGACAAAGTCTTCCACACATCTCAGGTAACGTAGAGGTTTCTCTAAATTTTGATGCAGCGCCTAATACGTCGTCGTTCTCCAACATTTTCAGAGCTGAAGGAATGTCATTGTGAACCGGACACGCATCCATACATGGCGCAGACGGACAATCAATACATCTCGCCGCCTCCACTACGGCCGCATCCGTAGTCATAGACATATAAGTTTCGTCGAAGTTGTTAACGCGATCAGTCGGAGCTTGCTTCTCTATTTTCTGTCTGGGAATTGAAAGTCGATCATGAACCAGATTTCCTTCTTGGGAATGCGTACCTATAACTTCGTTCATTAATTGAGCCTCGTGTAGGTGAAGTATATCAATCTTAGGCCAATCAAGTGGACACTCTTGATCGCTATTGATTTGCTTCTTTTATTATCCCCAAAATACTTTGAGCTTCCGCTAATTTACCTCTAATCGACACAATAATTGAACTAATATCGTTAGGTTCGCTGGCGGACATGTAATCTTCAACTCGCTGAGCGGTCTCAGTCAGGTGTGGAAGCAAATCACGCATTCTCAGATATTGAGCCGCAAACATCGCCTCGCCGCGTAGGCGGCGCAAGTCCCATGGCGTTACTCCTTCACCTGTGGCCAACTGCAAAACTTCTGCGTCCAATGCCGCTAAAAACGTAACTGAGTGCCTTAATGTCCAACCAGGTCTCTCAGTGGCAGCCCGTGAAAGTTTTGTTTCTGCAATTCCTTCGAGTGCAACTAGCGTTTCACGCCTTGTGCTGAGCCATGCGTTAGATAGATCAATCCATTCAGACAAGTAGAGCCTCCCAAAAAAGGATAAATGCAACAGTGCTAACGTGGTCAAATCCCCAAAAGTAAGAACTCGTTACTCGATAATCTTGCTAAACTTTCAATTTCATCGCGAGATATCTGGCCGATCAGAACTGAGCTAACATATCGCAAGATAGTTCTAATGAACGGTTAGCCCAATGCTATTCCTCTGCCAATCCCCTCAAGAATACTAGTGGACTATCCTATGAGTCACTGTCAAATTAATTACACCTGTCTAGCACTCTGGAGTTGAAATGTCCGAACCACTCAATAAAGCAGAAAACGAAGTGTCATTGGTAGGAGAGCGAATTAGGGCTGAAGTATCAAAGGTAATTGTAGGTGCTGACGACAGTATTAATTTAGTATTGATTGCGCTTCTCACTGGCGGGCATGTCCTTCTTGAAGATGTCCCTGGTACCGGTAAGACACTCATGGCCCGAGCCTTCGCCAAAGCAATCGGCGGTGACTTCAAAAGAATCCAATTTACACCTGACCTAATGCCTTCAGATGTAATCGGTATTAACTTTTTTTCCCAAACACATGAATCTTTTGAATTTAGACCCGGGCCTATACTCGGCAACATAATCCTTGCCGACGAAATCAATCGAGCGACGCCCCGCACCCAGAGCGCGCTCCTCGAGGCGATGGCTGAGGGAACTATCACTGTAGACGGGGACACAATTAATTTGCCTATCCCATTTGTTGTTTTGGCAACTCAAAATCCAGTTGAGCAAGAGGGCACCTTTCCACTACCTGAAGCTCAACTCGACCGATTCTTGATACGACTGAAAGTTGGTTACCCCGATCAAGCTGGCGAAATCGAAATTCTTAGGCGATTTGAGGACAAATCCCCACTAGACACAATTAGCGCTGTGTCTGCACCTGAAGAAATAGTGAGTCTGCAAAAAAATCTCTCTGGTGTTTATGTGAACGAGTCTATTCGTTCCTACATCGCTGACATCACTCGAGCTACTAGAGAACACTCTGCTTTTGAGCTTGGAGCCAGTCCTAGAGCGACGCTAGCTCTGTTCCAAGCGACGCGAGCATCCGCTGGAATTAATGGACGAAATTATGTGAACCCTGAAGATGTAAAAAAATTAGTAAAGCCTGTGCTTGCGCATCGCCTGTTATTGTCTACGAATTCAAGATTACGGGGTCGTGGACCGGAAGAAGTAATCGATGAAGTTTTGCAAACAATACCTGTCCCAGTTGCCGACGAGTAAGAAGTCATTTAGCTGGAGAGTTTAGGAAAATATTCGATGAAAGTCCTAATGACTGAATCGTGGATAGTTGCACCACTCGCGCTAATTACGATAGGTCTTGCCTCAGGATTTATGCCGCTGGTAATATTGGCTAGTCTTATTTTTGGCTTGTCATTAGCAGCTCGAATTTGGACGCGAGTCAGTTTGATGGATGTTTCAGCAAATCGGCATCTTTCGTCCCGGAAAATATTCACCGGCGAATCAGTCAGAGTCGAACTGACAATAAGTAATAACAAGGTTCTACCTTCCCCATGGATCGATATTCGAGAAAGTTTACCGGCTGGAATGAGTACCGATCTTCGAACTCTCCCGGGACCTACTGGGTCAAAAATCTTCAAACGCGTAACCAGCTTGAATCCAAACGAAAATATTCGCTGGGGTATCTCTCTGTTGGGGACTAATCGCGGTTTCTATAAAATAGGACCTACTGTGGCTCGAACCGGTGATCTTTTCGGCTTTTTCCAGAGAGAGGAAATCTTAGACCACCCCACGTCACAAATTGTCGTCTACCCCAGAGTATTTGAATTAGAAGAATTTGGATTGGATTCAAGCCGACCGTTCGGAGATCTTCGAGGCGGTATGAGAATATTTGAAGACCCAGTGCTTATCTCTGGAATTAGAGATTATTTACCTACTGACAATCTTCGCCGTATCGACTGGGCAGCGACTGCTCGCACAAATAAACTCCAGAGTCGAATCTACGAGCCCAGCAGGTCTCATGCGTTGATAATTGCCCTCAACATTCCTACCTTTAGACACAATGTCCCCTCATTCAGAAAATCTTGGGAGGGGTCTGATCCTGTTCTATTAGAGCGTGCAATCTCTCTTGCTGCGTCGATCGCTTACTGGGCCTCTAAAAACAAGCTTGCTGTCGGCTTAGTGGCTAACGGTGCTCTTCCAAACGCGGATCAAACCATCCGCATCGGAGCAGGCAATAAGCCCGAACAACTAACCCAAATTTTAGAAGCATTAGCCGCAGTGACAATCTTCACAACAGGACCACTCTCTGAGGAATTAGATCAATTAAAACATCCCTTACCAATCGGCAGCACGATCGTGACTATAGCGGCACAAATGCCTCCAGAACTCTCCTACACACTCAATAAACTTCGTAATAGTGGGCATCCAGTAAATGTTCTTCGCACGTCTGACGAAGACTGGGATCCGTTGGGATTTAAGGCCCTCGAAAGAATACGAATTCATGAAATGGCAGGGCAAATGGACGAACTCAACTTCATTGACCAAGAAATTTCAAACGACTACACGGTAGAGGCTTCAGAAAAAAATAAACCTACTGAATCATACGAAAAAAAAAGTAGCTGAGCGTGCTGTTCAAACCCAAGTATCTCATTGATGGATGTTACATCGTCACTGAATCCCTAGTGTGGTTCATGGCAATGAGACTCCTAACTACCTTTTTTGCCCGAGCGCATCTGTCAAATTTAACAATAGAGATAAGCTCATTATCAAAGGAATTAGTTAGTGATGACCTTCGTCGCTCTACGGTCGAACTTTTCACAAACGAGCTCAGCACAATTATTGTAGGACCAAGCTTATTTCTCGTTGTTGGTCTAGCCGCGACCGCTTTTCTCTTCAAAAGATTATTGAACTACTTGCAAATTGAAGGACCATTTTCCGCGATTCTTGTGCTGATGGCAACACTTCTAATGATAAATTTTGCGTTGCATATCCACCTAGCAAGTTGGAACATATGGGACGTATCCCCAGTAGTAGATGGTTTGCAATTCGGACAAACAAGCCTCAGCACAGAAAATGTAATACGCCAAACCACCCAACCCCTTAATCTCTCAAAATATCTAGCTCAGCAGGAATTAACCTCGGTGTTAATGGGATTCTCTTTAGTCTGGATTCGTTTTTTGTTCGCCGGATCTGGAAATATTACTACTGGGAAAGTTTCACGATCGTGGGGCTTCGGTTTCATTGCAAGCGCTCTATTCCTTTTTATTAGCGGAATCTCAGGTATTTCCACGGTTTTCTACGTAGCATTACAGTTTATTTTGGGTGCGTTAACTCTTTCCCTTGCCTATCAAACTGGGGTTAGACCTGATCGAAATACTGTCAGTAAAATCACACCATGGGCATATTCGCTTGCTGGAACCATATTGATCCTGTGCCTGATCGGAGCGATATTTTCGCTAGCCACAGTGCTAAATATTTCGCCAATTATTCAGACCATATCTAGCATAGTTGGCCCAATAATTAGTCAAATACTCATATGGATTTTCACCCCACTATTTTGGATTTTTCAGATGCTTTTAGATCTAATCGGTCCCGCTGATTCCCAATACATATCTCAAGACCAATGCACTGAGCTGTTGAAAGCTGCAAATGAAGCTACAAGACGTGGTGATACTGTACTTGCCTACCAACTCAATACTGAATATCAGACCTGTCTCGCCCCAGCGCCACTTACTGAAGGGGGAGCTGAAACGTCAGATCTTCCAGCTTGGGTAGGCACATCCGTCAAAGCCTTCGGATTATTCGTCGGAGGTTATTTATTATACCGACTAACTCTTTTCATAGTCGGTCTCAGAAGAACCAGTACAAACGATGAAGACGATGATGCCGAACGATTTACGTCAAGTAGTGAAGGAAGCACACTCAGTGATCTGCTAAACGCACTACTTCCTGGTCGAGAAAGGAAATCAAGAGACTGGATCGACAAGCATAAAATATATCAACTCTGGGATCGCCTTGAGCAAAGTGGTACGTCGCGAGGAATGCCGCGCTTCGTAAATCAGACTGCCTTTGAATACGCGGCCGAGCATGAGAAAAGACTTGAAACACCTGCGCTAACCATCGCACTTATGTTTGACAAGGCAAGATATGGTCGTGAATACCCCGACTCTGACGAAGTGATGAGCGCTCAGGTGAAACTTGAACTTTGGGAAGATCAAATGCCGGCTACTGACGCATTGCGAGAATTCGTTCACGCTGCAAGACAGCCAGAAGACATAGAAAAAGATCGTTGGTTGGAAACCCTAGCAAATGAACTGACACAGCAGCAGGAACAGGAACGGGATCAACGCGTAATATCAGATGATCCAGACGCCCTTCCGTACTGATAAGGAGAAATAACAAAATGAGAGCTGCTCTTGCAGAAACTCGAAACGAAATCGGAGATACTAATCGAATCTGTCTTGTAATTGACGTACTACGAGCAACATCTGTAATGGCTGTTTTGTTATCGTTAGGGGTCACCAAAATATATCTATCCGAATCCTTTGAGGCAGCTCGTGCGCTTAAAAAAGAATTAGGGCCCGACATAGACCTCTTACTAATCGGAGAAAAAGATGCTGTTCCCCCAGATGATTTTGACGGGGGCAATTCACCGCTTGATTTTTTGAAGCGTGGTCGCAAATCCCAATTACCCTCTACTGTAATAATGGTGACTACGAATGGAACTGCCACGTTGCTAGCGTGTAAAAATGCCCCAATGACTATGCCGATTGCCCCTCTAAACTTGGAAGCCTCCTTAAAAAAAGCGACTGCCGCAAAACAGGATATTCTAATAGTCTGCTCCGGATTTGAGGGAGAATCTGCGGAAGACGACCTAATCGCAGCCGGCTTAGCAGCGGATCGCTTGCTCGCACTTGGCGTTACTCTTTCAAACGAACTGAATGAAATTCGACAAAAGTACCAGGCATATTACAACAACCCTGGATCCTTAAGTACTGCGCTTAGAAACACAAAACACGGTCAACGATTGGTCGTAGCTAAGTTCGATGATGACATAGACTACTGCTCTAACGAAAATATTTTTAACGAAACCGGTACTCTCGTATGGGACAACAGCAACAATCCCTTGATCAAACGTAGTGAGAAATAGATATAGAAAATATTTTGGAAGATGGAGTTCATATGAAAGCGGAAGTTATATCAATTGGAACCGAGATTCTACTGGGTGAAATAGTTGACACAAATGCTGCATTCATAGCCTCTCGTTTGCCGCAATTTGGAATCGATATGCTTTACACCAGTCAGGTCGGTGATAATCCTGATCGTCTCAGCGAGATAATCGATCGAGCATGGAAACGGTCCGATATCATTTTCTGTACAGGTGGCTTAGGCCCAACCGAAGACGACCTGACAAGAGAAACAATTGCGAAAGCTCTCAACGAAACGTTATATCAAGATGAGACACAAGCAGAGATTCTCCGAAATTTTTTTCAGGGCAGAGGTGGCGACATGCCTGAGCGCAATCTTAAACAGGCACAACTCATCAAGTCTGCCCCAGCGAACGCTAACCCAAGAGGCACAGCTCCGGGCTGGTGGGTTGAACGAGAAAATAAAATAATCGTTGTGATGCCCGGCCCTCCCTCCGAGATGACTCGAATGTGGGAACACGAGGTCGCTCCTCACTTGGAAGAAAAGGCGAACTCAATTCTGGTATCGCGAACACTCAAAACATCGGGCGTCGGCGAAGGAACACTTGATGAAATGATTGGTCCTTTGCTCCATTCTACTAATCCTTCAATCGGTGTTTATGCGAGGGTTGATGGTGTACACGTTCGAATCAGCGCAAAAGGAGAAAATCGACAGAAAGCTTTAGAGCTAATTGAACCGGTTGAAAAGAAAGCGCGCGAAATACTTGGCGATTCAATATGGGGTAGTGATGACGAATCTCTAAGCGGATCTATCGGAAGACTGCTGAAAAACAATAATCTCACTCTGGGCTTAATGGAATCAGCTACTGGAGGAGCATTGGCTTCGTCACTAACTGATATTGATGGCTCATCAAGTTATTTCAAGGGGTCAATCGTGACATATGCGACTGAAGCAAAAATTATGGCGGGTGTACCTTCTGAAACGATCGAAGCATCGGGGGTTATTTCTGAAGAAACAGCTACAGCAATGGCCATCGCGGCACGCACTAAGCTACAGTCTGACATTGGAATTGGGATTACAGGTATCGCTGGCGGTGAAGAAGTGGAAGGTCAGCCGCCCGGAACCATGCATATTGCCCTAGCGGACGAAAAAAATAATGTTACGTATTCACATTCACGTTACTACCAAGGCCGTGATGCAGCAAAACGTCGCGCAGTGCTCACGGCGTTAACAATGCTCAGACAACATCTAATAAAACGGAACTAGCAATGCTTATCTGGTGCACTGGTATAAGTGGGTCTGAACGAACCGAATATTTGGAGTCAGCAGCAAAAGCTATTAACGACGATCTCCTTGATCCTAGAACAGCGGAAGTATTCGACGTAGGGCAAATGCTAAATGCAGTTCCGGAGCACCTCCGACACTCTGACAATCATACTGATTTGCTTGATGGGAACGAAGACTTGCTTCGGCTGCATCGACTATCAGCTCTTAAGGAACTAGAGGCTCAAATCCATACCTCAACCGCCGATATTAAAATTATTTCCACGCACGCCGCATTCCTGAGAGGTAGCCGTCTCGTCTCAGGAATGGATATGAATCTTTTAAGGCAATTTTTTGCTGACAAGATAGATTTATTTCTCACCATCTCTCACGATGCAAATATCATCTGGTCCAATCTTGAGAGTCGAAAAGAGTGGCAAGGCCAACTACGCCTAGCAGACGTGGTCGTCTGGCGAACATTTGAAAGTGCGACTACCCGAATGTTGGCGGAATATTTGGACGTAAAATTTGTCGAGCTCGCACGTCGCGCGGACTCGAGAGCGATTCAAGGACTTACAAAATCTCCTACTGCTCCAAGTCTGTATCTGTCATATCCAATCACGTCGATATTAGAAGAGGACCCAGCATTACTCGACCGAGCAGCCGAATTCGCAAAAAAATTAACCGATACCGGATTTATTGTATTTGATCCTTTGAGCATCCAAGATCTCAATTCACCCCAGACAGGCGAATTTATACTTTTGGAAAACGACCCACCTCTTGACCAAGCAAAAGAGGCTAATCGATATATCGAGAGTCAAATACTTTCAAGAGATTTACAGTGGGTTGATCAGGCAGATATGGTTGTAGTTTACTATCCCACAGAGCTTGTATCACCAGGTGTATTCGCAGAAATGTCCCACGCGCGCGACGTCCGCAGGCCCGTGTATCTTTGCGAATTTCCTGGTAAAGTGTCGCCATTTCTTGGCATGTTTCATCAAGCCGCATTTACAACGATCAGTGACACGATAGATGGCTTAAAGACAATATATAGTGACAGGTTGTAACTAATACATACCTTTTAATACACTAAAAGTATGGAACCAATTCCGTTATCATCAGGATCAAATACGTCGTGGGCGCTCCCACTGGCTAAACAAAACAAATGGATTTTAATCGATGCTGGTGCTGAAATTGATAGCCCAACACTGTCATATTCCTGGGATTTGATGCAGACAGCTCTGTTACACGAAAACATTACCCCCCAAGATATCGAACTTGTTCTGATCACCCATGAGCATATTGATCATGCGGGACTAGCCTATAAATGGGCAGCTAGTGGAACAACCATCTTGGCACATCCTTTTGCACAAAGTAAGTTAATTCAGGGGAATACTGGACATGTGTTAGATCGAGCACGAAGAATCGAATACCTTAGAAAAAATGGTCTCCCTGATTCAATAGCTGAAAATTTACACAAAAGCAGTGCTGTCCCCGCTTTGAGATGGCAATCCTGCCCTGCCTCAGCTATCGCGACAGTGAACCATTTGGATGAAATAGACCTAGCCGAAAACAAAAAACTCACGATCATATCAGCACCAGGGCACACCCGAGGTAATTTGGTGGCGCTTATAAAAGAGGACTCATCGCTATTTTCAGGTGACACGCTACTAGAAAGAACTATCCCCACCTCTGGTCTTCATTTTGTGGAAGACGAGGTCAAGAAATCTGATTCTCCTATTTCAAATTATAGCCATTGGCCATCATTACCAGTCTTCATTCAGTCAGTTAATGAAATTCAAAAGGAGCACATTTCCACTATTTATCCTGGCCACGGTCCGCAGATTAATAATCCGGCACGTGTTTTCCAGAGATTCCTAAAGCACCACGAAAAAAGAGGACATCGAATTAATTTATTACTCGAAAGCAACGAAGGCTACAGTCCCTATATGATTGCTAAATTAATGTTCCCTAGGGTGTCCGATCAACAAATTGTACAGGCGATGATTGAGATTATCGGCCATCTAGATCTAAGAAAAGTATCAGAGAATACAGAAACTATCTAACGTCTATTCGACTGCCAAGTGTCGATAAAGAGTCGGTAATCTTCTTGGGAGACTCTCAATGTCGTCCACCACTTCATACCCAATATCGTCACACATTTGTTGCAAGTAATCATGCCCTTCTTTATCTACGGTAATCAAAAAAGGAGTGATGCCATCACGTTTCGCCTCAAGAAGAGCCTGCTTGGTATCGTGAACCGCATACTCTTTTTCAGTCCGATCTTTTCCATAGCCGTGGTCTTGGGGACGCCCATCAGAAACCATAATTAAAATTTTCACCTTAGCATCGTACTCGTTTAATTTATGAATAGTGTGCCTAATCGCCGGCCCCATTCGAGTAGATCGAATAGGTTCGATTTTACCGATTCTACGTTGAACTAATGGCCCCATAGGTTCCTCTAGGTCTTTAATAATATGGAACTCAACATTATCTCGGCCATATCCCGAAAATCCGTAGATACCGTACGAGTCTCCAATGGCCTCCAGTGCTTCAACTATCAGAACAGCTGATTCCTTCTCAAGATCGATTATGCGTTTCGGCGGCTCGATCATCTGACTTGCGCGTCGGGCAGCAAGCCATTGGAAATATTTTCTTGGGTCTCCATCAAAATCATCTTCGTCGTCATCATTAGAGTTAGATTGACGCTGCTTCTCAATCTCCTCATCGGTGGAGGCGGACATATCTAATAAAAATGCGACTGCTACATCTCGTTCCATCTTATTTCGCTTGTTGTACACTTTACCGGTCGGTCCAATTCCAGCTTTCTTGTCAATATAAAACTCGATCGCAAGATCCACGTCGAGTTCGTCGCCATCTTCAACTCTCTTGATCTTCTTAAATACCTCTGGCCGCATCATCTCAAATTGTTTGCGTGTTTCCATGACCAAACCATGATGACGACGAAGAGTTTCCTCGTAAAATTCAGGTTCTTCCTCTGCTTCGTGGAATCTTTGTCCTACTCGGGTCCATCGAGGACGGTAATCTGAGGCTCTGAAGTCCCACTCGTCATAATAGGACCAGTCGATTTCCATTGGTAGTTCTTGCTCCTCACCATCACCCTGACCACCCGATGACTCGTCCGATCCTTTGCTGTCGTCATCAGATTTTCCTTCACCAGAAGGCGTAGCGGCCTGCTCAAGATTTTCTAGGAACATCCCCAGAGATTCGTCCAAATCACCCTCAGCCCACTCCGCAATAGTGATTTCCACCGAATTTTCTAATAATTCTTTCAGCTGCTCCTTCGTAAGAGGAGCGCCCTCACCGTCCACCTGGCCTTCTTGCTGCTGCTTGAGTCGAGCAAGTAATTGCACGAGCTCAGGCTTGAAGTCACCACGGAACTCAGGCTGTGGTGGATTTTCAAATTCAATTTCTTGATCATTTGACTGCATATCCAACGGTGGTCCATCGCCCGAGGGCATTGCTGGCTGAATGCTCAACATATCTTCAGAAGGTGAATCGAAATCAAATTTACCATCTGACATGGCCGGGGTAACATTTGGAATTCGCTGCGCAATATCAAAAATAGCTGCAGCTGCCTCAGCCGAATCCTGAACGGTTGCGTCATCTTGTTCGACAATTTTCAGCGCAGCCAAGCCACTTTCCAGAAACTCTCGATATACGGTTGGCCAACGCATTGTCTCTGGTCTCCCCAGAGATGTCCTAAGTAAGTTTTCGACAAAAGCAGCCCTTAGTGGCATATTCTCGACTCGTGGTCGACGATTACCTTCGTGAGCCTGCAATTGTCGAAGCCATTTCCTAATCCCACCATACTCACGACTTACGTACGCATCCACCCTCGTATCTTCCACTACCGTGAAGATACCTGAAATAAGAATACGTTCATCAAATACGTTAAAGTATCTCTGCATCGCGGTAAGTGCGGAGGATGGCGACACCTCATCTGAATCCGCAGAAACTTCTCTCCTAGACTGAGCGGATTCCTCACGCTCGAGAATAGTTGAACCCGTATAAATTCCAGGCTGATTCCACTTGTAGCGAAATGAACCGAACTCAATTCTTCCCGTCTGATGAGTAGCAAAAACTTTGTACGATTGAAAATTAGCTTCCTGCTCATCAAACGTTGCGACAAAGGGCGGTAGATATATAGAAGATCCCTCAGTCGTAGCTACCGACTCCTGCACCCATCCAATGTTTTGATCAACCAGTTCTTCAACCGAATAAATACCCACTTGCTCACCAGTTAGAGCTTTGGCATACATCCTTAATAATGTATTTATTGAAGCCAGCTCTATTCGGGACGAAAGCTCCTGTAGTGAATTTTCCGCTCTGGTAGACTCAAGTCGGAAAAATGCTTCCGCACCTTCAGCATTATTCTCCACAGTTAAAATTTCTTCACCAACTGCAGACCATCTACGTAACTGCTCAGAAGTTAGTCGATTACTCACAAATGGCACGATCTTCAAATACTCCATCGCCGCTGTCGGACTGCCGATCGCGATATTAGAGGCAAAAAGAATATGTTCAGCATGGGTATCCTCAGATAACTGACCTAATGACTCAGCCGCATCTGCAAACAGCGGAAATGCTTGTCTCCCGACTTCACTGGTAACTTTCGCGGAGAGATCAAGAAAGTCTGCCCGATGTTCCGGACTGATAGACGTGATTAATGACGGGCCTCGCTCGAAGTAAAGTCTGGTATCTGCCCATGAGGCACGCGTGACGGCTCGAGCAAAACCAAGAAACGGTTCTCTATCGGATGACTCAAGCTCACCAAATATTCTCGTAGCGCTCTCAAGACACGTGCTAGCAAGTTCGTATGAACGCTCGGTAAGCGCGTCAATAATACTGACCAACTTCTCTATCGAAGCAAGTGGCAAAAATTTTAACAGAGCCGGAGTATGTTCGAAATAAGCGGCTGATAAGGTCCCGGACTTCCAATTACCTCTAAAGAGTCTGTCGCCCTGCAGCGACCATTCTTCAAGGTCGTCCAAGGTCAAGTATTCCAAGACAGAGGGAGTAAATTTAATGAATGAAGCTGCCACCAATGATGACTTCTCTGCGATATTTGCGGCCAACTGGGCCCACGCAATAATTCCCTGAAATCCTATGGTTGCGTGTATGACCGGGGTGGCTCGAAAATACTCTGTGGCAGCCTCCCAGGCTCTGAGACTCTGACCGGCAAGCCTGATCCCGGTTTCAGCCCATTGATCAAGCTCAGACTCCCCAAGAACGCCATCTAAAAGTAGTGCACTCTTCTTAAATTCTTCGGGTAGAGATGCCCCAAACCCTTGGAGTTGCTCCTCATAACGAGCTACTAATCTATCTACATAAGATTCTGGCATTTAGATATATTCTCAAGTATTTTATGTAATTAACACACTGATTATTCGTCAAAAATGGAAGTGACTACTTCTTCAATTGATCGTTGAACCTCCATGTCATCCGTTAAAGCCCAGACAACTGAAACTTGACATGCACGGCGAGGTGAGATCCCTGCCACCATAAGCTTACCCGCATAGACCAGCAATCGAGTCGATACACCCTCACCAAGACCATGCTCTTTTAAGTTTCTAACTTTTTCGGCAAGCTTTGCAAGATCTCTCGAGTACTCAGGTGTTGCTCCTGATTCAACCTCTATTATCGCTGCCTCTTGATCGCGATCTGGATAGCCAAAATCAATAGATATAAATCGTTGTCGTGTCGAGTGTTTTAGGTCCTTAAGTGCAGACTGGTAACCTGGATTATACGACATCACCAATAGAAAACCATCGGCAGCCTCTAGTAGTTCTCCGCGTTTTTCCACCGGCAATAGTCTTCGATAATCGGTCAATGGATGAATTAAAACAGTGGTGTCTTTCCGTGCTTCAACAACCTCGTCAAGATAGCAAATTGCTCCGGCTTTTGTTGCTCGTGTTATCGGGCCATCTATCCATCTGGTCTCATCTCCCTCAAGAAGATATCTGCCAACCAAGTCAGATGCCGTTAAATCTTCATGGCAAGCAACCGTTATAAGTGGAACTCCGTCTGAAGGAGCATCCCCAACGCTGTTCTGCAACCGCCATGTCATATGCTCAATGAAGCGCGTTTTTCCTACTCCGGTAGGACCTTTTAGCAGAACAGGAATATGGTTATTGTAGGCGGCTTCAAAGAGACTAACTTCATCATTAATTTCCAGGTAATATGGCTCTTTTGTCAGTCTAAAGTCCTCAACTGCTAGCTGGGTGTAACTTTTATTTTCTTTAGTCATTTTGCCTCTGTCCGTAATCAATTTTCCATATCAATAAAATGCCCGACAGAGAATTATTCTCAACCGAAATAAACGTCAACTGATGCGCTATGTTAACCAGCCTTACGCTTATGTGCCTACTCTCTCAAGTAAGCTAATCCATGCTTCCTCCACGCGATTATTGAATTCAGCGACTGACGAGTCATTGCGAATCACCACATCAGCAAAATCTTCTCGCTCCTCCATTGACATTTGTGACTCAATTCGGGCTTGAGCTGATGCTTCATCCAAATTGTTCCGCTCCATCAAGCGTGATCTCGTAATATCAACCGGCACGCTAACAACCCAGACTTCATCGCATAAGTCCTGCCAGTCAGCTTCGATAAGAACCGCTGCCTCCAAAACTATTACCACGTCGTTATCTTCCGCCTTAATTCTACTTATCTCTGCCTCTGCTAAGAGTCGAATTTCAGGCCATACAATTGAGTTAAGTTTTTCAAGACCATCAGGAGACGCAAAAATTCTCGGGCCGAACACGGCCCGATCGATTTCTCCATTTACACCAACTATATCCTCGCCAAATTCAGCTACAACTTTGTCGAAACCTCGCGTACCTGGGGCGTACGAGGCATGTCCAAGTAAATCACCATTAATAATTTGAGCACCTAGCTCATCGAAATGTTCTGATGCCAAACTCTTACCTGACGCAATTCCTCCGGTAAGTCCAATTACAGTCATAAATCCTCGCTTTTAATGATAGTTTGTTCTCTAAAACAAATTAAAATCCCCTATTTACCGGAAGCCTTTTTAAGCTCCTCTATCAAAGCTGGAACTATCTGCTTGTAATCACCGATAATTCCGTATCGGGAGAACGACCAAATATTAGCCTCTTCATCTCGATTAATTCCAACGATAGTTTTAGATCCCGAACAACCTGCCATATGCTGACTGGCCCCCGAAACAGCTACTGCTAAATACAGGTCTGGCGTCACCACCTTGCCCGTTAGACCAACCTGTTGACTAGGTGGATACCAACCTAAATCAACTGCTGCCCGAGAGGCGCCCACTGCAGCCTTATCTAACCCAATCGCTGACGCTATAGATTCCATTTCGCCAAAAGCTTCAGCATCACCTAGGCCTCTACCCCCAGTAACCACAACTGTCGCATCCTGAATCTGCAATCCCTCGGAGGTGGCGGCTTCCGTGGCCACAATCTCTGTTCTCGATTCACTTGCAGCTGGCAATTCAGTCGAAGTTGCCGGGCCACTGCCACCTTCAATAACCTCAAATGACTTCGCTCGAACTGTAGCAATCACTGGGCTGGTAGAAAATCCGTAAGTCGCCATTGCATTTCCACCGAAACACGGACGAGTCGCCTTAATTGATCCTCCCTCGTCAGAAATAGACACGCAATCCATGGCCACTGCCGTCCCAAGCTTATAAGAAAGTCGCGGTCCTACTTCTCGACCGACAATGCTCTGTGCAACCAGAATTACATCTGGGCTTTCCGACTCCACAGCCGATTGTATTGCCGAAATCCATTGATCACCGCGAAAATCATCATATTGGGCGTCATCGCTGGTATACGCAGTGTTTGCTCCACCACAAGCTACGGTCGCTTGCGCCGCGCCCGTCCCTAACAATGTGACACTTACATTTCCTCCCGCTGCTATTTCAGACGCACCTGCAAGTAGTTCAAGCGTTGTTGTACTTGCCGATCTCTCATCAAGTTCACCTATAACAAGAATATTATGTGGCATGTTTTCACTCTTCCGTTTTCTCTACACCTACTAAAAGGTAGTTATTACAATTATTAAATCTTAATTAAATTAACTTATCCGCTTGCAATCTCTGAACGAGTGCAGCTGCCAGCTCCTGTGGTGTGTCACCCGTCATGAATTCGACATTCGAATCCGTTTCAGGGATAAATAACTTCTCGATTTTCAATCTGGATCCGGCTGATCCCACTTCCGCTGCATCAAGACCGAGTTCACTTGCCGAATACTGAGTCACCGTCTTCTTTGCGGCAGCCATAATTTGAGGCAATTTTGGATAACGTGGCTCGCCGAACTCATTCGAAACCGTCATCACCGCAGGTAAGGCCATCTGTACCGTTTCATACCCGTCAGTCAAAACGCGTTGTACTGACACATTACCATCGGCATAATTAATATCTTTGGCAATAATTGCGGAGGCCCAGCCTAGTTCTTCAGCTAGCAATAGACCAACCTGCCCCATGTCCCAATCCGCAGCCTGACGACCACAAAATACAGCGTCTACATCACCGAGTTCTCTGATAGCTGAGGCAAGAACTTTAGCGGTCGTATAGGAGTCTCCACCTTCAAACGCATCATCATTTAGGAGTACACCCTCGTCCGCGCCCATAGCGAGTACTTGCTTGATAGCTGCTCGTGCAGACTCGGCCCCCATCGATATAACTGTGACCTTAGCATCTTCACCACCGGACTCCTTTATACGCAGAGCGGCTTCAGCAGCTATACCGTCAAACTGAGAAAGGATTGGCGAAATTCCCGGTGCTGGAACAACCGAGTTAGTAGCCTCATCTATTTTAAAAGCTGACGGTGGAGTGTCTGGGTCTGGTATCTGTTTCGCACACACTACTAAATGCATTTTTCCCCCTTGAATTCTTCTTCATATCCAGTCCGCTCACCATACAGTTTAGGCTTCGCAGACAAATTAACTTATAGACGATGATATCTCAGCTCACCCTTGTGTCCATCCCTTTATTATGCAGATTTCTCGGATTAATCACGAGTATGTTAGTGCCTGACACCAAGTATAGAAAGTCCGACATCAACTACACACAAAATTGAACTAATCTAGTTACTACTCGGTCTCAGATACCTCTGCGCTTGCTGGCCCAAAAATGGCCGTTTCAAGTAATTCAGCAACATCAAAAGGTTTGATTCTACCCTCTTCCTCCGGCTGAATCGAAGGGACTCCATCCTCAAACATTTGAATACAAAAAGGACAATTACTGATTACCTGACTTGCCCCTGTCGAAACAGCTTCTTCGCTACGGACATGATTAACACGTCGCTCACCAATTTCTTCTTGCCACATATTTCCGCCGCCGGCTCCACAACAGAGTCCCCGACTCATATTTCTTTGCATTTCCACTAGATTGGCACCAGGAACAAGCTCAATGATTTGACGCGGAGCATCATATGTGCCATTCATACGTCCTAAATAACACGAATCATGATAGGTAATATCGGCCGTGACAGCATATTTAGGCTTCAAGTCGCCATTAGTTAGGGCTCTAGCAAGAAACTCGGTATGATGCAAAACTTCAAATTTACCCTCGAATTGTGGATATTCGTTCTTAAAGGTGTTGAAACAATGCGGACAATTTGTTATCACTCTTTGCACTCCCTTTGATTTAAAGGTTTCGATCAACTGTTGCGCAAGAATTTGAAACAAATACTCATTACCTAAGCGGCGAGCAGGGTCTCCGTTACACGTTTCCTCCTGACCTAGTACACCAAATGATGTGCCAGCCTCACGAAGTAATTTAAAAACTGACTTTGTGATCGGTAAATTGCGCTCAACCAACGATCCTGAACAGCCAACCCAGTATAGATATTCTTGTGATCCATCAAAGAGTGGCACATCTCCGAGCCCGTCCATCCAAGTTGTTCGCTCCAGAGCGGTTCCTTTCCACGGATGTCCTCGCATTTCAATATTTTCTAGAGCCTGCTGAGCAGTCGCAGGC
>JAPYRK010000011.1:61461-64612 GCA_029941115.1 Dehalococcoidia bacterium | reverse complement strand
TGAAGGTGGTCGAACAGTTGGTGCAGGGGCAGTAACTTCAATTATTGAATAGGTATCTCAAGGAGTTCTTTCGATGGCAAAAGGTGACCGAGAGCACATAACGTTGGCTTGCGACGAATGCAACGATCGTAACTATACAACTATGAAAAGTAAGCGAAATGATCCTGATCGGATTAGTTTACGTAAATACTGCCCTAAGTGTAGGCAGCATGTTGTTCATCAGCAGACACGTTAGCGAATTATGGGAAGAAGAGCTCGGAGAGAGCAAGCAAAGGCGGATCGGAGGACTCAGGGCCGCGGAGCGACTCCGCCTCGTGGTGGCTTGGGCACAAATGCATCGGCCGCAACTGGAGAGAGTCAACGAAATGGGAGTTGGTGGAAGCCTAAGTGGATTACCGACATATACGGAGAGTTGCGCCGAGTAACGTGGCCAACGCGCTTAGAGATTGCAAACCTGACGGTAGTTGTGATACTAGTTTCGATTTTGTTAGGGTTTGTGCTTGGTGGATTTGATCTATTTTTTAGTTGGGTAGTGGAACAAACACTGTTCCGTTAGGTCGTAATAGTGGCGACTTGTTAGATGAGTCGCCCGAGAGAAAGTAAGAGTTATGGTTACTGAATCATTTGTTAGTGAAGAGTCAGACTCTAAAGAGTCAGTTGACGAAGTATCTGGTGGTAGTTGGTTTATTGTCCAGACATACTCTGGTCATGAGGCAAACGTTAAACAGCACATTCAACAAGCAATTCAAACGTTAGATCTTGGCGACAGGATTTTCGATGTTTTTATTCCTACCGTTGAGGAAATCCAGATTAAAGCTGGTCAAAGAAAGACTGTGACTCATAAGAAATTTCCGGGTTACGTGTTTGTGAAAATGTTGTTGGATGATGATACTTGGCGAGCAGTAAAGAATGTCCCAAGCGTTTCCGGGTTCGCAGCATCTAATTCTGAAACGGGGCGACCACTTCCTATGCCTGATGAGGAAGTTGATCAACTAATCAAGGAAGATGAGTTAGGCCAAGCAACGTTCAATATTGGATTCGAGGTGGGTGAATCTGTTTTGGTAATCGACGGTCCATTTTCGGACATGCTTGGCGAAGTTGATTCTATCGACATGGATCGTGGGCGTGTTCGGGTAATGGTTTCCATGTTTGGGCGAGAAACACCCGTAGATCTTGATTTCCTACAAGTAGAGAAGCAATAGAAGGAATAGGGTAATGGCGAAAAAGATAAGAGCAGTTTTAACGATGCATATACAGGCTGGAAAGGCTAATCCAGCCCCCCCTGTGGGGACGGCACTTGGACCACATGGTGTAGATATTCCGGGATTTTGTAATCAGTACAATGAACAAACCAAAGGGCAAGAAGGGAATACTATCCCGGCTAAGGTCACAGTTTATGAAGATCGCACTGTGACTTTTACTATAACTACGCCTCCCACGTCAGAATTAATCCTTAAGCAAATCGGCTTAGCCAAGGGATCTTCTTCCGCTCTTTTGGAAAAAGTCGGTAAGATTTCTCATGACCAGTTGAGATCAGTCGCGGAAATTAAGATGCCTGACTTGAATACTATTGATATTGATCAGGCGATTCTCGTAGTTTCGGGGACCGCTCGTTCGATGGGAATTGAAATAGAAGATTAGATTTTAGTGAAACGCATGGATACGTAAGGTGATTGAAGATGACAAAAACAAGTAAACGCACTAAGGAGATAAGTGAACTTATTGATCCTGACGATGACTATTCAGTCGGTGAGGCAGTGGAATTGGTTAAGCGATCCTCGACTGCTAAGTTTGATGAGACAGTCGAACTGCACATTAAAACTGCATTAGACGGTCAGAATCAAGATCAGCAACTCCGTGGATCAATCAGCCTTCCTCACGGGACGGGACGTGAGGTTAAAGTGGCTGTGTTTGCTGAGGGTGAGGCGGCAACTCTAGCTCGCGAGGCAGGTGCTGACCATGTCGGTGGTGATGAGTTGGTAGCCTCTGTACGTGACGGAATGCTGGATTTCAATGTTGCAATTGCACAACGTGAATTGATGGGCAAGGTTGGATCCCTTGGACGAGTGCTTGGCCCCAGAGGACTAATGCCAAATCCGAGAACTAACACCGTTTTATCAGGGGAGGATATTCCCAAGGCTATTGAGGAAGTCAAGGCCGGCAGGATCGATTTTCGATTGGATCGAAATAATGGAGTGCATGCTGTAATTGGTAAGGCTTCTTTTGCGGGAATGGCGTTGGAGGAGAATTTGCGAGCTCTGATTTCGGAGATGGAAAGGAACAGACCGAGCGGCGCGAAGGGTGAACTTATTAGAGGAGCAAGTATTTCGTCAACAATGGGACCGGGCGTGAACTTAGATCTTCAAGATCTTAAAGATGCGGTCTAAGGAGCTAAGGCTGTGGACTGTAATTCAAAATACAGATAGTGTTCACAGTCTGCTTATAGAGAAGAGTTAAGTAAGACCAGAGACCAATGGTTCAAAACTGAGTAATTCGGAAATATCTTTCCGAACCATTGCAGGTGAAGATTTCGGTTCGAGAATTCTTTATGGATTCTTTCAAACAGTTTTCATCTCCTGCTGATTGTTATAGGAGTTGAATTATGCCTACAGAACGCAAAGTCCAGCAAGTAGCAGATCTCGTGGATCGAATTAATAGGGCAGAAGTCGCGATAGCAGCCTCTTTTTCGAGTGAGAGTGTGTCTAATCAGACGGCACTTCGTCAAGCCATGTCGAATTCCTCGATAGAGGTGAAAGTTATAAAAAACACGCTTTTGAGACGGGCGGCAGTGGAGGCAGGTAAGCCTATTTATGGCGAGCTCGCTGATGGACCAACCGCGATAGCGTTTGCTTATGATGAGCCAATTACGGCTATGAAGGCCTTGGTGACGTATTTAGAAACGTTACAAGATACAAATTTCGTAATTCGCAATGGCATTTATGAAAATCAGGTTGTTGATGCTTCGTATATTCAAACACTGGCCTCATTACCATCAAAGGAAGAATTATTAGCACTCTTAGCGCGAAATCTAATTGGCAAAATTTCAGAGTTTGCCTCGTTACTAACGGCAACTCAGAGAGACTTTATGGGTCTTATTGAAGCGAGAGCGAGCCAGTTGGAGTTGACCGGTGGAGTTGTTGCTGAGGATTCG
>JAPYRK010000011.1:0-61361 GCA_029941115.1 Dehalococcoidia bacterium | reverse complement strand
TGAAGCGAGAGCGAGCCAGTTGGAGTTGACCGGTGGAGTTGTTGCTGAGGATTCGGTAGCAGAAACGGACGTAGTTGCTGGGGATTCGGTAGCAGAAACGGACGTAGTTGCTGGGGATTCGGTAGCAGAAACGGACGTAGTTGCTGAGGATTCAGTGCTAGAAGAGGAATAAGAATAGTAAAAAGGTCTTGAAATCGAGATTTGAGACTTTTAGAAGTAAGGAGAAAATATGGGACACGTTGAAGATGTGATGACAATTGTCAAAGAAATGACACTTATAGAATTGCGTGATTTGAATAATGCAATTGAGGAAGAGTTTGGTGTTACGGCCGCAGCACCAGTTGCGGCTGTGGCTGCAGCTCCGGTGGATGGTGGCGGCGGCGATGCCGCAGACGAAGACAATCTAACCGTTACTTTGGCGAATTTTGGCGAAAAGAAAATTGACGTCATTAAAGCAGTTCGTTCTGTAACTGATCTAGGCCTCAAAGAAGCCAAGGAATTTGTGGAAAGTGCACCTGGAGTAGTTAAAGACGGACTCAATAAAGAAGAGGCTAATTCTATAAAAGAGCAGCTCGAGGCAGCAGGTGCTTCGGTTGAGGTTAAGTAGACGAGAGATATTCTAGTTTTTTGGCGAGGTCGTTGCTTGCAGTGGGAGATCTAGGATAATCTTTTTGTGTGGATGCAGATAATCTCGACCAGATCGTTGACGGCGACTCTTTTTCTAAGTGTCATCGTTGCGGAATAGATTTCCAGATTACTGGTCCGCCTGGTGTAGCTTTATTTTGTGGTGATTGTTCAGCGTTAGAGCCGAGGTTAGGGATAAGCCGCATGAGTTCGGCTATCTTTGTTGTTGTTGCGTCCCTAACGGTTATTTTTTTAATATCACTTTTAGATATGTCGATAGCGAGTAATAGTTATGTTCCATTAAGCCGGTTAGAGCAAATGACAAATCCAGAGGAGCCTTCAGGAAATATGACTGCTGTTGTGTCCTCAAGTTCAAGTAAGTTGGAGAGATCTGGAGTAACGATTACCACTCCATTAGTGACACCAATTACTAGGCAAACTATCAGAGAACCTGGTCAGTTGGGCACTAAGGAGGATCCCGTTCGGAGAAATGTGACTTCCACTGAGCCACCGATTCAGTCTCTCCATCCACCACCAAGCTTAAATGTGATTAATGCTGAAGCTGGCTATAAGAGATATGTTGTTGTATCGGGAGATTCTTTGTATGCGATCGCTGAGCAATTTCTCCCTCCCGATTTTTATCTCGATGAATACACGCAGTTGATAAGGGAAGCTAATTCGATTGAAGATAGCGATGATTTATCGATTGGCATGGAATTACTAATTCCACAAATCAGAGATGCGAACCACTAACCTATTATGTTCAGATACGAGAATGACAGTAACGACAAAAAAAATGAGACTGCGATTTCAGCCTCTGACTCACCAGATCGACGTGCTCTAATTTATTGGAGTTTCGCGGGATTAGTGTTCACGCTATATGTAGCGGCCAGTTTGATAATCAGGGAGTCGTTTACGGATCTTGTTGATGATCGAGGTATAAACTCTGATTTACTGCTCTTGGCATCTTTTGCCGGAGCCTGTATCACTATTATTAAGGCTTCGACCATATGGTTGACGACTCGAACAAGTGAGATTTCGCCAATTGATGATCTGTATCTTCAATTCAACGAAGAAAGATCTAGCAAACGCTCTGTCTGGATTAGAGTTTCTCTATTTGTTCCCTTGTCGTTGTGCTGCTGTTTATTATTAGCTTGGTTAATACGTTCTCTACCTCAGACCACAGTGGGTTTGGTTGTGGTGAGTATATTTTCGGTGGCCATATTCATCGAAGGATTTTCGGTTGTTAGAGATATATTTAGCCAACCTGTAATTACAGAGGCTCGGATTTCGCGTTTGTGGCAAAAGGGCAGACTCATAATTTTCGGACAAGTCTACTATCTTTTGATCGACAAGAGATTATTTGAAATTTCGGCGTTCGCTTATCATCAACTGAAAGCGATTGCGAAACCTTATGTTCGTATTCATCATTGGCCGCACAGCAACATCGTAATTTCTATTCAGAGCGTCGAGGAGCCCGAAAATCAGGAATCAAATTAGGTGACTGGTAAATGAATTGGTTTGACGCGTGTATTGTAATAGTGGTTGGGTTTGTGACTTGGAACTCGTTTCGTTCGGGGATTCTAATGCAACTTGCCGTGCTGTCGAGTGCGGTGGTAGGGATACTTGTAGCAGGTCAGCTTTATTCTGATTTATCAGGCAGCCTCCTATTAGTTATTGACGATGAAGTGTCTACCAAGTTAATAGCATTTTTATCTATTACATTTGGAATTTTGTTGCTTGGCTATACGTCCGGTTTTGTTCTGAGAAGCTTTACTAGAATTTTAATGCTAGGTTGGCTTGATCGATTCGGGGGTGGAATTCTTGGCTTTGTATCATCTACCTTAATTATCACAGCCGTTTTAGCTTCAGCATCTAGTTTCCCCGCGTCTCAGTCGTTAATTCATGGTATAGACGAGTCATATTTTGCGAGGGAATTGTTGGGTGCGTACAGTTTCATAGAGATTGGATTTCCAGCTGAGTTTGAGGATCCGTTATTGAAGTTGCTTGAATGGAGAATACAGTACGATAATTTCAACATAAAATAATTGCTACACTATAGCCACTTTTATGAAGGAGCTGTAAGCTGACTGCGATTAAAAATTTGTCGACTCTAGTGCTCAATCAAAACTATGAACCATTACACGTGTGTGCTGTTCGGAGAGCGGTAGTACTTACGATAACTGGGCGGGCAGATTTACTGGAGCAGGGTGACGAAGATATTAAAAGTGCGGGGGGTAGATTATTTAGTACACCATCTGTGATTAGATTGCAGAACTATATTAAGCGGCCAACACCTCGACCGAGACTGACTCGTAAGGAAATATTTTCACGAGATAGTTATAAATGTCAGTATTGCGCTATCAGATTAGATTCACAGCATTTAACTCTTGATCATGTGATACCCCGTCGTTTAGGCGGGCAGCATGAGTGGGAGAATATAACTACTGCTTGCTCCAAGTGCAATCATAAGAAAGGTGGTAGAACTCCTTCGCAGGCTGGAATGCGACTTAATGCGGAGCCTATACGACCTCGAACAGATATAGGCAGGACTTTTATTTCTTATGTCGCCCAATACGGTGAGTGGGAGCAATATCTTGCGCCGTGGTATAGAAAATCCGCGGCCTGAAGATTAGCAAAATTTAAACCTAGATCAGCTCAGACTTTAATCTGTCTTCGATTGCTACATATGCGCCTAGATTGAGCTCTTCACGTGTTAAGCGGAGCGAACTAAGTGCGGCGGTCGGTGTGGTCCATCCATTCTTACCAACGATCTCAGCAATGCTTTCACCATTTTCTGCTGCAGCGGGTAATTCAGCAGCAAATTGTTTCTTTAGTTGGTTCCACATAGTTTCGGGATGATCGAAGCAGTAACGAGCGTAGAGCAGTGAAGCAAAGGCATTTCCTGGCTCACCGATGTGGTGGAATTCTTCAGGCGCATCTTTAATAAGCTGCTTTAGACCTTGATGGCGCTGTTCATCTTCCCATTCGGTATCTAAGTTAAGATGTGCTAAATGTTCATTAGCCTCAGGCGCAAGAACTAGTTCGCGAAGTGCATCTCGAACCAGAGACCCACCGATAACGTCATTATCAGTTTTCTGCACAGAAGGAAATTTATCAAGCCTTTGCCGAATATGCTGTAAAGCCACCCCTAGGATTCTTGGCATAGCATGGGTGGGAACACCGTTATGTAGTCGGATTTTAATTTTCTCAGCTTCCCAAATCACCGAAGAAAAAGTACCACCCTCGAAGCTTTCCAGGACTATTTCACTACGACCATTAGCAAAAGCTTGGGAGCTAATTTCTTCATACATTTCATCTAGTGAATTGCCTATATTCTTTCCAATTACGTTCATTGACTGCTCATTCCATTAAGCGAGTGCCTGGATTAGGTAAACTCGACAGTGTGGTTGGATTATTTATTTCCATCTTGGATATGAACCTAGCACGTTAACCCAAGAAGTATGTTTACTGATTTCTGCCAAAGCTTGACTGACATTGTCATCTTTTTCGTGACCATGTATGTCAATCGAAAAGACATAGTTACCGAGTTGTTGACGTGTGGGTCTTGACTCAATACGGGAGAGATTAATTTTTCTCTCTGCAAATAACTGCAAAACTCTAACAAGTGAACCTGACTCCGCAGCATCAGAAGTCGTAAATACCAGAGTAGTTTTGTCATCGCCACTAGGTTGGGTAGCTTGTTTCGACAGGACTAAAAAACGCGTTGCGTTTTGTTGTTCATCTCCTATATCAGGCAGCAGAATCGTGGCATCATATCGGATTGCTGCAGACTCACCCGCAATTGCTGCACTCGCATCGTTTGTCGTTGCGGCCTCGACAGCAGCAGTGGTTGATAGCAAAGCTACCTGAGTAGCGTTGGGGAGTATTTTCTCCAGTGTAGTGCGACACTGAGCTAAAGCCGAAGGGTGGCTATATACCGTTCGGATTGATTCTATCGTGGTGCCAACTTTAGCAATTAAACCATGTTGTATTTTAAGAACAATTTCACCGCAAATCACAAGAGGAAAGCCATCGGTCAATAGCAAATCTATTGTTTCTATTGATACCGTTCCAGCTATGGAATTCTCAAAAGCACAGACAGCAACATCTGAATTATCTGCTATCACGCTTTTTATCACTTCTGGAACAGTCGGATATGTAATCAACTCAGCATCGTCAGAGTAGAGTCGCGCGGCTGCTTCAGTATATGTGCCTGGTGGTCCTAGGTGCGATATTTTCATATTAGTAGCCTCTATCGAGTGAGGTATTAAGAACGACTTGTAATACTTTGCATATTTTATCGTTTTTTTACCTCAAATTCTTATCAGTCTAGGAGTAGCTTAATTTATTTCTTTGAATTGATCGATTCTAGTGCCTTAAGGGAAGCGGAAAGCATAAAGAAAAAAGCCAAGAAAGAGAGGGGAAGAGTTGCTTCATCCAAGGTATTAAGCAGCAATAAACTAACAAAGATTCCTAAAACTGACGGCGTGATTTTTTTAATAATTAATTGAGGCATTTTGATTTCATTTTGCGTTACTCTCGGATCTTTTAACTTACTAGCTGTATTGACGAGTCATATCTACGAACAATCCGTGCATTCGGGAATCATTCGTTAATTCTGGATGGAACGAAGTAGCAAGTAGGTTATTTTCTTTCACGGCAACGATTGAGCCATCTGAAAGTTTGCCCAAAATACTCACTTCGGGCCCGGTATCTGAGATGATTGGAGCCCTAATAAGAATTGCTTTTATTGGTAGGCCACTTATTCCGTTAACGTAGATATTTTCTTCAAAAGAATTAATCTGAGGTCCGAATGCATTTCTTTGGACAGTTATATTCATCACTGAGATAGTTGGGCGATCCAGATCGGGGGCATTTTTTGCTAGCAGAATCGCTCCAGCGCATGTCCCCCAAGTAGGCAGTCCCTGTTCGATATGTCTTCGTATCGGATCCGTCAAGTTGTAGGCAATTAGTAATCGGGCGATCGCAGTACTTTCACCACCTGGAATGATTAACCCTTGAATATTTTTTAGATTTTCGGCATGTCGAATCTCGGTAACTTCTGCTCCGGCCTCACTTAAGGACGTTGCATGTTCGCGAAAATCTCCTTGTAAGGCGAGCACACCCACAAGAGGTCTTTTGGACATTTAATTACCACGCCCCGCCATAAGCTCTTCCGATGGAAGTTGCGCTACGGAAAGTCCACGCATCGCATTGTCAGGAATTGCTTCCGATACTTCCGCAAGTATTCGTGGGTCTTCGTAGTAAGTAACAGCTTTTACAATTGCAGTCGCCATTGCTTTTTGCTGATTTAAGCGGTCAGTCTCATTGGTTATATCGGCAGCAGATTTGAATATTCCAGATCCAACGAAAACGCCTTCGGCCCCAAGTTGCATCATTAATGCAGCGTCAGCCGGGCTTGCCACTCCACCAGCCGAGAAATTAACAACAGGTAACTTTCCCGTGTCAGCTACTGTGGTCAACAGTTCTATAGGCACCTGAAGATTCTTGGCAGCTGTAAATAACTCGTCCTTCAGCATCGAGGAGAGTTTTCGAATTTCTCCATTAATCGTTCTCAAGTGTCGAACTGCTTCAACTATATCGCCGGTTCCCGCCTCACCCTTTGTCCTAATCATGGCTGCTCCTTCAGAAATTCTTCTCAAGGCCTCCCCGAGGTTTCGGGCACCGCAGACAAAAGGCACCGCAAAGTTGGACTTGTCAATATGATTGTCTTCGTCAGCAACCGTAAGAACCTCAGATTCATCGATATAGTCAACACCTAGTGATTCCAGAATTTGAGCCTCTACAAAATGTCCGATGCGAGCTTTAGCCATAACTGGAATAGAGACTGATGCTTGAATTTCCTTAATAAGCTTTACGTGACTCATTCGAGCAACACCACCGTCTTTACGGATATCAGAGGGAACTCTTTCGAGAGCCATGACAGCTACCGCTCCCGATTCCTGAGCAACTTCAGCTTGCTGGGCAGTCACAACATCCATTATGACCCCTCCTTTTAGCATTTGGGCAAGACCAGATTTAACTGTCCAAGTACCGGTAGAAGAATTATTTTCACTCGACGAATTAGCTGACATGGTGTGCTCCTATATAGCTTTAGCTCAATTGTAACCTTTAGTGACGAAATATCCTTATAGTTTTATCATGACTTCAATTCAGCCCCAACGCTCATGGCTTGATCATCATGATTTGACCGAGGAATTTCCTAATGGAATGTTAATAGGGTTAGTTTCTGATACTCATATTCCCGAAGCACGATTTGATGTTTTTGATGAAGCATATGAGACCCTGCGAGGAGTAGACCTTATTTTACACGCTGGAGATATGCACGACATAGCGGTTTTAGATTACTTCGAGAGTCGATCCGCTACTCGTGTTCTTGGGGTATGTGGAAATGGTGATGATGGTTCAAGTGGCCGTGAGATTGCTCCAGTTGATCCGCGATTACCTTACAACCAGTCAATTGTGCTTGGGAATACAAGAATAGGTATGACTCATGATTTTCCTGATAGACCCTATGCTCATTTATCCTCCATTGAGGAAAGGATGGACAGACACTTTGAAGGGCCAGTTGATATAGTTGTGGCAGGTGACACACACGTTCCGGTTGTTGTCCAATGGGACGACGTACTGATAGTAAATTCAGGTTCTCCTACTTTCCCAAGAAATTTGCAGACTCAATTAGGTACTATTGGATTTCTTGATTTACGAAACGGCAAGGTGGATGCCTGGCTTGAACAATTGCATTGATATGCGACAGAGTAGAGGAACGCGGACTTGTCCTTAGGCGAACGAGAACAAATTGCAGAGATTGAATTACTAGTAAAGATAATCCCTGAAAGAATATCCTCATTTGTTCGGTTAAAAAATCTGGCTAACTTGGTAGAAATTGTTCTTGATCTTGGTAGATTTCCAATAGTTCGTTTTGTTGATGGCGACGAATTGATTGAGCATGGGCCAGTTACAGAACAAGAGATTGCCGGAATAGTGGCGCAGTTATCGGAATTCGGTTCAGATAATAGAGCAGGAATTCCCAGGACGCTTCATCGGATTTCAGCTCTGAGAAATCGTGGTGGAGTTATCGTTGGTCTCACCTGTAGGGTTGGGAGATCAATAGGCGGCTCTGGAAAGGCACTTAGTGATCTAATTGAGTTGGGAAGCAGCGTGCTTCTACTTGGCGCACCTGGTGTAGGTAAAACAACAATGCTGCGGGATATAGCGCGAACTTATGCTGATGAACTATCCAAACGTGTTGTAATAGTCGACACATCGAATGAGATCGGCGGTGACGGAGATATTCCTCATTCTGGGATCGGGTCGGCTCGGCGCATGCAGGTTCCCAAACCTCAGTCACAGCACGAAGTGATGATTGAAGCCGTAGAAAATCACACTCCCGAGGTTATAGTAATTGATGAAATAGGCAGTTTAGCCGAGGCTGAGGCGGCGAGAACCATAGCAGAACGCGGAGTGACTTTAATAGCTACGGCACATGGTACTCATCTCATAAATTTGATGCAAAACCCGACATTATCTGATCTTATAGGTGGAATTGAGTCGGTTACTTTGTCAGATGAGGAAGCTCGACGTCGTAACACTCAGAAAACGGTTTTAGAGCGAAGAAATTCACCGACATTTGAATCGTTGGTAGAGATCAATTCCTTTTACGAATACGCGATCCATAGAGATGTAGCCCTCACTGTTGATAAACTTTTGCGTGGAGAGGACGTACGTGCAGAACTTCGCAGAGTAGATCAGACAGGGGTAATAGAGTCTGCTCAGGAATTAGTACTAGATTCGGTTCTTGATCCCATACCCGTCGAGGAGATTGAGATCTTCGCAGAAAGCGAGATACTTGACGCGAAAAACGGACCCACGCAGAGACTATTGCCTTTTGGAGTTTCAAGAGCGAGGCTCGAGAAAGCTATTCAAGTCACGAAATCTAATGCAATTGTGGTGGATTCATTGACTGAAGCTGACGCCATTATGACCTTGCGACCATATTACCGAAGGCGATCAGGTCCTTTGAAAGCCGCTGAGAATGAGGGAATTCCAATATACGTGTTAAGAAACAATACACAGCATCAGATAGAACGCCAGTTATTGCTAATAACAGATATCAACCCAGGAACTAACGACCTAACTAATAAAGCTTTGGAGGAGACTGAGGAAGCATCTACTTCTATTAGGATGTATGGCGGAGGGCAGGTGGAGCTGTCGCCACAGAACTCTTACGTTCGAAGATTGCAGCACGAGTTGGTAGAGCGGCACGGCTTGAGATCTGCTTCAAAAGGGCGAGAGCCCTACAAGCGTGTGGTGGTGTGGTCATGAGCGATATTTCCGAGGCACCTAAGGGATTGTTCCTGACTCTCGAAGGTGGGGAAGGAACCGGTAAAAGTTCACTTAGCAGCACTCTCAGTGCAAAGTTAATAGAATTGGGTCTGGATGTAACAATATGTCGAGAGCCTGGTGGAACTGTTCTAGGTGAGCGTCTGCGAAACGCATTGTTCAATAATGCTGATCGGTACGAGAGTGAGAAGACTTTTAGCAGCCCCGATCCTAGGACAGAATTACTCGTCTTTTCAGCAGCTCGTTCGCAGCTCATCACAGAGGTTATACGGCCGGCATTGGATTTGGGAAAGATAGTTATTTGTGATCGATATGTTGATTCAACTTTTGCCTATCAGCATTATGGTCGCGGTTTGAGTTATGAGTTAATTGATGAAGCTGTCAATTTAACAATAAGTGGATTGATGCCTTCCATAACCTTTCTTTTGGATTTGGATCCTCGGGAAGGTCTTCGTCGTCACGGAATAGAAGATCAGGTGAACTTATTTGGCGATTCTGAGCGCATGGGGGGAAACAACTACCTCGATTTTGAGTCATTAGACTTTCATAATCGAGTTCGGTCTGGCTACCTTGAAATGGCAGCGAAAGATCAGGAGAGGTGGATGGTGCTGGACGCTAACCTTTCACCAAGTGAATTGACCCGTTTAGCTTTTGATAGAATGGCTTTGTATCTGAGATCTAATAATATTGCTCACTTTAAACTTTAGTTTTAGATATATAATGAGTATCTGAGCGAATCCGTAAGTAACGGGTTCAATTTGCTAGTCAGGGGGCATGATGGACGAAATAGTGATAATTAGTGGTTGCCGGACCGCGATAGGGACATTTGGGGGTGCGCTGAGCGAAACTCCTGCATCTGACTTAGCTGCTCATGTAATTAAAGAGAGCGTCGTGAGAGCAAAGTTGAAGCCTGACCAAATTGATCAAGTGGTACTTGGGTGTGTGGGTCAGGTAGCTGAAGATGGATACATTGCACGACATGCTTCAATTAAGGCTGGACTTCCGATTGAGACGCCAGCTTATACAGTTAATAGAATATGCGGTTCCGGCTTGGAGGCAATTAATACTGCAGCGCGTTGGATCGAAACCGGTGACGCCGAAATCGTAGTAGCCGGTGGCGCTGAGAACATGTCACTAATGCCATATTATGTCCGAAAGGCTCGCTATGGTTATCGCTATGGGGATGGTGCTCTTGAAGACGGCACTCAGGATCTAGTAACGGATCCATTTGAGAACTATCCGATGGGTATAACTGCCGAGAATTTAGCAGAGCAATTTGAGGTTTCGAGATCATTGCAGGATGAGTATGCTTTACGATCACAACAGCGTGCGGCGATAGCTATCTCGGATGGAAGATTTACAGACCAAATTCATCCAATTGAGGCAAAACAAGGTAGGAAAATCTTTGTTTTTGATACGGACGAGCACCCTCGGGAAACTACTATTGATAGATTAGGTGGTCTGCGTTCGGCGTTCAAAACTGACGGCTCCGTTACCGCCGGTAATTCTTCGGGAATAAATGATGGCGCAGCGGCTGTGGTGGTCACTACGGCTAAGAAGGCGGCTGAACTTGGATTGACTCCAAAACTCAGAATGGTCGCTCGAGCGGAGTCAGGCGTTGACTGGAAAATAATGGGTTCGGGACCAATCCCAGCTATTAGAAAGGTACTTGGCAGGGCCGAACTCTCGGTTGACGATATGGATGTTATCGAACTTAATGAAGCATTTGCGTCAGTGGCTGCAGCCTGTTCGACAGCTTTGGACCTTCCAGTGGAGAAAACAAATCCTAATGGTGGAGCAATAGCTCTAGGACATCCAGTCGGAGCGACTGGAACAATTCTCGTCGTGAAGGCAATGTATGAACTTGAGCGTATTAAAGGAAAGTATGGCTTAGTTTCACTTTGTATTGGGGGAGGGCAAGGAATCGCTAGTGTATTTGAGAGACTTCCGGCCTCATAGATAAAACAACGAATGTAGCAGGAGGGACACGTTCATAAATAGTTTTCATGAACGTTATTAGCCTAATCGGAGACTAATGATTAACTCCAAGGTAGTGGTTAAAGCACCGGCAAGTTCGGGAAATATGGGCTCAGGGTTTGACTGCCTAGGTATGGCTTTGGACTGGTTTGGTGAATTTGAATTCACGTTTGGGGAAGATGTAGATAATGAAAGCATAGATAGCTATTCATCTTCAGCCCAGATAATAAGCTTGATGGCATCTGAGGCAGCCCGCTACGGATTATCCGTGATGGGTGAATTGGCTATGGCGGTCTCTGTTATTTACAAGGGTGATATGCCAGTTGGTAGCGGACTGGGCACCTCAGCAATGGCTCGGTCCGCTGGCGTAATCGCGGCTGCAGAAGTGACGGGACGTCAAATAAAACACGATGAACTATTTGCGATCGCGCTTGAATTGGAAGGCCATGCTGATAACTTATATCCAGCTTTTTACGGAGGAATTCAGCTGGCGATTCCTGACTCTGAAACTTCAGACTTGACTCATTTATCTTTGCAATATGGTGATGATCTAGATGTCGTAATGTTGATACCTGAATTTCCTATGCCTACCGACGAATCGAGGGAAATCATCCCCGAGTTAGTGAGTATCAAAGACGCAGTCCATAATATGAGTCGGGTAGCGCTTCTGATTACGGCGTTGTATGAAAAGCGGTATGAGTTGTTAGGTGAAGCCTGTCGAGATGTTTTACACCAACCAGTCAGGAGTAAGCTATTTCCAGCGATGTATTCGTTGCTAGAGTCCGCCAATAGCGCTGGTGCATACGGATCTTTCTTATCAGGGGGAGGGTCAACCGTGGCAGCGCTATCAGATCCTACAAAAAGTCAGTCGGTTTTAGGAGCATTGCAAGCTTGTGCTTCGGAAAATGGACTTAGATTTCAGGACCGAATAAGTAAAATCGGAGTACGAGGTGCATATGTTGTTCACACAAAATCGGAGAACCCATAATAATGAGCCAAAGATCTCAAGTCCGGGTGAGGAAATATGGTGGCTCATCGCTTGCGACGACAGGCCATATTGAGCGTGTAGCGGAACAGATATCACAGGTTTGCGCTGATGGCCTATCGGCTGTTGTGGTTGTTTCGGCAATGGGTGCTACCACTGATCAGCTCGTAGCAATGGTGTCAGAAATAACAGACCATCCTTCGGGACGAGAGTACGATGCATTACTTTCAACAGGCGAAATCGTATCGAGCGCATTGTTGTCAATGGCCTTACATAAAAGAGGAGTCGAGGCTTTGTCGTTGAGCGGGGCACAAGCTGGAATAAAGACAACAGCCATGTTTAGAGATGCTCGAATAGAAAACATAGATATCCGCAAGCTGCTGGAGCGGTTACCGGACAGAGGTTGTTTAATAATTGCGGGATTTCAAGGCGTAAACGAGAATCAGGACACCACGACTTTGGGTAGAGGGGGGTCAGATACAACCGCGGTCGCTCTAGCTGCAGCATTAAATGCCGACACCTGTGAAATTTTTACGGACGTTGCCGGTGTTTATACGTCGGATCCACGTATTTGCCCATTGGCACGACCATTACTCGACATTTCATACGATGAAATGCTGGAGATGGCCACCACTGGAGCTGGTGTACTGCATCCGCGAGCAGTAGAAGTAGGACAAGATTATGATGTAACAATTCATGTCCGGTCCACTATTGATCCGGAGTCAGCAGGTACCCTTATTCGGAAAGAGGCATTGATGGAGAAAGAAAGAAAAGCGCGGGCTGTTACTCACCAACTTAAGGTGGCCAAAATAACTCTCCGAGGACTAGAGGATCAACCAGGCATAGCAGCGAAATTATTTGAACCGTTATCTGACGCCGGCGTTTCAGTTGACACGATAGTTCAGAATGCGTCAGTCGAAGGTAAAACAGATCTGACGTTCACGGTAACACCGAATCTTTTGGAAGAGGCAGTCGAGGCTGTCAAGGTAGCTCAAACAACATTAGGTATAGCGGAAGTCATAACCAACCCTGACTTAGGTACAGTGTCTGTTGTGGGGTCGGGGATGACTAATTCTCCGGGGTATGCCGCTCGAATGTTTAGAACTCTTACAGATTCAGATGTGAACATAGACATGATATCCACGTCGGACATACGTATTACTTGCGTAGTTAGATCAGAAGATGTCGAGAAATCAGTAGTAGCCTTAAATGCGGCATTCGATCTCGGAATTGACTAGGTTGTATTCCTTAAAATCTTGCAAGGTAGGGTTCAAGAGTGGTATTATTTGCTCCCCACAAGAGTTCAAGTGTATAGGCACTTAGACATTTTAAAAGGAAAAAGATTGTAATGTTCACTCATTTACACACACACACTGAATATTCTCTTCTCGATGGAATGTCAAAAATGGAAACGCTTACGCAAAGGGCCCGAGAACTAGGTCAGTCGGCGTTGGCTATAACTGATCACGGTAATATGCACGGTGCTCTGGCCTTTTACAAGGCTGCAAAGAAAAACGGGATAAAGCCAATTATTGGAATGGAAGCGTATGTCGCCCATGGAGCGATGTCGGACAGAAATCCACGTGAGAGGCAACCCAACCACTTAACGATTATCGCCCAAAATTCAGCAGGCTATCAAAATCTACTTACGCTGACGTCATTGGCCCACACACAGGGGTTCTATCAAAAACCCCGCGTTGATAAAGAACTACTAGCTAAGCATTCAGAAGGTCTAATAGTGCTCTCAGGTTGTCCATCTGGAGAGTTAATGTCTGCAATCAGAAATGATGATATCGACGAGGCTAGACGGGTAGCTGGCTGGTATTCCGAGGTATTTTCTGGTCGGTATTATATAGAGATTATGGGTCATGGCATTGATAAATTTGCTGAGCCGACTAATCAGGCCATAGCTCTCTCTGCGAGCCTAAATTTACCGTTAGTTTTGACTAATGATTCTCATTATACGTTTGCGGAGGACGACAAGGCTCATGAAGCACTTCTGTGTATCGGCACAAATTCAACAATGAATGACCCGAAAAGAATGAAATTCGATAGCGACAAATTTTATCTCAGAGGTGAAGATGAGATGCGCCAGATTTATCCAGATTTACCTGAGGCTGTTAACAACACAAATATTATTGCCGATTCAGTTGAGTTGGAGTTGAGCTTTGAGCAACTAACTTTGCCGAACCCGGGCATACCAGATGGATTATCTTCACGTGATCACTTGCAAAACTTAGCTGTTTCTGGCCTCAAGCATCATTATCCAGTTGTTACAGGTGAACATCAGGAACGCCTGAAGTACGAGCTGACCGTAATTGCAGAAACAGGCTTCGACGAGTACATGCTCATAGTTAAGGATATAGCTGAATTCGCACGTCGAGCAGGGATTCGTATGGGGGTTAGAGGTTCAGCAGCTTCTTCAATAGTTCTATATTGTCTAGGTGTTACTGATGTAGATCCCGTCGGCTGGGGGTTGGTCTTTGAGCGATTCTTGAATCCTGAGCGTATTGGTATGCCAGATGTTGACTTTGATTTTGCTGATGACAGACGTGGTGAAGTAATAGATTACACGGTCAACAAGTATGGGCACGATAGAGTAGCGCAAATAGGCACATTTGGCACCATGGGAGCACGAGGTTCTATTCGTGATACGGCGAGAGTTCTTGGATATCCACCAAGTGTTGGTGACCGGTTGGCTCGTATGGTTCCTGGTGTGGTCAATACGACGCTTAAGGGGGCTTTAGAAACATCGGATCTGGGTCCCGAGTATAAACAAGCAAAGGACTCGAAGGAGATTGTCGATCTTGCTATGAGGCTGGAAGGAGTGTCTCGTCATTCGAGTACCCATGCGGCGGGGATAGTTATTTCTAAGGATCCACTTCTTGATCTTATACCGCTGCAGAGACCAGATCCGGATACGGGATTTTCTATAGCCCAGTGGGGTATGGACGATATAGCAGATGTTGGTCTTTTGAAGATTGACTATCTAGGTTTAACAAACCTAACTATTTTAGGTAAGGCATTGGAGATCATTGAGTCAACTTCAGGTGAGACCATCGATTTGTTAAATATTCCTGATAAGGATCCGGTGACTGCCCGAATGATGTCATTAGGGCATACTTTTGGAGTTTTTCAAATGGAAGGCTCTGGAATGACGGACGCCTCTAGATTGCTGGAGCCGTCTGGAATTTCAGATATGGCGGCGTTGGTTGCTCTGTATCGTCCAGGTCCCATGGAGCACATACCGCGATTTGCTGAAGTAAAAAAAGGACTTAAGGAGCCTCATTACTTGGATCCTGCGCTCGAACCTATATTGGCTGAGACCTATGGTGTCATTACCTATCAGGAGCAGGTGTTACAAATTGCTCAAAAATTTGCGGGCTATTCATTAGGCCAGGCTGATGTCATGAGAAAAGCCATGGGGAAGAAGATAGCTGAGGTGATGGTTGAAGAACGAGACCGCTTTGTCTCTGGCATTGAGCTCCAAGGGCATAAGAAGAGTCTAGGTGAAAAATTATTTGATCTAATCGAACCATTTGCCGGTTATGCATTTAACAAAGCTCATGCCGTGTGTTACGGACTTATCGCGTATCAGACGGCATACCTGAAGGCTCATTACCCGATTGAATACATGGCTGCGGTTCTTTGTTCATCGAGTGGTGACCGAACCGCGTTGGCAGCCGCAGAATGCCAACGGCTGGGGATATTAATTTCTTTACCTGACATTAATAGAAGTAACGTTAATTTTAATGTGGAAGTATTTGAGTCGACTGATAGGGCACCGTCGATTAGATATGGACTAGGCCAAGTTAAAGATGTGGGAGCAGGAAGCGCTGAGTTGATCGTTGCTGAAAGGTTAGGAAATGGCGAATATTTGTCTATGGAGGATTTTGCGGCTCGATTGCCTAGCAAGTCAGCAAATAGGAGGATTATTGAAGCTTTAGCTAGAGCGGGATCATTCGATACCTTATGCGACCGAGGAGTTGTGCTTCAGAATATTGATAGAATCATCGATATTTCCAAGGAGCAAAAACGATTAAAGGAGACTGGTCAGACTACTATGTTTGACTTGTTAAGTTCTGATGGTTCACATGGCTTAGGTGGCCTTGACATGTCTGATCCGATGCAACTTCCCAGTCGCCAGATTCAACTATGGGAGCGTGAATACCTAGGCACATATATAAGTGATCATCCTTTAACTGAGGCTTCTTTGATCCTTAATAAGTACGTAACGCATTCGCCGGCTGAACTAACGTCCTTTTTGCACGGCGAGGAGGCTGTCGTGGCTGGAATCATCACCGATGTCAGAGAGCTTACGGCGCGTGTTAGCAATCGACCATTCTGCGCTATTAGAGTTGAAGGCTTCACTGGATCTTCTGAAATAATGTTTTGGAACAAGGAGTATGAGCACTATTTCAGGACAGGAATTTTGACGGAAGGTAATATCATTTTGGCTAGAGTGGCGATTAGAAGTAACAAAAATTCCAGAACTACGGTCGCGGTAAAATTTGTTGTTGCTTATGACCCACATTTGAAAACTCTCGGACCGAATTTCAATGAGAGGCAATTTCAAACTCAGCGGCGAGGCGGCGAACGTGATAATAATTTGGTGGATATAAAAGACGATCCTAGGGCTGAGGGAAGCCCGATTAAGCCTTTAAATATGAAGTCTTTCTCGGCTGATTCTCTAGCACCACGGGAGATGAAATTGAATAAACTGCAAAGTGATACCTTTGAGACATCTGCAACGCTTGATAACGGTTTATTGATAAGGATTGATGAGACGCGAGATGCCGGAGCTGATCGGCGTCGCATTCATCATTTGTTTGAAATCTTGGACGAGTCACCTGGTTCTTATTCTGTTACTCTCGAAATTGAAGACAGGAATCATCTAAGAAGTCAGGTTAGCCGCCAGGGGATCGACGAGCGAATGATTTCAGATATTGCAACTCGCCTGCGTAAAACTTTAGGCGTGCTCGGGTCTGTCCAGTACGATGAGCCTTTTAGCTCTAGTATTGATTCAGCAGTTATTGACACCAAACCTCTTAAGGCTGTGGGTGGAAACTGAATAACAAATTATCGACGGTA
The DNA here is from genome assembly GCA_029941115.1 of Dehalococcoidia bacterium. Lineage (GTDB taxonomy): Bacteria > Chloroflexota > Dehalococcoidia > UBA2979 > UBA2979 > UBA2979. Next base: position 44,317 of record JAPYRK010000011.1, on the reverse strand, counting down.
GATCACTTTAGCCACTAGCCCATGAACTCGTAGAATGTTGTAACGTAATCTGTATGGCTATTTCAACTGATAGTGTGGTAGAGAGTTATCGTAAACTTATCGATATCCGAACGGCTATTGGCTCAATCGTCTTGGGTCAAGATGAGCTAATATCGGGGCTTCTGATCGCTGCTATGACCAATAATCACGCTTTGATTGAGGGACTTCCTGGTTTGGCGAAGTCGCTCGCTGTGTCTACTTTTGCGGCTACTATAGAGAGTAGCTTTACGCGTATTCAATTTACCCCTGATCTACTTCCGGCTGACCTAACAGGAACTCAGATTTTCGATCCTAGAGATACTCAATTTCACACCAGAAGAGGGCCAATATTTTCCAACGTGATTTTGGCTGATGAGATAAATAGAGCACCGGCTAAAGTTCACTCCGCGTTACTCGAGGCTATGGAAGAAAGCTCAGTGACGATCGGAGGCAGTACATTAAAGCTTCCTGATCCATTTTTAGTTTTAGCTACTCAAAATCCTATTGAGCACGAGGCAACTTATAGACTTCCTGAAGCACAACTAGATCGTTTTATGTTGAAAATCGTAGTGAAATATCCTGAAGTGGAAGATGAAAGGAGCATGCTTGATCAGCGATTATCTCGATCAACGGTTTTGCCGCAAGCAGTCATTAGTGCGAGTGAATTACGAACCATTCAAGATGTTACGAGTCAGATCAACATCGATCCAAGAATACGTGATTATATTTTGAGGTTAGTGCGAGCGAGCCGAGTCATGGGTGAGGAGGAAAAAGGGAACGCGTCTCGCTGGATTGAGTATGGGGCATCACCCCGAGCATCAATATTCTTCGTCGAAGGAACTCAAGCACTGGCGTTGCTCAATTCCAGAGAGTATGTTCTCCCCGAGGATGTGAAGCAAATTGCTAAGCCGATTTTGCGACATCGCCTAGTGCTCACTTATCAGGCAGAAGCTGAAGGAATAACTTCTGACGATGTTATAGATCAACTGTTGGAAAACGTGCCAATTCCTTGATTCAAGCGATTCTATGTTCCGTAAAATAAATTATTTCTTGCGACGGTTGAACAAATCAAACCACGGTATTTGGCAACGGCTAGAGGAAATATCACAGTGGAATTTATCAAATCCAAGCTTGGATCGACATATTCAAGAATTAGAGTTTCAAATTACGCGCTCTGAATCGGCAGATCTTTACGGGCAATACCGATCTGTTTTTAAAGGTGTAGGTATAGATTACGAAGGCACTAGAGAATATACACAAGGCGATGACACTCGATTTATCGATTGGAATCGTACCGCCAAATCTAATGAGATCTGGAGTAAAGAGTTTCGAGAAGAACGTGGGCGCACAGTTTTATTTTTAGTAGATAATTCCATGTCGATGATTACTCCGCCACCATTTAATGCGAAGACGCTAGTCGTTTTGCAAGTACTCTCGCTGCTTGGATATTCAGCTGTGAATGCAGGTGATTTGGTAGGATTGATAACGTTTTCTTCTGACGTACATAGCGTAATGAAGCCTCGCAAAGGCAAGGGAAATATATTGCAAATAATACGCAGGATCTTGCGGGATTCATCGGATATTAGCGTGAAATCTAGACAAGGAACCGATGTTGCAAAGGTGATTCAATTTTCAAATCGACTTCTCAAGCAAGGTTCGGTCGTTTTTATTTTGTCAGATTTTGTGGATACTACGTCATTAGAAACCATTAGACTGCTTGCCCGCAAACATGACGTGACTGTGGTTCGTATTGATGGTCCAGACTCCGATTTCAGTATGGAAGATGGATTGATTGATTTACTTGACGTGGAGACAGGTAAATCTCGAATTGTTGATCTGTCTGACTTTAAAGACTCAGATGAATTTTTTCTTAGTGGAGTTAGGAAGAAGAGTAGTGGGTCAATTTTTGAGGAGTTAGGGGTCTCGGAATTAGTACTTAATACTAATTCGGATATCACGTCCGAGATGTTGACTTATTTACGTGTGCGTTCGCGCCGCATGTTTAGGCAATCATGATGTTGACTAGGCTGTTATTGTGCATAGTAATAATCACTCTAATACTTGTTTCTTTTCAACATACAGAAGCTCAATCAAGACCCGATATTGAGATAATCTCCACAATAACCCCATTAGAAATAAATATTGGAGATACTTTTTATTTAGAAGTGTTAGTACGCCATAGTAATGCAGTTGCAGTGAGCACCACTCTGGCCATGATTTTGGGGATTGAGTCAGTGGGTAGTCGAACTGAAGAGTTTGGCAGGTTGTCAGACAACTCAAGTGTAACTTCTTTTATTTATGAGCTTCAGATATTTAATTTCAATCTTCCTCAACAATTAGAAATTGAGGTGCTTTGGGTTACTGAAGACGGTCAAACTGGGTTAGTTAATAATTTTGTTAATTTGCCCACAGTCATTAGATTGGTCACAGACGCCTCTACTACTGTACGAGATCTAAAACCACAACAAATCACCACGAGTGATTACGGCAATACTTTTTCATATCGAGTGGTGCTTGGCATCATGATTGTTTTTTTGTTTATCTTCGCTTTGACTTTATATTTGCGCCGAAATAAGCTCACTGAAATTGAAGAACCTGGCTCTGAAGATATCGCTAGGTCACAGCTAGCTGAGCTTCATAGCCTCGAGTTAGATGAGGTTGCTGATTTGCAGAAATTTTATAGCACTTTATCTAGAGTCATTCGTTTATATCTTTTGAACAGGTTTAATCTTGATGCCTTGATATATACCTCGTCAGAGTTAAACAAGCTGATGATAGAGAATGGTATCGAGCGTTGGCAAGCGCGACTCGTGGGAGAACTGCTGAAACGTTGTGACTCGGCTATCTATGCACATATTTACCCCGATCCAGACTCTGCCAATTCCGACTTGACGCTTGCTTATGAAATAGTTGAATTCGCGAGAGAGCGCTAAAGATGAATCTAGCTGATAATTATTTTTCTACCGTTGCCTGGCTTGGTCTAATTCCTGTACTTGTATTGTTTGGTTTTGTGAGATGGCGATGGGGGCTGTCAATTGCGATACCGGTCTCCTCAATATCAATTGTTGAGGTACCGGAAACTCAAACTAGGCGAGTACGATATCGCTGGCTTGCAGAATTTATCCTTTGGTTAAGTACTCTGGTAGGGATTATCGCTCTCGCTGGCCCACAGTACGGAATTGCATCGAATTCAACGGAGTTAGAAGGCTTGGATATAGTCTTGACCATTGATTTGTCCTCTTCAATGAATCTAAAGAATATGAGTGGTGACAGTAAATTAGTCACGGCTCAAGAGGTCATTAGCGAATTTCTTGACGGGCAGGAGGGTAACCGCATTGGTGTTGTGGTTTTCCAGTCGTCCGCCTTGATACTGTCACCGCTTACATACGACATTGATGCAGTCGAAAGCCAGATTGACCGACTCGAGACAGGTTGGTTGAAGGACGGTACAGCGATTGGGCTTGGAATATCAGAGGCCCTAGTGCTTCTAGAAAATTCCTCTGCTAAGTCAAAAGTGATTGTTCTTCTGACTGATGGCGAGAACAATGCAGGTATTATTTCGCCTTTGGAAGCGGCAGAATTGTCGAAAGCGCTTGATACAAGAATTTACGCTATAGCTTTCACTCCTGGCGATCAATTTTTTGACTCGGGGGTCCTTCAGCGTATTGCCGAAGTAACGGGTGGAAAAGGATTTGATGCCTACACGAGAGAGGATCTACTTACAGCATATTCAACTGTAGCTGACTTAGAAAGATCGAATATTGGTGTTCGTGACTATGTCGTTATCAACCACTACCAGACACCATTTATACTGATCGCCACCGCCTTATTGTTTATAAGTTTTATGCTATCCGTGACGTACTTTAAGAGATTTCCTTAATAATTAAGGTTTGGGTATATTTATCATTATGAGTTTCGATTCACCTCAATGGTTGTTACTTTCGGCTCTAGTGCCGTTACTGATTTTTATGATTCGGTCTGATCACATGAAAAATCGAAACACTCCATTTATGAAATTTAGCAAAAGCTACGGTTTGAACTTTCGATTAGCGCGTCATTTTTGTGTAGCGGTGTCATTATTGTTATTGATAGTCGCTGCTGCGAAGCCGGTTTGGGGTACGGAATTTGTTAAGTCACCAACCTCGGAACCCGAGCTAGTTATAGTTGTCGATGTCTCTTATTCAATGCTGGCGGACGATCTCGAACCAACTCGCTCGAGAGTGGCTTCCGATTCAATCATAAAATTACTTCCGCATCTAAGGGGATATCGTGTAGGCCTTGTAATTTTTGCTGGAGATGCGTTTGAGCGTGCTCCAGTAACCAATGATTTCAAGTCACTTTCATTAATTATTCAAAGGGCGCAGGATGAAAGTTTTCTTTTGGCCCCTGGATCGAATGTTCTCGGTGGTATCGAGAAGGCCAGAGAGATATTAAATCGAAATAAAATGCCCCATAGTGGGTCAATTTTACTAGTGTCGGACGGTGAATTTGACGATGTGAATGATTTGTCAAGTTTTGTTTCCGATTTAGATACCAATGTGTTTACAGCATTCTCGGCAGGCGAAATATCTGGTCAGCTCCCGAACGGGTATGTCTCGAGTGGTCAGTCCGCTCAGTTGAAACGCTTGGCACAGGAGAGCGACGCCTCATTTTGGGAAATTCAAGATTTGCCTGGTTTGGCCGTTTCTCTTCAACGGATGCGAGCAGGTCATTATGCCAACGGCGTAGAAGAAATTTCAAAAAGTAGATCTAGTATTTTTATTGTTGCAGCTTTGTTAAATATGGTTTTTTTGTTAACTAGTCCCTCCATTTACGGTTGGTTTAAATACCGTCATCTGTTTAACTCGATATTTATGGTCGGACTAACTGGGACATTTTTGGGATTTGTGTCGTGTACCTCTCCGTCAGTCGACAGACAAATGGATATGGCTAATTCTTATTATGTGGACCGTCAATATAGTGTCTCATTGATTGAGTATCAGCGAATTAGCAACGAAATATCTAATGTAGCTGATTGGAAGATAGGGTCAATTCTTTTTAATTTGGGAAATAATCTTCATCAATTGGCTAGGTATGATGAAGCGTTTGCCGTATCAAGTTCAGCTCTGCAGTTCGCTAACGATGATCAGGTATTGGCTGGAAAGATACGGTATTCGTTGGGACTACACTCATATCGAAAGGGTGATTTTTTGGAGGCTTATAAATGGTTTAGTGAGGTGCTCATGCACAATCCCACAGATCTCGATGCAAAGATTAACTTGGAAATTACATTACGAGAATTAAACTCAAGCCCTGAGGTCAACACCGATACTTCGCCAGACTCCAAGAATCAGACAAGGAATTCTGGGTTTGAATCTTCGGACGACCCCTCAGGTACTCAGGAGTCCAAAACAGCCGGTCAATCTGGATCGGAATCTGATGAATCAGGAATTAGGGGCACTAAGGCTGCCGTTGGCTCTCAAGATAATACGTCAGAAACGGGCAATGCGGGGAATCAGATTACAACAAGACAAATGCTTGATGGCATTTTTCAAGAAACTGTGATCTCTTTATCTGAGTTAGAGGCACTAGAGATTCTAGGGTTAGTTGCTGAAGCAAATAGAGAAATTAATTATCTTAATACTTTTCAGCAAGACCTAATTATCAAGCAATGAGCTAGCTAGTTTTTAGCGTTAGTTAGTAAAAGCTGAATTGGCCCATCACTAACGATATCTCGCGTTGTTAAGCTGATTCCATTAGTAGAGTCAGAGATGGTGGTACCAAGTAGATTGGCCAAAGTAACAAGCTCTTCGTCTTCGAGTCCTTTATATCCGTACGGAATAACAACAGCAGGATTGATATCTCGAATTATTCGTGACATCGTGGCAGACGGTAGTGTTCCGTTAAGGCCGGTTGGGCACAGAATTACTTGTGAGCTCCCAAACAAGTCCTTTCCAGAACTATTCAATACATCTGTTAGACCGCTTAGAACTCCGACTGACACTCCGTCAATTTGAATGAACCAGCTAGTTTTTTCTTCTGTTGACGGCTTGTTAGATAAACTTGGTTGACCACCGTCGACTGGTTGTATTTGGCTACTCTTAGTGTCAGACGCGTATCCTTCAATTTGTACGCCTGAAACCTCGAATTCACCAGGACGGTCAAAAATTATGGGATCCTCGTTTCCCGCTGGAGCCACTTGGTCGTTACCAGTGCAAAGTGGGTTGTTGCGATGCGAATTTAAAATTATGTGAGCTTTTGGGCGACCCATTGTTCCGTGCAGATTTTTGGCCCATGGGTCGATTACGATTGAGGCATCTTTTCCCCGGAGCCTTAGTGAAGAGTTGCCTAACCAGTTTAATTCCAAATCGATCGCCTCATTTCGTCACTATTTTTTTAATTATAAAGCAGCCCTATATATTAAGCTCAGGTATGGGAAGGTTTTCTGGAATATTGAAGTCAGACGGAATTTCTCTCATTGCTGTTGGGTCACATATTGTCATAGTTGAATTATTACTTGTGCTGACTGAATTAATCATGGCAACCCGTAACGCATCAGATCTAAATCCTTTGGTATTTGCGTCTAAATCTATATCTGATGCTTCATTTTCAATATTGCGTGTAGAAGGAATTTGTTGTCGTCCCATCGCTTCAATTGTGAGCGCAAGTGCGAAGGGAGCTGCAGCCGCACCCATATCACCGACGTGGGACTTTAGAGCCGGTGTGTACATGTGATGTCGGACAGAGGAGCCAAACACTCGATGAACTGCTCTGGCTTCAGCGAGGTCACCTTCTTGAGATCCACAGGCATCTAACATTAAAACATCAATCTCAGATTGTATTCGCCCTGAAGAGAGAAGAGCTCCTTGGATGGATCGACCAATATGGACAGGATCAGTATTTGGTTTTCCGTTCGAGCCAGCGGAGAATGTAAGAGATTTGCCTTCGATTTCGGCTAGAATTTTTGCTCCGCGGGTTACTGCCACTTCTAGCGCTTCTAGCACAAAGATAACGCTCCCTTCGGAAAGTACTTTGCCATTCCTGTCTCTGTCTAGTGGACGAGATGCTAAATCGGGATTGATACTGCTTTGAGTTGTTAGTTCTTGTCGACTCTCGTATTCAGCAAATGTATCTGGGTTAATTTGCGCATCGGTTCCCCCAGCGATAGCGACATATGCGTCCTTTCGACGAATTATTTCTGACGCTTCAATTATTGCTTCAAGGCCACTCACATATGTCCCATCGAGAGGCATTACTGGACCGGTGATCCCAAGGAAAGCTGCAACATTTTGCCCTGGGTGGCTTGTGTCCGCGATTCCTGCTCCTTTTTCATCTGTGCGGAAGGCTATATCTTGACTTTCTGCTGATGCTATTACACAGGCAATTTGGCCAGAGTTTTCTGGCGTTAAACTTAGTCCAGCCGCTTGGACTGCCGTTAAGGCCGCTGATGCAGTATATCGAGAGCTAGCACGCAGGCTTTGGAAGTAATCTGAACGAAATCGGCTGTCAACTAGGTCAGATTTCTGAATCTCACCGGCTACGTTTGATTCAAGGTGTGAGGAGTCAAATCGCGTTATATTACGAACACCGCTCTCGTTATTTTCAAGAGCTGACCATATAGCGCCGAGCGACCGGCCGAGCGGAGTAATTACTCCTATCCCAGTAATCACGACCCGAGGCGGTAGATTCTCTTCCTGTGAATGTGAATTAGTCATATAAATAGTTTATTCGTCAAATAGCTAAAAAAACTTGTTAGCCCCACTTAGCTAGCATTGCACCCCAGTTCAGGCCTCCCCCAAAAGCTACAAACAGTACCATGTTGCCCGATTTCACACGCTTTTCGTCTAACGCCTCGGAAAGAGCAATCGGAATTGAAGCGGAAGATGTATTTCCATATTTTTGTACGTTAACAAATGCCCGTTCAATTGGTAGGCCAAGCCTATCCATCAGGGCTTTTATAATACGTTTATTTGCTTGGTGTGGAACACAAATATCAATATCATCAGCTTTTAAATTAGCTTCTTCCAAAGCTTTCTCAACGGCCTCTGCCATTGCTGTAACCGCATATTTAAAGACGGCTCGCCCATCCATTACTATTCTGGCCTCTTGATCTAGTAGATCGGAGGGAGCAGTGCAAGGACCTGAGGCGAAGAGCAGCTCAGCCGCACCGCCATCTGAGCCGAGCACTGGTGGAAATATTTGACCGGTGTCATTTTGTTGATTGCGCTCAAGAATTACCGCTCCAGCACCATCACCGAAAAGGATGCACGTGCCTCTATCGGACCAATCCGTAATCCGACTCAAGACTTCCGATCCAATTATTAGAATTTTTTCTGCTGAGCGGGAGTGTATCAATTGAGCCGCAGTGGAGAGAGCCGTAACAAACCCATTACAAGCGGCATTGATATCAAATGCTCCACAGCTAGCTCCGATAGTGTGTTGTATACGGCTAGCAGTGGATGGAAACATGCCACTCGGCGTGCAGGTTGCTGTGATGATTAGATCTAAATCAAGAGCTTTTATACCAGCTTTTTCAAGAGCCCTTTGCGCTGCTATCGCACCAAGCGTCGCCGATGAATCTTCATCACTGGCAATGTGTCTTTGGCTTATTCCCGTTCTCTCGACTATCCATTCATCACTCGTATCAATCATTTCTGAAAGCTCTTGATTAGTAACGATTCTTTCTGGAACAGCATGGCCGAAGCCTGAAATATGAGAGGAAAATGACATACCACACCTTAGTTTACCAGAGTGTTTTTTAAAACTATTTAGTACGACCCCAGTATAGCTTCAAGAGCTATCAGTGTGCGTCGGTGCATTTGTTTAATCGCGCCTTCACTCTTACCCAACTTCTCACCAATTTTTTTATTTGTAAGCCCGTCAACATATTTCAACGTTATTAATTCTTGGCGATCATCGCTAAGTGATGAAACTGCTCGCCAAAGATTTTGGATTTGTTCGCTATGCTCTACTAAATGTTCTGGACTTGGAACGTCATCTAACGTGTCCACATAATCTTTGAGGAGCTCGGGTGTCGTTGCTCGGCCCGTATCTCGGTACCAGTTCACCAAGCTGTTATGTGCAATTGTCATTATCCACCCACCAAAAGCATCAGAGCCCCGACCACGAAAATTAGCTAGAGCGGTGAATGCGCGCAAAAAGACAGTTGACGTTAATTCTTCAGCATCCAAGACTGTGGGAGTTCTTCGTATTAGGTAACCGAAAACCCGAGGAGCAAATTCTTCATATAGTCTAGAGAATGCGTCGACAGTCACGCGGTCTTCATTTTTTTCGTTAGTTTTCATTCTTTGAAGTATAAATGACCTCGTAATGAGAGAAGCTAGTTGTGTCTAACCGTTGACCAGAGCGAGCCTGCTGATTTACACTTTATTAGCACTCTCTCGCGGAGAGTGCTAATAAAGTGTAAATATCCCTATATACATAGGGAATCTAGTATTAAAATTCATTCTTGGGGAATAGTTATGGATACTTTAACTGAACGTCGAGCTGCAATACTCTCCTTAGTTGTCGACGAATACATACGGACAGCTGAACCTGTTTCGTCAAAATTTCTGGCCGATATGTCGGGGCTCAGCGTTTCGCCAGCAACAGTACGTAACGAATTTGCACTTTTAGAGGCAAATGGACTTTTGACTCATCCTCATACCTCAGGAGGAAGAATTCCTACAGAAAATGGGTATCGCACGTACGTAGAGCAACTGATGTTTGAAGAGCCGATCGTGGAAGAGGAACGCATCACGGTTGAGCATCAGTTGCATCAAGCAGCAGGTAGTGTTGATGAGTTGCTTCCTCTGATGTCAACCATCCTTGCGAGCTGGGTGGGAAACGTGGCCATCATTACTCGGAGAACTGAGCAGAAGCGTGAGTTACTTCAAGTACAACTCGTGGATATAAGTGGTGATACAACATTACTTGTTTGTGTTTTAGATGATGGCACTGTTAAGAAAAAGTTTTTAACTATCTATCCTTATTTAAGTCAAACACTATTAAACCAACATGCAAGTGTTCTTAATGAATTACTCGCTGGTCTTACCTCACTGGAAATAAAGCAGTTAATTAAATCCTCAAGTGATATTGAACTGTCGAACTTAATATCTGTAATAGCGGACCTCATAGTTGAAGAGAATATGTCTGAAAACACTTATCTTGATGGAATTGAAGTTGCCCTTCAGCAACCTGAATTTAGTGATCAAGAAAGCATGTTGGAGGCAGTGGGGTATCTAAGTATTTATCGACTTGAGCGTCTGATTAATTCGGTGATGACTGACGGACGAGATTTAAGCACTCGAATTGTGATTGGTCGAGAAGATGATGCAAACATCTCAACGGGTTGGAGTATTGTTGCCTCGAAATATGGACCAAATACGAGTCGGGGTGTGATCGCAGTTGTCGGTCCAACTCGTATGGCTTACGGCTATGTATTGCCCAGGGTGCGTTATTTAGCTGGTTTGATAACACAATTGAATAGGGATTCAAGCGGTAAAAATGTTTTGGACGGTCTAAATGACTGACACGAATGAGAACATACAGAGCGAGGAATTAGATCCCACAGTTGCTGGTGAAATCGACAAATTGGTTGACTTACCGGTTTCTTTAGAATCAGAGCTTGATGACGTGAAAGCACAATTGTTGCGATCGTTGGCCGATTATCAAAATTTACAGCGCAGAAGCAGTGAAGATTTGGTAAATGCGAGACTTGACTCATTGAAACCGTTTCTAAATGCTTTAGACGATCTACAGAGAGCTGTCCAATCGATTGAAGCTGACACAAACGAATCGCCTTGGGTTCAAGGAGTAACTCTTGCAGTTCAAAAATTTGAAAACGTTTTGGTGAACCGTGGCGTTAAGGCATATGGAGAAATTGGTGAGATGTTTGATCCGAAATTGCATGAAGCAGTAGGCCTTGCTGCAGGTCCTGATGGTCAGATCTTAGAAGTTATAGCTGGGGGATATGAGGTTGGAGAAAAAATTATCCGGCCAGCTCTAGTAATAGTAGGTGAGAGTCAGAAAAAAGAAGCTGAGGATGATGATTCAAGCGATAATTCATCAGCGTCAGTATGGAACGAAGTATAAAACAGAAATTTAAGAATTAAAACAATTGGATAGGAGTCAGGATGAGTCGGGTTATTGGCATTGATTTGGGAACCACCAACTCTTGTATAGCAGTGATGGAGGCGGGCGAGGCCCGTGTTATTGAAAACTCTGAGGGTGGTCGAACTACGCCTTCAGTTGTTGCTGAGACCAAAGATGGGGAGAGACTGGTGGGTACGGTTGCGAAGCGACAAGCTGTGACCAACTCAGAGAATACTCTCTATTCAGTAAAGCGGTTGATGGGTAGGCAGTATGATGACGAGGAAATCACTCGATTAGAAGCGATGGCCTCGTTCAAGTTGGTTAAACGGGATAATGGCGATGCCGCTGTGGCGATGGGTGATGGCGACTATAGCCCTCCTGAGATAAGTGCAATGATCTTAGGAAAACTCAAAGCTGATGCGGAAGCTTATTTGGGTGATGATGTTTCAGAAGCAGTAATTACAGTTCCTGCCTATTTTAATGACGCTCAACGTCAGGCAACTCGAGACGCTGGAAGAATTGCCGGCCTTGAGGTCCTGAGAATAATTAACGAGCCTACCGCAGCGTCGCTCGCATATGGCCTTGGTGAGGATGCAACCGATCAGACTATCGCAGTTTACGATCTCGGAGGGGGCACATTTGACATTTCGGTCCTTGAGATTGGTGACGGAGCTTTTGAAGTAAAGGCAACCAATGGGGATACTTTTTTAGGTGGAGATGATTTTGATAACGCCGTGATAGGTGATCTGGTTGCCGAATTTAAGAAGGATCAGGGTATTGATCTTTCTGAGGATAAATCAGCTCTCCAACGTTTAAAGGAGGCAGCTGAGAAGGCAAAGATTGAGTTATCTTCGGCTCAACAGACTGAAGTGAATTTGCCATTCATCACAGCCGATTCGTCGGGCCCTAAACACTTAGTCCGATCTATTTCTAGAAGTTATTTTGAGCAGTTAGTGGATGAGCTTGTCGAACGATCTCTTGGCCCAGTCAAGCAGGCACTTAAAGACTCAAGTATGAAACCGTCTGATATCGATGAGGTTGTGTTGGTGGGTGGGCAAACACGAATGCCGCTTGTACAAAAGAAGATAGAAGAGTTCTTTGGAAAAGAACCGCACCGTGGAGTGAACCCTGACGAGGTAGTTGCAATGGGTGCTGCGATTCAAGCTGGAGTCCTGAAAGGCGATGTGAAGGATATGTTGTTACTTGATGTAACACCGCTGACCTTAGGTATTGAAACATTAGGTGGAGTTATGACTCCGTTGATAGAAAGAAATACCACTATACCTACTAGTAAAAGCGAGACATTTTCTACGGCTGCGGATAATCAGCCCCAGGTAGATGTGCATGTCCTCCAGGGTGAACGACCAATGGCAACTGATAACAAAACAATGGGAAGATTTGCGTTGGATGGTATTTTGCCGGCACCAAGGGGAATTCCTCAAGTCGAGGTAACTTTTGATATTGATGCTAATGGGATTGTAAAAGTGTCCGCCAAAGATAAGGCCACTAACAAAGAACAACATATCACCATTCAATCATCATCTGGCCTCACGGACGATGAAGTGGAGCGGTTAAAGCAGGAGGCTGAAGAGCACGCCGAGGAAGACGCAAAGAAGAAATCGGCCATAGAGTCACGCAATGCCGCGGATACTCTTTGTTATTCAGCGGAAAAGCTTATAGAGGATAATAAGGAACTCGTGACGGATGAGCAGAAGTCAAAGATCGAAGAATCGATAGCGGAGGTCCGACAGGGCCTTGAGAGTGGTGATGATACGCTCTTGACGACCAAAACAAGCGAACTTGAGGCTATTCTACAAGAGATAGGCCAGGCTATTTATACGGCTCAAGCCGCACAAAATGCGCCCGGTTCTGATGATGACGGCTTTGATGGTGAGCAGACCGAAGCTAACGATGACACGATTGAGGGCGAATTCCGAGAAGTTTAGATTTGAAGGACCGGATGATGTTTGTACGAATAAAATTTTCAAAGGATTAACAAAATATGGCAGCTGCGCCTGATCTTTATGAGACACTTGGGGTCAGTCGCGAAGCTTCCGCAAGCGATATCAAAAAAGCTTATCGACTTCTAGCAAAGGAATTCCATCCAGACGTAAATAAATCAGAGGGTGCTGAAGAAAGATTTAAGGAAGTCTCAACAGCCTACGAAGTTTTGTCTGATCCTGAAAAACGTGGTAGATATGATCAATTTGGTCATGGAGGTATTGGTGGCTCCGGTGCACATGGTTTTGATGGGGGCGGATTCGGTGGCTTCGGAGATATATTTGACTCATTTTTTCGGTCCACCGGTGCTCGCCGGGCTGAACCACAACAGGGTTCAGATTTAAGAACTACCATTGAAATAGATCTTGAAGACGTGCTATCGGGAATTGAATACCCACTTAATTTTTCTAGAGTTGTTCGTTGTCAGCCGTGCAAGGGAACGGGAGAAACGGACGCTGCAGATAGGCCGAAATGTGATGAGTGCTCAGGAACAGGAGAACTAAGACAGGTTCAACGATCACTTTTTGGTCAGTTTGTAAATGTTACAGTTTGTAATATTTGCCAGGGCGAAGGTACGAAAGTTCGCAATGCTTGTGTATCTTGTAGGGGTCGAGGAGTAAGCGAGTCGGAGGTCGAGCGATCAATATCAGTGCCTGCCGGTATTGATAGCGGTGAGACACTTCGAATTAGAGGAGAAGGCGATCAGGGCGCGCGAGGTGCAGAGGCTGGAAGTTTATATGCGGAGATCCGAATTAAAGAGCACTCTAAATTTCTGCGTTATGGTCGAGACTTAGTAACTGAGTGCGAATTGAATATTGTGGAGGCGATGCTTGGTACTAAACTTGAAATTAATACTTTGGATGGGTCCATAAAAGTCTTATCTATAGATCCAGGAACTCAGTCGGGGGATCGTCGAGTATTAAGAGGGGAAGGTGTTCCGGATGTTCGAGGGAGAGCAAGAGGAGATTTATATTTGCAAATCAGAGTAATGACTCCCACCCGACTCTCGAGCGAGCAGGAAAGCATTATTCGCGAATTTGGAGAATCTTTGACTGAAGACCACAAGCCACAAACTGAAGAATCTATGTTTGATCGAATTAAATCGGCTTTTGGTGGTTAACTCTTCGCACTTATGTGGGTGGAAGCAGAAATTAAAAGTCATTCAGATGACGTTGAATTAATAATTAATTGTGCCTACGGACTGGGTGCGATTGGTGTAACGGTCAGGACGCCTTTTTTTACGGATGAGCTGGACCTTGGCACGTATAAAGAATCTCATAGCGATCCGTATCTTGTTATTGCTACGTTTAAGTCTCCATTTGCTCGGAGCAACAAAGTTTTATTTAGAAGACGTTTAAATCAATTAGTACTTCAGACACCCTTGCCACGTATTCGATATCGATATGTGGAGACCCAAGATTTTTCAAATGAATGGCGGAAATTCTTTCCGGTTCAGAGATTTGGCAGGCTAATGCTTCGACCAAGCTGGATAAGTGATGAACCCTCACCTGACGAAGTTGAAATGATCTTGGATCCGGGATTTGCCTTTGGTAGTGGTCTGCATATCACCACACAACTGTGTCTCGAGTTGATAGAGCAAAAGATCTTTAGCCAGACTGCAGTAATGAATGTGGTAGATGTTGGTACTGGGTCGGGAATTCTCTCGATTGGCTCAGCTCTTTTAGGTACGTGTCGTGTCCGCGCATTTGATATTGATAGCGATTCAATTGAAATAGCCCAAGTAAACGCGCGCGTGAATGGTGTTTCTGATTCGATTGACTATGAGGTATTAGATTTTTCTCAGGAAATCCTTGAGAATTCTTGTGATTTACACGATTGGGCTGATCTCATCGTTGCTAATATTTCAGAGCCGGCCATCGTAAGCATGATGTATAACTTCAGTTTTTCCACAAAATTAGGCGGCCAATTGATTATGAGTGGATTTGAACCATCCGCGGTGGATAATCTTGTTACATTTGGAACTGAGGCAGGCTTTGAGCTTAGCGGTCATATCGCGAGGGATGAATGGAGTGCTTTGGTTATGACTAGGAAGTTTTAGTGTGAGTCAACGAATGTTTCTGGCCGTAGGCCTGACCTTAATACTTATGAGTTGCAGGTCCTCTGATGACTTTAATCAAGCGAATCTCGTGTCGTCAGCGGAAAATAATCCTCAGGTTGAGCTAGTTGAATTACTTGATCGTGAGCATAGCATCGATGTAATCGAGATTCCCAGCGAGGTATATGCTGGAGATAGTTTCAGAGTAATGATTTCAAGTAGTGGAGGTTTATTAGGTTCTCTAAAAGTATTTGGCAATTCGACGCCACTTTTATTAGTCGATAGTGACGTACTATCGTCGGTAGTGGCTGTCCCAATTGGACAACGGAGTGGCACGGTTGCATTGGAATTCGTGGTCACCGGGATTAATTGGCAAATTAGCAAAGTTATGCAATTAGAAATTTTAGAGAGACCAGTTAGGGTGGATAGAATTTACAGAACTGACGAGATGGTTCGAATTTCGACCGATGGGTCAAGTTTTGTTGAAGAAGTCGATCTCCGCGAACAGCAAACAAAAACCTACTCAACTCGGCAGTATCAGTCCAAGTTTATGCGAGTCCCGGTGGCTGGTGTTATAAGCACTTTTTTTGGGGATATGCGAGCTTACGAAGACGGTCCCCCAAGAAATCCTCACTCCGGAGTTGATTTCGCTGCTCCCAAAGGAACATTGGTGAGTGCAGCAGCAGCCGGTTACGTTATTTTCTCAGCCATGATGCCGGTGCGTGGTAAAAGCGTAGTAATTGATCATGGCAGTGGCGTCTTTAGTGGATACCATCATTTATCGAAGGTGTATTTAGCTGGTGGATCATGGATAAATGCGGGTGGGTATCTTGGAGAAGTGGGTTCCACTGGATATTCTACCGGTCCTCATCTGCATTGGGAAGTTTTAGTTTATGGAACTCCGACAGATCCGATACAGTGGTTAGAGCCTGGGCTAAGTCTCGCTCTCTCGCAGTGAATACGATTATAAGTCGCGTATCTAGAGAAAGAACTGATAATGACGTCACCTATCAATATCGC
Organism: Dehalococcoidia bacterium; assembly: GCA_029941115.1. Taxonomy (GTDB): domain Bacteria; phylum Chloroflexota; class Dehalococcoidia; order UBA2979; family UBA2979; genus UBA2979. The sequence continues at coordinate 28,149 of JAPYRK010000011.1, read as the reverse complement.
TGAGAATATTCTGGATAATATGAGTAAAGTTATTATCGGGAAAAATCAGCAAATACAGCTTGCTCTGATTGCTCTTATGTCGGGGGGGCACCTTCTAGTGGAAGATGTGCCGGGTGTGGGAAAAACAATGTTAGCAAGATCACTGGCAAGTTCGTTGGGATGCCAGTTTTCTCGAATTCAATTTACACCCGACTTACTGCCAACTGATGTGACAGGCGTTTCTGTGTTTCTGCAAGAAACAGGTGAATTCCGTTTTAGACCCGGACCAATACTGTCACAGATAGTACTCGCGGATGAAGTGAACAGGGCAACTCCAAAGACTCAGTCGGCTTTGTTGGAAGCTATGGAAGAAGGTCAAGTTACCGTAGATGGTGTTACTCATCAGCTCTCAGATCCGCATATGGTGATTGCCACTCAAAATCCAATCGAGTATGAGGGCACTTTCCCGCTTCCAGAAGCTCAGCTAGATCGTTTCTTGATGCGAATCCAGCTTGGATATCCTAGTTCAACAGATGAAGTGTTAATTATGGACGGTCAACAGCTGGGGCACCCAATTGAAGAATTGGGTGCAGTTGCTGACCAGAATGATTTACTTGAATTGAAGGCCGCAGTCAACGAAGTTTATGTCGACTCTTTGGTAAAGCAGTACATTGTTTCTATAGTTAATAAGACGCGAGTGCACAAAGCGGTGTATTTGGGATCGTCACCTCGTGGATCACTTGGGCTTCTTCGATGTGCACAGTCTTTTGCATTACTCAATGGACGTGATTTCGTCGAACCGGACGATGTTAAGAAGCTAGCATATTCTGTGCTTGCTCACCGTTTGATAATTAACCCCGCAAGTGAATTTGGCAACCTCACTGCAAACGAGGTGATCTCTCAGATACTTGAAACCACAGCTGTTCCCGGCGTTCAATCAAGACAAGGCGCGTAGGCTATAAAGATTTAATGAACAAAGTTATTTTACGGAGTATTAGAAGTCACAGCGATCCACTTTTGGCTTTATTTATTGGGCTTTTGTGTTTGTTTATTGCTTATGCAACAGGATTTTGGACATTATTCCGGCTTACATATCTTATTTTTGCGGCTATACCTGTTTTATGGCTTTGGACGCGGTCAATGTCAAAGAATTTAGAGGTTGATATCTCCAGAGGAAGTTCTCGACTCGCTCAAGGTGGCTATTTAACGACTAGCATAACTGTTCGCTCTACCAGCTGGATTCCAAAAATCTGGCTAGAAGTTCAAGATAGTTCGATACCGAATTCTGACCTTTCGAAACGAATATTTACACTGTCGTCGAAGGGTGTTCACGGTTGGGATTATAGACTGAAGCTTTCGCGCCGCGGGCTTTATAAGTTTGGCCCAGTGAGTATTCGTGTTAGCGATCCCTTCGGATTTTTCGAACGTAGGATATATTTCGGAGAAGAGATGGAAGTTTTGGTATATCCAGATCCACCAAATTTACCTAATTTCTATTTACCTCCAGCAAGCCTTCAGTCCGAGGGTAAAATTCGTAAACCCACTTCACAGGTGACACCAAATGTGTCAGGCGTCCGCGAATACATTTCCGGAGATTCAACTAATCGCTTTCATTGGCCAGCTACTGCGCGAACTGGAACGCCAATGGTTAAATTATTTGATCTGGATCCATCTTCTGACATATGGATTGTTTTGGATTTATATGAAGGAGTTGATTTGGGCTCAGGTGATGAGAGTGCGTCGGAATTGGCAATCCTTGCGACTGCTGCGATATTGAAGTGGATGGTGATGCAGAAACGGTCGGTCGGATTAATTATGTCTGGCACGAGCGATGTGGTTCATCAACCTGATAGAAGTAGTTCTCATCTGGGTCTAGCTATGGAATCACTAGCTTTGGCTGATGCTAGAGGTCAAGTTGAAATGGAGGAGCTGCTAAATCGAGAAGTGAGGAGATTCAGCAGACATACAACGGTTGTTTGTATAACTTCAAGTTCTGATGTTCTGTGGGCTCAAAGGCTGGCCAAATTCAGAAGCAGGGGGCTTAATGCGGCGGCAATATTGATTAGTAGCGAGTCGTTTGGTGGCGAATTCGGGGCGCAGAACTCGCTAAGAAAAATTCTGGCTACAAGTCAAATATATTCATATGGCCTTGCTCGGGGCGACGTTCTTTCAGAGGCACTGGCAGCTGGCCGTGAGCATCTATTTCAATGAAGTACCGTACCAATCCGGACCTAGACCTTGCTCAGTCGTCAAAAACTAACGAACAATCTCAAGCACCATCGTCAGCAAGTTTTGAGAGAGGATCAGGGTGGTCAATTAGCCCAAAGAATTTGACTACTCATATTCTGATTCTGTTTCTTTTATTTCCAGTTATTGCCTCACTGGAGTCTGCAAATTGGGTAGCAAGTATGCCTTCACTATTTATCCCATTAGGTTTTTCGTTTCTGTTAGCAAGCCTTCTTGTTCGATCGTCCAGAGGAGTAATCTTCTTATTAGTCTCTGGATTATTACCGATATTTGCCAGCACATTTTTTATTTCGGCGTTTTCCGTCGATTTATCTGAGTCATTAAATAATGGTTACGGAGAACGGTATGTCGAAACATTGATTCGCTTGTGGGACTGGGTCAAGGCGCTGGTTACGGGAGGCATTTCAACTGATCCTTTGCCCTTTATCTTTTTCTTAGTTTTATTGGTGAGCATCTTCACGTTTACAGCTGTTTGGTCAGCAAGTCGGTTGAAAAACCCGTGGTTGGCTTTGATTCCAGGTGGATTCATACTACTGACAAATATTTCTTATCTGCCAGGACAGCCAGTATTTGCGTTCGTTTTATATTTGTTTGCATCCGTTCTTCTGATTGTTTGGGTTTATTTTCTCAAATCCTCCGCGCGGTGGGAAGTCGAAGGAACAAGACCCTCTGAACTTATGTCAGTCGAAGTTATGCTTTCGGCCATGACCATTGCCGTCAGCCTTGTTGCTTTTGCATGGGTTCTACCGTCAGCCAATAACTGGAAGCCGCTAACGTCAGCGCTTGGTGAGGTATTGTCTCCGGCCGCAGAGAATGCTGAATCATGGGGGCGTTTATTTTTAGGGGTTGGAGGCAAAGACTCAGCGGGAGTTCATTCATTTGGTCGAAATTTTCCCATAAGGTCAACACATATAATTGACACAGAAATCTTACTCGAGGTTACTGCCTCTGAGGTAGAGCTTTTGCGTGGCGCTGCTTACGATTTTTATACTGGCCAGGGTTGGACTATTTCTCAAGTTGCTCTCGAGGAATTTGATGAGATGGGGATCGCAGCTGCTCAGTTTGGGACCATTGAATCAAGAAACGAGCGCCGCCAGCCGGTAAAAGTCACAGTGAATACCAGAGCTTCCTTTTCATCAGCTAATAGATTGCTTACCGCCGGGGAGCCGCTCGCCTCCGGCAGGCCTTCAAATATCCTTATAGGACCAGGCTATTCAAGCATCGGACTGTCACCACTTAAGCGACTAAACGTTGGAGAAAATTACCAGACCGTTGGTGCGGAATCTTCCGTGTCAATTTCTTCTCTGCAGAATAGTAATTGGGTTTTTCCTGAAGCAATTAAAGCTTCTTACACCCAAGTTCCTGAAGACTCATATAACAGTATTAGGAAATTGGCTGAGACAATTACTAATGGCTCGAACACGCCTTACGAAGCGACCCGAAGAGTCGAGGACTATCTTCGATCTAATTATTTGTTTTCTCTTTCGACCGCTAAGATCAATCCCCGCTCAGACGTCGTTGAGGTATTTTTATTTGATACCCGTCAGGGCCATTTCGATCACTTTGCAAGTGCCATGGTTATTTTACTACGGGCTATTGAAATTCCAGCTCGAATCACGGTTGGCTTCGTGCTCGATAACTCCTCTTTCAATTCTGCTACGAAGAGCTTTGAATTAACTGACAAGCAGGCTTGGGCGTGGCCCCAAGTATATTTCGAGAATCTAGGATGGATAGATTTCAATCCGACACCTTCACGAGATTTGATAATGCGATCTGATCAGAACAAGAGGGACAAGGATTTGGTAGCAAATCGAAGTTTGGGAGCATCCGGTTCTTTTATGTATGACGACGCAGAGTTACTCGATATGTTTGCAGAGCTGGAGGTTGGAAATGAGATTGAGAATGCGTTTCAAGTTGATGATCGAAATGTCGTGAAGGAGTTATTGTCGGGAGTCATTTTCCGAAGCCTCACGCTAGTATTTTTGGTCGCTTTGGTCGCAGCCTTGAGTTTTAGGTTCTGGTGGTTGAGACAGTTTCAAGAATATCAGGGAACCATAGGTACTTGGAAGAGATTAGAGTTTTGGCTGAGGGTTAGCGGGGCTCAGCCTTATCAGAATCTGACCGCGGTCGAAACAGCAGATTACTTATCATTCTTGAATATTTCCGGAACCTTAATCCAAGAATTCGCGCGTGAATATTCGCGCGCACTTTATTCCCGACGTGATTTGTATGTTAGTGGCCAAATGGAACAAGAACTTGTTGAAACTTATCGGTTGATGAGAAATGCTTTGATATTATGGCGGATAAAATCTTTGGGAAGAAAGATGGTAAGAATTCCAAGACTCGAAGAAATCTCGGCTGAATAAGTTAGTTCTCTGGTAATACACCCAACGGATCTGTCCGATTGTTATATCTCGATATCTCAAAGTGTATGTGCGGCCCTGTAGTTCTACCAGTCAGTCCGATCCAAGCAATCAAATCTCCAGCGGACACTTGCTCACCTACTCGAACGTTAAACGCTGCATATCCACGACTATTTCTGGCTAAATGTGCGTACAATGATTCGTAACCATATCCATGGTCGACAATGATGTAATAGCCATATGAGTATCTTGGATCGCCTCCAGCAAACGCGACTATTCCGTCGCGTGCGGCGTAGACTTCGTCCCAATTTTTTGTCCCTATATCGATCCCCAATGGATGTCTCCAATCCATTTTCGAAGTTATGTTTCGCGAGGGAACTGGCCAGTTCCAATCTAGCGTAGTGAGAGATCCGTCCCACGCAGTGATATTTATACGTTTTCTTCCGCCCGGTACAAGGATTTCCTTGCCCACGGGAATATTGTCCGGACTCTCTATTTGATTGCCCTTAAAGTTGATAATATCAACCATCGACGCACCATATTGCGCAGCTATTTCGGTTAAATTTTCCCCGTATCGAACCGCGTGAATAATACCTGGGACACTAGGTATTCTGAGCAAGACGCCCGGGTATATTCTGTCAGGCGTGCTGACGCCTACGTTATTCCAAATGATATAGTCGAGATCAATATTTGCTTCCTTTGAAATCGCTGTTAAATTATCACCAGCTCGAATTATATACTCGTATGAGATTGGAAGAATTTGTTCAGCAGCTACTGAAGTTGAATTTATTCCACTTGAATCTAACTCTTGTTGTAGTCCGCTCGGAGAGTCAGAATAGATAGTAGCCTCACTAGGGAGTAAAGGCTCCAAGCGGGCGTCTGGTATTGTGGGTCTTGCGTTGTCCATTTCATCTGCAAGCAGGTCAGTTTTCTTATGGTCTACAAAATATTGGTCGTCAGCAATACGTGGCAAGTGGTTCCTATTATATTGAGGTAGTTCTAATGTTTCTGACTTGGTTTCAGATGAGAGAGTTTCTTCATTTTTGATAAATAGGGCGACTGGCGTTGCTACCGCTAGGCTCGCAAGTAACCCTAAACGTTTTATAAAGTCGATGCGGTTGATTTTTTTCATGACAAATCTACTACTCGATTTTCGGATTGATCTCTACTGTATTTCACGGGAGGGAAAAGACGCAATCGGCCGGGCCGAGTACTTGGCAATAAGTTCATAAGCAGAACAAGCTTGGGCGTTAAAGTTGACCTAGATCTGTCTTCAAGGTGCCCAGAAATTCAGCATTATTTTCGGTTTTACCGAGTCGTTCGATTACTCTTTCGGCGGCGTCATGCGAGTCTTCCTCGAGCATCGCGGCCATTCTGCGGAGTAACCAGATTTGACCTCTTTCTTCTTCATTAAAAAGCAAGTCATCTCGTCGAGTAGATGAAGCTAAAACGTCAATTGCCGGAAATATTTGTTTTTCAGCGAGCTTTCGTGCGAGCCTTAATTCCATATTGCCAGTACCTTTGAATTCCTCAAAGATGACTTCATCCATTCGCGACCCAGTTTCCACGAGGCAGGTGGCGATAATTGTTAGTGATGCTGCTTCCTCAGTATTTCTAGCAGAACCAAAAAATCTTTTTGGAGGATATAATGCAACCGGATCCATTCCACCTGATAATGTTCGACCAGAATTTGGGATTGCTGTGTTGTACGCGCGAGCCAGGCGGGTAAGAGAGTCCATCAGGATAACGACATCTTGTCCTCCTTCAACAAGGCGGCGAGCTTGTTCGAGGGCGGCTTCGGCTACTCGTGTATGGTCATCGACGGGTTCGTCAAAAGTTGAGGCATATACCAGGCCTCGTTGTTCCCCACCGGTACCAGTTACCGAGCGGCGCATGTCAGTTACCTCCTCTGGTCTCTCTCCGATTAGAACAACCATTAGCACGCATTCGGGATAGTTTTCCATGATGCCGTTAGCGATAGCCTTTAGCAGGAGGCTTTTCCCCGCCTTTGGTGGAGACACAATCAGCCCTCTTTGACCTTTTCCGACCGGTGAAAATAAGTCGATCATTCGTTGGCTAATTTCTCCAGCACCAGATTCTAGGTGGAACATGTCATCCGGGAAAATAGCAGTTAATGCATCGAAGTCGGGTCGGAGTGCAGCCTTTTGTGGGTCCATATGATTTACATCTGTAACACTCATAAGCCCGTAGTATTTGTCCCCACCACGTGGTTGACGTACCTGACCTGATACCGAGTCACCATTTCGTAATCCATGGCGTTTCACTAATCCTTGCGATACGTAGATATCATTAGGACCCGGCAAAAGTCGTTCGCCTCTTAGGAATCCAAATCCATCATCAACAACGGCGAGAATTCCGGAAGAAAAAATGGCACCGAGTTTTTCAGCTTGCTTTTCTAGGATTCCTACAATTAAGTCTTGCTTTGGAAGCCCGGATGCTGTGTCAAGTTCGAATTGCTTTTCAGCTATTTCGATCAGCGAATTCCTAGATAATAACTGTAGGTCTGAAATATTGATTGCCGGTACATTTTCATCTATTTCTGGCATATTGGAGGAGGGATCCCACTGACTTGTTTTGGATCCATTGCCTTGACCTTCGTTGCCACCACCTCGCCGCCTGGATTTTCGCCTGGGTCGCTGTGGTGACTTAGACGAATAATCTCTAGAGGGTGAAGATGTGGTGTCTTCGGTAGTTGTCATAATATTTCTCACTCATCGCTAATTAATTTAATTTAGATTGGATACGCACAAATATCTTTAGATTCAGTAGTTTAAGTTTCGATCTTGAAGCAGTCTCTTCGATGAAATCGAGTCCAATATAATTCTTAAAGATATATAGATTGGTTACAGCGGATTCAGATAAGTATCCACTGACTATGATCCTAGACAGGTTTTACCCTAGGGTGCAAGTGGCTTCTAGAGAATTTTTAAATACTTCCATTTTTTGGCTGCTTAAAATTCACCTAACGTGTTAACCTGTCGTCTGTACCTGTGCTTATTGATGTGAAATAAGCCTATGAAGGATAGCGAGGGGACCTTATATATGTCCGATGTGGCGTTCAACGGAAAAATTTTAAATGTTAATTTAACTAAAAATGAAGTCGAGGAAGAGATAATCTCGGAAGAGGTTTATCGATCACTTCTTGGTGGGTATGGTCTCGGAGCTCGTCTATTGTTTGACCGAATTCCGGCGGGAGCAGATCCGTTAGGGCCCGATAACGTTCTAGGTTTTATGCCTGGCTTGTTAACAGGCACACCCCTTTTCGGTCAGCGATTTAGTGTGGTGTGTAAGTCACCCAAGAATGGTGGCTGGGGCGATGCAAATTGCGGAGGTGACTTTGGCCCCATGCTTAAATTCACCGGTTATGACGCAGTATTGGTCTATGGTAAGTCGGAAAAGCCGGTATATATATACATTGAAGAAGGTGAGACTCCTGAAATTCGAGATGCCTCAGAATATTGGGGCGGCCTTGCTATCGAAGTTGAAGATCAGTTGAAAGAAGACCTAGGTAAGAAGATAAGTGTCGCACTAATTGGACCTGCCGGTGAAAATATGAGCATTATGGCGGGGATCTGTAATGAGCGTGGCAGACTGGCTGCTCGATCGGGCGTCGGCGCAGTGATGGGCTCAAAGAACTTGAAGGCAGTTGTAGCGAAACCGACCAAGAAGATAATGTCACAGACCCCAGAAGTTATCAAAACAGTTAGATCTAGTTTGGATGGATTTAATCAGGCAACTAAGCAATTTTTTACAACTTTTGGTACGACTGGAATTACTGCGAACTCTGCGATTTCAGGAGACGCTCCAGTTTTGAATTGGGGTGGTGTTGGAGTTATCGATTTAGTTAATGAATTTTCAATGGAAAATCTGAATGGCCCGGCTATGAACGAGTCAAAAGAGAAGAAATATGCGTGCTGGCATTGTCCCGTTGCGTGTGGTGCAGAATCTATTGATGGTTCAGATCGAGGTGAATTCGCATTTCCGTTGCATACGCATCGGCCTGAATATGAAACTATGGGCGCGTTTGGTGTCATGAATGGTGTCAATGACACAGATGCAATGTGGGCAGTGAATCACTGGTGTAATGAGTATGGATTAGACACGATATCTACGGGTGCTGCAATTTCCTTTGCCATTGAGTGCTATACGAATGGAGTATTGACCAAAGAAGACACTGATGGACTTGATTTAGTTTGGGGCAATGCATCTGCTGTTTTATCCGCAATACATAAGATTGGGCGTCGCGAGGGTGATTTGGGAGAATTACTGGCGGACGGCACTACCGTAGCGGCAGAGAAAATCGGTGATGATGCCAAGGAATACTTAACTGCTATTGATGGCGAAGAACCACCAATGCATGATCCTAAGCTCGACTTGGGATTTGCAGTGTCGTATTCTTTGGATCCAACGCCAGCTCGCCACACTATATGGTCTCCAGGGAGCTCAAGTAAGTTTCCGAATATGCCAAAACCACCGGAAGATAAGAAGCAATTTGCTGGTCGAGGCCCCATACATAAAGCAGCACACGAGCAGGCTCATATAATGAATTCAGCTGGCATGTGTTATTTCATATACACAATGTCGCCAACTGATCGAATTCCTGAATGGATTAATTTAGTAACTGGTTGGGATACTACACATGAGGAGTTAGAAGAAGTTGGTGAGAGAATAGCTAATCTCAGAATGGCTTTCGCGGTTAAGCACGGTAATAATCCAGCGGCGCGAGCGGTTCCAGGACGAATTTTAGGTTCACCACCTCAGTCTGAAGGTCCGCATGCGGGTTTTGAGATTGATCTTGAGACTATGAAACGTGAGTGGTATGAAGAGGCTGGGTGGGATCAGACAACGAGTGCCCCTTCGAGATCTAAACTTGAGTCTTTGGGATTGAGCGATGTGGCTGAAGCGCTAGGAGTATAAACTTCTTAATTAGGCCCAACTTAGGCTATGAATTGTGAAAAAGAAGGACCGTGACGGGTCCTCTTTTTTACACTACATGTTCTGAGTTTTCGAAATTGTTGAGATGGTCTAAAAAATCTGAGACAAGTTGGTTCCAAGTATCTGGTCTTTGTGAGCTGGTCCCATGGAAGCATGATTTCATGAGCGCCAATTTTCTTCGAGGGATATTATCAGTCAAATGAGCAAGGTGTGGGAAGATCATCGGATCGTCTGTGCCAGCAATTATAAGAGTGGGAATTTCTAGCTCTTTCAGGTGCATCGTTAGGTCAGGACGTTGCCTCATCGCTAAATAGCAGCCGTTAATTCCAGGGTCAGAACTATATATTTCAGGAGGTATGTCTGGGTCAATGGGCACAGTATTTGTAGTAGTGTCGGATAGAATAAGCGCCTTGGTGAGTCCTGGAAATTGATAAGCAAATTGAAGCGCCGTATGTCCACCAAATGACATTCCACCGAGGATTACCTTTTCTTGAATATTAAGATTTCTTATCAAATTAAGAAGATCATTCGCAAAAATTTCTGTTGAATACTCGTCAGCGTTTGCCGGAGCTGAAGAAGAGCCATGCCCTCTATTATCCCAGGTAATAACTCTATACTTGCTCTCAAAAAAATGCACTTGATTACGCCACATTTCGAGAGTAGCGGTCAAGCCGTGGCACAATATTAGCGGCGTTCCAGATTGATCGCCGTTATCCGAGTATCGAATTCGGATGTTATTTGATGCGTTCAGGAAATTCATGGTTAGATAAATATAGCAATGGTCTTGGGTTGTTGAGAAATTGCGAGCTATGCAAGGTAAGATGCCTATATGACACATATACGTTCGGCATTGTTAATTAGCGAACAAGAGTCTTTGGATTTCGACGAGGCGATGGCACCCGATGTGATTGTCTTTGACCTATCTAGTTCAGCACTCGCGACCCTTAATTCTTTGACCGTGAAGCACAAAATCAGCCAGCTGACAGGAGGCCTGTCTCCCTTGTGTCACTTAAGATTTGCTGTCAGTACTTCCAGTAATTTTAGATCGCAATTGAATGTGGTGTTTTCTTCGAACATAAGCTCAGTATGGATTGCTGGTATTTCCGAGGCTCAACAGGTTCGGGACGCGGATGTGGAGGTTCGTAGATTAGAAATGGAGCACGGAATAAAACCTGGAACTATATCCTTGATTCCAGAACTAAACGCAGTTTATCCAATCAGTAAGCTAGATGGCATATTGACCGCTGCGGATCGTGTCGTTGGTGTAGCTCTAGATCTTGACTCTATTTGTGCTGATCTTGCTGTAGCGAATTCAAATTCTTCGGATGATTTATTTCTTCAGAGGCATATATTGACTGACGTGGCTATCAAGGTAGCGGCTCATAACTTTCCGGTTATCGTGATGAATTCAGATGTTCGATTGAGTAGCGATAAAATGAAGATGATCGCAAGCACTGGCGGCACAGGGATGCTGACACGGGATGCAACCTCTATCTCGTCGTTGAATCATGAATTTAAGCTTAGCCGTGCAGTGGTTGAACGAGCTCAGACCATCAGTCAACAGTGGTCAAATAATGCGCTCGCTGCTCAAGAGAATGGGGTTATGATTCAAACTTTGAAGAGGGCTAGATATCTTGTTGATTCGGCGAACAAAATAGACGCAGGATAACCAATCATGTAGAGTAAATTGGTTTGTGTTTTTTTGAGTATTTGTGAAGAAGTGGGAGGGATAGAAGTATGCCGGCAGTTGTCATCATTGGGGGTCAGTGGGGAGATGAAGGTAAAGGCAGAACTGTTGATTTTCACTCCCAGTACTGTTCAGTGATTGCTCGATATTCAGCGGGCAATAACGCTGGGCATACCATCATGAACGACCAAGGTAAATTTGCCTTGCATGTCATTCCAGCTGGGATTTTCAGATCAGATAAGATTTGTATAATTGGCCACGGAGTGGTAATAGATCCAGCGGTAGTGCTGGGGGAGATCCAAGGCCTTGAAGACAGGGGCGTGTCGACGAAAAATTTGCGAATTTCTCGGAACGCTAATGTAATCATGCCATGGCACCCAATTATTGATAAGGGTGACGAGTTATTGAGAGGGGATCTTGCTATTGGAACGACAGGAACCGGAACTGGTCCAGCATTTCATGACAAGGTAGCCAGAACCGGCATTCGTATAGCAGATCTACTAGATGCCGAGCGCTTTGCTGAACGACTGAGACCCGTTATTGAGTATAAGAATCGAATTTTGATTGGCCTTTATGGCCTGGAACCCCTTGATTATGAAGAGGTTTACGAAAATTATCTCAATTTTGGAGACCGACTTCGACCGTACGCAGATGATACTGCGCTGCTAGTGCAAGAAGCTCATGCAGATGGCAAAATGATTCTCTTGGAGGGCGCCCAAGGATCGTTGTTAGATCTGGATACTGGTACGTATCCTTACGTGACTTCGTCTGTGCCGGCATCCATCGCGGCAGGTGGACCTGCTGGTGTAGGACTGGGCCCGACAGCCGTCGAGAAAGTTATAGGTGTTTACAAGGCGTATCAAACCCGAGTTGGTAATGGGCCCATGCCTACCGAAATTTTTGGACAAGAAGCGGAAGATATTCGTCAGGGTGGTGGGGGAGTAGCGGGAACGGGTGAGTTTGGAACCACGACTGGTCGAGCTAGACGAATAGGATGGTTTGACGGAGTTCTCGCGAGGCATACCGCTGCGATAAATGGCATTACCTCTATAGCCTTAACTAGACTTGATACTCTTTCACATGCCGAGGAAGTCAAAATTTGCACGGGTTATGAAATTGGTGGAATTACGATTAATACAATGCCAGCCACGTTGTGGGGAATGGAACAAGCTAAACCTATTTATGAAAATATGCCTGGCTGGGGTGAAGATGTGTCAGAGGTCAGACGTTTAGCAGATCTACCGGTAAATGCTCGCAACTTTGTTAAGGCAATTGAATCATTAATTGGTGTAAGTATCGATATGATTTCGGTTGGACCGGAACGTGATCAGGCGATTGTAACCCGAGATATTTTCGGTACTGTTATCGAAACTAAGTAGAGGCGTCCAAGGGCGAATATGGAAACGATATCTCTTATATTGCATGTATCTGCGGCGGCACTTCTTTTCGGACCGCAAGTGCTAATGTTTTTTGCGTTGACTCCGGCGACATGGTTCATTGATGATGAGCAACTCAAAAGAAATGTAGTTTCCACAGTTGCACGCCGTTTTGGAATAATGAGCGCTGCATCTATCCTTGTTTTGGCGATAACGGGAATATATCAAATACAAGTATTTGCACCATCTGACCTAATTGAAACGACGTGGGGATCTATCTTGGTAGTGAAGATGATCGCTTTTGTAGTTTTGATGATTTTGTTAATGATTCATACAACATATTTTAGTAAAAAGATTCGAATGTTATCAGATGAAGTAATTAATGGAGACGAGGACAAAGTGGGCGACTTAGATTATTTACGGCGACAATCATGGCTATTTTCTTTTCTTATGCTGCTTGTAACTACCGGTACTCTGTGGCTGGGTATTGCCTTAGGGAATCACCAATTTTCTCTGGGCTAAGCTAGTGTCTAAATTTGTGGTAGAGAGGATAGTGGGTGACAAATCAAGATTTCCCTGGTGAGCGTCGGTTTAAGCCCGATGACAATTGTCCGCTTTTTTCTTTGAGACTTGAAAATCATCTTGTTGATGTGATTAACGGCGCAGTCCCCAATCGGGGAAATTTTTGTGCGTATTGTTTCTCTCCGATGGGATTACTGGACGCATTATGTGTTGAGTGTCAATTCGATTCAACGTCCACTGAGCGACTTGATCAAGTGCCCGAAGAGATCGTACTCGCTATGAAAAATCAGAGATCGATAGAATCGCGTTGGGTTAATAGTTTTGCGTATCTTGGAGTTCTAATCGCTGTTGTTGGCGGTATTGCGTTTGTTTTGGCTACTCCGATATTTAATGATCGATTGATTTACGCAACGGTAGCCTACGGTCTAATTTTATTGATCGGAAGCAGGGTGCTAGCCGGTTTTTTGGGTGGTTATTTTGGCGACCAGATTGGGTATAGTAAGGGACGGGCTCAGACTATAAAGGCTTGGGATGCGTATCGTTCGAAAAATCGAATATCTTCGCAGTAGAGATTGTTGGTAATCTTAAAAAAATGGAACACCTAGAAACGCTTTTGTCACAGGTCGCAATGTCAGAGGAGGAATATGGTCGTCTTGTGGATATGTTGGACCGTGAGCCGACTGAAGTTGAATTGGGTATGACAGGAGCACTGTGGTCAGAGCATTGTGGCTACAAGCACTCGAAGCCGTTATTTCATCATTTCCCCACTACAGGGCCTCATGTTCTGACGGAAGCTGGAGCTGAAAATGCTGGAGCTATCGATATTGGGGACGGCTGGGTAGTGGTTTTCAAAATTGAATCACATAATCACCCGTCCGCGCTCGAGCCATATGAAGGAGCAGCAACCGGAGTTGGTGGGATTTTACGCGATATATTTGCGATGGGTATGCGCCCTGTCGCTCTACTAAACTCTCTAAGATTTGGGCCGTTAACTGAGGCGCATAATAGGACCCTTTTACGGGGTGTTGTTTCGGGTATTGGTGGCTACGGAAATTGCGTCGGTGTCCCGACTGTGGGTGGCGAGATTCAGATGCACACATCATACAGTGGAAATCCCCTCGTCAATGCAATGTGTGTGGGTGTTGGACTGAAGACAAACTTGTTATCCGCTGTGGCTGAGGGAGAAGGAAATCCGATTGTTTTAGTGGGAGCTGATACTGGAAGAGACGGAATTCATGGTGCGACATTTGCCTCGGTTGAGTTAGATGAGGACTCAGCCTCACGTCGACCGGCAGTACAGGTGGGACATCCTTTTCTAGAGAAACTTTTGATGGAAGCATGTGTTGGACTCGCGGAAGATCATTCGGACTGGATAGTTGGTCTTCAAGATTTAGGAGCAGCTGGACTAACATCTTCGGCAGTTGAGGCTGCTGATCGTGGTAATTCTGGAATTGACATAGATGTGACACTTGTGCCTCGACGTGCTGAAAATATGACTGCCTATGAGGTAATGCTTTCTGAATCACAGGAACGTATGCTGGTTATACCTCACCGGAAATATCTCAAAGAGGTGATAGAGTATTTCAAGTCTTGGGAAATTAATGCGACTGAGATAGGTATTGTCACATCAAATGGTCAGGTCACTATTCGAGAAAACGACACGGTAGTTGCCTCGATGCCAGTAAACATCATGACAAATCCTCCAATGTATACGAATGATACGGCGATTGATCCAGTAGTCGAATTACTTGCACTCGAGAATTTGTCGCTCGAACCTGACATTGATCCATTGATAACAACTGACATACTTTTTGATTTACTTCAGTCAGAGAATCTTTCTTCGCGAAGATGGGTATATCAACAATATGACCATCAGGTACTGAATAATACAGTTTTAAAGCCCGGTGGAGATGCAGCTGTTATACGCATTAAAGGACTAAAGCAAGGTCTCGCAGTCTCTACGGACTGCAATGGAAGAGCTGTTTATTTGAATCCTCAGGTGGGAGCTGCTTTGGCCGTTGCCGAAGCCGCACGAAATGTAATAGCTACTGGCGCTCGTCCCGTTGCGGTCACTGACTGCCTTAATTTCGGCAATCCCGAAAAAAATGAGGTGGCCTATCAGCTCGAGAAGTCCATTATTGGCCTATCAGACGCGTCGCGCGCATTTGAGACACCTGTGATTTCGGGAAACGCATCTCTATATAATGAGACGCCGGGTGGTCAAATAATGCCTACTCCTACAATTGGTATGCTGGGAGTGATATCAGATGCCGCGAGCCGACTAACTATATCGCCCAAGATAGGTAATCGCATATTTCTGATCGGTGGATCCGTAGAGCAATCGGCTAGCACCTTAGCTGCTTCCGAATTTCAGTGGACTCGAACCGGAAGAATCGCGGGAAGTCTGTCAATTGATCTTAAATTGGCTCGAGAAACTGGTGATTTGATTTTACTTATGCACGATGAAGGACTTTTGTCGGCGGCTCATGACGTAGGGGATGGCGGAATTGCAGTGGCTTTGATTGAGATGAGTTTTGCTAGTGGTTATGGTTTCAGAGCGAATGCGTTAGATTTAGGAGAGCGATTGGATGCAGCTTTGTTCGGCGAGGGGCCTTCTCGATTTTTGGTAGCGACAGATAAGCCGGATTTACTTATTTCATTAACCGACGGATATTCGATACCAGTTACTGAATTAGGTGAAGTTGAGGCCACGCAGAATTTTAGCTTTGGCCCTATTGATGTTGACTTAGGTGAGGCCTATACGAGATGGAATCTAGGTCTGGATCGAATCATCGGGCAAGATTTTACCGATGATGGCAATGGAGATTTTTGATGAGAGCTGCTGTAATTGTCTTTCCTGGAACTTGGAGCGATTCTGATACGGTGTGGGCATTAGAGAGGTGTGGGTTTAAAGCAGATAAAATTTGGCACCGCACGAGCGACTTAACTGGATATGATCTTGTGGTGCTTCCCGGCGGTTTTTCTTATGGAGATTATCTTCGGTGTGGTGCAATTGCACGTTTTTCTCCGGTTATGGGGGCTGTGCGAATGCATGCTGAAAATGGAGGCCTGCTGATTGGAATTTGTAATGGATTTCAGATTTTATGTGAGGCAGGCATCTTGCCAGGTGTCTTGATGCGTAACAGTTCACTTCAGTTTCGATGCAAGGATACCTATCTAATTTCGGAAACTTTCGATTCTGCCTTTACGTCCGGATTGGATAGGAATCGAACTTACCAAATTCCTATGTCACACGGTGAAGGGAGATACGTTGCCTCTTCGGCCGATCTGGAGATGTTGGAGCAGAATGACCAGATTGCATTTCGTTATGCTAGTCAATCAGGTGAAGTTTCTCCGGAAGCGAACCCTAACGGGTCGATAGCAAATATCGCTGGGATTTTTAACAGTCAGAAGAATGTGCTCGGGATGATGCCACATCCTGAGAGGGCTTGTGAGATGTTACTTGGAAGCGAGGATGGCAATCGTATCTGGGAGTCGGTACTTTCTCAAGCCTGATCACGAGACAGTCTACCTGAGCTAGAATCTCCTTCTGGATATTCAATACGAGGATGGTAGGCAGCCACTAAAGCTAACGTGAAGGCTTTCTCAATTGTTCGTAGATCTCTGACCGTAAGGTCGCAGTTATCAAATTGCCCATCCTCTAGCCTGTCTCGAATAATCGATTTGACGATAGCTAAGACTTGGTCCGAGCTTCGGTCAGATGATGCCCTAACCGCAGCTTCACATCCGTCAGCGATCATTACGAGAGCAGTTTCTCTAGATCTGGGAGCAGGTCCAGGATACCTAAATTTTGATTGGTCGATATTAGGATCCTTTTCGAGTGCCCGGCGGTAGAAGTAGGCTGGATACGTGGTGCCGTGGTGTTCGGGAATGAAGCGTATAACGGCTTCAGGTAATTTATCCTCTCTCGCTCGTTCGATCCCCTTGGCGACGTGTCCATGAAGGACACGAGTTGACTGCAGTTCATCTAGCGCGTCGTGAGGATTGTCGGATTGTTCAGAATTTCTGTTCTCAATGAAGAAATCGGGGCGAAACAGCTTACCTACATCATGAAACATTCCACCCGCTCGAACGAGTTGTTCATCAGCTCCAATTTCAGCTGCTCCTCGAGACGCAAGATCCGCAACTGCGGTTGCATGTGCATAAGTGCCGGGGGCTTGTTCTTGCATTAGTCGGAGCAGTCTGGTGCCGGGCTGAGCTAACTCCATTAATTCCACCCGGGTAATAATTCCAAAAGGGCGGCTGAGTACGTTATAAATACCGACTCCTACTGTGGCCGAGAGTAGCCCATTAATAAGGGCCGAGGCACCAGCATTTATAAATTGCGAAGGCTCGAATTCTTTGCTAAGTGGTAGGCTAAAAGCCGTACTTAAAAGAATCACGGCGGCGATAGTGAAGCCACCCTTTAGGTAGTCATTGATTCGCTTTGCCCCTAGTGCAACAAACGAGGCTGAGAGCCCTCCTGCGGTGATGATGGAGAAGACTAACACTACGTCGGCCGCCTCTGAATTCGGCAGACTTGCAATTACAAATACCCCAACGAGAGACGATATCAGCGTTGACAAGACTCCTGTATTAAATCCCAATAACACTGTCGCTACTAATGCGAACGCTGATATAGGTAGCGCTATGAAAATTTTAAGATTTGAGGAATTCTCAGTAAGTAATGGAAGGCTTACTCGAATGGATAAGTTAATAGCGATCAGAAGCACGATGAAGAGCAACAGTCGCCGTATTCCAGAAAGATTTGGCGACGCATCGCTTGCCAAATGAGCGGCCGACAGCACCCCGAGTAGCAACGACAAACATATTGCTGTAACGATCCAGCTTATCTCGGAGAGATCATTCGTCCCAAGTGCTAAACGTCCGGATGGAAGTATAAGTATTCCAATGAGCACAATTGTTGTACAAATTCCGAAGAGGGAAATCGTGAACTTGCTATGGCTAATTGATGGAGGGCTGAATGCTAGCTTTAGTTCTGACACTGTTATAAAACCTGCTTAGCTGGTGGTTAGCTTAGTAGTTCTCTCACCAAGATGTTAGCTTGCTTACCGTCCGCACGACCACCGAGCTTAGGCATGAGTGTTTTCATTACGATTCCAACGTCGCTCAGGTCTGCCGCATTTGTTTCGATTATCACGTCTTTTATTATCTGAGTTAATTCCATTTCCGTTAACTCCTCCGGTAGGTACTCAGAGATAATTGCGAGTTCTAATTCTTCTTTAGCAACAAGATCTTGCCGGTTTCCTTTGGTAAATTCATCGATAGACTCTTTTCTTTGCTTAGCTTCTTTTTGGATGACCTGCATTACTTGGCTGTCGTTAAGTTTTTCCTTGTTGGCGATTCGAGCATAATCGATTGACGCAATTACAAGACGTAGAGTGTCACGGCGCTCATTGTCACCATTTTTCCAAGCTTGTTTCATGTGAGTTCTAATAGTCTCGAGAAGAGTAGGATCATTCGTCATAGTCGAGCCTCGTACATTCAAGTCTGCACTTAATTAGCAACACCGCTTAGCCATAAGTGTTTGTGGTTTTTTTGGCTTGCAACTCAGAATATTTCAGGGAATATAATTGAAATACATGTCTGGCATTTTGACTTATCGGTTTAGTCTAAAAACTTGGACCTTTGCGATGCGTAGCCTTTATTATAGCTTTTCGCATTTTTCGAACCCGAGCAGCTTCTTTTTTCTTGCGCCGCTCTGATGGCTTTTCGTAATATTCATGTTTACGGTAGTCCATGAGTATGCCATCAGTTTGCACTCGTTTCGTAAATCTGCGAAGCGCTTGCTCTAACGACTCGTTGTGTCCGACTTGGATCTCGCTCAAACTAATCTCTCTCATTCTCGATTCTACAGCGGTTGATAAATCGTGTGTCTACGATTAGCGGTAGAGGTTGCTAATTATACTGCTTCTTCTGCTTAATAAGTTAGTCAGCTGAGGGCAGAACTTTGGGTTGCAGTTCTTCCATCGGTCGTCCGTCAACGTTTAGATTACATTCACCTGGTTTAATGCATAGCACCTCTACACCAGATTCTTCGTCCTTATATCTTTTCCCTAATGCAACTGCCATTTAATTCCTCCAGCTCCAGATTATTTGTGGTGACATATTTCTTATATTTGCTCAAGTACATTATCACCGCAGCGAAGCTCGGATTCGTCTGCACCTCGCGTGACAATAAATTCAGCTTCACATGCTGGACATTTATAACGTTTCCCTGTTGTAGCCATCTAGTTACCTCCCTAGCTTTTTACTATTATTCGATAGTTATTGCTTTGTACATTCTTAATTGGTAGTGACCTGGAATGTCACAAAATAATACATAGGTTCCGGCGTCAAGCGATAGGTTTGTTTCTTCTTCACCACCATTTTGTAGGTCATCGCTTGCAAATAATACTTCGCCTGCCGACTCAACATCGACCATACCCTGGTCATTTGTAGGAAGGCTGTCAGCTGAAATATCTGTACGCAATAATCGCAGGTTGTGAATTAGCGCAGCGTTATTCTTGACTTGAAGCGAAATTTCGCCGTCGGCGCTAAATGTGTCTGGTGCAGTGATTGCGTAGGGGCCGTCTTTTGCCAGCTCTACAGCTAGCACACCCGGTGGGGCTTCTGTTGCTGCTGATTCGGCAGTACTCTGAGAGGCTTCTACGGAAGCAGCGTCAGCTGAGAAAGGAGTACGAGCATAGATTTTACTTCTTGTATCCATCGAGTATTGACCACAATTATCAGCCGTGATCGCGAGATTAGCGGAGTCTTCAAGGCTTGTTAGGTAGTCCGTGAGCTCTGGTCGATCAGGAATGGTGCTTGCTCGGCGTTCAGCGTCAGCTTTTTGTATTTCCCAACTGTCTAGCCTGTGTTCAAAGTGTTCCTCATTTGCGTGCTCAACTAAATCCCAGCGACCTTGCATGATCAGCTTGACTAGATAGTCAATTTGTGTTTCTGACATTGAGCCACCGAATCGCTCACTCCATAAAGGCATATATGCACCTGAGCGACCGCAAGAGAGAGTATTGAATAGGTATGTGTAAACTTCTCTTGCTTCTCCATCAGGTGTTGAGTCTGTTGTTCTAAAGAAGTCTGAATTAAGTGCTGGACCGATGTTGCCTTCACCAACTAAACCATGACAGGACACACAGTTATTATGAAATAGTTCTGCTCCTCTGTGAACGAGCTCTTCATTTTGATGAATCGAAGCCTCTTCAGCACGAAGCTGCTCTCTCGCAATATAGCCGCCAAAAAACAAGAATGCTATAAAAAGCAGACCTATCATCGCATTCACTTGTTTACTTGTATTCATCCCTGAGCCTTCTTTTCCTTATTCACTCGTGGCTAAGATTTTTCTTGCGTAACTAACTCGGCAGTAAGGGGTGATTAACTGCTCGCTCTGGGTTATCCGGACCGCCTTTTTCCACGGCTCCTGTTTGGACAGTAATGTTTCCGGCTTCATCAATATCGATTTGCATGGTATCCATCGATCTTGGCGCTGGGCCATATACGCGAACTCCTGCTTTTGTGTATGTCGACCCATGGCACGGGCATATAAACCATCCTGGATCTCCTGGGAATGGCACAGAACCCTGATTTTCCTTCCAAGGAACGGTGCAGCCTAGGTGAGGACATTTTCGCCACAATGCGATTAAACCTTGTCCACCTCCCGAACCGCCGGGCCGGGATTCATTCTCGTCTAGGTTGGCAATCCAAAATTGGCCTTCTGAGTTGGCCTTAGGTGCGGCTCCAGGTTTATAGTCAGTGACTTTGCCGGCAGGTACCGGACCGCCGAAACCCTTTACGTTCCTTGGGTATAAGAAGTCTAATAGAAGTCCGACGGATCCTAAGAGAGTTACACCAAGTCCACTCCAGAACGAGGCTCTGATGAATTGTCTTCGCGAAACGTCATAATCGATTGGAGTAACTGGGGCTGCAGGAATACCATCCGTGTCA
This sequence comes from Dehalococcoidia bacterium, assembly GCA_029941115.1. Taxonomy (GTDB): domain Bacteria; phylum Chloroflexota; class Dehalococcoidia; order UBA2979; family UBA2979; genus UBA2979. The sequence goes on along the minus strand of JAPYRK010000011.1, from coordinate 7,054 downwards.
GCCAGTTGAGTTTTGCGAGAAGCAATGGCTGCTCGCCATGCGTCACTCGGTGATTGTTGCGTAGACTCACTAGACATTAATCATGTTCCTTATCTGTTTATCCGTGTGAGAAAATCGTGTAGGGCTCCAGCTCAAGGCCTATACCCCTGAAGTAAGTGCCTACTACCGTCAATATTACATAGACGGCAATGAACCCAGAAAATTGCATAATCATATGATCGCGCTTTGTCTGTGCTATTCCAGTCTTAGAGGCAACTGCGGCCAAAAGAACCGGCAGTCCAATCATTGCTGTGACGGGAATTATTTGCTCCACAATTAGCGCAGCTATATCAATGTTCAGTTCAATGCGGGGAAAGCCAAACAGGTCGGTTCTTAGCAAGTTACCTAATGGGATACTTTTGGACCATTCTGGCCAAGGAATATTGTTTTGAATTCCTCTCATAGTTGTTAGGAATTCTAGTGATTCGGGCCAGGCAGTGTAGCCGCTTGCTCCGTTCCAAATCGACTGTGAGTAAAATTCTGAGGGCACTGTATCCGTTGCCGACAGAACGGGATTAGCTCCATTTATGATTTCCTGAAGCCCAGATGGAACAGCATCTCCACGTGCTTCTAAAGCCGCAGCGTATTGCTCAGCGGATGGGGTGGACGGAGCTCTGGGGCTCAGTGTTCCATTAGCTATCATCTCAAAAATTTTCACGTGCTTAGATGCGTCATACAAAATTAGGAGCAGCGTACCGAAGAATCCAACAAGTGCACCAACCCAGAGATTTAGCCAAGCTCGCGGAGTTGACAACCACTCCCCTTGTCCTTCACTTGATGAATCGAAATAAGGAATAGCTCCGAGTGCAACAAGCGCAACAGTAGGGACAATTACGCCAGCAAGTGCCGGATGCATGTGCAGTAGTAGTTCTTGGAGATTTAAGAAATACCAGGGAGCCTTTGATGGATTTGGTGTGATCGCAGGATTCGCTCTATCTAGAAGCACTGCGTCGACCAGAACAGAAAGGATGAGTATTAGCACGGTGAATAGTACCGCACAGATAAATTCTATAAAGACAAGATCGGGCCAGACCAGCAGTTCCTCTTCTCGGGCCCTGCTTTTACGTCCGCGAACAGCCTTTGATATAGGTTCCAACGAATTTTCAGGAGTGACTGTAGTCATAGTGTAAGTCCCTTTTGCCTTTTTGTTACTTCCTACAGGGGTCTCGCAAGTCCACCATCACGGCGGATTCGCCAGAAATGAACCATCATAAAGACCGCGGCGATAAGTGGCAGTCCGATCACATGAAGAGTATAGAAACGAATAAGGGCAGCTTGACCTACTTGATAACCACCCACCAGTACAAACCTATTCGGCTCACCCAGAATGGGCGCAGATCCGACCATGTTTGTACCCACAGTTATGGCCCAGAGAGCTAATTGATCCCAAGGCAAAAGGTAACCCGTAAACGATAGGAGAAGAGTCAGGACCAAGAGTACAACACCAATTACCCAATTGAACTCTCGTGGCGGTTTATAAGCGCCCGTATAAAAGACTCGCATCATATGCATAATGACCGTCAGTACCATTCCGTGGGCCATCCACCTGTGCATATTGCGCATCAACTGACCGAATCGCACATCCGTTTCTAGTGCGAGTATGTCTTGATAAGCTCGCTCGATGGACGGAACGTAATAGAACATGAGTAAAACGCCGGTAATAGTGAGTCCCAGAAACAGAAAGAAGGATAATCCACCTAAGCAAAAAGTATGCGTAATCTTAACGTGTGTTCTGTGAATACGGGTCGGGTGAAGATGCAAAAAAACATTCGTTGCAACTGCCAGCATTTGATTTCTAGGTGTGTTTGGGTAACCTGATCGGAATATTGACCGCCATAATCGATTTTGAAACGCAGCGTCATAAAGCCTATCCCCGAGAGTTCCTCTCTGCGGCCGCTCGTTTGAAGCCATTTCACTCACCAATCCTTTTCAAAAAAATTCTCATTCTATTTAAGCAAGTCTTACGACAAGTTTTCTTAAGACTCCCACCAGCGACCAAATGCCACCATGATACCTAGGCCAATTATAAAAGTGAAAAATACGCCTAATAACTCTAGACCTTCACCTTCACCTAGCATTCGTACCTCCAAAGCATCTCATTACAATCTAATTTTAAAGACATGTCGAAGAAATCTAATGGGACCGTTGACCTTAGCTCAACGGTCCGTCATTACTTCCACTGACAGGACCTTAGATTAAGTCATTTTTCGTGTATCTGCACTACCTCCCTAAGACACTCTTAATTTTTTAAACAAGAATTACGCTAAGCTGATTAGAATTTTGAAACTCTTAACCCTGGTTGAAGTTGAAGCAACAATGGGAGTTGATTCTAAATTACAGATTGGCGCATATGGGAAGTCTTGGCTCGCAGAATCAAAATCCCCGTCCATCTCTTCGTGTGGCCGCTCAGGTTTTTCAATATAGAAATTACAAGCTGCTGTGGATTTCGTCAGCGGTCTCCATGCTAGGCATGAATGCTCAACAGATCATAAGGGGCATGTTGGCCTGGGATTTAACTGGTAGTTTTGGAATGACAGCCATACTAGTGCTTTCTTTTGGTATACCGATGGGATTGTTTTCTTTGTTGGGTGGTGCTCTCGCAGATCGCTTTGAGAAACGGAACTTAATTATACTTTCGCAGGTTGCTTCGATGTTGGTCGCAACTTTCGTGGGCTTTTTGGTCATGTTTGATTTAATTAGCTTTTGGCTTCTCTTCGCTATAGGTATCTTTCAAGGCAGCTTTGTGGCCGTCGGGATGCCGGCAAGAACACCACTAATGATTGACACGGTGCCACCTGAGCAAAGATTGAGTGCTGTCGCATTCTCGATGATGCCTATGACGGCTATGCGAGCTATTGGGCCGGCACTTGGCGGATTAACAGCTGGGTTTGTTGGTTTTGAGTGGGGTTATTTTGGATCGGGAATCTGTTATTTGATTTCTGTTCTGACGGTTTTAAGTGTTCCCATTGGGATTGGACGTGATGATAAGCCGTCTACGACTGACACTCCGTCCATGAATTTATCTAGTTCGATACGTGATGGATTACGATACGTCTCTTCGAATCCACAGATACGTCGACTGGTTTTGATGATGATGATAATCGCCGTGATGGGCATGCCTATCCAGACACAATTTCCTGGATTCGTGGAGAGCGAGCTAAATGTTTCAAATTGGCAGGTATATGCAGGAATTCTCGTTGCTATCGGTGGCGTTGGTGGCCTTTTAGGATCTGTTTTTGTCGCCCGCTTGACTCAGTCACCTAGAAAAACGCTAATTCAGTGGATCGCTGGGATTATCGGTGCAGTTAGCATTGGCAGTATTTGGATTGGAGCTCCGTTTGGATTTTTTGGAGTAATTCTTCCAATATTTGTGTCTGGAGCTGCGATGACCGCTTTTATGGGGATTAATCAGGCCATGTTGATGGATACTGCTGCACCCGAATATAGAGGGCGCGTGATGAGCCTTTTTATGTTTAGCATGGCGTTTCTTTCTTTGAGTGCGGCCCCGATGGGAAAGGTCGCTGACCTGATCACCGCCGCCGGCTTGTTTGGAGTATTAGGCATAATTATGACTGGACTTATTATTCTAATCGGTCTGACCAACAGGCAATATACGTTCGGTGATCCTCGCCAGACGATAATAGATAAGCAGGATTAGCCTCTGAGTGATTGAGGTCAATCAGTTACAGTACTCAGTATGTCAGACCAGCGATTTATTCTAGCTCTGGATCAAGGGACAACATCCTCAAGAGCTATTTTATTTGATACTAATCTACAAATACTGGGAATCGAACAGGTTGAGGTTAGCCAATCTTATCCCAACGATGGCTGGGTGGAGCATGATCCTGTCGAGTTGCTGGATGGATTGATCGGTGTTGCTCAAAGGCTAATAAAAAATCAAGGATTAAGTGGAAAAGATATTGCATCGATAGCAATTGCGAATCAACGTGAGACTGCGCTTGTTTGGGAAAAATCTACAGGCCGCCCGGTCTATCCAGCTATCGTCTGGCAATCGCGGCAAACAACAGAGATTTGCCAAGCACTTAGAGACTCTGATTTAAATTCAGCTGTTCGTTCGAGGACTGGCCTTACTATCGATTCCTATTTTTCAGCGCCGAAGTGGCGCTTTATTTTAGATCACGTGACGAACGGACAGAGCCGGGCAGAAAACGGAGAGTTGCTTTTGGGGACAGTTGATTCTTGGATCATATGGTCTCTTACAGATGGCACCAAACACGTGACAGATGAGACCAATGCCTCGCGAACCATGATTTGGAATATTCACAGTGGCGAATGGGATAAGAAACTAATGAGTGTGTTAAATATTCCGGATATCGCTCTGCCCGAGGTTAAAACGTCCGGAAATGATTTTGGCGTAACACAAAAGGAGATATTTGGTGAGGAAATACCGATAAAAGCCGTTGCTGGAGATCAACAAGCTTCTCTTTTTGGTCATGGCTGTAACTCGATAGGGCAGGTGAAAAGCACTTACGGGACAGGATGTTTCGTTTTGGCATTTGCCGGAGATAAGGCGCCCGACAATATTGACGGAATCCTTACCTCGGTTGCAGCTCGTAATTCGCATGAGACACGAAACTATGTGATAGAAGGATCTGTTTTTATGGCTGGAGCAGCTGTTCAGTGGCTACGGGACGGATTGAAGCTCATCAATTCAGTCGAGGTAACAGACCAAATATCTTTGAATTTGGAGGACAGTGGAGGAGTGGTGGTGGTACCTGCGTTTACGGGACTTGGTTCACCCTACTGGGACGAAGGTGCACGAGGTGCTATTTTTGGACTTACACGAGCTACTGATGGATCGCATCTCATTCGTGCCACATTGGAATCTATTGCTCATCAATCGGCAGACGTCATTGACGCTTTTGATAAAGCGAATTTTTCAGTCAACCAACTAAATGTAGATGGAGGAGTCGCGGCAAACGATTGGTTGATGCAGCAGCAGGCCAATATTCTTAATTTGCCAGTTTTACGATCAGCAGTTTTGGAGAACACAGCGCGAGGAGTCGCTGCTTTGGCAGCACTTGAGTCGAACTTGATCGACAGATGGCCAATAAGTGCCGAGGAGGCGGACCATTTTTTGCCTAAGTGGACAGAGGACGAGCGACTCAGGTCTCGAGACAGATGGCATCGAGCAGTGAAATCTACACAGGTCTATGGAAGTGAGCTGTTGGGTTAGGTGGCTCTAATTTTTACCAGAACGTGGCGCACGATATCTGGGTAAGCTACACTGATGTCCCATTATTGATTAAGAATATATAAACCAAGGAGTAAGCACGATGGATTGGAACGATAGTCCAGAGCAGTCAGCGTTTCGCTCGGATGTTCAAAATTTTCTTGTAAGTAATCTTCCAGATCGTTATCAGCGAGATGGAGATGGATTTCCGTCGGAGGCCTCTTGGGTCGAGGATAGAAAGTCAGAGGACGGCAATGCATCCGGCCCAGCAAAGAGTTGGGCTAATGCCTTGGGTGAAAGAGGCTGGGTCGCTCCCCAATGGCCAAAGGAGTATGGCGGCGCAGGGCTAACTACGATTGAGCAGTTTATTTTCAATATGGAGATGACAGATGCTGGTGCACCAAGTATTGGTGGTTCTGGCGTCGCAATGTTAGGTCCAACATTAATTGTTCATGGCACGGAAGATCAAAAGAAAGAGCATCTCCCCAGGATTCTTAATGGAGAGGTTATATGGGCTCAAGGTTACTCTGAACCCGGATCTGGTTCGGATCTAGCGTCTCTTCAAACAAGAGCTGTTCGCGATGGAGACGAGTACACGCTAAATGGTCAAAAGATATGGACGTCTGGTGCCCACAATGCTGATTGGTTTTTTGCGCTTGCTCGGACAGATCCGGATGCACCAAAGCACCGAGGCATTTCATTCCTATTAATGGATGGTAAAACCCCTGGACTTTCAGTAAGACCGCTAATTGATATGGGCTGGGGACATGTGTTTAATGAGACATTCTTTGAGGATGTTAAAGTTCCCGTCGAAAATCGAGTTGGTGAAGAAAATCGAGGATGGTATGTTGGCGCAACCCTTCTGGACTTTGAGAGATCAAACATAACGGGAGCAGTCATTGCACGTCGATCAATTGGGCGATTGATTGAATACTCGCAGGGTGAAGGAGCGAGTAGATCTCGTCTGAACGAGTTTCCTAATATAAAGCAGGAAGTTGCAGATCGATTTATTGAGAGTGAAGTTATGTTTAACTTTTCATTTCGAATTGTATCGATGCAGGGGCGCGGTCTCATTCCAAACTATGAGGCATCTACTTCCAAATTATTTAATTCTGAGTTGAGCCAACGGCTGGCAAACACTGGAGTTAAGGCATTTGGTCTTTATAGCAATTTATGGGATGAGTCTGATGACCGATCTGTGTTGAAAGCTTCATTCACGAAATCGTACGTATCGAGTGTAAGTGCAACGATAGCGGCGGGTACCAGTGAGATTCAGCGAAATATTATTGCTACGAGAGGCCTCGGACTACCTAGAGGATAGGCACAAGTTAGGGTAAATTAAATTTAGAACTAAAAACCGCTGATCGGGATAAGCCAAAAAAGTTTATCTCCTCAGGCCATGATGGGCGGAGGTAATATGCCTAGTTATGAACTCACCTGTATTTTTCATCCAAGTCTTTCGACTGATGAAGTATCTGCTCTAGTCGACCGAGTTGAAAGTGAAATCGACTCGCACGGTGCGGTATTGTCCAAGGATGTTTGGGGCCGCATGCGTTTGGCCTATCCAATTCAGAAAGTCATGGAAGGCACCTATGTCCACTACACGATAGATGTTTCTGGTCAAACTATTGCGCTGATTGAGAGATGGCTACACCTTCAGGAATCCGTCATCAGACACCTGATAGTGAAGGGCATCGTGGCATATGAGAAGGCTCCCCAATCGATTGCTCAGGGTATGCGTGAGAGAGTGGCTTATACGCCCCGAACTGACGACGCAGTATCTGACGACACAGTATCTGACGACACAGTATCTGACGACGC
>JAPYRK010000010.1 GCA_029941115.1 Dehalococcoidia bacterium | reverse complement strand
ATTCTCACCTGCGGAGATACTTATCAGCAAGTCTGTATTTTATTTTGCTCTGGCAGTGACTCTATGGCTAGCAGGCTTTGTTATTACTTTTCTTCTGGGATTATTTATATTCGATGAGAGCCATCAAATCAGCCTTGGATGGTTTTTATGGGGCCTTTTCTTTTTTCTTATCAGTGTAGTTTTTAGTACCATATTGATTTTATTTTGTGGCGCGTTGTTCAGAGGTGCTGTGGCTTCGGTGTTAGTGGTGATAGGCCTGGAACTTGGTGTCCCACTCATAGCCTCGCTACTAATATTTCTTGAGTTACTTATCCGTGGTCTGGCAGTTACGCCTCCTGTAGAATGGGAGGCAGTATCTTACCTTGCCAGAGGTCTTTTATGGTGGCCGCCCGCAACATATGACGGAGTTGTTTTTATGAGCGTGACCCCATCTGAAATAGCAACCGACACAAACATTAGCATAGGGCAGGCACTTGAGCTTAACCCTTATTTTCGTATTAAACCGTTGATTTCATCAGTTATATTGGTGCCAGCGATGGTTTTATTCGGATGGCATCGTTACTCCAAACGTGAAGTCTGATAGTTATCTAAAGTTTTTTGGGGTTCGCAAGCATTTAGGAGTTATGAAGCAACTCCCGTTTGCCGAGACCACCAAATATTAGTCATCTTCAAGTGTCGACGTATCACCCTCATCTAAACCGAGCTCTCGCGCTTTCAATAGTCGGCGCATAATCTTGCCTGATCTTGTCTTTGGTAGGATGTCGATTACGGCAATTTCGCGAGGTGCAACGGCCGGCCCAAGTCGAGTGCGGCAATGCCGATTCAGCGCACGTAAGAGTTCTGGAGATTCTTCAAACCCGTCGCTCAATGTAACGAACGCTTTCACGACCTCCATGGCGACTTCGTCTGGCTTTCCTATAACTCCAGCTTCGGCAACAGCCTCATGCTCGATTAAAGCACTTTCTACCTCAAAGGGAGAGACTAGGTGACCCGCTGTATTAATGACATCATCGTCTCGACCCAAAAACCATATATATCCGTCTGCATCCATCTTGGCTCGATCGCCAGTGTAGTACCAACCATTGATGAATCTCGAGTCATAACGTTCTTGATCATTCCAGTACGTTCGAAACTGGGATGGCCAACCAGGTTTTACAACGAGTGCACCCTCTGTCTCGGCCTCAGCGATCTCATTTCCCTCGTCGTCGACTACAGTCACGTGAACGCCAGGAAATGGGCGACCCATTGATCCTGGGCGAATAGGCATTGAGGGGTAGTTTGCGCACATTATTGCGCCGGTCTCTGTCTGCCACCAGTTATCGTGGATAGGTAGATCAAACGCTTCGATTCCCCAGACGACTCCCTCGGGGTTAAGCGGCTCACCAACAGACATGACATATCTCAATGACGAAAGATCGTGCTCGCGCGCTACTTTTGCACCCGAGCGCATTAGCAGGCGTATCGCTGTGGGTGCTGTATACCACACCGTAACCTTGTGATTCTGGACTACTTCATACCACCTCTTAGCTCCGAATCCACCCTCATCGATCACGGATGTGACCCCGTTGGAGAAAGGAGCAAACATGCCGTACGAGGTACCGGTCACCCAACCAGGATCGGCCGTGCACCAGTAGATGTCATCATCATTAAAGTCCAGAACATATTTACCGGTGGCATATTGGCTTACTATGGCGCTGTGGACGTGTGCGGCACCTTTTGGTAAACCCGTAGTACCTGACGTAAAATGCATAACCGACCAGTCTTCAGCGCCCGTCTTTTCAATTTCAAATTCTTCAGATGCCGGGTCAACTATTGATGAGTACGAGATATCACTATCAGCAACATCTCCGCCCTCACGATGATTAATGACGATTACATTGCGCAGAGACGGTAACTGGTCACGTATTGCGTTGATTTTGGGTAGTAATTTTGGTGTTGTGATGACCGTACAGCCCTCAGCACGATCGATACGATCTTTGATTGGTTCGGGCCCGAAGGCTGAAAAAAGTGGCGCCATAATGGCACCGATTTTCAGAATTCCAAAGCACGAAAAATACAATTCGGGAATTCGGTCGGCAAGGAGGAAAACACGCTCTCCCTTTTCGATCCCGATGCTCTTGAGAGCATTAGCGACTTTATTTGTCTGTTTCTTCATGTCGGAATAGGTGTATGTCTCGATTTCATTTGAGGCACTCTGCCAAATAATGGCGGCCTTATTAGCTCGTGCGCCATCTGCATGTCGGTCAATACATTCATAGGCCTTGTTGATGAGTCCGTCAGGCGTGTCTAGTTCTTCCCAAACATCGTCCCAGTCCCACGATTCTCTCATTGCAGACCAGTCCGGAATTTGCGGCGCTGCTTTAAGCTCTCCAATTGTTTTCGGTATTTCTGGATATCCTTCGATCATTTTAATTCTCCCACCTGAAATTAAGGATTGTTATTTTCCCTTGCGCAGCCGAGTATAACGCGTCTAGGACTCGGATTTCTCTCTAACCTCATATAAAAAACTTGATCTAGCCAATCAAGCTCTTCGCGGTAAGAAATGTCTGGGCGACCGAATCGACAGTCATCAACCTGATATCGCTGTCCGATACGCCGTGATCACGTAGCCAGGGGACTTCATAATCAGGTACGAGCTTCCATACGTCGAGATTTACCGTATCCGCGTCTTTCCATCGACCGAAAAAGCCAGCTGGTGATCCGTCATGACCAAGCGACACCTGTTTTGCAAATCCGGCCTGTATAAGGTTAAGAGCGATTTGACTTCTCTCGGCTACATACGCCTCGTCCGTAGAAAAAAAACGGTCCAGCCCGACCACCGCTCCTCGTTTCGCTATTTCAGTTAAATACGTCATATCAGACGTGTCATTCGAATGTCCGATTGTGACGGCACCCAGATCAAGGCCTTCGTCCTCAAAAATATCGAGTAGAGGTAATCCAAGTTTGTCTGCTGCTCGCGTATGACACGAAATCGGCGAGCCAGTTGTGCGGGCAGCTCGAGCCGCTGCACGTGCTGTTTTTTCCAATTGCGCACGCGGTGATCCCGGCCCCTCGTCCAACCGAGCCTCAAAATCCCAAGCTAATTTTATAATTCCAGCCTTAATACTCGATCCGGCAATTCCTTCGGTGAGCTCTCTCGAAAAGTACGCTGCAATTTCATCGATGTCCCAAGCAAAGAAAATTGACGGAATCCAGCGATACACTCCAGTTGCACAAATGATATTCACGTCATGTTCAGTATGTTGTTCCGCAATCGAGTCAAAAAGCCATGCTTGTCTCCCTAAGTCGAAGGGGGTGAGATCTATCAGTGAATTAATACCACTGGATTTAGCACGTTTGAGTGCTTCGACGCATCTATCTATGATTTCTTGCTTACGCTCTGGGGTGTCGCATATACCTGGCAAGTCTTGCATTCCTGATGTCCCGTTTGTTAAATGTTCGTGGGACAGTGTCCAACCCAAGTCACTAATTGAGATTGGCCCGTTAATTGAATTTATTGTTGGCATTTATCTTCCCTAATTCTTTATCTGTTCAGCCAGCCGAGATGCCACCTTAATAGCAGCCGTAGCCCAGCGCGAAATTTTTGCGGCATCTACTGCGATATCAACTGTATCTTGCGGGGAGTGAAAATAGTGATGTCCACCTCTAAACGAAATAAATTTTCCGCCACGAGACGCTATATCTCGAGCCTCCCCTCCCACGGGCCTCCCCACAGGTTCGGGAAAATATTCGAAGGAGCTAATGGCGGCTTCACTAATAGCAGATTCAGCCAGGTCCATAAGAGATTGAGAGCTCGCACTCAGTCGAGCTCCCTTCGTCTTTCCTTTGATTACATCGGGACCTCTCATTACGTCGACATGCTTTGCCCCTATTGATGCTCCCAAGTGAAGCCAGGTGTGGGCCGGATGGGTCATGCCACTTTCATCCGAGTTGGAAGTCTTTAAGTGGTGGATAAGTCCTTGGTGTCCGAGCTCATGCCCTCCAGTGGCTGAAAAATGGAAGGAAGACGGACGATCGCTCCAGTCAGCCGTTGCTTCCGCAATTGCAAGCCAAGCCGCGAGCCCTCCACCGCGCTCTGCTGCACAAGTAAACCAGCCAGATTTTGGCGTCATTATGCCGATCCCGGGCTGATCACTATTATCAGCAGGTTTTAGATTTGCTAAAACATTTGTCGCGGTGGATGAGAGTCGATTCCCGTCAATCTTTAGTAATGCTGATCCGCCAATAATGAGTTGCGATCGTAATTGTTTGATGTGGTCAGGTTCGACTTGAAGGACGGGTAGTTGAAATGGCTCGCGAATCGATTCAGCGTTTCGCAGTACAATTTTTCCGTCAGGATCTCCTGTCGGAACAATGACGCCAAGGGCACCTCTTTGGGCAATACTCTCATAATGCCTTTTGGCATGCGGCTCCATCCAACGCATATCCTTCCGAATAGCTGAATTTGCTATAACTATTTTGCCGAAGAGGTCTTCTTCGGAATCATCCGCAAGTTCTCCCTCGACTCCCCTAGGGCCGGTTACGCCGCCATCAAACATTGGTATACCTGTGACGTGAATATCATCAGCACGCAATTCCGCTGTTTTATATTCGAATCGTGGAAATGTATAGGATTGAACTATTGGTTCGATGCCCAAGTTAGAGAGCTCTGAGGCGAGCCATTCGGTAGTGGCATCATCTCCGGGCAGTCCAGTTCGATGAATGCCCAGCTGTTCATACTGGCGAAGTCGGTTTTCAATAACCGTTGGATTCACACCCTTGAGTCCGTTTATATCCTCGATTTGGCTCGACCGTGAGTGTTGCGAACTCAATATTTAATCCTTAATTTTATTTCTATGAGGGCAGTGTAATAGAGATGATGGGAGCTACAACCCTTGCTGAGGTAGACTTGAATAAGTTGCTGGCTTTTAGACCAAATAGAGTTTGTCGGGAATGAGTGTGATAACTGTGAATTTTTCTGATGTTATAAATTCATCGGCTCCCGAAGACTGTTTTCGTCAATATGTCATGCCCACAACATTCAAGATTGAGACCCTTTTAGACGGGAAAGATCTGATTGATAGTCACTTTTCATATTTTGAAAAAGCTAGTGAACAATTTGCCTTGTGTGGAATAGGTGTCAATAAAATATTCGAGCTCGCTAGCGGAGAAGAAATATCATCATTACATGATCGGGTGCGCCATGCACTTTCAGGCACTGTAGTCAGACCCGCCCAGGAAATCTCGACAATAACTGAACCGACTGTATTGGGTGGATTTAGGTTTAATAAGAATACTAAACCCGATGAGATCTGGGAGAATTTTGGATACGGCCATATGATTCTTCCAAAGATTCTTTTGACAAAACGTCTGTTGAACAAACATTCAGATGAAACGATTACATTTCTGACAATATCTCCCGAGGTGTCATCTTTCGAGGCGATCTCTATTCTCACTCAGTTGCAAAAACTCGAAGCCTCGGGTTGCAGTGATAATTCTAAATTGATGACAGTGGTGACTACTGACATAGATGGAGAGGCATGGGGAAGTTCTGTTAAGACTATTTCAAAAGGAGTTCGGAAAAATCAATATAGAAAAGTTGTATTGGCTGCACGAAAGACACTGACAGGAAAATTTAAAATAGCATCGGTTTTAGGATCGCTACGCAGGTCATATCCTGAATGTTTTCTGTTTTGTTTTTCAATTCCCAGAGATGGGGAAGGGACAATTTCATTCGTAGGCGCCACTCCGGAATTACTTGTTTCTCTTGATGAAAATATCGTTAAATCATTAGCCTTGGCAGGCTCAATAGGTCGTGGAATGGACAGATCGACGGACACGGAGAAGGCACTAATATTGACACGTTCTCACAAAGATATCGCTGAACACGATGAAGTCATCGCGGAAATTTCGGATCGCTTAAGAGCAATTACGAACTCTGTGTCAGTGGAACAGACTCGACTTCGGCGTTTAAATAATATTCAACACCTGTCGACAGGAATTACAGCTCAGGCCGGAAATGAATCTAACTTATTGAAATTAGTTGAGGTACTTCATCCCACCCCGGCTGTGTGCGGGGCACCGAGAGAAATTGCGTGGGGTGTGATTGGAGAACACGAACAGTTTGATCGTGGCTGGTATGCGTCACCGGTAGGATGGATGAATGCCCGAGGCGAGGGAGAATTTGCTGTAGCGCTTCGCTCGGCTCTTGTAGAGGACGGTAAAGCTTGGTTATTTGCGGGAAACGGTATTGTGGCCCAGTCGAAGCCCGAAGTTGAACTAGAAGAGGTACGCCTAAAATTTAAGCCGCTCAGTGACGCTTTGGTGGGGGCTCAGGATGGACGTTGATCAGTCAATCTTACCCCACGAAAGAATGATTGATGCTTTTATTGAGGAGTTAATCAAAGCTGGGGTGCGCGATTTCGTTGTTTGCCCTGGTAGCCGCAACACTCCTGTTACGGTTAGCTTGCTCAACGCGAATAAGAAAGTGCGCGGTCAAGAGGAGCGGTTGAAGCTATGGCGACACATCGACGAGCGATCAGCTGGCTATTTTGCTCTAGGAATTGCTCGTACCAGTAATCGTCCAGTTGCAGTATGTGTGACCTCCGGCAGTGCTGTCGCTAATCTACTTCCCGCGGCTATGGAGGCGCGAATTTCTAGAGTTCCTCTGATTTTTTTAACAGCTGACAGACCCCCGGAGTTGCAAGAGGTCGGCGCGAATCAAACCGCTAAGCAGATAGGCATATTCGGCGATCACGTAAAGTGGGATGTGCAATTACCTATGGTTGACGCGTCAGTATTGGGAAGAGTAACCAAATTTTCGACTGCAGCTGCTCGCCGTTCGGTGGGAGTGGCGATTGATTCACCCAGTGGTCCGGTGCATATCAACATACCGTTTCGTGAGCCATTAATCTCTGGCGCTGTATCGAACTCCAGCTCGTCGGTGGTAGTGGAGTCTACATTTGTCGAGGCGCCACAGATACAACCAGATGACTATCAAATCGAACTCATTCTTGATCGTCTTCGCAGTACTGAGCGAGGCGTCATAGTTTGTGGTCCTGAGACAGTAGACTTGTCTTCAGTAGGAATTTTCGAATTAGCTCAATTGTTAAACTGGCCCATCGTGGCCGACCCGATGAGTAATCTACGATGGGGGCCGTATGATTTTAGTAATCTGATAACGACGGCAGACACGTTGCTCCGCGTGTCGAGGTTTGCGGAGCAGATGAAGCCCGAGGTTGTAATCAGGTTTGGGGCGATCCCAACATCAAAAGTTTTGAACGACTGGCTGACAAATTCTGACGCTGATCAGATAGTAATTGATCAGGCATCTCCAGCTTACGCGGGCTTTCGAGATGAGGGTGGCACCGCTGAAGTATATAGATGTACTCCGAAGCTGTTTGCTGATGCAGTGAGACATAAACTGTCCGACACCAACCCCACAACAACAGATTATTTGAATGATTGGCGTCGTAACAATGCTCGTCTTCAACAATATTCGAAGCAGTTTTATGAGGATTTTGGTAATCGTTTCGAGGGGAGCGTATTTGTTGCTCTGAGCGAAGGATTAGATACCAAAATTGCTCTAATACTTGGAAATAGCATGCCGGTTCGGGATGCAGATTCTTTTATTTCAACCAATAATATCGCTAGCAGAATTTATGGCACTCGAGGAGTAAGTGGAATTGATGGTGTAGTGTCTGCGGGGGCGGGGACCGCCGCCACCGGCACTACTACAATTCTGGTGGTGGGCGATCTTTCATTTATTCATGATACGAACGGGATGTGGGCTGCGTATCGTTATAATCTCAATTTAAAAATCGTCCTTATTAATAATACTGGTGGAGGAATTTTCTCGTTTTTGCCGCAGCAGTCATTGATAGCGAGTGATGACTTTGAGGAGTGGTGGGGTGCACCACATAACGTAAAGCTAGAAGCGTTAGTAGAGGCATTTCGTGGAAAATATAAAGCGCTAGAAGTAGATGAAAACATGCACGAAGCTCTATTTCAGCTACTTGCGGAACCAGGATTCGCTGTTCTTGAGATTAAGACGGACAGATCTGAGAATTTGGCGATGCACAGGCAATATTGGCGAGAGGCTACAGACATAGTTTCCGTGATAGAGAAGGAATAAATAGTGGTCGGAGTATTTAATATTTAACTATGACATATGCAGAGGTTAACGGACTGGCTCTTTATTACGATCGCTACGGATTTGGCCCCCCGGTGGTAATGCTTCATGGATTTACGGGATCGAGAACAACATGGCTAGATCTGGTTCGTGAACTTCAGGATAATTTTTGTACGTTGTCATTTGATCTTATCGGGCACAGCCGATCGGGATCTCCATCGGAGATCGACCACTATCGTATGGATAATGCAGTTGATGATCTTGTCTCAGCTGTGCGGTCGATGGGGATTGAAAAAGCGGTGTGGCTTGGATACTCGTTGGGCGGACGAACAGCGTTGCAGGTATGGAAGCGGCATCCAGATATTGTCTCCGGGCTAATTCTTGAGGGTGCAAGCCCTGGAATTCCAACTTGCAAAGAGAGAAATTTACGAAGACAGTCTGACGAAACTTTGGCTCAGTTACTTATTGAAGACGGTATTGAGGCATTTGTAGGCCATTGGGAATCGATGTCATTGTGGAAGTCACAAGAGAGTAATTTATCAGAATCTTCACAGACAGCTCTTCGCGCTCAGCGATTGGCGCAGCGAGAAATTGGACTTGCGAATTCTCTGCGCGGAATGGGAACTGGTGCTCAATCATGGCTAGGCGAAGACCTGAAAAGTATTGGGGTGCCAGTGTTGTTGATCGCGGGTAGCCTAGATGATAAATATAGTCAAATAGCTAGAGAAATGGGTGAGCAGATTCCGGACAGTCAGATAGAACTCATTGCCGATGCGGGCCACGCAGCACATATCGAAAGGCCGGAACAAGTTCACAAAGTGATTAAGGATTTTTTGTTGCAGCATCGTGGAAATCTCTAGAAGAAGCGAGCACACTGAATTGAACTGGAGGAATAATGAGTAGCATCAACTGGGAGTCAGTAAAAGAATACGAGGACATCCTTTATGACAAGGCTGAAGGAATAGCACGCATCACAATTAATAGACCAGAGATACACAATTCATTTAGACCGCAGACTCTTGATGAGCTTAGCGAAGCTTTTTTTGATGCTGCGAAGGATGATGAAGTTGGCGTCGTACTATTTACCGGAGCGGGTGGTCGTTCCTTCTGTGCGGGCGGTGATCAACGGGTACGTGGTCATGCCGGCTATGAGGATGATGAAGGACCTCGATTGAATGTTTTGCCGCTACAGCGATTTATTCGCGAAATGCCAAAACCAGTGATTGCATTAGTCGCGGGATACGCGATAGGGGGTGGTCATGTTTTGCACGTAGTATGTGATATGACGATAGCCGCTGAAAATGCCCGTTTTGGGCAGACTGGACCCAGGGTAGGGTCGTTCGATGCGGGATACGGTTCGAGTTTACTTGCTCGCGAAGTCGGAACCAAAAAAGCCAAGGAAATATGGTTTTTGTGCAGGCAGTATGATGCCCAAGAGGCTCTGGAAATGGGACTTGTGAATACGGTTGTGCCATTGGATCAGCTGGAAGAAGAAGGGGTGAACTGGGCACGCGAGATTAATGAGAAATCTCCAACCGCTATCCGTTTTCTGAAAAATGCATTTCACGCTGACACTGATGGTGTTACGGGGCTCCAGATTCTAGCCGGAGATCTCACGATGATGTATTACACCAGCGACGAAGCAAAAGAGGGGCGAAACGCATTTCTCGAATCAAAGAGAAAGCCTGATTTTAAGAAATTTACAAGACTCCCATTTCATGGCTGAATATCTGAAGTAGTCAACGATTTATGAGTACCGATTCTAAACAGGGTGGAGAGTCTTCGCGCCAGGGCCGTGCCCGAGCTTACTTACTTGCTGCACGCCCTCAAACACTCACTGCCGCTCTGAGTCCGGTTATTGTGGGTTGGGCCGCAGCTTCTGGGTTAGTCGGATATGAATTCAATTTGTTACCCGCACTCGCGGCGTTGCTAGGAGCTTTACTTCTCCAAATCGCAGCAAATTTTGCAAATGATCTTTCGGATTACAGACGAGGTGCTGACGGTCCAGAAAGATTAGGTCCTATCCGTGCTGCTGCGAGTGGATTACTAACTGAAAAACAACTATTTCGCGCCGTGATATTTATCTTCATCTTGGCTGCCGTTCCCGGGATATATCTGATAATCAGTGCGGGATGGATTGTATTAGTGATAGGGCTGGCTGGGATTATTGCTGGTGTCACGTATGTTGGTGGCCCGTGGCCATATGGGTATCGTGGTTTGGGCGAAGTGTTTGTATTTATATTTTTTGGTGTTATCGCAGTATCGGGTACTTTTTTTGTACAGACAGGTTCTATTAATAGCGAAGTTTTTTTACTATCTGTGCCAGTAGGAATGACTGTTACGGCGATACTGGTCGTTAACAATGTCAGAGATTTAGATTTAGATCGAGCAGTGGGTAAACGGACGTTGGCTGTTATCTTAGGTTCAAAAGTGAGTCGTTATCTGTACTTAATGATGTTGTTCATTGCCTACTTGATTCCAACGTTACTTCCAGCATTCTTTGCGGATCTGAGCTGGTGGTTACTTGTAGTATGGCTTTCTTTTCCATTCATTCTTTCACCAGTGCGTACTGTCTTGCGTGATGAACCTGGACCGACGTTCAACGTGGCGTTACGTTCAACCGCACGTTTGCATTTGGGACTCGGAGTTCTACTATCATTTGGGATTTACATGTGAAGCAAATTCAAGTCAGAAAACTGCGGTGGCGTCCGTTCGAGCTACATCTGTCTGAGTTATTTGAGAGCTCATGGGGAGCTATAAAGTCTCGGGCAGGTATTTTGGTAAGTATTTCGGATTCTGAGGGCTTCGAAGGATTCGGTGAAGTTAATCCAATACCCGAATATACGGGGGGCGCTGCCTTTGCCGATGTGAGTAGGCAGTTTAACTGTCTAGACAGCGAAAATTTTGGATTGAGCATGTTTGATTTTTCGAGCAAAGGTTCCTTGTTGGCGTGGAATGCATGCAAAATGGCACTCCTGGATGCTGAGGCTCGCAAATTTGATTTACCGTTGCACCTAGAGAGACCAGCACACTCTCGTTTTGCGATTAGTACGAATGGATTATTAGCTGATTCAACTTTGGATCGGACACTCACGCACGCAGCCGATTTGGTCAGTTCTGGATATTCAACTTTGAAACTCAAGATTGGCTTGAAGTCGCTGGACGAGGATATTGAGACGATTCGTCAGATACGAGCTGTGTGCCCCGATACAAAATTACGGTTAGATGTAAACGGTGCTTGGTCATTGGAAACAGCCAAGACCGCGGTCAAAAAGCTTCTTCCGTATGATATTGAGCTGATAGAGCAACCAACCGATCCGGACGATTTAGAAAGCCTTGCGGAGGTGCATACCATCAGTTCAATTCCTATCGCTGCGGACGAGGCTATTTATAGAAATTCTGAGAGAACTAATCAGATCGTGAGAGCTCGCGCAGTTGATATATTGGTATTGAAACCGATGTTAATCGGCGGGATTCGTGAGACGGTTGGTTTGGCGGAGTGGGCAAGTAAATACGAGATTGACAGCTACGTAACTACAACATTTGATTCGGCAATTGGTGTTTCAATGGCAATCCATGCAGCGGCATCATTGCCATGGCAGGCTGCGCATGGTTTGAGCACTGGTGAACAGATGCTTGATGATGTTGCCATAACGCCTCTCCCGATAAATGGGGAAATTCAGATTCCTAAGGGACTTGGACTTGGCATCTCTCCTGATGTTGATATGTTAGAGACGGTCGCAACGGCTCCGTGGCAAGAGATAATATATGGATAATCTCACACAAGGCGTAGCTTTACCAGATTGGATTGCTCTACGATCCAAGACCCATGCAGGGGTTTCGGCGGTTAGTTCTTCAGATGAATCTCTGAGCTACGAGCAACTTGAAATTGAAGTATCTCATGCGGCAGGGCGACTACTTTCTGTTGTCGAAAAGAATCCAAGACCAATCGCGAGCTTAACAAAGAGTGGTGTTGATTTTGCGATAGCCCTTCATTCAGCTATTCGAATATCACGGCCGATTTTGCCATTAAATACACGACTGACAGTTAACGAATTGGTATGGCAACTTCAGCATGCTGAAGTCGACTACTTGCTATTTGATGAGAGTAATAAGGTCATTGCGGAGGAACTAGCAGTAATATGCGAAGTGCGGCTCATTCGGATATCTGAGTTGCGAGAGAAATCTTCCTCTCCTGTATCAGGGCTGAGATCTGAGCTATTACCTATTGATCCACTTGCAATAGTGTTTACGTCTGGGACAACAGGAAACCCAAAAGCAACCGTATTGAGCCATCGGAACTTTTACTGGAGTGCCGTTGCGTCTGAAGCCAATATAGGTGTGAGAGATAATGATCTGTGGCTCGCGTGTATGCCACTCTTTCATGTGGGAGGTCTTTCGATACTGTTGCGATCTGCTATTTATGGGACCTCGGTCACCACCCATGAAAGTTTCGACGAAAATCTCGTGAATATTGCTCTGAATTCAGGAGACGTAACTCTCTTATCTCTCGTGCCTACAATGCTTGAGAGAATTTTATCGGTACAACCAACAAAAATAAGATACCCAGATACCATCCGAGCCGTACTGCTGGGAGGCGGTCCCGCAACACCGGAACTTATCAGGCAGGGTCAATTACGAGGCTTGCCACTTTTACAGACGTATGGTCTAACAGAGGTCACATCACAGGTGACGACCGTTCCGATTTCTAATGCTTTCGAGCGAGCCGGCAGTGCTGGGTTGCCTCTTTTGGCAGCTACTGTGCGGTTAGATAGCAGTGACGGAGTGGAACCTACTCTCGGAAAACCTGGTCAAATTCTTGTCAAAGGTGCCACGGTAACGTCAGGTTATCTGCACGAGAATGCTTCTGTCAGTGACAAGATTAGGAAAGGATGGCTACATACGGGGGATTTGGCAATTCGTGACGACGCGGGATTTCTTACTATCCAAGGGAGGTCCGACGATCTGATAGTAACGGGTGGCGAGAATGTTCATCCAGCTGAAGTCGAGCAGGTCGTGGAACGTTATCCAGGTGTGATTGAAGCAGCCGTCGTGGGATTAGATGACGTTGAGTGGGGTAAAAAAATCGCATCAGTTGTTGTGGTGGAAGCCGATTCGATAGTCACTGAGGAGGAGCTCACAAGCTATCTTCGTGATCGCATTGCAGGCTATAAGGTACCTAGAATTTGGTTGATTTCTTCGGATCCACTCCCAAGGACAGCATCAGGGAAACTGAAGCGATATGCAGTAATCGAATCACTGTTTAATTTTTAGTATCTGGGGTCTTCACCCCCGTGCAGATTTCCCATCCTGATGACAGCAATTCTCTAGCGAATAGGGCTCCCGGACAGTGATTCATTACGGATTTCCCTGCATAGTATCCGTAGAAACGGGTGAAGATATCTGATCCATTGTTTAGTGCTTTAAGGTTTTCGATATAGGCCTTTGATTCCCCCGTTGTCGGTTGATAGGCGTCGTCCGCCAGAGCTGGATTGGTCCATAATGTTGCGTCGAGCAAGGCCGCAACTGAGTCGACACCGATTTGTATTTCATTCAATCGAGCTACAGGTATTGAAAATTCTTTACCTGACTCAAGAAATACGTCCTTGACACTCAATCGCCAAGCTTCAACGCGGCCCATGTTCACAGGATATGCATCCCACATGCGCGTTCTGACCTGTAGTTTAAAATCGTCATCACTTTTAAATCCTAATAAGTCGAGAGTGTTGTGCAACTCCACAGCAAATCCAGATTCAACCTTGGATACGAGGACGGTCGTTTCGTCAGTTCTAACTATTCGTCGTGGCTCGCTGACCCGCGCTTCAGTAATCAACCATTGTGAAAAGGACGAGTCAGACGGTTCGAATTGGTTCTTAGAATTATTCGGCATCACGTCGTGGTAGCTCTACTTGTGCGGTGCCTTGAACAGGCTTTTCTCCTCGTTCATTTTCAAAAGAAACGTCAATACTTACAATTGCTGGACCGCCGGCGTCGGCGAGATCATCATCTCTTTCGGTTACGAGAGCTAAACACGTGAGTTGGTCGTTGTGTTGTACTGGGCGCCTAAATGAAATATCGAGGCTCACTATCCGTCCTAACGGACCCGCCCAGTCAGTTACCAACCGTGTAATCATTGAAGCAGACATATTACCTGGTACGATTGGTTTTTGTAGTCCATCCTTGTCGGCACCTGCCTGATCAGTGAACCGACCACGAGTTTCATCTCCAGGATCCGACCAGGTGCTTAAGAATTCGAGAACATTTTCTCGACTCGGGACCTGAGTTTGGATGTATTCCTCACCGATTTCAACTTCTTCAAAGTATCTCTGAGCACCTGTAGCTGTGTCCGTCATTTTATTCACCCATCTCTGTTACTGAATTTGTCGAATCACCATGGAAGTTTCTAGTAGCGCTACATTTTCACCAAATTGGTTGGCCCATCTTGTTTGGCGCACTATAAAAACCATCCGACCACTTCGACCTGTTTTTTCGTAGACTTCCTTGACCTGAACGTACGCTTCAAGGGTGTCGTCCGGCCTAATTGGTAACAGATATTCCTGATGCGAACCGGCCATGAACTGTGTAGTCCCAAATTTTACCTCCGGATCGGGCGGAGATCCTACTTGCGCCGTCTGTAAAATTCCAGGTGGCGCAATAATTCCGGCATAGGGGCCGGTTTTAGCAAAGTTACTATCTACATAGATTGGATTTGTCTCATCGATCGCGTCACAGTACTTACTGATCGCGTCTGAGGTAACTTCAAGCTTCCCGCCAAATACTTCCTTGCCTACAACACTACGGTCATATTCAAGTTCTTCTCCGCCGAGTTCACCCTGTCCGCTCGTATGAGGTATTAACTGTTCTGAGGAGGGCCTTGATTCAGGGATGTCAGCACCGGGTAGCGTTTCCTCTAGTTTCAATGGTACGAATTGCGAACTCGAACTTCGTAGAATTTTCACGAGCTCAGATATGCTGCTCACTTGTTCTTCGAAGCGCGTCAAGCAGGCACCTAGAGTTGATACAAAGTGAGAATCAGATCCTCCAATCTCACGTATATTTTTGGTTGACGCGAGTTCGTGTGCTCGTGCGTTTTCGAAATCATTGCTACCCCCATTGAGCGTCTCTAGAACACCCACTCCTTTGAGGGTCACATTTCGCTCATCAACATGTTCGAGAGCGCCGATTCTGGGTCGGCCGGCATGCGCCCCAACAGCAATGCCACCGCTGTCCCAAGCTACTCTAAACACATCTTCGTATGGTAGAGAAATATCCGATAGATCAAAAGATTCGAAAAAAGCTGAACCAGCGCCATATACAAGAACATGTCCTATATCTGTTTCTACCTCGATCCCGCGTAAAACTATTGCATCATATCGGGATGCGAGTTCATCATAATTGAGAGATTGGTCGTAATTTCGATGTTCTGTAAGCACAAACCCGTCAATTTTAAATCCTTTTTTTCGTCGAGAAGATATCCATTTGAGGTAACCTTCTACATGAGCTCCGGCGTCATCAGAGCCGTCGACCGAATGCACATGTAAATCTAAGTACGTGTAATTATTATCAGAAATAATATGCTCCCTTCACCTCTAGGCATGGTCTCACATACGGGCTTCCGATCAACTTGGATTGACTAACGCCGAGGTTTCTTTTTTTGGACGTTTTTTGGATTTATTCTAAGATACTTACCCGTTATCGATTTTTTACTTTTTGCGATTTGTTCTGGCGTTCCTTCGGCAAGAATTCGGCCACCTTTCTCACCACCATGTGGGCCAAGATCAATGATCCAGTCTGCGTTTTTTATCACATCTAAATGGTGCTCAATCACCACCACAGTATTTCCAGCATCAACTAATCTTTGGAGTACTTGTAGGAGTGACTCAACGTCGGAGAAAGAGAGTCCCGTGGTGGGTTCATCAAGAATATACAAAGTTGAGCCGGTTGCACGTCTCGATAGCTCTGTCGCGAGCTTGATTCTTTGAGCCTCACCTCCAGAGAGCGTGGTTGCGGGCTGCCCGAGTCTAATATATCCCAAACCAACATCGCGAATCGTATCAAGTTTTCGCCGCGGTTTGGGAAATGCGTCGAAGAAGTGAATTGCCTCGGTTACAGTCATTCCGAGGACATCGGCTATATTTTTGCCTCGAAAGAGAATCTCTAATGCTTCTCGATTGTATCGAGCACCGTGGCAGATTTCGCACGGCACCGTAACGTCAGGAAGAAACTGCATCTCGATTAGGTTATATCCATCCCCCCGGCACGATTCACATCTGCCACCTTTGACATTAAATGAGAATCTTCCGGGTTTGTAGCCACGAGCTTTGGCCTCAGGCATTTCAGCGAATAAGTCACGAATTAGCGTAAAGACCTGCGTATACGTGGCTGGATTAGATCGGGGGGTTCGACCTATGGCTGACTGATCGATTACCACTACTTTGTCAAGATTTTCAATTCCTAGGAGTTCATCATGACTACCAGGCTTCTCACTTCGCGCGCCATTGAGCTCGTACGCAAGCTGTCGAGCGAGAATTTGGTTAATAAGTGATGACTTCCCAGAACCGGATACCCCAGTAACAGCAACAAAAGTACCTAACGGGATATTTGCGGTTATATTTTTTAGATTGTTCTCCTTAGCCCCAACGATACTTAATGTCTTCCCATTGCCTGGACGCCTTGTCTTAGGTACAGGTATAGTTTTGCGTCCAGACAAATAAGCTCCTGTCATCGATTTACGATTTCTGGCCACTTGACTTGGTGTCCCGGTCGCGACGATATTGCCTCCATGTTCCCCGGCGCCAGGTCCTATATCGATCAGGTGATCGGCGGCAAGCATCATCGCCTCATCATGCTCAACTACCAGAACCGTATTCCCTAGATCTCGCAGTTGTGTGAGCGTAGAAATAAGACGTTCATTATCAACGGGATGCAGACCAATACTTGGTTCATCACACACATATAGCACACCCATCAAAGCTGACCCAATCTGAGTGGCTAATCTAATTCGTTGACCCTCTCCGCCTGATAGAGTCGCCGCAGATCGGTTTAATGAAAGATAATCGAGGCCCACATCGCGCAGGAAGGTTAGTCGACCTTGAATCTCTTTCAGTATTTGCCTACCAATAGCAAATTCACGCGTACTTAGGGGACTTTGCTCCTCGTCTTGTAGTGTTTGAATCCAGTTGAGCACGTCAGCAACAGCAAGTTCAGTTACGTCTACTATCGACCGTTTATCTATAAAAACAGACAGAATTTCTGGTTTTAGTCGTGCTCCGTTGCAACTGTCGCATTGAATTCGAGCCATGTATTTCTCTATTTCATTGCGAACCCAATCGCTGTCAGTCTCGCGGTGTCGTCGTCGGAGATTGTTGAGAACCCCCTCCCATCGGACACGAAATTTTCTAACGGACGTTGCGTCGGAGCTTGACCGAAATTCGAGTTCATCAATTGCTGTGTCACCGGTTCCGTTCATGAGAGCCGACCATTGGAGGTCGCTCAATTCATTTAACGGGGTGTCTAATTCAAAACCAGTTGAGCGTGCTACAGCTTGCAATCGTCTGCGATACCAAGAGGCAGCCTTGGTAAAGCCCTTAAGCCCAACAATGCCGCCTTGTGCAACTGAAAGATTTTTGTTGGGTACGACTAAGGTCTCGTCGACTTTCATTTGATAGCCTAATCCGGTACAAGCCGGGCAAGCCCCGTGTGGCGTATTGAACGAGAAATTACGTGGTTCGATTTCGCCAACGGAATATCCGCCACATTCAGGTTTTGTGCACGCAAAGTGCTCCGAAAAAGTTTTTTCCTCTGCCGATTCACCATCTTTGTTAAGCAAGACTAGAAATAGAATGCCTTCACCTAGTTGAAGTGCCTGCTCTACAGAGTCAACTATACGGCCGCGTTCATGATCACCGTTTTCGTGGTCAAGTCGAGGAATAACGATGCGATCTACGATAACTTCGATATTGTGATGCTGTTGCCGACTAAGTGTAATGTCATCGTCGATCGAGAGAATTTGACCGTCAACTCGGACTCGTATGTAGCCCGCTTTTCGAATCATTTCGAAAATTTGAGCATGCTCGCCTCGTCTGTGCCTTACGACAGGTGCCAAAATCATAGCTTTCGTGTCGATTTGTTCGTTCAGAATTGAGTCAACAATCTGTTGCGGTGATTGGCGCTCTATTTTCTGTCCGCAATTCGGGCAGTGTGGCGTTCCTGCCCGAGCAAATAATAGTCTTAAGTAATCGTAAATTTCTGTGACGGTTGCTACTGTAGAACGTGGGTTACGCGACACGCCCTTTTGGTCAATTGATATCGATGGCGATAGGCCGTCGATATAATCAACATCAGGTTTTTCCATAAGACCGAGGAATTGACGTGCATACGCCGATAGAGATTCAACATATCGCCGTTGTCCTTCAGCATAAATTGTGTCGAAGGCTAGTGACGATTTGCCTGATCCGGATACGCCAGTCAATACTACGAGACTGTCTCGTGGTATTGAAACATTGATGTTCTTTAGATTGTGTTCTCTCGCACCCGTGATGCTAATTTCATTACGAGCCATTTAGACTATTTCTCGTCACTTTTATCGTCGTCATCTGACTTATTACTGTTAAAGAGATCTTCTATATCGTCCGGCGTGAGATCCTCCAAGGGAAGATCGTTATTTGCGGTTCCTTCTACGTTTTGTGAGGGGAATATATTTTCAATTGAGTCAGGATCTCCTCCTAGCTTAACAATTTGCTCTCGCCACTGCTCTTCGGCGTCGCGAATTTGATCTTCTGTTACCCCCATATCGTTTAGCGTATCTCTAACAAGCTCTCCGACTGCTTGCATATCACCTTTTATCAGTGAGTCGGCTATTTCAAGCTGGGTTTCGATCGCGCGAAAGCGCTGGTTGCGTTCTTCTGTCGACTCAGTTGAAAGTATCGTAGCCATCAGTCTTGTAAACAGATTAGTAGTTCGAGCAATACGAACACGGTCATCTTTTTCTTCTGGGAACTCACCGGTTACGGTTACTTCAAGTCCGGTGTTGGAATCTGTGGCTGAATATTGCGCGGGCATGATTGTGAGACTCTCTACGATTAGGTTTTAATTAGTAGTTTGATTCTATTCGGATATTGTTAGTTAGTCAGCATATGAGTTGAATTGGAGCGGGGGACGGGGATCGAACCCGCGACATTCAGTTTGGAAAACTGACGCTCTACCACTGAGCTACCCCCGCTAAAAGAATATCTGGGATTGGTTTGAGTTATTCTCACGAAATTTCATGCTAACAGGAATGGTTATTATCTCCAACTAGGGTTCGTCTGAGAAGTTACTTGTTTCAAGAATTGGAATTAGCGTAAAGTTGAGAGGCTATGTTGAATTCGAAAGACTCATTGATTGACGTCGCAAATGTATTCGCTCGTGAATATGGGAATACAATACTGCCTGTTAATTATGTACGTGGAGTATCGATTAGTGGTCGCCTGAGACTAGCGAGGTTACTTGGCGATGAGGAGAGGGTAATTTCCTCGATTGAGCATTTGGTTGATCCTGTTGTGAAGCAGTTTGATATGGATTCGATTCGCTTTGTGGATGGCTCAGTCCATAGTGGCTATCTCTGGGCTCACGATTTGACAGATTTGACCGCTGACCAGAAATATATGGATTTGCTGGTCAAAATTGCAGACTTGTATCTGGCGGATGAAAATCCTATCGACCCAGACAATCGCGTCGAGGACATTTTTTTTGTTGGCGCATTATTAGGACGTGCTTATGACTTTACTAACCGAGAAGGTTATGCAAATTTTCTATTCAACTATTTAGAACAAGTTAATCCACAAACGAATTCAAATCTTTGGTGGCATTCAAATTCTTCTCCGTACTATTGGGGAAGAGGGAATGCTTTTGCTGCTTTGGGATTCGCCGAGGCTTTATCATTCTTACCAGTGACAGAACCTGATTTTCAGGAATCTGTGAACAAACATCGGGCACATTTGGACGCGTTGATTTCGTATCAGCATGAGTCAGGTGCCTGGCCACAAGTTATAAACAATCCAGATACGTACCTTGAATTGACATCAACGGCGATTCTTGGATACGTCTTGGCTCGAGGCATTAGAGGAGGCTGGCTTTCTCAAGACTATTCTCCGTACTTAGAGAAAGCTTGGATAGGTGTTACGAACTATATCGATTCAACTGGACAGGTTCGAAACGCCTGCGCGGGCACCGGACCTTTGTCCACACTACTGGAGTACATTCAGAGGCCAACTGTGGAAGGTCACGATGATCGATCTGGTGGATTCGTACTTTGGTTTGCTGTTGAATATGCACGCTTACTTTTGTAAAAGCCTTTTGCTAATTAAAGTGCCCAGATGCACGAGGCATCGCCAACGGCAAGCAGCTCCCCATTGATATTTTCGCACCAAACGCTAAGGTTGGCGCGATCAGCATTGTCATGATCATATGAGATTACTTTTGCTTTTACGACCAACTCTTCGCCTTGTTGCAGAGGCTTAAGATATCGAACAGAAAGTTGACCGGAGGTAAACCAATTTTGTTGGAACTGGCCAACTAATAGCTCAGTCATTTGAGCAAAATGAAAGACATTTGGAACCACGGGTCCGTTATTTGTGACCAGATCAGACCCTCCGACCGTTGAGATGCCTTGTATTGGTCCGCGTGAGATTTCTAAACCAATTAAATTCACTGCGTCCGACATATTAACCTCCTTTGGGATGGTTTTTTGGATATCTGGCCCAGCCCAATGTATGCCATTCTCGCCCAGTTGCAGCCACTACTCCATCAACACCCGTTGCTGTCCAGTCGACCACGATATAGTAATAGCCTCGGCGGAGATATTTGTCGGTGATTTGACCTCTGAAATGTACAGCTTCGTTCACACGAATAGGTTGCCGGAAGGCGCGGCTAGTTCGAGTGAAGAAGCCTGCCCGCGCCAAAGGAGGATTTGGTTCACCCAGACCAAATCCAACTGCTGGTCGAAAAAATATCATTCCTGGCACTACTAAAGATTGGCCGTTCTGGTCTAGGTAGTGACCGGGCCAGTTGATATTGTTTTCACGTGCGTATTCCCTAACGTCATCCGTTGAGAAGATAGAGTCAAGTTCTAGTGACGAACCTATTTCCAGAGTGTTAAAGTGTGCCTCAATCAAAGTTAGTGCTTTAGAGTTGGCGTCGCTCATCTTGATTCCTTTCGAAGAGCTACTGGTAGAGTGAGTATTGTAGCTGAGAGCAGACACGTAATTAGGATTGAGAGAATATGGTCGACTGGAAACCTGACCGCCCATCGTATCTGAAAAACCCTTATCCGGCTTTAGCACGCCTACGTAAAGAAGATCCAGTCCATTGGGATTCAAAGTTTGAGGCCTGGGTATTGACTAAATACGAAGACTGCGACACGGTATTAAAGCAACCTTCTGTTTTCTCCTCAGATGCAAACGCTGCGATTCGGCACAACCGGAGTA
Source organism: Dehalococcoidia bacterium (assembly GCA_029941115.1). Lineage (GTDB taxonomy): Bacteria > Chloroflexota > Dehalococcoidia > UBA2979 > UBA2979 > UBA2979. Next base: position 49,128 of record JAPYRK010000010.1, on the reverse strand, counting down.
TTTTAGCAAGACAATTGACCGGAACACTCGACGGTAATCGGCAGGGTGATGTTCCGTTTATTCGAACTGGCCTGGAGGAGCATAAGCATCAACGAGCGTTGGCGTCACCCGCTTATAATGTGAATCATTACGGACAGATAGTGAAGGAAATTGCTTGGAAATGGACACACGGTGCCGTGAGCGCAGCTCAAGGCGAATCGTTCGAGGCAATGTCTGGAATTGCAAATCAGGCGGTCGTCGAGACTGTGTATGAGTTACTTGGTACATCTCCCGGCGAACGATCTAACTACGAGTCATTGGGTACAACAATTCAAGCTTGGCGTGCACATAGCGGCGCCGGTCCGATTGTACGCTCACAGGGCGTTCGAGCGCAGGCCGCATTGCGCGATGTTTGCAAGCATGCGGTTTCAACTAATTCTGCTCCAAATGGGGCTATTGCGTTATTACGAGATGCCATAGAAGTAGGCAGCATATCAGAGGAAGATGCAGCAAAACTTCTATTTGATTTATCAATTGCTGGGAATAATGCAACCGCGTTTTTGATAGGCTTAATGCTCTGGATTCTAGCTATAACTCCCGATCTATTCGAGCGACTCAAGGTACAGCCTGAATTGACGGCCTTGGCAGTTATTGAAGCCTTGCGTTGGCAGGGGCCGACCCAGTTTATTCCTCGCTTTGCGACCGAGACTACGAGCTTGGGTAATCGCACTATTAAGCCAGGAGAGGGAGTATTGGCGGTCGTTACGGCGGCTGGCAGAGACCCTGAACGATTTGAACGACCAGACGAATTTTTGCTCGATCGTTCATTCCGTGGTCAACTTCAGTTTGGCTCTGGCGAGCACCACTGTATTGGTGCGGGAGCGGCGATGGGTTTAGCAGAACAGGCTATTCTGGCGATGCTATCAGTAACCGACACTCCACCACTGATCCAAAAGATTGAATGGGGTGGCACTATGACGCTTCGCGGCTTCAAATCGCTCTATCTGAAAGTCTAGGTGGATTCTTCACGCACGGCATCTAGGAAGTCCTCAATTTCGTTGGGATTTCCTCCGATAACGAGTAGATGATTCTTTCGAAGGATGTCATTATCAGATGGCGTCAAAGTTAATGCGCCTTCACCGTCCATCCACATAATAAAGTCAAGATTAGGGTATTGGTTTCTAATACTCGCGAATGTTTCAGTATGTAACTTTGAGGGGGCTTTGATTCTTGTAATCAGATACTGATTGCTTATCTCAAGGTTATCAGCTTCATGCCCCTGATCTGACCAGGCGAGAGCGAGGTGGCGGCCTGATTCTCTTTCCGGATACTTGATTTCATCAGCACCGACCCGTTCAAGGATTTCACCATGTCTCGCGTTTGCCGCCTTTGCTATCACTCGGGGTATTTGCATCTCTTGTTTCAGCGTGAGCGTAGCGAGAATACTCGTTTCGAGATCTTGCGCGGAAAATGCTACTACAGCAGCGTCACAGTGAGGAATTCCTAAAAATTTTAGAGCGTCAGCGTCAGATGCCTCGGCTTCGGCAATATGAAATAACTCTGCCGAGAGCGATTTAATAGTGTTGCTATTGTGATCGATGCCAATGACTTCGTGTCCCATTGCTTGGAGGTCACGAGCGAGCGTAGACCCAAATCTTCCGAGTCCGAGGACTGCGATTTTCTGTTTCCTGTAATGATGTTTCGACATTGTTATTTTTTCCGTCCAGATATCTAGATATAGAATAACTAAAATATATGCATCTGCACCATGGGTCTCATTTTGGTTTGGCTAGTATTTTGGTGATGTCTATTTATTTATTAACGATTCAGCTAATGCTTCGACTAGATGTATTGGTGTTTTTGAGCTGAAATGATCTAGCTGCTGTCGGCAGGAAGTGCCGGTGATTAGTAGTCGCTCGGACTCAGGCATTTCACGAATTGCGGGGATCAATGTTCGTTCTGCCATTGCCCGGGAGACCTCATAGTGTTCTGTTTCAAAACCAAATGAGCCGGCCATGCCACAACACGCCGAATCAATCAAATTTGCTGGGATGTTGGCGAGATCCAAGACTTTAAGGGCCTGTTCCGTACCAACCAATGCTTTCTCATGGCAGTGGATATGAATGGAAACGCTCGTTCCACCTTGAAAAATACTTCGAACCGAGCTTTCGTTTTCAATGGCACAGCGAGTGATAAATTCTTCGATAAGAAACGACTGCTTTGCTGCAGCATCCGCAAGTTTTGCAAGGGGAGGCGAGTTGTGCAGCAACAGCGGATATTCGTCCCGAAAGGTCAGCAAGCAGGATGGCTCTAAGCCTACAATTGGAATGCCGGCTTCGATAAAACTTTCCAAGCTTTTTAAGTTCTTAGCAGCGGCATTCCGAGCGTCACCCAGTAATCCTTTTGAGATCATAGGTCTTCCGCAGCATTCATTTTGTTGTGTTATCTGAACGGCGTAACCTAAGGCTTCTAACACCATTACCGCTGCTTTACCAATCTGAGGCTGAAAATAATTTGTAAACGTATCGACAAAGAGTACGATCGTTCCATTTGTGGTTGCGCGTCCGACACTATGGTTTTTTTGAAACCATTCTACGAACGAGATTGGCGCGAATTCAGGAAGCGGTCTCGACTTATGAATTCCGAGAAATTGGTCAAGCAGTACCTTCACAAAACCGATCCGGCTTACGCAGTTTGTCAACGATCTGATACCTAGCAACTGATTTAGTTTGGCGCCTCTCGCGATACCAGCAAAAATTCTATCCCTGAGTGGCACACCTTGTTCTGCGTGGCGTAGGGCGAGTACCTCTGACTTCAGGAGAGCCATATCAACGGCCGAAGGACATTCGTTCTTACATGCCTTGCATTCCACGCAGAGGTCAAGTGCATCGTGGATTCGATCCCCCGTGAGCTCTTCCGGTGGCAGCGACTGATTCAGCACTTGGCGGAGTAAATTGGCTCGACCTCGTGTGGAGTGTTCTTCATCTTTCGTGACCATGAAGGACGGGCACATCGTGCCAACATCCTTTAGGCATGCTCCTTGCCCATTACATTGTTCGGCGGCCCGTGCAATGCCACCCCATTCCTCCCAATTTAAAAACGTGGGTGGGGTGAGGCTGGCGGTTTTTGGTGAAAGTCGCAGATTGTCATTGAACCTTGGGGTATCAATAATTTTCCCTGGGTTCATTAATGAGTCCGGATCAAATGCTAATTTGACATCACGGAAACTATCCACCAAGGCGGGTCCAAACATACGCTCCGTAAAAGCACCTCGTACTATCCCGTCACCGTGCTCACCGCTGAGTGAGCCTCCAAATTCCAGAATTAAATCGGCGATTTCTTGAGCCAAAATTTCAGCGTTTTCGGGGCCATCTAATTCTTTGAGATTGATCATGGGTCTGATGTGTAGGCATCCTGCACCAGCGTGGCCATAGTACGCGGTGGGTAGTCCATAACGTTGTACTATTTCCTCGAATCGAGCGACGTAATCTCCTAAAAATTCAGGTTCAACGGCCCCATCTTCAACGAAGGCTACTGGTTTTGCATCTCCCCGCACGGACATTAACAGTCCGAGGCCGGCTTCTCTCATTCGCCACATTCGAGCTTGTTCTCCTGAGTTAGTGGTAACAACCATATCTTGAGTGAGGCCACGACCCCTGAAGTCTTTACTTAGTGCATTTAGTTTTTCGATGACTTCTTGCTCAGTTTCTCCATCTACTTCGACCAATAGCAGGCCTCCTGGAGTACCTATTACGAACTCAATTAGAGATTTATAGCTAAAGCTTTCGCGACAGCGTTCGATGATTGTTCTATCAACTAGTTCGACCGCTGCGGGGTCGTGTGTGACCGCAATAGGAGCTGCTCGGCACGCATCTTCTATAGATTCGAAATGAAGCGCAATTATCCCCGTTTTAACAGCAAGTGGGGCAAGCTTGAGAGTCGCCTCCGTGACAATTCCTAGAGTTCCCTCACTGCCCACAATCATTTGACCGATGTCCATACTTTCACCACGACCATCGTCGTATGTAAGTACAGTGTCAAGGTTATAACCAGATACACGCCTAGGTATCTTTGGGAAGTATGCCTCTATTTCTGCTTGTCGCGATTGCGCAATCTCGCGAATAGATCGGTACAACTCTGATTCACGTGCGTCGCCGTCTAATTTTTCCTCTAATTCTGAACCCGAGACATTTTTGGTGCGGATAATACTTCCGTCATTGAGTACGACGGTGACTGAAATTAACTGGTCACTCGTTTTTCCGTGTCTGAGCGAGTGCGCACCACATGAATTGTTGCCAATACCACCACCTATAGTTGCTCTATTTCTGGTGGACGGGTCCACGGGGTACATGAGTTGGTGCCTTTTGGCTTGTTTATTGAGTGCGTCAACTACTAGTCCTGGCTGGACACGTGCGGTCACCGAAGACGGATCTATCTCCAATACCTGATTCATGTAGCGAGTGAAGTCAATCACTATTGCATGGTTGACACCTTGCCCCGCCAAACTCGTACCGGCTCCTCTTGGAAGAATGGGAACACCGAAGGTATTCGCGACTTGCACGATTGCTTGAACATCGCTGGTGTCTCGAGGGAAAGTAACCGCAACCGGCTCCATTTCATAGATCGATGCGTCTGTGGCGTAGAGAAGTCTTCGAGCTCTGGATGTATCAACATCTTCTGCGCCCCCGGCAAGTGCGCTTACTAGAGCCACCTCAATCTGTTGAAGAAGATGGTCTGGCCCTTCCAGTAGATTCAGCGCATTTTGGACGGAGGAATGCGTTGGAGCGCCTTCTCCAGAAATTACCGATCGATGCGAGGTGTGGCTTGTGGTCATGAGTTATAGATTAGCACCAGTGGTCTTATGTTCGACTTTGGGCTGGACTGTTAAAACGCCTCATTCAGGTGTTGATGGCATGCTTTTTTTATCCTGTGAACGTTTCGCAAGAGAAGGACTATAGAGTGATTCCACCAGTTTAATTAGAAGATCTTGTGCGGCCACGATATAGGTCGAATTTTCAGACAGTAGAGGCCTGAGACTTGCCAAACCGCTTGCAGTGCCATGGAGCAATGCTGAAAGTGCGGACGGGCTGAATTGAGGGTTTACTTCACCTTGTGCTTGGGCTTTTTGGATTAGTTCGGTTAACGCGTCGATCGACATGGAAATATCTGTCGCAACTTTTTCTTTAAGTCCATCGCTTCTCAAAGCAGCCAAGGTCGATTCCAGGCTGATAATCGCATCTTGTCGGCTCTGGTCGACATCAGTATTTTGATACGGTTTCAATAAAATCTCCAGAAGCTGATCTCCGGCAGATGTTGATTCTTTTTCTAAAGTCGTAAAGGCTTGAAGTTCTTCTTCGATATGTTCGTGTGAAACGGCCCAAATTAGTTCGTCTTTGCTCTTAAAGTACCGATAAAGCGTACCGGTTGCCATCTCGGCTTCAGTTGCTATCTGGCTAATTGTTGTGGATGCATAACCCTGCTGCACGAACATCTGCTTCGCTGCCCGAATGATGTCTTGTTTTCGTTCTTCTAGGTATCGCTCGGGCCTGCGTGGCATATTTATTGAATTTCCTTACTTTGGACTGAGGGATACTTACGCGAGTAGGTTAGCCCAAAGTAAGGAAACGATCATCATTAGCTAAATACTTAGATTTCTAAGCATTTTAGCGTTAAAGGTGACTTATATTGCGTCTACGTATCATCGCTAAAAAATCCTTTTTAGCCTCATCATAGTTTGGCGCGACACCGCGATTTTTTCGCGTAATGTAGCTGACGTAATTCGTAAGTTTCATATTATTACTCCTGACATTTATGGCTGTTAGTACTTATAAAGTACAGCGCCAGTTGCTGTTTTCTTCGCGAAGCCATCTTCGGTAATCCTTCTTGGCTTCTTCAAAGAGAGGTCCGGTCTTACGACCTTTGCTCAACACGCCATTAATGTACTCTTTCGGGGTTATCACTTTAGACTCCTATCTATTGCCCGACAAAATGAATTATCATTCATTTAAATGAACAATAACGTATAAAATGAATACATGCAAGCTTAATTGATAAGAACCCGATAGAGTAAGTGAATTGATTCGAGCAAACTTAACTCGATATTCTATTGGTTAGGCGAAGAGATCATCATCACTAGCCTGGTCCTTATCAGGATCAAGGTATGGTAGTACCGAGATGAGTAGGTCAGTTTCTGATTCCAGAGTCCGACCGAGACCGGAAAGTAATCCCATGACTCGTGCAATCAGGATCACGTCACCTGGGAGGTCTAGAATAGGATTAGCTCGCAATAGCTTTCCAAGATTTTCATTTACCTCTGCAACCATTTCCTGATCAGCATAGGCTTTTCCTGAACGAAGCACATCTCCGAGGAATGCTTCTCCCAGCGCGGTATACGTCTCTGGGTCGTCTTCACGAGTCCTGAATCCCATGTCTGTCATAGTGGTTGAAATTACATCTGATTGCTGCTCAATGATGGCGCTGGTTAGGACCATTAACTGCTCTCGAAAATCAGTCTCTATTGACTTAGTAAGTCCAAAATCAACCAGCCCGATCCGTAGAGACTCGTCTTCACTTTTAGGCGGTAACACGAAGAGGTTTCCAGGGTGCGGATCTGCATGAAACATGCCGTATTTGAGAATCATGTTGTTATACAAATCAATGAGCACATCAGCGACATCGGGCGGGTTTACACCTGCCTCTCGCAAAGCTTTAGTATCAGTAATTTTTATGCCGTCGATGTAGTCCATTGTGAGAACTCGTAATGAGCTAAGCTCCCAGAAAATTTTCGGGACGGTTGTATCATTTCTGTCTGAGAGAAGATTAGCTATTTCTTCGGCCGCACGTCCTTCATGGACGAAGTCAATTTCTTCTGGTGCATTTCTACGCATTTCGGCAACCATCGGGCGGAAATCGATGATAGTTTCAAGTCGACTCCATATATTAGAGAGCAAGTCAACAGCCTCAAGATCCCACTCGACAATTTTGTCTATGCCTACATGCTGAATCTTCACTGCCACATCATGCCCATCATGTGTGCGCCCCCGATGTACCTGTGCCAGTGAGGCTGCGGCTACTGGCTCTTCGGAGATGGACTTAAATAGGTTCTCGACTGGCGCTCCCAGTTCCTCTTCTATTCGATTTTTCACTTCTAGCCAAGGTCTTGGAGGTATAGAATCATGCACGAGCGAAAGTGTCCGGACGTATTCCTCCATAAGAACATCAGCACGTGCACCCAAAAATTGACACATTTTAACTATCATGCCCTGTTGCTTGACGGCCAGTCGAACTACAGAAATCGCCGCATCTGAATGGAATTTGTGAGTCGCTGCCTCCATCCGCTCGACCCCAAACAGGCGTCTCTTAATTCGGAGCGTCCTCCACTTCAACCAGACTGTGAGCAAGGTATAGGCGAGAGGGATTAATCTTCGGAACTTGCCATAAGTGGGCTTCGACAGGTCTATACCCCTAAAGGGTGACTCAAGCTCAGTAGTCTCTGCAGAATAAGTTTTTGAGGACAAGGCATTAACTCCGTCGACGCAAATTTTGATATTAATCCACCTTACCAGTAGATTTCAGTAAAAACAGTTTGAAATTCTCATCACGGGGTACTCTGTATGAATGGCGTACTTCAATCCATTTCGACCGTCCTATATGGCGGATCCGTATTCATCCTTGGCGAGACTTCGGAGTGATGAACCAGTTCATTATTCAGAAACTGTGAACGCCTGGATCATCACTTCATATCAGTACGGGTTAGAAGTATTGCAGGACTATGAAACATTTTCCTCTAATCCAAGCCGTGCGAGTTCCAAGGTATCTGAGAGTCTGGCATATGTTCGGCAGAACTCTGCCTTGGGCAATGTTGAACGACTGGCTCAGTTGGATTCCTTCTCGCACACCCGTCTTCGAAGAATCGTCGCGCGCGGATTTGCCCCCAGTATTTTGGAGAAGCTACGGAACGATATACGGATCGAAGTTTCTATGCTGATCGATGACCTGTTAGGTGCCCATTCTGGTGGGGTGGTTGAGGTAGTGCAGTCTCTCGCAGTGAAGGTGCCAGAGACTATATTAAGTCTCCAGCTCGGACTTCATGTAGATGATCGGGATCAGGTGATGAGCGATACGTTTGCCTTAATGCAGACTAATTTCAATGATGTGACCGTAGCAAAGCGGCGCGCGGCGCGAGAAGCCAAGGTCAGACTTACCGAATTCTTGGAATCCGTCTCGCATGACGAGCGCGTGGCGAGTGATTCTGTTCTGTCGTCGATTGCACGTGCAGAAGAAATATCGAGTGATAACACTGAGGAGGACCTGCCATCAACAGAAGAACTACTAGCTCTTGTGGTGGATTTGGCTCAGGCCGGAAGCGCTACTACAGCAGAAGCCATCACAAACGGAATTTTGGCCTTTGCCATCAGCGATACCGCACAGTCAGCTTTGAGAGAGAATAGCGAGCTTCTGGATTCGGCTGTTGATGAAATATTGAGATTTGACCCACCGCAACAAGTTCTGGTGCGGTGGGTAACCTCGGATCTGTTATTTTCAGGAGTCCAAATGAAGGAGAATGACGTCGTCATGGTGTTGGTTGGTGGAACCAACCGAGATCCAGATGTATTTGAAAATCCGGACATATTTGACGTCGAGCGTTATCGATCCAATTCAGGCAGTGACGCTCCACCATCGCTGGCTTTTGGCAGAGGCTCTCATTACTGCGTGGGCGCCCCATTGGCGCGAATTGCTCTACAAGAAGTATTTAGGTCATTGTTAGAAAAAACGTCTTCGTTTCGACTATCTGATCAAATGGAGCCGGGTAGTCTTCCTCGAACAGAGGACTGGTTTGCTCGCGGACCCAAGGCTCTGGAGATATCAGTGACGTTATAGTTCATCGGTATTACTGTAGATCCTATGACGCAGGGCCAGACCGCAGTTTTCAATCCCTTTATTCCATCATTTAAATCCAATCCATATGTACAATACGCGCGTGCAAGAGATTATGCTCCGATATATCACTCAGACGCGCTTAATGCCTGGGTGATTACGTCTCACGAGGCTTGTAGCGCGATTCTCAAAGACCCTGAAATTTTTTCATCTAATCCACGGTACGCGTCCGGTGCGATCGCAAATGAGGTGGCGCGCGAAGCAGAGGCAAATCCTCTGGGATATGTGCGCAATGTGCTGACCAGTGACCCACCGGACCATACCCGACTGCGCGCTATTGTGAACAAAACGTTCACACCGAAGCGTATCGCTGCACTCGACGAACATATTACTGATGTAACGGATTCACTTGTGGAATCGTTACGAACTGAGTCCAAATTTGACCTTATGGCGGGCCTGGCTCAACCTCTTCCGGTCATAGTTATCGCGGAGATGCTTGGAATACCTCCAAGTGAGCGCATACGATTTAAAGAGTGGTCGACGGTAGTAGCCAGCGCTACGAAACTGGTACCTGATCCCGCTGAATTAGAGCGCAGACGTGTCGTAACCGAGGAAATGGTGGCGTATCTGGGCGAGATTATTGATAGAAGATTAAGTAGCCCAGAAGACGATTTAATTTCTGCCATCGTGAATGATCAGGATGAGACCGGCGACAAGCTCACCCGAGATGAGGCAATATCGTTCACTATATTGTTGCTCGTGGCAGGTAATGAAACTACCACCAATCTAATTGGGAACGGCATGCTGGCACTGCTAAATCACCACAACGTGCTTGATCAAATCGCGGCGAATCCCGATATTATACCGTCCGTAATCGAGGAAACTCTTCGTTACGACAGTCCCGTTCAAGGTCTCGTACGGGTGGCTACTCGGAATACGGAGGTGCTGGGAACCCTGATAACCAAAGGTGATGTATTGATGTGTATGTTGGGAGCAGCGAACCGTGATCCGGCAGCATATTCCGATCCCGACACATTCCTTTTTGATCGGAGAGAGAAGCGCCATTTGTCGTTTGGACACGGCATTCATTTTTGTCTTGGGGCCCCACTCGCGAGAGTTGAGGCCGGCACGGCATTCAAGCGACTTTTCGAAGAATTCAGCTCGTTCGCTCCGGTAAAGGGCGGACTTACCAGAGGTGGTACGCTGCTCCTGCGGGGCGCGGATGAACTTATCATTTCGGCAGAAAAACGGACGTAGTAGACGAGGCCAAAGATGTCGATCAACGCACAATTAAACGCACCGTACGATCAGGACAATGTATTTGCAAAGATATTAGCCGGCGAGATTCCCAATAATACCGTCTATGAAGACGAGGCATTTCTCGCTTTTCACGACATAGCTCCGGCGGCACCTGTCCATATTGTGGTCATTCCCAAAGTATCAGGATTTCGGTCACCACGAGACCTGGAAAACAATCCAGAATTAGCGGGGCAGTTAGTATCTGTTGCCACCAAGATAGCATCACGGGAGAACCTTGACTCTGGGTACCGACTCGTTATGAACTGTGGTGAACATGCAGGTCAGTCCGTGCCACACGTGCACATGCATATCCTCGGCGGGAGTACTCTTTCTCCATTAGGCTAGTATTTTTAGTGGGCTGTGTTGGAGACAAGTATGCAACCTCGAATTTGCGTCTTTGGTGGAATTAATATTGATTTTTTTGCGACCAGTGAGTTGATGCCGCGGCCCGGACAAACGGTCGTTGGTGATAGCTTTTTTCAGACAGGTGGTGGTAAGGGCGCCAATCAGGCTTTTGCGACCGCGAGACTCGGTGCCTGGACTCACATGATTGGTGCAGTTGGTGACGACGTGTTCGGCGAGAGACTTATTAATGATCTCAAGGACGTGGGTGTTGATTCCAGCGGCATAGTGCGGGTTCCGGATATCCACACTGGGGTAGCTATGATTTTGCTGGATGGTGATAAACAAAACTATATAATTCAGATACCGGGCGCGAACGCGCAGGCAGGTCTGACGGACATTGAACAGTCGCTTGATATACTCGCAACCTGTCAGGTATTGATGCTGCAGCGTGAGGTATCGCAGGAAATTTCACTGAAGCTAGCGCGCGAAGCAAAAAATCATGGCATCACGGTTGTATGGGATCCGGCTCCTGCACCATCATCAATAGATGATGTGCTTCTCGAACTGTTGAGACTTGCTGATGTAGTCACCCCCAATGAGACAGAAGCCGAGGCATTGACGGGAATTCCTGTTGTGGATTTTGCATCAGCGGAAGCTGCAGCCGCACAAATCATGAAACTCGGCGCTCAGTCGGTGGTTGTAACTATGGGTGGACAGGGCGGCCTGTTGCTGGAATCCGATGCTGAAGAAGTGTTTATTTTTAATCCTCTTCAGGTCAACACCGTAGACACAGTGGCCGCTGGAGACGCATTTGCGGCTGGACTGGCGGTCGCACTTGCCGAAGGTCAGACACTCAGGGAATCAGTCGTATTTGGCCGCGTGAGTGGCGGCCTCGCCGTTACAGCTGAGGGTGCAATGATTTCTATGCCCGATCGGGATCAGGTGGAACAACGATTGTCCGAATCACAGGATTAACTCTCCTTTCGTCGAAGAAGAGGACGAATGAACAACTAAATCTGGACATATAGAAGTCAGGAGCCCTATGGGTAAGGGTTTTTAGGATGCCGTGCTGACACTGAATTCAGTGTCACTGTTGGAAGTGAAACAATGGATTTTTATCTAACGTCAGTCTTTGGAGGAAGTCAGACTTAAGGCCACTAATGGTGTTTTTTTGGGATTGAATCGAGAACTCATGCCAAATAGTATGACAGTTTGTGACTTCATTTCCTGTTATCTTTTGTATAGCTGGGGAAAAGATTTAGCATGGTGGGGGCTCTGGGATTCGAACCCAGGCTCGCCGGTTTATGAGACCGGAGCTTTAGGCCACTAAGCTAAGCCCCCAGTCACGCTGTATAAGATGATAGACGCTTAAGTAGGGCAGGATAAAGTGCTTCCCTCGATTGATTTTTTAGAAGATAGTGTTCGCAATTATTCTGCCCGTGAGATACCTCTGGGCAGAATGAGAGAAAGTGCTGTTTTAATACTCATTTGTGAATCCGAGTCCGAGTTATATGTTGCTCTTCAGGTTCGTACGAACACAGTGGCCCATCACAAAGGTGAGATATCCTTTCCAGGCGGTAGGCGTGACGTGGAAGACTTAGATTTGTCTGTAACTGCGCTCAGAGAGACTAATGAAGAAATGGGTGTCGAATCCGATGAAATCGCACTGATCGGTCGTTTAGACGACACCTGTACAATCGTCTCGAACTATCGAATAAGTCCTTTTGTTGGGTTGCTCCGTGGGGTTGACCTGGACGGACTCTTCTCCAAAGCAGATGCTGAGGTACGTGACGTTTTGGTGGTGAAATTGGCTACCTTGATGTCAGTCGAGTCACGCGTCTGGCATATGGTTGAACAGAGCGGGTCGCCAACGGCAACACGCGCGTATTCATTCGCCATGGATGGAGTTGAGTATCTTGTTTGGGGGGCAACCGCTCGGATATTAACCAATTTGTTCCATCTGTTGGACTTAGCAACCAACGAGGACATAGATGAAGAAGGTGTGCAGCAAATGAATGATTTTTTTGAATTGTTTGAGGAAAGTTAATCGTGACGGTTATTTTGGTGAGACATGGTGAGTCTGAAGGGAATGCGGCCGGCATTATTCAGGGCTGGCTTGATACGGACCTCACACCCAAGGGACAGGAACAGGCTAGGGCAGCTGGAACTCAGCTCGCTGAGATGTCAATACAAGCTGTTTATGCCAGTCCACTTAAGCGTGCATATCACACGGGTCTAGTTATAGCTCAGGAGCACGATCTTGAAATTATTACCGAACCAGACTTACGCGAGCAGAGATGGGGCCTCGCCGAGGGCAAAACCTGGGCGGAAGCCACTGCCAAATGGAATCTCAAGCCTGGGACGGACTGGGCAAGCTTGATTCCAGAAATGGAGCCCAACGCAGTATTGCGTATGCGCTCGTACGAATGTTTTAAGAGGATTGCCGATAGCCATGTAGATGAGTTGGTAGTTTGTGCCACCCATGGTGGAGTAATTATTCAGTTGCTCGCCGAGATTTTTGAACTTGATGAGACTGAGTGGCCGCGAGTGAGGGTTTTAAATGGTGGGTTGACTACGGTAACTGGAAATTCTAAGGCTTTTAAACTTGAAGGGATTAATGTGGCTGTGATTTAGGCTGTCAGCTGCTGAGTGCTACTGCTCAGTTTTTAAAACTGACTACAGTAACTCCGTCGCCACCTTGACCATTTGGTGCAGAACTGAAATCAGTTATCGACGGATGAGTAACTAAATACTCTCTAACGGCCGTTTTTAGTGCACCGGTTCCTTTTCCGTGGATAATCCTAGCCGTTTGCATATTTCCCTCAGTTGCTTGGTCGAGATATTTTTCAAGCAGCGGTAAGGCTTCGTCAATTCTATTTCCGCGAATATCTAATTCAGAGTTCACCTGAACACGTCGTTGTGAAGGTACTCTATCTTGGACCTGTGGTGCCGGATCATGGATCTCGAGGATGGAAGATATCTCAATTCTAGAAGTCAGATTTCCAAAAATAACTACGAGTGATTTGTCATCATCTAGCCAGCTTTTGACCTCGCCGCGTGTGTCAAATCCTTTCACTGTTACTTGCACTCCCGGTGCTAACCGGCTTCGGTCAATTTCCTCAAAATAATCATCGAGCTCCCATTGTTCGGACTGCTCGATACTTGCTTTTACTGCAGCGGCAACCGCTTCGGTGACCTCTTGAATTTCATTTTCTATTTTACGGAGTTTGACTGCTTCTATCTCGCGTTTAGCTCTAGTGAGAGACTGCATAAGTCGCGCACTTTCTCGTCTTAACATATCCAGCTCGTGACGGGTGTCGGTCTGAACCCTTTCAAGAGTTTCTCGCAATTCGCGTTCGGTTTTATTGCGAAATGTCGTCAGTTCTGATCTTTCATTTTCTGTTTCACGAACATTTTCTTCCGCAGCTTGCAAGGCATTTTTTAATTCAGTAAGCATTGAAGATAAATCTCTTTCTTTGGCACCGAGCTCTAGTCGAGCCGCATCGATGATCGAGGAAGGAAGACCAAGCCGCGATGCGATTGCTATCGCGTTTGATTCTCCCGGGATTCCCAGAAGAAGCCGGTACGTGGGCTGGAGCGTGTCAGTATTAAATTCAGTAGATGCGTTGGCGATTTTGGGATTGGTATGTGCGTAGATTTTTAGTTCGGCATGATGTGTGGTGCAGACCACAGCAACTTGTTTTTGAAGAAGTTCTCCAATCAACGCTATTCCAAGAGCGGCACCTTCTCGGGGATCGGTACCGGCTCCGATTTCATCAATGAGAATCAGGGATCCGGGCGTTGAGATTGATAGAATGCTATTGATTGTTGCTACATGGGCAGAAAAGGTAGAAAGTGAATGTTGGATGGATTGCTCATCTCCAATATCCGCTAGAACGTTTTGAAAGACCGGCATTTGGGTTCCGACGGATGCTGGCACGGGTAATCCAGCTTGGCTCATCAGAGCTAATAGCCCACAGGTTTTGAGTGAGACTGTTTTCCCGCCGGTGTTTGGTCCGGTAATAAGTAAGACCATAGGATCAGAATCGCTCTGTTCATCCGCAGTAACACGCAAGGAAATCGGGACTACGTCGCCATCGATCAAGGGATGCCGGGCTTCTACTAGTGATAACGGTCTGTCTGAAGGCATAACCCAACTACTGGGAGAAGATTCTTGATAAAGTTCCAGAGCATCTAAATCGGTCGCCAAAAGACCTTTTGCTTGTATGAGATCGATTTCTGCAAGTTGAGCAACTAAATACTCTAATGCATCGAATTCTTGTCCGACTGCACTGGATAAATTTCTCAGTATCTTCTCTAACTCTCGCTCTTCCAGCTTCTGAGTCTCTTTATATATATTGCCGAGGCCTATCGCCGAGCTGGGCTGGATGAAGATGGTTGACCCTGAGGCTGACGAGTCATGGACAATACCGGGGACGTTTGATTGGAAACCAGCCTTGACAGGTAAGACATATCGTCCTTCCCGCATAACAACGATGGGTTCTTGAAGCGCGTGACTTAATCCCGCTGACTTGGCCATTCCGTTCATTTTTTTCAGTAACTGATCATGCGTTGCTCTTCTTCGTAGTCTAATTTCAGCAAGTTCAGGCGAGGCGTTATCCCTAATTGTTCCACTATCATCCACGGCTGCATGTATTATGGCTGTGGTCGAACTCAAGTTTTCAGCACCGCTGATTTTGGACCAGGTGAATGGGGCGATATCACTGTATTTACCTAGATTGGTTCGACATTGGTTGCCAACACGACAAGCGAGGCTAACCTCAAGCAACTCAAAAGTTGTTAATAGCCCGCCTCGCTGAGCCGCGTAGATTTTCGGGCGTATATCGGGGAAGGTATCGGATAGCATTTGAATATTCTGTGACAACAGCCTGACTGCCTCAAATGTTTCTTGCTGTTTGCGAAGCACCTCGTCGTGGCTCGAGCTCGGTCGAAGCGATTTGGCGAGGTTGTACCCAGCATCAGATCGCGTGAAACTCAAGAGACGGTCTAGAATTACAGAGTATTCAAGTTTTTCTAGGTCGTATTGGTGGGTCATAGTTTGTTCAGTTTACTTAATTCCAGCAGCCCAGACGTTTATTAATTTTTATTATGATAAAAAATATAGCCGTTAGTTTGCTTATATTTGTGATTGCAGCAGCATGCTCACCTTTTTCCGGTGATGAAGATTTAGTAGAAATAGTGACGTTGAGCTCACAGCTCGATAGCGACTTGTCGGGATTGAAATTTCCTACGGTAACCCCAACGATCACCCCGGTGGCATTAGAAGAGGAAGACACAGAGGATCAGGAAGTCATTACGGTATTGGCTAAATTTGATGTGATTGGCTCTGGTTGGAGCTCCAAGAATACGAAAGCGTACTGGGTTGATTTGTTATTTGAGGGTAATTCACGTCTGCCGAATGAAAGCTACCTGTTGTTTACCCTTCAGGCTTTTGAACCGCGTAAGGGTACTGTCAATATTTCACTTTTGGAGCAGGTATCGTGTCAGGAAGTGAGCTGCTCGACGACACTTTATTTTGAGGTGGAGAGAGGATTCGTTCCGATCAGATTAATACACTCAGATGGCAGAACATGGTCAATCGACGCGCCTGCTCGTCCCGATCTTAAGACTCCTACCCCAAGTGCGACTAGTATTTCTCCTGTGAACCCTTCACCTACTGCAACCCAGCCACCCGTGACACTGATTGCTACAGCGACCGCCTCGGTGACACCGATTGCTACAGCGACCGCCTCCGTCACGCCCGCGGCGGCTGAATAGTAATAAGCTATTTCATACCTTTAGAAATCTTTTCAAGCGTGTTCACGACTTGTATGTCTTGGTCAATTAGCACCGTACGCGGATCGAGTTGTAGCACACCATCCTGAATTTTAGAGATAATCGAGAGTTCAGAGGCACGTAATTCTTTGCTAACTAGCTCTAATTTTTGTTGGGACAGACTAATTGCACATAACCTGGTTGTGAGAGTCTGTCCAGGTAGGCTGCCACCCCCCACGGTCGACTTACCGGTAACGACTTGTGCACTAGATCCCCAAGCTTCAGCAAATCGTTGTGCTCTCTGCTGGAGAATTGACTCATTCATAGAGATCATTTGCCAGATAGGTATTTTTTCAGTAGCTTCGTCTAAGGCATAATGTTTTAGAGTTGCGGCGATTCCCGCTATCGTCGCTTTGTCCGGTCGGAGAACTCGCGTGAGCGGATGCTTTCTGATGGTATCAATAAGTGTTGACTTCCCTATTATTAAACCCGCCTGTGGTCCACCGATTAACTTGTCACCTGACGCGAGCACTAGATCTGCGCCGTCGTCAATGCATTCGCTAAGCAAAGGTTCAGGTTTCAATCCATATGGCCTCAAGTCAAGTAGCGCTCCTGAACCAATATCATCGATCACCGGCAGATTATGTTCATGACCGACCTTCACAATTTCTCGTAATGACGTTTCTTCCGTGAAGCCAGAAATAAGAAAATTTGATGGATGTACCCGCATCAGAGCCTTGGTTTTATCTGATATGCCGCTCTCGTAGTCAGCCGCGCGAGTCCGGTTCGTAGTACCTACTTCTTTCAATTGCGCGCCAGACTGACTCATCACGTCCGGCACCCTGAAACCGCCTCCAATTTCCACCAGTTGACCTCTGGACACGATAACCTCACCGTCCTTGCAAATCGCGGCGAGGGTTGCGAGAACGGCACCCGCATTATTGTTGAGAACTATCGAGTCTTCTGCGCCTGTCAGGCGCTGGATAATCGATTGAAGATGACTGAATCGTGAACCTCTGCTTCCAGTGGTTACGTCGTATTCCAAATTCGAGTAACCCTCTGTTACATCTGCCATCGCGGCTCGGGTGTCTTCAGAAAGTGGAGCACGTCCGAGGTTCGTGTGTAAGATTACTCCCGTGGCATTGATTACAGGTCGAAGAGTATCACCAAGTTTTTTTGCTTTTGACTCAAGTGTCGTTATGATGATGTCTAGGCTGATTTGGCTGGCCTCCATACTTCGTATATTGTCTCTAATTACTTGCAGGGTTTCACGTGTAAGGTCGCTAATTGCCTTCTGTCCATGTTTCTCAATCAGGGCCTGAGCTCTTTCGGACTCTAGTACTTTCGAGGTTGAGGGGAGCCCGCTTAAGGGATTATTGCTGCCTTGACGATTTGTATCCATGTCTATAATTCTAGGTTGTTGAGACACCCTATAGTGTGACCTGTCGAACGCGACTAATTCCTGTCAAATCAGAGATTTTCAACGCCTCAGATTGGTCAAGTGGGCGACTTATTCCAATTACCATTAAGGCGGGGTCGTCCATAGTGGTGCCTGGCGCCACCGCCATGGACGATATGTTGACGCCAAGATCTCCCATAACCTGCCCAACACGTCCGACTTCACCTGGTTGATCGAGGTTTTCAACTAGCAACAGTATCTTGGACACCGGTCTGAAGTTTATATTCCACTCGCCAATGCTAACTATTTCAACTCCAGCATTGGTACTGGTTGTCGACACTTTTTCGGATAGTTGATCAGTATTCACAGTTACTTGAACGAGATTTTCATAAGGATCTATCGACTCAGAGAATTTTTCCTTTACTATTAAGCCCGTAGATTCAGCGATATTCAAGGCATTTACTATATTGACCGGAATACTGGTGGCTGGGCCCAGAATGCCGATGATAGCTGAAGAACGAAGTGGGTGAGTTTCAAGGCCTGTGAAATGTCCAAAATAGTTGATATGAGCACTTTCAATGTTTCCTGAGGTACTTGTACCTAAGGCTAGCTGCGACGCAATACTTCCGGCCAAGCGACTAGGTTCAAGAAATGGGGCCAGCGTAAGCATAGTGTCAGTATCCACAGTGTCGATATTTACAGGAAATTCGGGGACAGATCCTTGAAGAATTTGATTAACCTGTTCAGCTATGTTTACCGCGGCTCGAGTCTGCGCTTCAGATGTCGAGGCGGCGAGATGCGGAGTGACGGTGATATTTTGATGTTGAGTAAGAGGGTTTCCCACAGCTGGTTCACTGGAAAAAACATCCAGTCCTGCCTGGTTGACCAAACCTTGACTTATTGCCTCAAGTAGTGCGCTCTCATCAATCAAACCACCCCGTGCGGCATTAATTAGTCTAAGTCCAGGTTTTGCATGGGAAAGAACCTCAGCATTGATTAGATGTTTTGTGTCTTCGTTAAGCGTCGTATGGAGCGTGACGAAGTCAGATATTTCAAACAGGTTTATTAATTCACGGATTTCAATTCCTATGCGTTCGGCCTTATCTTTTGATACGAATGGGTCATACGCGACGACGTTCATCTGAAATGCTTGAGCCCTTTTTGCAACTTCAGATCCGATTCGCCCTAAGCCCACAATGCCTAATGTTTTGTGTGCAAGCTCAACACCAGAGTACTTACTTCGTTCCCATTTTCCGGATCTCAATGAAGCATCAGCTGGTGCAATATTTCGGGCAGTCGCGAGCAACAAGGCAAAGGCGTGCTCGGCAGTGGAAATTGTGTTTGCCAGGGGTGCATTCACTACGATTATGCCATGCTCGGTCGCGGTATCCACATCGACATTATCGATTCCTACTCCTGCTCGAGCGATGGCCTTTAATTGGGTTCCAGCCTCGATTATCGATCTAGTAACACGTGTTTGGCTGCGCACAATTAACGCGTCGTAGTCAACGATGGCTATTATCAATTCTTCTTCAGTCATGCCAGTCAATACAGTCACTTCATGATCTTTTCTCAAGAGGTCTAGACCCTGCTGGGCGATTTCGTCAGAGACTAGGACTTTTGCCATATACGACTCCTTGGTTAAAACAGAAAGGTCTAAGCTTTGAAATCGAGATCGGCTAGTGTATTTCGCAACGCATCAAGTGCAGAGTCTAGATCAGAGTCAGGCATATAACCAAGATGTCCGAAACGAATAATTTGTCCCTTAAGAGAGGCTTGGCCTCCCGCGAACACCGTGGAGTACCGCTCGCGAGCGATTCTTAATATTTCAAGCCCATCTAATTCTGAAGGAACCGTAATCGAAGTAACCGTATTTGATTCAACACCTTCTTGGGAAAACAGTTTTAATCCCATAGCTCTCACTCCATCCCTAACTCTCTGGCCTGCTCGTGCGTGTCGCGCCCAAATCGCCTCAAGGCCCTCTTCTATCATCATGTCAAGCGCTTTATCCAATGAGAACCAGACCGAAATTGCTGGAGTCCATGGTGTTTGGCCATCGGCCAAAGCTTTTTTATGCCGTAAGAGATCAAAATAGAATCGTGGCTGTGGGTTTTCTTTGGATCGCTGCCACGCGGTCTCACTGACTGAGATAAATGATAAGCCTGGTGCAGTCATCCATCCCTTTTGTGATCCTGAACAGACCACATCAGCTTCCCATTCATCCGTGCGAAATTCTACGGATGACAGCGACGATATTGCGTCTACTATCAATAACGCGTCGTGCTTGTGCACAATCTTAACTAAATCAGGGATGATCGGATTAGTAACTCCTGTTGAAGTTTCGTTGTGAGTTACAAACACAGTTTTGATTTCAGAATTTGCTTCTAATGCGCCCTTAATTTGTGTGAGATCGGCCGCTGAACCAAAGCTGAATTCTAATACAGTTGCGACACCACCGTATGCGTTGACCAGTTCTTTAAATCGATTTCCGAACACCCCGATGGTGATGATCAGCGCGTGAGAGCCAGGAAGCATGAAGTTCACTACCGCAGCCTCCATGGCTCCGGTACCCGACGCAGTGAGAGTGAGTACATCATTCTTAGTTAGGTAGACTTGTTTAATTTTCTCGGTTGTTCCTTGAATTAATGAAGCGAATTCAGGGCCACGATGGTTGATCATCGGGGCGGCCCCTGCTTGAGCCACTGGTTCTGGCACTGGGATAGGCCCAGGTAGTCTCAGGTTCACGGCGTACTCCTTGTTAAACAGATGATTTTGTTCATTCTAAATCATAGTCATGCGACTCTGACTTAGAGTCAACGCTTGTTTCAATAATAGTTGCCATAAATATGTTCGAACGATCACAGTGAGCACGATATACGAGTGCTTTGAAGTGTAACTAGTTCACACGCCCCGTAAGCGGGTAAAACACCATACCTGTTCCGAGTTTTGGGTAGTAGTAGGTAGTTTTTTGGGGTAGCACCTCCCCGGCGGCTGCAACGGCTTGTACTTGCTCTATTGTCGCTGGATTAGCCAAAAATGCAACTTTTGCATCCCCGCTTTTTATAGCATTTTCCACCATATGAATACTTTCCTCGAAACCAACTTGGGTGCCAGCCGCCAGAGAAGCACTATCGATGTTGAATAGAGGTCGAAGAATAGTGGATGTAAGGATAAGAATATCCACATCCCTAGCAGCAGCTCCTAATTGGCTGGGCATTGCTGAACGGATTTGGTTTGCGTCTTTGGCGGTTAGTAAGTGAATTGAATAGTTTTCACCTTGTTCTGTTAGGCCTAGTGCAACGAAACTTACCGGCCCGGTCGCATTTCTTCTAACGGTTTCCCATGCAGAGTCGAGTGAGTTCAATTCATTGATTTGGTACAGCCCCGAAAGCCTGTCGAGGATATCTTCGGGCGCCGAATCCTTAAGGAGAATCCTATGTGTTGGTAAAATCAATAGACTTTTGTCCTGATCAGATGCCAGTCCCATTAGAGCAAAACGCTCAGCAGCGTGGCGTGTTAGTTTTTTGGTCGAGCCAGCTTCGTCTAAATAAGCTAGTGCCGTCATGGTTCGATGGTGCCCATCTGCAATTGTCGCAGGGAGATCGTGAACAACTTTCCGAAACTTGGCGACCTGAGTGTTTTCAGATATCTTCCAGAGTTTATGTTCAACTCCTGATAAATCGGTTCCACCAAATATTTCTGGTCCGTAATCCTCATTTAACAGGCTAAGAAATTCCGAGTTAGAATCTTCGACCGACGCGAGTATTGGACTTATTGCATGTCTCGCAGCAGTGTAGAGCTTCAGTCTATCTTGTCGAGGTCCGGCCATTGTGCTTTCATGATGCCGTATTACACCATCTTCTGGCTTTGAAAGACGCGTCGCCGCAAGTAGGACTCTGCGCCGGTAGGTAGAGTTTTTTTTATTAGCAGCGTCATTGTCAGGTAGTTTGAAGATTTGTTCATATAGATAGAGACACGGATATGACTCCTTTATTAGTACATCTGCTTCTGTCCATGCTTTGATATTTGTTAATACGCTAGCGTAACCAATAGCTGTTGGGCTGGGATTCTCAAGTATTGAGGCATTATATTTTCGATCGGACTCGGTTACTGAGGCTGAGCTTCTTAACGAGCGTAGGTCGTCCGATTTGACGATGTCGTAGGGCGGCGAAATGACCTCCGAGCCCCTGATGAGTTGTGGATTGTATCGAAGACCGTAGAAGGCTTGGATTTCCGGCACTTGAATAATTTCTTTCACTCTATTTTTTAAATGTCGTTGCCCTATAATTTCATGACTGAACTGTAGCAGCTACCGGCAAATCTAAAATAGTTCGCAGACGGAGGCTATCATGGCGGGGTTTTGTGTTTTTTGCGAAATAATTGCTCACCGTGAACCGGCTGAGATTTTTTATGAGGATGAAAATGCTATTGTGTTTCGTAACAGGCTTAGGTGGGCACCAGTGATGTTATTAGCCGCTCCGAAGGAACATTTGACCCAAAGTGAACTTTGGTCTGACATGGATGCGGTCGGTCGTGCAGCCACGCTAGTTGCTGAAGAGCAGTGCCCAAACGGGTTCCGCTTAATTTCAAATTTTGGGTATGATGGAATGCAAAGTCAAAATCACGCGCACGTGCATATACTCGGAGGGCACTTTCTCGGAGAGTATGCCTAAAACCGCCGCCGATTACTGTTTCGCACCTTCTCTGAGGCGATAAAAGCCTGTTTCACGAACTCTCGACCATACCGATTGCTTCCCATCGGAGTCCAGTGTGCGTCGATCATATCAGCAGGCAATACAAAAATCAGTGCACTTTCCTCAACGGCGGCGGAAATGCTGTCTCGGATTTCTTTTGCTGTTAGTTCAGACAGCACCAGGCATGTGCTGTCTGTTATCACCCAATGCGCCTTAGCTGTTGCGGCAATCGCTCCCAATAGTGTGGGGTACTCCTGAATGGATCTCTCGAGCTTTGTCAGTACGGCATAGAGTCCCAGATCGTCATTCATAGAATAGTCACTTACTTCGCCATTCATCAAGAGCTTGTCGCTGGGCCACAAATAATTGTTCGATACCAGTAGTCGCTAGGCTCACCATGCGATCTAGATCCGGCCGACTGAAAGCCTTACCTTCGGCAGTTCCTTGTACTTCTACTAGTTGGTCAGTGGAGAGCATCACAACATTAAAGTCGACATCAGCTGCCGAGTCTTCAAGGTAGTCGAGGTCGAGCAAAAATTCCCCAGATACCATGCCACAGGAGATTGCGGCCACTTGTGACGTGATTGGCGAGGTGGAGAGCTTAGCAGTACTTTGTAGTCTCTCAATCGCCATTGCTAAAGCTGTCCATGCTCCTGTAATTGAGGCTGTTCTGGTTCCTCCATCTGCTTGAATTACGTCGCAATCCAGGGTGATCGTTTCTTCACCGAGTTTCGCCAGATCGATAGATGATCGTAGAGCTCGCGCGATCAGTCGTTGAATTTCAGTTGCTCTGCCATTTTGGCCTCTTTTGGATCTGGTGTTTGTAGCTCTTGGTAGCATGGCATACTCTGCGGTAAGCCAACCAGAATTATCTCCGCGTTTCCACCGTGGAACTCCGCGCTCTACGGTAGCCGTGCAGAGTACCTTTGTATCACCAAAGCTCACAAGGACTGATCCTTCGGCATGCTTACTAACATCGGTCTCAATGATTATGTTTCTTAGTTCGTTAGTAGTTCGACTGTTACTCCGGTGAATTCCCATCTGAATCTGCACTTTCTAGATAGCATCGTTCGCGAAGACACTATTCTTATACGTTTATGAGTTTAAGATCTTTGAGACTACCAAAAGAGGTGCGTACATGTCAGCTTATATATTAATGGAGAATGAAGAAGGTGAGACTTGGATTGATTCTTACTCAATAAAAGATCTCCCTTTTGAAATTGGACCAGGTGCATTTAAAGGTTTGGGTGGCACTATTTTGGGAAGCGCATCACGGTTAATGATGCTACGAATCGAGCAAGAAATAGAACTACCGCTTCACAGAGCCGCTCCCGGTGTTGCGATAAATCTCCTAGGGAAAGTCACTGTCAGTGGAAGCCAGGGCTCAGCAGTAACCCTGAATCCTGGAGATCTACTTAAAATAGAAACAAAGATAAGAGGAGCTTGGGCAATCGTGAATAACCATAAAGAAGAGGCATATTTAGCTCTGATTGTCATGCCGTCTGATGATTCTTGAGACTGGACAAACTGTAACTTTGGAAGAAGATTTTGAATTGGGACTGAATTGGCCTCTAGGTTTATAATTTAGTCCCCTGAAACATTAAGTGGGAAGGTATCATCGTGAGTGGTCGTAATTTAGTTGCTATTGCTGATTTGAGTCCGGATTCCATATCGGATTTGCTCAATTCTGCAGAATTATTAAAACGAAACGGCCCCGACCAATCTTTGTCCGGAAAAGTATTGACAACTATTTTTGAAAAACCGTCGCTTAGAACCAAGGCCTCGTTAGAGATTGGAGCTCAGCTTCTGGGAGGACATGTTGTGGCATTTGGTGCGCATGAGGTTCAGATTGGTGAGCGAGAGCCTATTGAAGATGTGGCAAGAGTGGTATCAAGAATGGCTGATGGAATAGCTCTACGTGTCTTTTCTCACCAGACTATTTTGTCAGCTTGTGAAGTTAGTGACATTCCGATTCTTAACGCCTTGTCCGACTTAGAGCATCCGTGTCAGGCGCTAGCCGATCTCCTCACGTTGAAAGAAAAATTCGGATCTTTGCGGGGCATTAGTATTGCTTTCGTGGGCGACGGCTACAACGTCGCTCGCTCACTTGCGTATGCCTCGGTTATGAGCGGAATGCACATTAAGATTGCGTCGCCAGTTGGGTATCAACTTGACCCGTCGGTTGTTGAATTAGCTAATTCACTGGCTGGAGACGGGACAGTTTTTCAACTAACTGATCCCTATGAGGCTGTAACTGATGTTGCTGCAGTTTATACAGATGTATGGGCATCAATGGGTCAGGAGGACGAAATAGCAGTAAGAGCGGAGGCTTTCGCTAGTTATCAAGTCAATTCGGAACTTATGTCAGCGGCCCCACCCGATGCCCTAGTGATGCATGACTTGCCGGCACATCATGGTGAGGAGATAACCCGTGATGTTTTCGAGGGGCGAAACTCGATTATTTTTGATCAGGCCGAGAATAGATTGTTTACGACTCAAGCAGCTTTAAAGTACATGTTTAACGTGAACTGATTAGTTCTCTTTGTCCGCAGGCTCCGTCACTGATGCCTTTGGCTTAGGATTACTGAGTGGTGATGGTAACTAGGAGTATTACGGGTGTTCGATTTTTCAGGTGAACTTGTTGACTTAGTGGCGAACTTTGATGTCTCATCGGTGGTTGATATCGTGATTGTTGGGGGTGCGCTTTACTGGCTACTGCTGTTGCTTCGAGGTACCGCTGCGATGTCGGTGCTTCGAGGAGCTGCGGTTCTTTTAGTGGTCGCATTTCTACTCGCACGGATTTTTGATTTAGTAGTTTTAAATTGGTTGTTGCGGAACGCCTTGACGGGGCTGGTACTGGCCGTTGTGATTATTTTCCAGAGTGATATTCGTAGGGCTTTGGAAAAACTGGGCCGAACAGGTGTCTGGGGACTAGCTAGTAACAGGAGAATTGAGCCACATGTGTTGGAGCTAATTATTGGTTCAGTTCTAAAGCTCGCCCGAGATAATGTGGGAGCTTTAGTCGTACTCGAAAGGGACACGGGCTTGGCGGATGTAATTGAAGTAGGGATAAGTGTGAATGCGCGGGTCGGCGGCGAATTACTAGAAACACTCTTTTTTCCGGGCACGCCCATGCATGATGGAGCGGTGGTCATCCAACGTGGTCGAATTCTTGCGGCAGGTTGCACCCTGCCTTTATCTAGCAGAGTGATGGCTAGTCGATTTGGTACGCGACATCGAGCAGGACTTGGCCTTACTGAGACGACTGATGCGGTCGTGTTGATCACATCAGAGGAGCGTGGAGAAATTTCCTTAGCAGCGAATGGTCGATTAGTGAGTCCGGTGAATGAGCGACAACTTCGACTTCAGTTAGAAACATTATTTGAAATAGATTTACAAGAGGCCGACCCTCCAGAGCCGCGGTCTATCAACTCAGATCTGAGTGAGGCTCTCTGATGCGCGATAGATTCGATCTTGACGAGGAAATAAGTCGTGAAGAGGCATTGGAGCTTGTAAAGGGGCTGTGGAATAGGATCTTCAGCGCAGCGAAATCTTCACCGAGCTTATTGATTATTTCTTTTCTTCTGAGTCTTTCCTTGTGGATATTTGTTACCGATTCAGAAAACTCGAGACGCGTCGACGGTGTTCCCGGACTCGTATCCGTCAGTCCAGTTAATGTTGCCTCGGATTTAGCAGTTGTTAATGTTCCTTCTGGTGTGAAGATTTACGCAGCTGCTACGTCGGACAGATGGGAATCATTAACGGCTGCTGATTTTCAGGCGAGTCTTGATCTTAGTAATTATGGCGAAGGGGAACACCTCATAGATATCACCCCTCATATCAATTTTGGTAATAAGACTTCGGTTCGATTGGTTGAAGTGGACCCACCGCAAATTGTGATCATCCTGGAACCGAGGATAACGAAAACAGTTGTTCCAGGAAGCCGACTGACTGGATCACTGGCAAGCGGATTCGAGCTTGGTGCTATAGAATTTTCATCTTCCCAAGTTAGCGTATCAGGTCCAAAATCGCGCATTGACCTGATTGATTCCGTGGCAGTTCGGTTAGATGTCAGCGATATGCAGGCAACCTCCTCACGCTTTTTATCTTTTCATGCATTTGATATGAATGGCTCTGAAATCGGAGGTATTTCGATATCACCTCCGTCGACTGAGGTGAATGTAGAAATTACCAGAAATCTTAGTATTCGACAGGTTCCTGTGAGTATTTCAGTTTCGGGAATTCCCAAGAGCGGCTACAGGGTTACAGACGTTCGGACGTACCCCACTGTCGTTGAAATTTCAGGACCTCAACGATTCATTAACGAAGTGAATAAGCTATATACCGAAGATATTGATTTAGAGGGTGAGTTTGAGAATTGGAGCAAACGCGTCGCGCTTATTTTGCCATCTGGAGTGACTATTTTAGGAGGAGATCCAAACGTGAAAAGCTTTGTTACAGTGGCAATCGATATTACCCCAATAATAGTGACTGCCACGCTTGATTTAGAAGTGACTTTGGAGAATTTAGGAGAAAAGCTGAACGTATCCGAGCCGCCTCGCGTTCTAGTTGATGTAATTGGACCAATCGAACTGGTCTCAGATCTATCGCTTCAGGCTGTCACTGCCACTGTGGATTTGTTTGAACTGACTGCAGGGAGCCACACCGTCTCGGTTGTCGTTACACTGCCGGACGGGTTGACCGCGGAAAAGAATAGTACTGTCGTGATTGAACTAGTGGTGGCTGAATGAACGAGAAGAAACAAACTGAACTTGATCAGTCGAGTAATTTAGATCACTCAGTAGTGGCTATTGTTGGCCGGCCTAATGTGGGCAAGTCCGCTTTATTTAATCGTTTGACTCGATCGAACACTGCGCTAGTGGAGGATCTTGCAGGAACGACCCGAGATCGTATTTATCGGGCGTTTGAATGGCGAGGACAGGTCTTACGTTTGGTTGATACCGGTGGTTTGGTGGAAGGATACAGTGACGATCCTTTTGCTGAACTAATACACGGTGGAGTTGATATGGTTTTAGCCGAAGCTGCGTTAATACTCTTCGTAGTTGATGGGAGATCTGGATTAAATCCTGCCGACGCTATCATTGCCGAACGCCTTCGGGCAAGAGACAAATCTATAATTCTTGTCATGAATAAGGCCGAGGCCTCAGATCAACAACTATTAGCTGCAGAATTTTATTCGCTGGGTCTTGGCGCTCCGGTTGGAATATCTGCACTTCATGGAAGAGGAATAGGTACATTACTGGACACGATAGTTAATGAAGTTAATCTCTTTAGCCACGTTACGAATGAGAGTGACGACTTTCAAGTCAAGTCTGAGCTTATTCGAGCATCGATCGTGGGTCGTCCTAATGTTGGAAAGTCGTCACTGACAAATGCGATACTTGGCGAAAATCGAGTTATCGTCTCGGATATACCGGGGACTACGCGAGACGCGATCGATACTAGGTTTAATTTTGAGGGAAACTCAGTGCTCCTAGTTGATACGGCTGGAATTCGTAGACGCGGGAGAGTGGATAGAGGTGTTGAACGACACTCAGTTCAGCGTGCTGAATCAGCTATGGCCCGAGCAGATGTAGTGATACTACTCTTGGACTTCAAGGAGTTACTCACCTCGCAAGACACTCATATTGCAGGCTATGTGAATGAGAATTTCAAGGGCTTAGTTATTGGGGTCAATAAATGGGATCTAGCCGAAGATAGATCGAGCAGACCTGAACTCGTGAAGTCTATTGATTATCGCTATCGTTTTTTACCGTGGGCTCCGGTGATGTTTGTTTCTGCAAAAACAGGTGAGGGGATTCAAGAACTTTTAGAACTAGTGGTTACTGCCTATCATGTGCGGCGCAGACGCATTACCACAGGTGAACTTAACAGAGTTATCCGACAGGCTATGACGACACATCCACCTCCTATGGTGGGAACAAAACGGTTGAAGGTTATGTATGCAACTCAGGCCGAAATAGAGCCTCCTACTTTTGTATTCTTTGTTAATGATCCCGAGCTCGTGCACTTTTCATACCAGAGATACTTGGAAAATCAGATCCGTGAAAATTTCGACTATACCGGAACTGCAATACGTCTCATATTTCGTAAACGTTCGGAGGATAGATTTGAGAATAAAAGCGAGTAGGACTACCTGATTGGATTCGTGATGGAAATAATCATAGGAATAATTCTAGGTTATTTATTTGGGATGATTCCCGTAGGACTAATTGTCGGAAGAATAGCCGGCCTACGGGATGTACGTGAGTACGGATCCGGAGCAACCGGTGCGACAAATGTACTCAGAACACTAGGCGCACGTTGGGCAGTATTAGTACTTATAATTGACGTGGCAAAAGGGGCCTTGCCTATACTTATTCTAAGCCAAGTAAGCGACTCGACAGCAGCAATAGCTTTGGGGGGTACAGCAACAGTTATTGGTCACGTGTGGCCGGCAACCACAGGATTTCGAGGAGGTAAAGGTGCCGCGACTGCCTTCGGTATTTTTGTGGCTTTGTCGCCTGCTGCAGCAGGGATAGTTTTGTTAGTTTGCCTATTAATCTTGGTTTTGACTCGATATGTTTCCTTGATGACTATGATGGGAGTTTTAGCAGGGTGTGCATATGTTGCCGTTATGTCACTTACAGAGAATTATTCGCGAGACCCGTATTTCAAGGAATTGGGGACCCCGTTCTGGATATTATCGCTAGTATTATTTGGAGTAATTGAGTTCAAACATCTACCTAATTTTCGCCGTCTTCTTTCGGGTGATGAGCCTAAATTTGGAAAAGGTGGAGAGAAGCGATCTGTGTGAGGCAGCGTAGTGACTGAATCGATTCAACGAGCCGCAGTTTTAGGCACGACGTCTTGGGGTACTACTTTAGCAATTCTACTAGCTCGCAACGGAGTCAACGTCAGCCTGCTGGCCCGATCCGATCAGGAGGCTGCTAGATTACAAGAAAATAGGAGTCACTTGACCTTACCTGAGATTGCCTTTCCAGACCGCCTGAAAGTCATGACCGTGGCGGCTAGTGTATTAGATGTACCGCTCCTATGCGTTGCAGTACCCTCGGCAACAATGATTGAAAATCTGCATTCGATTCAGTCATTTATTTTACCAAGCACATTAATCTTGTCAGCAACTAAAGGTTTTTCCGCTGGCCAACCCAAGCGTATGTCGGAGTTAGTTAACGAGATATTGCCGGATAATGAGGTCGCAGTTTTGACTGGGCCAAATTTATCTATAGAGCTCAGTAAAGGGTTACCGGGAGCCACGGTGATCGCGACGAAATCCACCCGAAGTGAGTTGTTGCTTGGTGCCTTTCATTCGGAGAGCCTCCGTGTGTATCTCGAAGATGACTTGGTGGGTGCAGAGTTTGGTGGTGCGATGAAGAACGTAATAGCAATTGCGGCCGGTATCGCTGATAGCTTGACTGTTGGAGACAACGCGAAGGCAGCATTATTGGTTCGAGGATTGGCCGAGATGACACGACTTGGACAAGCCTTTGGTGCTAACCCGTTGACATTTCAAGGCTTAGCTGGGGCTGGAGATTTGATTGCCACGGCATATAGCCCTCTGTCTAGAAACCGTTTATTTGGAGAGAAGATCGGAAATGGTTTAGATGCCGCAAGTGCATTGGCTGAAATAGGACAAACGGTTGAGGGACTTCATTCCCTTACAGCAGCTCTTGTATTGGCAAAAGCGACCGGAGTAGAGCTCCCAATTTGCGAGGAACTTGATTCGATAATTTCCAGACGAAAGAGCGCGAGAGAAGCACTAACAAGTTTGATTAGCAGAGATGTAAATGTTGGGCCAATAGTTGACAGTATTGTTGAATAAGCTCAGTGAGGATAGCTCGTAATGATAGACCCAGAAGTAGTACCAGAAGATATAGACGGTGTTTTTGGTTTAGAGGCTGTGATCGATGAATTAGAGCAGCCTTACTCTGTGACTGAGGTCTTAAAGAGTATTGATTCGCAAGATTCTATATCTAAGCCAGCGCTTGAGAGTCTCTCTCGCCCGACGATGGAAACACTACAGGCATTAGTTTTATTATGGTCCGAAATGCCAGTCGACCGAACTCGTGAAATCATCGAAAAGATGGTGCAGATGAACGCAACTGATCGAAATCTGGATTATCAAGCTATTTTCCTTTCCGGTATTCGTATAGATGATATTCCGACTCGTATCTTTTCGATAAGAGGATTGAAGGATGAGGATAGACCCGAGATCATGCACCTCTTTTTGGCGCGTCTCAAAGAGGAGATATCACATGTTGTTCGAAGCGAGTTGACAAGTGCTTTAGCACCTTGGGTTGTCGCAGCCGAGCTCGGGGTCTTGTCCACCGAGGATGGCGAAGTGCTTATCACGGCCCTTCGAGAACTAGTGGACGATATTGAAGAAGAAACAGACGTAAGATCAGGCGCACTTGAGTCACTCGGTGCACTGAGTGGCGATTTGATTTCAGAATTGATTACAGATCAATACGAGACAGGAGGGAATCAGATGCAGCTAGCCGCCTTGAGAGCGATGGGTAGAAGCGCGTCTCCAACCTGGCTCGACTTGTTGATTTACCATTTTGATGATGAAGATCCTGATGTCAGAGAAGCAGTTGCAGAAGCTGCGGGTGGTTTAGTCACGGATGGCGCGCTGGAGCCATTGACAATGTTGCTTGAGGAAGACCCAGAGATAGATGTGCGCCGTGCGGCTATCAAAGCGTTAGCTGAAATAGGCTCGCTTGATGCAGAGCGTATTCTCGAAAGGATTGCGCGCGATGGGCGCGAACCTGAACTCGCAGATGACTTGGAAGCTGCGCTTGACTCGTTGCAGATTAACTCTGGAGGACTTCTAGAGTCAATGAGTTCTGACGACGAGTAGTTTGGTAAGAATAGATGGATGTGGAGTTAACCGAAATTGCTGCCGGGGGAGTGGTGTTAAGAAGGCTTGCTGATCAGGTTGAAGTTGTGCTATGCCATCGTTTTAGGGCATATGGATCGGAGGATTTGTATGCTCTTCCAAAGGGCAGATTAGAAGCTGAAGAATCTGTAACTAGTGCAGCTTTACGTGAGGTACGTGAGGAAACGGGTCTTATAGTTGAGATAGACCGGCCTTTGATGAATATTGAATATTCAGTAAAACGAACTTCCCATCCTTTAAAATACAAGACGGTTCATTTTTTTCTAATGAGACATCTTGGAGGAAGTTTTTCTGGTCATGATACTGAATTTGACGAGGTTGACTGGTTTCAGGTAGATGAGGCAGTAAAGCTCTTGACGTACCAAAATCAGAGAGAGGTACTGGATATGGCACTCGCCGTGATTGACTCTAGATACCGACTTAGAACGGACTAGATGGGTGAGTAATTTGGACTCTAAATTCGGGTCAACCGGCGAACTAGCTGTCGTTGCAGAGGGATGTCTCGTGCAATTGCGCAACAAGCATATTGATGATGCGACGAATGACTATTCCTGGAAGCGTGATAAGGAACTTGCAGCATTCGATGGAGCCACACCGTATATTGGAACATTTCAGACGTTTAGAGGTAACATCCAGCGTGACTTGCGCGAGACTACGATTTACAGAAAGACGTACGCGGTACTATCCAAGCAGACTTCAGAGCATATAGGAAATGTCATGTACTACGGATATGATCCGTTGCGCCAGGAAGCCGAGCTTGGAATCACCATCGGCAACAAAGATTTTTGGGGTAAAGGCTATGGGCGAGAGATTATTGATTTAATGGTCGAGGTGATGGGCAGTCAACTTTCTTTGGTAAAGATATATTTGCATACACTTACATGGAATGAGAGAGCGCAGAGATCATTTGTTGCTAGCGGTTTCACGAGAGTTGGTGAAGTAGTTCGTGCCGGCAGATCTTATTATCGTATGGAACGATTGCTGCCCTGAAAAAAACGGCCGAGTGCATTTCAACACACTCGGTCGTTTCTAAAAAATTACTATAAAGCGATCAAGTTCTTTACGGTTACCCCACTAATCTTCCAGGGATACTGAGATCTGCTGGTGGTGGAGCAGGGTTTCGTAGTCCCGACATTAGGTTTGATGGAACAAGTGCTTGCAACTCATCAAGCTCCCACATGCCTGCCTTGTTGATTGAACGGTACGGTACTTCTTCCGACGAAAGTGAGACCTGTCCGCCAGAGACGTTGAAACATTTTCCATTAACATTCCATGCCTGATCCGTCAAAAGATATCCCACCATCGGGGCGACATAAGACCCGGCACGAAGTTGATTGACAATACTTTCGGTCCGCTGTTGTCCTTGAATTCCTTGACTAGACCGAAGATCTCGTGCTGCATCAGGAACGGTAGCCGTCATCCGAGTAGCGGCACCTGGACAGATCGCATTGGATGTGACGCCGTAGCGACCTAAGTCACGCGCCGCACACCTGATACCGCCTGTAATTCCTGCTTTCGCAGCGCCATAGTTTGCTTGTCCAGTGTTGCCGTTCATTCCGGATCCGGAGGAGAAACCAATGATGCGTCCGAATCGTTGTTGCCTGAATAAGATTGACGCGGGTTTGACTACGTTAAACAAACCAGTCAAGTGGACAGCCACGACATCGTCCCATTCTTCTTCGGTCATATTAAAAATCATACGATCTCGCAAGATTCCAGCTACGTGAACGATTCCATCGATGCGTCCGAATTCGTCGACGCATTGTGTAATCATATTTTCGCCGCCCTCTGCGGTCGCCACAGTGTCAAAATTGGCGATCGCATTCCCGCCGGCAGCTTTAATTTCTTGAGCTACTTCTTCGGCAGGCGCGTTGTCCGTGCCGCTACCGTCAACGTTTACGCCTGGGTCGTTAACTATGACATTTCCACCCTGTAAGCCAATTAGTTTCGCAATTTCTGCACCGATACCTCGTCCTGAACCGGTAACTACGATGCTTCGTCCTTCTAGTGATGATCCCATTCTGGATATCCTTTCGTTGTAAATTCTGCTTTAACTGAGAACTCGTGCCGCGATGTCCCGACCCGGAACTTCAATATCGTCACGAGGAGGAGCTGGGTTATTAATGTCTTTCATTAAGACGTTTTGCACAGCATCATCTAATTCGGGAAGTGTCCAGTGTCCCGGTTTAAAGATACTTCTTTCCGCAACCGGATACCTGGATACTGAAATCGATCCGCCTGACACATTAAAAACCCAACCGTTAATGTCCCACGCATCATCAGAGCACAGGTAAGTAACCATGGGTGCAACAAATTCCGGATCTCGGAGACCTGCATAGGCGCTTTCTTGCACAGGTGCATTCGATGCTGCGCCTTGAATTCCAGATCCTGCCCGAAGTTCTCGCGCACTGTCAGGGACGGTTGCGGTCATTCGGGTGCCGGCGCCGGGAGCGATAATGTTACAGGTCACTCCATAGCGTCCCAAGTCCTTCGCGACTACCCGACCGAGACCAGCGATACCTGATTTAGCAGCACCATAATTGAACTGTCCGGTATTTCCGATAGTTCCACTGCTTGAGGAAAAGTTGATGATTCGTCCGTACCGTTGCTGGCGCATAAGGATTGACGCCGGTTTTATGGTTGAAAAATGTCCTTTCAAGTGAACTGCTATTACGTCGTCCCACTCTTCTTGACTCATATTGAAGACCATTCGATCTCTTAAAATGCCAGCAGTATTGACAAGAATATCAATCTTGCCAAAAGCATCAACTGCTTGCTTGACCATGTTTTCACCACCAGCCATCTCAGCGACTGAGTCGTAATTAGCAGCAGCTTGGCCTCCCAGGGCCTTAATTTCGTCTGCAACTTGATCTGCGGGTCCGGCGTCGTGACCGGTACCATCAACGTTTACGCCCGGGTCATTGATGATAACCGAGGCGCCTTGAGCGGCAAACTTCATTGCTATGCCTCGACCAATGCCACGTCCTGAGCCTGTTACTACAGCTACTTTTCCGTCTAGTACTCCCATAACTCACCTTTCCTTAGTTCGCGCTCCGTTAAGACCGCTTAATGATTCGCACACAAAGAGCTATCTAGTTGGCAAGGCAACTCTAGCTGTTCCTGGGGTAGTTTTTCTTCCACTTGGATTTTCTGTCCAGACTTCGACATCCACTAGGTGTCGATCGCCTTCAGTATATTTGGAAGTGACCGTTCCACTCACAGACATGTCTTCTGCAGGGTAATCCATTCCTCTGTACGAACATCCAAATTGTTCGATTCGACCATCTGGTGCCGCCCAGTCGTGCAGTAATCTTCCGAGAAATGCCTGCTTTAAGGCACCATGGACAATGATGTTGTCCAACCCGGTGTTTTCAGCAAACGGGATATCGTAGTGAATCTGATAAAAGTCACCGGAGGCTCCCGCCCATACAACTAGTTGCTGCGTACTACAATCTGGACTGATAATCGGAAGAGAGTCACCCTCATTGATATCGTCCCAAAATACCTGTTCACTCATTTTCGGTCTCCTAACGTGTGTGAAGTATTCTTCTTATTTTGCTAATATTTACTAATAATTGATCATATTCGAGGACCCTTTTGCTACAACTTTCCCGTCTGATTTTCTTCGGAAAGTTGTTTCACGCCATGTGATTAGCATCGGTCCGACCGAGCCCTCGCGTTCTTGGAATTCGGTAATATGACTACTGGAGGTGAGTACATCTCCAGCAACGATCGAATCATAATATTCATAAGTGGTCCCCCCATTAAGTATTCGCTTGTATGGGATATTTAATCCACCGGGAGGGGCGCTTGCACGTTTGGCATCTGCTGGCTTGTAAACGGTTGTTCCTAGAAAGCCCGGAGGTGCCACAATCGATTTATACCCACGAGCCTTGGCCACTTCTTCATCATAGAATATTAGGTCGGTGTGTCCGACGGCTCGTGCGAACAACCGACATCCGGTGGTTGTTACTTCTGCTTCACTCTCCGGACCATCAACGCCGATTAAGGATTTTAACTCGTCCGTAATTATTGATTCAGCCATTTGCACCCCCTGCAACTACTTGTGCAACGAATCGTAAGTTAAAGAGTGCATTGCGGTCAAGGACATTAGCAAAACCGGTTATCAGGCTGAAATATTTACGGCTTTCTAAGCGACTTGATTATCTCTACGCTTTTCGCAGCAGCTTGGTTTCGCAGTATTTCTTGTTCTTTGATCGATTTTTCAGAATGTCTCATGCGACCGCTAAGGTCTTCGAAAATATGCCTCAAATCACTAGGAACGTCCCAGTAACGAGTATCTGGAGTAATGTCGCCTTTCGTCATGTCTATTGGCCAATAGAGTCCATTTCGCAGTGCTTCTATCAACTCCTCTTCGCTTTGTATGTCCTGATCAAAATAAGTGACACACTTGCCTATATCATCAGTCATGTGAGAGTCTGTTCCAGCGGTACCAGGCATGCCCATATGATCCGCAAGAATCTTGGAGAATTGATTTTCATTAAGCTTGCCCCGTCCGTTCAGTACTTCCAGCCCTCGCACGAAATTCAGCGCATTATTGGCTTCAGATCGCTCCAGAGAGTGAATCCATTCTTTTTCACTTTCCCAGTTCCACGGATGTTGTCGTCGATAGGGGTGTGCTTGAATCATGAGACCGTTTACGCTTTCGACGTGTTCGGCTAGTTCGTGGACTCGGTGCATGCCAAATACATATTTGTGCATGCCATAAACAAGCATGTGACCTTCCTCGGTGTTAATTTCCATTCCTGGGATCACAAGAAAGTTATGTCGTTTAGAAAGTGTTTTGACTGCATCAGGACTCCATGCGGCGTCGTGCTCAG
Source organism: Dehalococcoidia bacterium (assembly GCA_029941115.1). Taxonomy (GTDB): domain Bacteria; phylum Chloroflexota; class Dehalococcoidia; order UBA2979; family UBA2979; genus UBA2979. Next base: position 12,999 of record JAPYRK010000010.1, on the reverse strand, counting down.
ATAGGACAACCCCGTCTAGTCCAGCCTGCTTGCTTCTCTCAATTAATTCATCAGGCGGGAGAAAAGAGTCATATGAAAGTGGCTGCGTGTGGGTATGTAAATCAATAAGCATCACAAGAGGTTAGCACTCGTGGCGTTACGAGCTTCCACTAAGATTTGCAAGTAATAATTTGGTGGTATAGCTCCATAATTCGTCACGCACATAGAGCGTGGTCTGCATCCCAACGGTTATAGGAAGGATCGTCGTCACGTGCAAGTGAATCTCTTGCCGTTTTCCACATCTCAAACCAAGTTAGAGGATCGTGAAGTTCTTCGAACGGCTTTTGAGCACTTCGAGCAATAAATCCCGGGAAGGTTTCACGACCTGTCGGCTGTCCAATAGGTTGATATCGAAGATCAAACGACCAGCGGATCCGATCACTTCGATTTGGAAGAGCGCTATGAATTGTTTTTCGATGTAGGAGCAGGATACTTCCTCGCTTCAAAGGGATTGCTCTCGCTTTACCCGGATCTAGCAGCGACTCGGGGATTTGAATTCCTTGGGCACCGGGGCAGTGTGTGAGCACTTCATCGCGATGTGATCCCGGAATTACTTGTAAACAACCGTTTTCGACGTCAGTATCCATGAGCGGGAACCAGACTGTAAGTAGGTTGGTCGCATCAGCTTCTTCCGTGACGACTCCCAAATCTTGATGCCATGGGGTGGCCCCATAGATTACATTACCATCAGAATCACGTGGAGCCTTATCTTCAGGAACTTTAACTCGAACGTGCTGTACAGGATTAGAGTAGACCTCTGGTCCGACAACTGATTCTACAACGTCGAGTAAATTTGGATTGGTTAAGGCATCGAAGACGGCCGGTCCTGCCCAAAACGGAGTATCTTTTGTTATCCCCTTCTGAGGCAATGAAAAATCAAAATATTGATTATGGACCATGTTGGTTTCTTGATAAATTCTAGTGACACGATCTCCAAAAGGGAGTTTGCTGTGCAGAGAGTGTATTTTTCCTTCAGCTTTTAGTTTTGTCGCTAGTAAATCCAATACGGCCTCATATTCTGCCATTATTGGATCCAGGATTTCTCGAGGGTCTATAACGTTTTCGAGCGCGAGATAGCCGTATTCATCGAGGTGCTGCAGTTGATTCACGTTCAGTTGGTGCATAGGTAATCTAAACTCGTGCTATTCACTATCCACCCCAATTGTAACAAAAAGAAGGGGTGTTGTTGAAACAACACCCCTTCTTTCTATAAATTTAGTTTACTGATTATTGATCAGCCACTAAAACCAGAGTACCTGTAGTGCTCAGTGAGCCACCTGTACCATTAACGATCGCTGTTTGGGCGCTCGTTTGTTTACCGGCAATACCATTTACTCCGTCTTCGGCAGTTCCTGAAAGCTGTCTGTAGGCTTCTACCAGTAGCATCATTCCGTACATGCCAGAGTGACTGAACGAAAGCCCTCCACCGTTCGTGTTGATTGGCATTCCAGATCCGCCAGGACCTGACTTGCCACCCTCAAATAACTCCATGAACCCACCTCGCGGAGCGAGCCCTAAGGCTTCAACAGTAATTCCGACGGTGACTGTGAATGAATCATATATCATTCCCAGTTCCATCTCACCTGGGCCCATGCCAGCCATTTGATAGGCGGTTTTCCCACTATTTACCGCTGAGGTAAGAGTCAGATCGTCCATCTCGAGCATATCCCAATGACCCATGCTTTCACCAGCACCAGCTATCCAAACGGGAGGAGTCTTGAACGAGTGAGCTTTCTCTGCCGAGACGATTAAGACAGCACCTCCGTGATCAGTAACCAAGCACACATCCAATAAGCTCAATGGCCAGGCTATGAGACGAGAGTCCAATACATCCTGAACAGTAATGGGACCACCATTTGGATCAGTTTCTTTCGAATGCATAACTGCGCGCGGATTTAGAGTAGCCCAATCTCTTGCAGAGACTGCAATTTGAGCGAAATCTTCCTTAGTTGACCCCCACTGATGTAAGTGACGGGTCATGGCATGTGCATAGTTAAAAGGTGCTCCCCAGCCGCCATATGGGCCACCACTGAAGGCAGCTCCTGGCGCCCAAGGGTCTCCGCCTCCACGTCCGCCAGTTCCTCGGCCTTGATTCTTTCTTGCCGATCTGCCGGATTCACCATGCGACACAAGGGCAACGTCAATAACTCCAGCTGCAATAGCTGCCAACGCATGGTGTACATGGAGCTCAAACGATGAACCACCTACTGCGGTCCCATCGATATATTTCGGTCGAATATGCAGGTATTCAGCAATTTGTGGAGTGAAACCAGCAGAAAAGACTCCTTCAATTTCACTTGGAGAGATTCCGACTTGTTTACACACATTGCTGATTGCTTCGATATGAAGCTGTGTATTTGTGGTGCCTTTTTCAGAGAGTGCAAAGCCGATCTCGTCAGACTCTGCAGCTCCTACTATCGCGGCAGCCATTGATGGATTTGTCATCTAGACTTCCTTTCTGAAAATCATGATTCAGTATTTTCGAAGCTTTTAGCTTGCTAATTTCCAATACGGCACGTGTACATCATCGTTTGCCTTCACAAATTCAATCGAGACTTTCGAACCGATTTTTGCAAAAATGTCTTCGGGCTTTGAAACATCAACATCTAAAAGGACACCGAACATACGGTCGCCTTCATTTAAGTCAATGAAGCAGGTGACGTAAGGGCCTTCTTCCGCCCAGCCTGGAGCGAATGCTCTCTGTTGGACTGCAAAGCTATAGAGTGTTCCCTCACCTGATGCCTCAAACCACGAAATACTCCGTGAGTAACAGAAGGGGCATAAGATTCTCGGATACCAGTGCACACGGTTGCAATCGTTGCAACGAGGCAGCATTAATTTCCCTTCCTTCGCACCCTCCCAGAATGGACCAGAGGTATACGGGTCGGGATCAGGAATTGGCTTGTTATAGTCGGTCAATTTCCGCTCCTTAAAATAATTCGACGTTAGACGTCACGTTTTGTTCGGTCAGTAAAAAAAAAGTTTTTTTACTGACAACGGGCAATGTATTGCCAATCATAGGTGCAGGTCAACCACCTATGGTGAGAGGTTTTGAATTTTCATCATCAGACGCTATGATTCTCTTCTCACCTAAGTAGTAATAAGAGAGGCCGAGATGACTGAAAATGCACCTGATAGTCCCAGTGAAAATAACTTACCACCGGCGGTTCCTGAGTTTACAGGAGAGATAACTTCTCCTCCTACGGATGCACGATTTGTGACGCGCTCAAAAGAATCGGTTGAGCCCGTAATAACTCGTAACCTTGCAATTCGACGAATGTTTCAGGAGAGTGAAGGTATTTTTGAGAGCTCATTTCAGTTTTCTTTGTTCAACAAACTCTCGGCAGGGGAAACAAATGTGAGGCATGTTCATGATGACGTGGAGAAGATTTATTACTTCATCACTGGAAGTGCGGAAATTGACTGCGGCCCCTGGCGTAAGGACGTAGAGGCTGGTGACTTTTTGTTTTTTCCGGCGGCGATTCCTCATCAGATCCGAAACACGGGCTCGCTGGATTTAGAGTTTATTGTCGTAGCTGCTAAAACATTAGACACGGCAAAGGGGATGGAGAACGGAGGGGTCACTGAACTGTCTTAGAATTTTTAAATACTAAAATAAATCAATTTACAGTTGCTCGCATCTATCAGGCAAGATAACCTCGCCGTTAAGGCTGGATAGGGTACATACGGAGGCGCACGTGATCCCCGAAGTATTTGGTCGAGTGGGAATCTTGTTCACTTTGGCAATTGCATTCCCGATGTTGCCAATAATGGTGTCTTTCCTGCTTTACCAATTAAAGATTCGACCCGAAAACCCCAACCCGATCAAACTCGCGACATACGAATGTGGCGTTGAAGCCGAGGGTTCTTCATGGGGCCAATTCAACGCACGATATTATCTTTTCGCACTCGGATTTGTGATTTTCGATGTTGAAGTAATTTTTCTGTACCCGTGGGCGGTAGAGCATCAAGAGCTAGCTCTAACGGTGCTGTGGAAGGCCGTTTTATTTATTGGAATTCTACTGCTCGGACTTGTTTACGCTTGGCGTAAACGGGCTCTGGAATGGCGTTAGGAAAAACTATGCGCACCGCCACACAATTATCAGGAATTTTCGTGAGTCAAGTATTGGGTAAATCGTTACCAGACATTGTCACTGCGGTCACTGATGAATGGATAGAAGTCGCTCCGGATCGAGTGATTGAGGCCTTGCGGTGGTTGCTTGATTCGGATGAATTTGATGCGGCTCAGTTGTCTAATTTAACTGCAGTTGACAGACATACACACATCGAAGTTATTTACCATCTACAAAGCCTAGACTTGAATCATCAACTGGTAGTCAAGACGAGAACTCATGGTATGGATCCGGCAGTTGTTCAGAGTGCATATCCGGTTTACAAAGGAGCTTTACTGCAGGAAAGGGAAGTTTACGATCTTATGGGTGTGCGATTTGAAGGGCATCCTGATTTGCGTAGACTATTTTTGTGGGATGGGTTTCCTGGTCATCCTCTTCGTAAGGACTTTTTGGCGATGCCGGGGAGAATTACTCCAGGTTTAGAAGGTTTCCCATTTGAAGATAAGGACAAACCGATTCGGCCAATTAATCAGGAAAACGTTGAGGCCGGCGTAGCTTATGTTGTTACGGGTGAAACAGATGAGAATAGAGCTGAGACTGATCTCAGTGAAGGTAGAGGTTGATCACAGGATATGACCACCTCCACAGAGCCATATGTCTTAAATATTGGACCGCAGCATCCATCAACTCACGGAGTATTTCGTTTACGGGTTGTGATGGATGGCGAGAAAATAAAAGATCTAGACATGATTGTTGGATATTTACATCGTTCGATGGAGAAATTGGCTGAGGAACGAACATTCACCCAGAATATTCCTTTCACTGATCGGGCCGACTACTTAGCAGCCATGACGGGGAACTTAGGCCTGGCCATCGCGGTTGAGCGATTGGCCGGTGTAGAAGTACCAGAGCGCGCTGAATATCTTCGAGTGATTTTTTCTGAATTACAGAGAATCGCATCTCATGCCATGGCTAATGGCACATTAATTTCTGATGCCGGCGCCTGGCAGACACCACTTCTCTATATGTTTCGCGAACGAGAAAAGATACTTGACCTCTTTGAGATGACATGCGGAGCTCGATTAACAACCAACTATATGAGAATTGGTGGCGTTGCCTTTGACCCACCTGTAGAATTCTGGCCCGCACTTCAAGAATTGGTCGATGAGCTGCCCGATCGCATTGATGAGTACCACGAACTTCTAGTGTCTAATGAGGTATTTTTGGCCAGAACACGAGGAGTGGGTGTTATTTCCCCCGAAGATGCAGTTAACGCGTCGTTAACCGGTCCGGTACTGAGAGGGAGCGGCATTCCATGGGACTTAAGGAAGGCAGATCCATACTCCGTTTATGATCGAATGGATTTCGATGTGGTAGTTGGAAAATCCGGTGATGTATACGACCGATTCATGGTGCGAATGAGCGAACTCTATCAATCTGTAAAGATTATTAAGCAAGCAATTTCACAAATCCCATCTGGGGCTCATAAAACAGATATTCCCTTGGCTCTTCGGCCAGATGAGGGCGAGATTTACTCACGTATCGAGAGCCCACGAGGTGAGATTGGGTTTTTTCTCGTATCGGATGGAGGCCCATTTCCGTACCGCTTTCACTTGCGTGCGCCTAGCCTGATTAATTTATCGCTGTTGAATGAACTGGGACGTGATGCCGCATTATCAGACGCGATTGTGACTCTGGGGTCACTAGACATTGTTGTGGGGGAGATTGATAGATGAGTAGCGATACGCGACCAGCTACGCCAATGTCCCGTCAGATAGCAGAACATCGCTCTCTTCTGGATCGAGCCCTCGGTCTCCCAAAGCTTGTATTGGTGGCGCTTTCAGTTGCCCTAATTGGCTTTGTTATTTCCCAGATATTGATAGGATATATGGTGGTTTCAGGCCAACTAGACGGCAAGTGGTATGACATCCGCGATTTTGGGAATGCGATGGTCAGTCTGTCCGATGCTATTAACAGTAGTGGAATGGATTCTAGGATCGCGTCTACGCTTACATATTTGATTCCGACGTTGTTGGGCGCGACGGGGATTGTTTCTGTTGTGGGAGGATGGTTGCTTATAGGTCCCTGGGCGGAAAGGCGACTCCTCGCAAAATTTCAGATTCGACAGGGCCCGAATAGAACTGGTCCTTTTGGCCTTCTCCAAAGCCTAGCAGATGCTTTAAAGCTCATGCAGAAGGAAATAATTATACCTCGCGGAGCTGACCGTTTTTTGTATTTCGCACCACCAATTGCTGTATTTATCCCAGCCATTCTTGGATGGGCTCCGATCCCATGGTCACCAAAGATGTCCTACGCAGACTTGGACGTGGGTGTGTTGTTTGTGATTGCCATTTCGTCGTTAGGAGTGCTAGCAGTGTTCATGGCTGGGTGGGCCTCAAATAATCATTATTCATTGCTTGGAGCCATGCGTACGATAGCAATGATGATCTCGTATGAAATCCCGATATCGGTCTCGCTTTTAGCAGTAGTCCTTTTAACGGGCTCGACGAAGCTTTCTGAGATAGTTATGTGGCAATCAGAACAGGGAGTATGGCTGATTATGCTGATTCCTTTCGCGGCGTTAGCCTTTCTATTTGCGTCAACCGCTGAAATAAACCGGACACCGAATGATATTGGAGAAGCAGAATCCGAGATAGTGGCTGGCTTTTACACAGAGTATTCCGGTATGAAGGCCGGACTATTTATGGCTGTCGAACTGGGCAACGCAATCCTTGTAGGGGCCCTGATGTCGACATTTTTCCTAGGCGGGTACACGTTTTTTGGTCTAGAGACTTGGATTCCAGGCTACCTGATTTTGGCTACTAAGATTGGATTGGTGTACTTCTTATTTGTTTGGATACGGGCGACGCTACCACGATTTAGGTTAGATCAATTAATGGGCTTCGCGTGGAAGTTTCTCATACCTGTATCAATTGCGTTAATGTTTTTGACAGCCATTGAGAGTTCAATCCTCGTACGGTGGGACGCTCCCAGCTTCTTGTCTCTCGGACTTATTGCGCTTGTAAATGTAGCGGCAGCAGTAGGTCTTACTTTCGTGTGGATGAGAGTGCTATTTAGGGATACTGATCTTTCGGCGCCACCAGCTCCGATTTTGACACGAAAAATGGGCGGTCTGCAAGCAGCAAAAGTACTAAGGGGATGATGATTTAGATGGATTCTCCTGGAATTGTTATCGGTTTTTATATGATGGCGGGCCTGGTACTAGGTTCTGGGACTTTGGTATTCCTTGCAAGAAACTTATTGCACGCTTTAGCTTTCTTAGTCATTTCGTTTTTGGGCATGGCAGGATTATTTCTGACATTATCGGCAGACTTCATAGCGATGGCACAAATTCTTATCTATGCCGGTTCCATTTCAGTTCTTATGGTGTTTGCGGTTATGTTGACTCCGCTGGCCTCCCGCGATAATGGAAATACGATATACGTTTTACCAGGACTGCTTGCTGCAGGAGGTATTGCCACCTTTGTGGGCTTTTTAGCCCTGGACACTAGTTGGTCTGGTCCGGCGACTGATTTCACTACTACGATTGATTTAATTGGAAATTTACTGTTAGGTAAATATGTTTTGGCTTTCGAGATCGCGTCAGTGCTGCTGCTATTCGCGCTTATCGGCGCAATCATGCTTGTGCAGATTTCGCCTTCAGATCCAGAGGAGGGCGAGGGCAGGTGACCGGAATTTCTGAACTAATATTCGAGATCGGCCTTGTGCATTATCTGATTGTATCGGGGTCTGTTTTCGGTTTAGGGACTGCTATCGCGCTTGGTAAACGCAGCGCCATTGCCGTATTAATGGGGATTGAGCTGATGCTCAATGGTTCGATTTTGGCGCTGTTAGCATTTTCACGATTTCCGCAGAATACGTCGAGTGAAGCAGGTTTGGTGGATGGCCACGTATTTGTTGTATTTATTTTGAGTGTAGCTGCAGCGGAAGCAGCAGTTGCTCTTGCGCTTTCCGTTTTGGTGTATCGAAAGCGCGAAACAGTTGATCTCGACCGAATCAATTTGATGCGTTGGTAATTGGGGTGTCATATGTGGGTTAAGTTTATGGATGTTGAGGACGGATACTCAGCTGAGATGTGGCGCGAACTTTTCAATCAGGAGGCACTTGCTGTTCGTATAATCCCCCCGATTGAGACAACTGGGATGAGTGACCCTCGTGAACTTTGGATCCCCGATGGAAAAACGCACGTTGCTCGGGAGGTTTTGAATAAAATTTAATGTTTTTACCTGATATCCCTGAATTTCTTATTTGGCTGATATACCTGGCTCCACTTGGATCCGCAGGGGTTATAGCGGTATCAATATTTGCTAGAAGAACTCGTTTGGCTAATGTCTTGCCGGAAAATAGGGCAGGAAATATAGCCATAGTATTTGCGGTCTTGTCATGGGTATTAGGTCTGTGGACGCTGGATATGTCCATCGGGCATCATGGCGCAGATATTGGGCTTGGCGAATACTTATGGCTTTCTATTTTTGATCTTCAGATCAGCTTCGGCCTTGGAATTGATGGCTTGTCGGCAGTAATGATTTTCGTAGTCACATCAATCGCGTTGTTGGTGCAATTATATTCGATGGGTTACATGGAACACGACCCCGCGTACTCGAGATTTTTCTTGTTTATGTCGCTATTTGTCGCGTCGATGTTGGGGTTAATTATGGCCTCAAGTCTCTTGCAACTTTTTATACACTGGGAACTAGTGGGCCTTACGTCATATCTACTCATAGGATTTTGGTTCGATCGCCCTTCGGCTGCTGCGGCTGCTAAGAAAGCATTCATTGTTACTCGATTCGGTGATATTGGATTAGTTCTGGCTGTAACGCTTATATGGGCCAAGACCGGAACATTTTCGATTAGTGAAATTAATGAGATGGCGCATGTGGGTTTAATTTCGGCACCAATTCTCACTGGATTCACTATTGGTTTATTAGCAGGAGCGGCCGGTAAGAGCGCTCAATTTCCTTTGCATTTCTGGTTACCTGACGCAATGGAAGGACCGACCCCCGTCTCATCGATAGTGCACTCAGCAACCATGGTAGCAGCCGGAGTTTATTTACTCGCCAGATTCTTTCCAACCATTGAAGCCGCACCAGCATCAGTATCAACAGCAATAGCTTATGTAGGTGGTTTTACTGCCATTTTCGCGGCTTCAATGGCGTTGGTTGTGACTGACATAAAACGTGTTTTGGCGTACTCAACAATTTCTCAGCTGGGTTATATGGTGATGGCGATTGGTCTGGGCGGATACGTGGCTGCGATATTTCATCTTTTCACACATGCGTTTTTCAAGAGCTTACTTTTTTGGGGCGCCGGGTCGGTAAGCCACGCAACAGGTACATTCGAAATGCCTAAAATGGGCGGCTTACGCACCAAAATGCCTCTGACCTTCCTAACGTTTGTAATTGGCTCATTGTCTTTATCAGGAATTTTCCCACTCGCTGGTTTTTGGTCAAAAGATGAAATTTTGCTAGAGGCCTGGCATGTTGATAAGTTATTGTGGCTTGTCGGAACCATTGTGGCATTCATGACCGCCTTGTACATGTTTAGAGTGATTTTCATGACCTTTTTTGGCGAGTACAAAGGAGGCGATCCGTCTGGGGTCCATCATAGTTCTGAAGATGAAGCCCATGGAAATTACCAGGGACACGTTACAGAGTCTCCTCCGGCTATGGGAGTTCCGATGTTAATTGGGTCCGTGGCGGCAGTCATTTTGGGTTTTGCTGCGCTGCTTCACTTTGGCGAATTTGTTGAGGGAGCACTCCCGAAGGAGATGCAGCATTTTCATTTCCACATGGACAGCTTTGTCTTGACTATTTCTACTATCGTGGCGCTAGGCGGAATCGGTACTGCCGCTGCGATTTATTTAGCGAATCAGCCTTCATCAGCGGTTATTCAGGATCGATTTCCCCGAGCACATAATATTCTAAGAAGACTTTATTACGTCAATGAATTTGCTGAGACTGGTGTGGTACGCATGGCACTGCTTAATGGTGTTGCGCGAGGGGCAGAGGCCGTCGATCAGCGCGTAATTGAGCCTGTAGTCAACGGAGTCGGCTCGGGAACAAAACTCTTAGGCGAAGCTCTGAGGAGGACTGAAACAGGACAATTGCAAAGTTACACGTCTCTTTATATGGTGGGCGTTGTGGCCGTTGCCGGAGGCTTTTTAGTCCTGTCTGGCGATATGTTGAGCTCCATCGGAATCGATGTACATGCAATTATTGACTACTCATTTAAATTACTTAATCCAAAAAATTTGATTCCACCGAAGTAGGACGAGGAGAAGTTTAGTGTTAGCTGCGTTCCTATTATTACCTCTCGCAGGAGGATTACTTACTGCGTTTCTGCCTGACTCACGGAAAGGCGAAGCCCGATGGATCGCTTTATTTTTCACTAGCCTCGCGTTTTTAATCTCGATAATCATGTATGTGATGTATGACAATACTGCAGGGGGGTTGCAGTATGTAGAGACAACTGAGTGGATTTCAACTGATTTATTTACTCTAAGTTTTGGACTTGGAATTGACGGCTTGTCGGCCCCAATGATTTTATTGTTGGGATTACTTTCGGTTGTCGCTGTGTTGATTTCTTGGAATATTTCCGAGAAAACTGGCCAGTATTTTAGCTGGTTGTTGCTGCTTGAAAGCGCCGTTGCAGGCGTGTTTCTATCACTAGATTTGATACAATTTTTCCTTTTCTGGGAGCTGGAACTGCTTCCGATGTTTATGTTGATATCCCGATGGGGAACAGGGCGTAAACTTTATTCGGCGACGAAATTCTTACTGTATACCTTGGCCGGTTCGGCGTTAATGTTGGCTGGCTTTCTGCTTCTAGGAGCTGCTGGCGGCTCGTTCGATATTCAGACATTGACGGATTCCCCCGTCACTGATGCAGCTATTCCTCTAGGCTTCATCTTTTGGTCAATTATGCTTGCATTCCTGGTCAAACTACCGATATTCCCAGTTCACACATGGTTACCCGATGCACATACTGATGCACCGACAGCGGTTTCGGTCATGCTGGCTGGAGTACTTTTGAAGATGGGTGGTTATGGAATTTTACGCATCGCAGTCCCGCTTCTACCGGAGGTCGCATACGATTCACAGACAATTCTTGCCACCTTAGCCGGAATAACGATTATTTGGGGTGGAGTGATAACACTCCGTCAGACTGATCTCAAGAGACTTATTGCGTACTCGTCGGTGTCGCACATGGGTTATGTTCTCCTCGGTGTTAGCGCCATGAATTCAGTTGGGTTTAGTGGTGCTGCGTTCCAGATGTTTACGCACGGAACTATCACAGGTCTTTTGTTTGTGATGGTTGGATATGTATATGAACGGACCCATACGCGACAAATCTCTGAGATGTCTGGTCTAATGCATCATCTGCCTAAGGGCGGGGTCATTATGGTCATTGCTGGTCTTGCCTCATTAGGATTACCGGGGCTGTCTGGATTCGTCGCAGAGATCACTGTGTTTTTGGGGGCTCTTGAGCCCCATCCGGTGGCAACTATCTTGGGTGTTCTTGGAGTGGTTCTTTCATCGGGCTATATCTTGTGGACTGTACAACGAGTGTTTCAAGGGCCGCCTAGAAGAGAGTGGGAGCATCTTCGTGATAGTACGTCATGGTACGAGTGGCTAGCCGTTGCAGCATTACTGATACCGATTGTTTTATTTGGTATTTATCCAGCTCTACTAGCTGAGTCTATTGAGAGCGGAATACTTCCGATTGCTCAAGTGATGGAAGCTCTGGAGGAACTAGTATGACGCTCATTGACAACCTGAACCTTGTAGCCCCAGCTCTTCTGGCGTTTTGCGGTTCCGGAATTATTCTTACGCTCGGACTTTTACCGATCAAGAAGAGATACCTTGGGTTTTGGGCGAGTATTTCTCTCGTTTTAGCTTTTGTCTGGCTTGTAGCCCATCACCTAAATCAAACCGATTCGGTTGGACTTTCAGGCGCGATTAGACTCGACGCATTTTCAATTTTTTTCTCTATGATCATCGTTGGAGCCACAATCGCCGTAGTATTAGCAACCCAAGATTGGGCGGCCAAGCTTGAAAATGAGATGGAGTTTTATGCCTTGCTCTTGACTGCAGTGGGAGGAATGTTAATACTTACGCAGGCAAACGATTTGATCACCATTTTTATAGCGATCGAGACTATTTCACTGTCTCAATATATTCTCACGGCAGTTGTACGGGATGATCGCGGAGCTGAAGCCGGACTGAAATATCTTTTGACTGGTGCAGTAGCGGCGGCGGTATTGCTGTACGGTCTCGTGTTCCTTTTTGGAATATCAGGTTCAACTTCTCTGGATATGATTTCTCAGTTTATTCTTTCTTCACCAGAGGAGTTTAAACTAGTACTCCTTCTTACATTCATATTTATCACAGCAGGCGTTGGATACAAGATGGCACTCGCTCCGTTTCACGGCTGGGCCCCAGATATTTACCAGGGCGCGCCCAGCCCCGTGGGGGCATTTCTTTCGGTTGCCTCTAAAGCAGCGGGGTTCGCTATCGCATTGAGAATTCTATACGGTGGACTAGCCGGCGGAGACTCTTTTTTATCAGATGATATGAGTCAGATTTTTTCAATATTGGCGATCGCGTCGATGATTATAGGAAATACAGGTGCGCTTCGACAAACAGATGCAAAACGTTTGCTAGGCTACTCTTCGATCGCACAGGCAGGCAATATTGCAGTTGGATTGGCGGCTCTTGCAGTTGGCTCTACGTTGGGTGCTGGCGCGGTGGCGTTCTTTGTCGGAGCCTATCTCTTTACTAATCTGGGCGCTTTTCTTTGCGTTCATATAGTTGAACATAAAGTGGCAAACACTGAAATTGCAGGATATGCGGGAATGCTGAAGAGG
>JAPYRK010000009.1 GCA_029941115.1 Dehalococcoidia bacterium | reverse complement strand
TGTTTGGCCATCGGGCCATTTGGGCTGACAACTGGAAAGCTGTCTCACGACACCGCAAAAATGCGCCATATACAGATGATGATTGGGAACTTTATAACCTGAGCGAGGATTTTTCTGAATGTAATGATTTATCCACCGAACGACCTGAAAAATTAAGAGAACTAATAGACACATGGTGGATTGAGGCAGGAAAAAATAATGTTTTGCCCCTAGATGACAGGAGTTTTCAATTACTAGCACCGAGTCAACGACCAGGTGGGATACATGAGAATCTGAGGTATAGATATGTTCCACCGCTTTCACGTTTGACTCAAGATACTTCTCCACCAATGGGCATGGGTGAGTGGACTCTACTTGCCGATATTGAGCGCGATGAAGAGGATCAAGGTGGCGTTATTTTCGCTCGTGGGAAGAGGACTTCAGGACTATCACTTTTCATTCAAGATAATATCTTGTGCTTCGATTACAACGCATTTCGTCAGGTCACAAAAGTCCGCAGCGATTTTCAGTGTCCGCCTGGCAGATTCGAAATTGTGCTCCAAATGACGGGAGAGGGTGTCGGGGGTAAAGGCGAAGTCTCATTTTTAGTTAATGGCCAACCGTTTGGCGGAGGGGCAATACCACTCCTTGTCAGAAATCCGGGAGGTGCGGGGGGGAATGCCACCTCGATCGGCACTGATGCCTTGTCTCCCGTCACAGACAGTTATGAGGCACCATTCTCATTCACAGGTAACATTCATAGCGTTGAAGTTGAAATTCAACCTTACGCGACAGGGTCAAGGCTAATTTCAAAGACTTCTGGTGATGTCTATGCAACCAATCTGTAATCATTTAGGCTGTTTTGGAAACTAAACTCTTACACCTAAATTAGTTGATTCAGTTACAATTTGGCCAGCAAGTAATTGACAAATATTCTTCGTATAAAGGGAGTGATTGATGACCAAGTGGGAACAGTTATACAAAGAGAAACTACAAACAGCTGAGGAAGCTGTGGATATGATTCCCGATGGAGCTCATATCATTCAAACTATTGGGTTTGCTGAGCCTCCAGCAATATTACGTGCAATCAATCAAGGAGCTAAAGACGGACGTTGGACTGAGCTTCATATGTACTCTCTGCTTCCGTTAGCTGCCACTCGCGAATATTTGCTGGCGGAAGAAGTGCGTGACGTTATTCACTGGCATTCACTTTATGCATCCGCTGGTGACAGAGACATGATTGCATCAGGTGTTGCTGACTTCATTCCTAATTATTTTCACCAGGTCCCAAGACTAGTCTCTGAATTCATTCAAAATGACGTGTGTATTACTAGCGTGTCGCCAATGGATGAAAATGGATACATGTCGTTCGGAATCTCAGTTGATTACACGAGCACGGCAGCGCGCGTGGCAGGTAAGACTATTGTGCAGGTGAATGAAAACATGCCTCGAGTTCACGGCGATTCATTTATTCATGTGTCAGAAGTCGATTCAATTGTCGAGGAATTGGCATCCATTCCTGAGCTGCCCACACCAGCACGAAGAGACGAAGATGATGCTATGGGCTCAATTATTGCGGAAATGGTGCCTGACGGGGCAACCATTCAATTAGGCATCGGTGGAGTTCCCAATGCTGTAGCTCAATCTCTAAATGGACACAAAAATTTAGGTATACATACCGAAATGTTTACGGATAGTATGGTGGATTTGATTCAGGATGGCGTTGCCACTGGATCAAATAAATCATTTCACCCTGGAAAGGCTCTGTGGGCCTTTGCAGCCGGCAGCAGACGGATGTATGACTTTCTGGATGACAATCCAGTAGTTGAAGCTCGTCCCGTTTCGTACACAAATTTGCCGTCAAATATAGCAAAGAATAATTCTCTGATTTCCGTAAACTCTACTATTGAGGTTGATTTTTCAGGTCAATGTTGTTCGGAGTCGATTGGAACTTTGCAATACAGCGGTACCGGAGGGCAGCATGACTTTGCGAGAGGCGCATTTGATTCTCCAGGTGGAAAATCGATTGTGGCTTTTTATTCGACAGCGAAAAGTGGCACATTATCTCGGGTGGTGCCTGTTCTAAAACCAGGTGCAGTTGTGACAACGCCACGGATGGAAGTAAATTACCTTGTTTCTGAATTCGGAGTAGCTCAACTTAAAGGGAAAAGTATTCCAGAGAGAACTAGGGCGATTATAGGATTAGCCCATCCACAGTTCCGCGATGACTTAACAGGTGAAGCCAAAAAAATGGGATATCTTTAGGCAACTATTTTGAATTCGTTGAGGCATCTATGTTTGATGATCTAATTGTTGTTGATTTCACACGAGTGGTTGCTGGCCCCTACTGCACGAGAATGCTGGCTGATCTAGGTGCGCAAGTAATCAAAATTGATGCGCTCCCTCAGGAATTTGACGAGCTTGAATCGACTATTAGTGTTAAAGATGCTGCTAATTTTCGTTCAGCAGGCGGTATTTCTAATAACCTTGGCAAGCTGTCTCTCTCAATAGATCTTAAGAGTGCGGGTTCGAAGGACGTTATTAATTCCCTGTTGTTACGTGCTGATGTTGTCGTGGAGAACTTCAAACCCGGTGTTATGGAGAGCTTAGGATATGGGCCAGGCGCATGTCTCGAGATAAATCCCCGATTAATATATGCGGGACTTTCTGGATTTGGACAAAATTCTTCCCGACGGGCATTTGGTGCAACAGCCCATGCCGAGTCAGGATGGCTCTGGGTGCAGAAGGAATCAGCTTCTGTGGACGAGATATTTGCCCCAGGAGTCACGGTAGCAGACTTAGCAACAGGGTCGAATGCATTTTCGGGAATACTAGCGGCGCTGTATGCACGAGAGAAAACTGGCTGTGGTCAGATTGTTGATGTAAGCCTCATGGATTCTCAGTTTCAGATGCTGAATTCAGTGATGGAGCCTATTTTGAATGGTGCGACAGAGGACGAATTCAAGCCGTTTAGGCACCCACTTTATAAATCACGAGACGGCAAGATGATTTCCATTAACATAGGTAATCCTAGGAACTGGAACAGGATCGCCCAAGCGATAGGCGAACCAAATACACAAATGCCGGACTCATCAAAGTCAACTGATGCTTTGGTAAGGACTTGGGTGGCTAATTTATCGAGTCAGGATTTGGCGAGGCGAATGGAGGCCTGCGGTGCTCCGTATGGTATAACTCTGACGGCCCATGAAGCGGCTTCACACCCTCACTTTCAAGATCGACGAATGATAGCTGATGTCCCTGATCCTATTCAGGGATCTATTCGAGCAGTGAATTCACCTTTATTTTTTTCTGAGATTCAGAGCGAGGCAACCAAGGCTGCCCCACTGATAGGTCAGCATACAGAGATTATTCTGCGTCAAATCGGGCTGCCTGACGAGCAAATTGAGCACCTGATTTCTGCGCACGCAATCTTTCAATTACCGCCAATTGCTCAGGACTAGGTGTTGGAATCTTGAGAGCCGCCAGCAGTAACAGATCAAGCGATCGAAGAGGTCGTTCTCGTCATAATGAGAGATCAGGTGAAGATCGACCAACGACTCTAAAATTGCGAAACCCACATACGATTCTGGCAGCTCTAGCGGTGCGTCCCGAGGACTTTACAGAAATTCGAGTTGCCCGTCAGGGTGATCATTCCGGCTCGTGGCTTGAGGTTATACAGACGGCTGAAGAAGTGGGGATATCAATCGAGGTTGGGGCCGCAGATTCACAGAGTTCTCAGGGCCGGTCCTACGTTGGAGAGGCAGATGTGAAGGTTAGAGAGACAGTATCAATCAGTGAAATGTTCTCTGACCCTCAAGTCGGCGATGTTTGGCTTGGTCTCGACGGTGTGCAAGACTCTAGAAATATCGGTGCCATCGCTAGGACTGCTCAATTTTTTGGTATTCGCGGAATTGTTTTAACTCGTGATCGAACGGCTCCGATAACTTCTGTATCTCATGATGTTGCAGCCGGAGGGTTAGAAGTCATACAAATCAGCCAACCGCCAAATCTTTCGAAGGCATTATCTGAGATTCAATCGTTGGGAGTATGGATAGTCGGAACCGCTGAAGATGCCGAGGAGAGCCTTGAATCTCTAAAACCCGATCGACCGTGGATGATTCTGGTGGGTAATGAGGAGAAGGGGCTTCGCCGTCTTACTCGGGATGCATGTGATTTGATAGTCAACATACCAAGTGGTAACCAATTTGTTTCTTCCCTTAATGTTTCGGTGGCTGCTGGGATCACAATTTCAACCCTGAAGCTCTGATTGATTAGTTATTTGCGATTCTTTCCCGTCTATATACGTACCTAAAAAATCTCGAGCCCATGTGACGAAATCGCCAGTTGCATCTCCGAGTGCAACGACTTGTTCTTCTTCCAAGGGTATTGTTGCAGTCACAGGATTGTCAGATGAATCAGAATTGTAAAGCTCGAGCACTGATTCGTTGACCCCAGTTTTATTGTTTATCACCGTCGGAGGGCCTCGCTCATATAGCGAAACGGGAACCGCGTATCTCAGTAGCGCACGCGTATTTAAGAATTCTTCAGCAGTTTTTAGTGGTCCATCCTCTAGCCCAAGCAATTCGAGTAATTTTTCAGGTGACGCCTGTGCTTCGACAGTATTTATCATGTCTTCCCAGTCTTTTGCAGTTGGCAAGGTTTGCTTGAGACAAGTTGACAAGTTATTTCGAGAGTTTTGTAGCGACAGGAATACGGCGCATAACCGCCTTGCGGCTTCAGCACATTCTTGAAGTATCAGTGTGGCAAGAGCAGCCCTATATGAGGCATCTGCGAGATAGATACCTGTCAGCACATTATCGGCGACAATTTGAGGCTTCCACAATGTTGTTTCCCAGTAACCGCGCAGGAAATCAAGATCTTCGAGTTGACTTTGATTTGTCACTTAAATACCTCTGTTTTTCTCTAATATCTTCCAGAATTAAGAATGTTAGCTAGGATAATTCATCAGCCTTAGATGTTGAATTTGGAGTTCTGAACTCTTGCCAAAAATCTTTCAACCGTAATTTGATGGCATTTCTTCGACTATAGACTAATCCGAAAGTCAACAAGAGATAAATTATACCGATGGCGAGCCTAATTTCATTGGAGGGAAGAACTGCTTGAATCAGGAATAGGAAAATTAGAGACAAAGACGCCTTTAAATCCAGCTTGAGGTTCATCAAGAGTACTACCGCGAATAAGCCCTGAGCAGCAGTCAAGAAAACTTCTAGTTGCTGTCGATCCTGAAGTGGTAACGTCGCAACTTCCCCACTTGATGCGCTGAAAACAAGTGGCAGACTTCCAAGTAACAGCGTCCATTGATTCAGTTTTGACGAGATTAGAGCGGCCATGGCTAGCGATGCGCGACCGCGGAAGGCTAGTATGCCGGCGACTAAAAACTCTGGTGATTCTGAGGCTAGTGGTGCCACAAATTGTAGAAGTAGGAATTTATCAATTCCTAATTCCTCGCCCGTATGTTCCAAGCCTTGAGCGAAGGGGTCAGCGGCTGTGAATACTATTCCGGCAGAGAATAGAAACAGAAGTCCGAGAGATAGTCGGCGTTTGTTAGTTGATAATGTTCCGATCAGGAGAGCTGGTCCCGTGAGATCAGGTGATTCAGATGCTTGACGTCCGATGAGATACAGATATATTCCGAAAATGCTGAACAAAATGGCTGTATCTATAATATTAATACCTCCCTTTAGAGGTAGAATAAAAGAGTAAAGAACCGCTGACAGGAGCAAAATAAGTTCGACTGAAGTGGACCGGGGCATCTTTAAAACCCTTGCCTGGTGGGACACACTGGTTGCTGTTATGTCAGTGGAATTTTTCTTATTCCTGAATGACCGCCAAAAGATGAAGAAGATCATTGGCCAAGCGAGACCAATTAATATTCTATTTGCGCCGGTCATATTTGCCACTGCTAGAGATATTATTTCAGGATCTTTTGCTGCTCGCCAAGTAATTGAGGCGTCTACAGCATACTCTGGCAGTACTGCTATGAATGCAAGAACGGCTACAGCAAGTCCCTTGGAGATATCAACTTCTGCTGCCTCAGTTGTCCATGACAAAAGGAAGGCCGCTCCTAATATTGCCAGACCATACAGTACCGATTCAGTGATCGTTCCGAGATGGATTCCGACTTCTGGAGCTATGAATCTTGTGAACGGACCTAGAGCCGCTACTAAAGCAGCGATTATCAAGAAAGAGAATGCTCGTCTGGAATCCGAATTCATTTTGCTCCATCTTGTTACTGACTCTGCATCACTCAGTATTGCAGGAGTTCTGAACTCGGACAAATGATTACAGGGAAAGCAACTGGGTGCCTAAAGATGATCACCGAACCAATTGAGTGTGAGTCGCCAGGCGTCAGTAGCAGCATTCTGGTCGTGTCCGGATGTATTCGTGTCATTAAAAAAACCATGAGACGTATCCGGATAAGTGATGAAGTGGAAATTATGCTGTCGGTCCGATAGTGACCGAGCAAATTCATTTAGTTGGGGGTTTACCATATCGTCATGTTCCGCCCAAATACCCAACACGGGGGCAACGAGGTTGTCCCAGTTGTATTCAACGTTGGGATGTATTCCATAGAAGTCAACACAAGCTCCTACTTTGTCTGAATTTTGGCAAGCCGCAAACAGAGCTAGTGCTCCGCCCATGCAGAACCCGGTCACACCGACTGGCGAATTAGTTTCGCTAAAGAGCATATCGATGCCCCCCCGAAGTTCCTTTTCGGTTTCGGCGATGTTCAACGCCATGAAAAGTTTCCCGGCTTCGTCAGGCTCATCAGCAATTATTCCGTGATAATGATCTGGTGCTAACGCGATATAGCCTTCATTCGCAAATCGATCTGCGATGCCTTTGATATGATCGTTTAGGCCATTCCACTCCTGGATGACTATCACAGCTTTCCCATTACCTTGACCTGAAGGACGAGCGAGGTATCCAGTTCCATTATTCCCATTTGCAGGGTATGTAATCATTTCACCCATTTTGAACTCCCTAATTTTTAAGAATCATAGCTGTTTTTTTGTAAATGTAGGCGGTGAGTAGTCTTTAGTTTAGAGATAAGGTCTCGGTTGGATAGTATTCGGTGAGGCCGCCCGGTTGCCTCCGAATCACTTTTCCATAGAGTTTTTTTGGCCTGGGAGTAAAGGGATCCGTTGTATTTGCTTCAGCTATTAACCATCCCTCAGCGTGAATTTCGGCCTCTAATTGCCCTGGCGTCCAGCCTGAATAACCTTTAAATAATCTAAAATGCTGCAGTGCTTTTGTATCATCTACGAAAGATTCCTCCAAATCTAAGACGACCAAATTATTTTTCAATTGGTATAAACCTGGACTGTCGGATAATTGATTAGTGGTATGACCTAGTCCGATGATTACGTCGTGTTCGACCGGACCACCCCTGAAAATTTCAGACGGGCTTGAAGCATTCGAAAGCCACTTCGTATAGGTATCAGAAAAAACCTCACTTACCGTTTGATTGATAATGAAGCCGATTGCTCCCGCGTTTCTAGAGTGAGCAGAGATGAGTACGATACTTCCGGCAAACATGGAATCATTCATAAATGGACTCGCAAGCAACAATTTTCCTGTGAGAACTGTTTTTTCGTGAGGTACCGATAGAAATCTATCTAGATTTTCAAACCCTGTTAGCACAATCAGTCTCCATTTCAGATATGTATCGATTTCTTAGAAAATTCACAGCTTGATGAAATTGCTTACTGCGTTATGATTCGATTAATAGCATGAAAAATCGTATGCTGCTTGAATTTGTTCACTTAATTCGGCATCGCTTTTTTTGAGGAGATTGATAATGGACTACGGAATCGGGATTCCTTCATATATTGAAAGCTGGAAGGAGGTTGTAGCTGCTGAGGAGGCTGGGTTCACTCACGCTTGGTTTTATGATTCTCAACTCATTTACTCAGACGTTTGGGCCACGATGGCTTTGGCTGCTCATAATACTTCCCGAATAAAGCTGGGGACGCTCGTCGCGATACCTAGTAATAGGCTATCTCCAGTGACAGCAGCGGCCGCGGCCTCGATCAATAAACTTGCACCGGGCAGAGTAATTATCGGCCTTGGCACTGGCTATACGGGGCGGAACACGATGGGTCTTCCCGCTTTGAAGATGAATGAATTTGCAGAATACTGTTCGCAGGTGAAAGGACTTTTAGCAGGTGAGGATGTTTTATTTCGTGAAGGCGAGCGCGAAAGATGGATTCGACTAATTCACTCGAAGTCAAATTCCGGCCGGAGCGACTTTTTTAATATAGAAGATCCGATAGATATTATGCTGGCTGCTAACGGACCACGCGGGCAGCGAATTGTCGGGGAAATTTCTGATGGTTGGATTACTACTGGTGGAGGTGCGGGAGTCCCGCGAGGACTGCCAAGAGTTATGGAAGCCGCTGAGGCCGTTGGGAACACGTTCGATCATGCAGGTGGACAAGATTTTAAGCCTTATGTAGTTGCTTTGACTTCGGCCTGTGTATTGCGTGAAGGAGAATCTTTATCAAGTGAACGAGTAATTAGGAATATCGGCCCAACCTTGATTCCTGGGGTGCACGCGATGTGGGAGAAATCTTTCGGACCTGGATCTAATCTTGGAATGGACAATCCTGATTTGGCGGGTGAATATAATCAGTATATAAAGGAGTACGGCGCTAAACGGAGCAGTCCGACACCAGATGGCAGACGCTATTTAGACGTACACGAAGGTCATTTTGTCTACTTGAAGCCGGGAGAGGAGCGCTTTGTGTCATTAGAAATGGTTGCACGAACTCTTACCGGAACTCCCGCGGAAATCAACGAACGACTTGATCAGTTGGAGTCAATTGGAGTGAACAATGTTGCTCTTTCCACGGTGGATAGAGAGTCTGCAAAAGATCTAATTCATGACTTTGGTGAAGGAGTAATTCGAAGACGTTGAGACGAATACCTTTACGTAAATCAAAATGATACCCTTCGGGGAGGAGAACCTTATGAACACTGATTCTTTGCCACTACCCCTCGATGGCGTGAGGGTGTGCGACTTTAGTTGGATTATTGCTGGACCGCAGGCAACTCGTATCATGGCAGATTTGGGTGCCGACGTCGTCAAGGTTGAGAACGAGTCGCATTTGGATTCTATCCGACTTGGACTTCAGGTTAATCCTGAAAAACCTACTTATAACGGGAGTGGATTTCATAGCAATTTCAATAGGAATAAAAGAGGGATTCAGGCAAATTTGAATCATCCGGATGGACGTAAGGCTGTCGAGAAATTAATTCAGAATTCAGATATTGTGATTGAGAATTTTAGCGCTGGCGCTTTTGCCCGGATGGGATTTTCATGGGAGCGACTCCAAGAACTCAATCCCGATATTATTTATGTTTCATGTTCCGGATTTGGCCACGTAGGCAGAGATGCTTCCTACGTGACCTGGGGACCTACGGCTCAAGCTGTATCGGGGAACACATATATGTCCGGCCTGCCGGATATGCCTCCCGCTGGCTGGGGGTATTCATACTTGGATCACACAGCCGGCTTCTATGGTGCGATCGCGATGCTCATGGCGCTCTGGCATAGGAAACAGACTGGCGAAGCGCAATTTGTTGATATGTCCCAAATTGAGACGGGTATGGTGCTCACGGGGGTTCCAGTTCTTGATTATCAGGTGAATCAGCGCGAGTACGTGAGGGTAGGGAATCGCTCGAGGTGGCCAGCCATCGCTCCTCATGGAGTTTTTAGATGTGCGGCTGATAAGCGCGCACCGGCTTCCCAGCCGGAACATAACGACGATCGTTGGATCGCAATCACTGTAGATGGCCAGGACCAGTGGGAAGCACTTTGCAGTGTTCTTGAGGCCCCCAAATTGTTGAATGATCGACGCTTTTCTGATAATGATCTACGAGTGAAGTATGAAGACGAGCTCGAGTCACTTATTGGCGGATATACGCGGAGCCGAGACTGTTTCGAGCTGATGTATTCGTTGCAAGAGCAGGGTGTTCCAGCTGGAGTGTGCCAGCGAACTGACGATAAGATGGTGCGAGACGAACAGTTAGCTGAGAGAGAATTTTATCGCGAGGCGCCGCACTCGGAAATCGGTGTACATAAATATGAAGGATATCCCGTGTCATTTTCTGCGGCTCGTTGGAGGATGGATCGTGGTGCACCACTATTAGGGGAAGATACAATGACCGTATTGACTGAACTACTTGGGTACACCCACGAGGAAGTTGCACAAATGATGTCTGAATTGGCCGTCTCCTGAGAAGCACATCGGCTTAAAAAAAGAGGTTTACATGCTAAAAATTGGCCTGCACGCTGGGCAACAAGATATTTCGGCAGATGATTTGAGAAAATTATGGAAATTTGCTGATGACAACGGATTTGATTTTCTTTCTTGTTGGGATCACTTATATGAAGCTCCTCCAATAGATGGGATGAGTGATACCTACGAAGCTGTCGCCCTGCTTGGGGCTATGGCAGTGGAGACTAAGAATGTGCGTTTGGGTACGCATGTATTCTGCATGAATTATAGGAATCCAGCTCTTCTTGCAAAATCAATTGCTACGATTGATCACCTCAGCCATGGCCGTATCGAATTAGGTCTAGGCGCAGGCTGGCATGCACAGGAACATGAGGCGTTTGGCTATAAATTCCCGCCTGTGAAGGAACGATTAGATCGACTTGAAGAAGGAATTAAGATTATACAAGGGATGTTTACTCAAGAGCGAACTACTTTTTCGGGAGAATACTACAAGGTTGACAACGTGACGTTGCGTCCGCCACCTTACCAAAACCCGATTCCTCTCGTTGTTGGTGGTCGAGGAGAGAAACGTACTTTGCGTATAGCTGCGAAGTATGCCCAAGGCTGGAACGTGCCCTATATTCATTTGGAAGAATTCGAGCGCCTTTCGGGTGTGCTTGATATGTGGTGCGAACGTGAGCAGCGAGATCCTGACGAAATTGAGCGATCTATCAATCTACACATGCATATGGGTGTTACAGAAGCGGACGGAACTCGGATTGAGAAGGAACGGACCGCATTGTTTGGCTCAAGGCCTGAACAGCGAGGTGGAACTATTTCAGGTGGGCCTCAGCAGGCGATTGAACGGATAAAGTATTTTCAAGAGGCTGGCGCCCAGCGTGTCTCTATCGCTATTCGACCGCCGGTTGACTGGGATGCATTGCATGCTTTTGCAAAAGAAGTGATACCCGAGATCAAAAAAGATTAGGTCCTACTTATTGCCTCCGGCAATTGCAGGCAGAAGACGAATCTCAGATCCTGCGTCGACTCTAGTCGTCGGATCATTCTCAGTAATCATTTCGTTAATTGCTATTGCAATTTCTCGTTCTTGAATTCCCCTTAAGAGGTCTTCTTTCAAGTCAGGGAATTGATTTGCGACTTCCATAATCACATCTATTAGACTGCCGGGTGCTGTGACGACTTCAGCTGTATTTTTTGCCTGCTCACGCATGTGAGCAGGCAAAAATACTGTCACTGATTTTTCAGCATCGGCACTCATTTTGGTATTAGTACCAACGGACTAGAGGAGTTCGTCTAGCACACGCCGTGGTGACATCGGTGTGTGATAAAAACGCACGCCGATGGCGTCATAGATAGCATTTCTGATGGTAGGTTGAGGTGGCACGATGGGCACTTCTCCTACTCCTCTTACACCGAACGGATGGCCTGGATTGGGCACTTCAACCATCTCGACGTCAAGCATCGGGAGGTCATTGGCGACCGGGACCCGGTAATCCAAGAATGACCCGTTCATAAGGTGTCCATCACTGTCGTAGTAATACTCCTCATTGAGTGCCATTCCAACCCCTTGAGCAATTCCACCTTGAATCTGACCTTCGACATAGTCAGGATGAATTGCTGTTCCCACATCTTGTATGGCCGTGTATCTCAGGATCTCAGTTTTACCAGTGTCGCGATCTACTTTCAGGTCAACAATGTGACCGCCGTAGGCCGCTCCCTGAGTCGTGTGCGAGGAAGACGCAGAAACGGCTATTAGCCCGCCGGTTGCCTGAAGTTTGCTAGCAAGTTCGTTAAACGAAAATGCCCGTTTATTTCCCTCTGCATCGTCCGGTCCAACAACAGTTCCCTCATCACTGTAGGTTATCTCGTCCCCACTGATATCCCAGATTTTGGACGCTCTACTAATCATTTCGGCTTTAATCATTTGACCGAGTTCATAGACGACCCATCCACCAGCGAAAGTAGTTCGTGAACCACCCGTAACCGCGGTATATCCCACTGAGTCAGTATCGGTAACTTGAGGTGCAATCTGCTCATAAGTAACACCCAGTGTCTCAGCGAGTTGCATCGAAATTGAAGCTCGGCTTCCTCCGATGTCAACCGAACCAAGAATCAGTGCGATTGATCCGTCTTTATTCACTCGAGCGGATGAAGATGATTCCATGCCGCCATTAAACCAGAATCCGATTGCGATACCTCGACCAACATCTTCTCCTTGAATCTCAGAGAGATAATGTGGGTGACTTTTCATCGCCTCTAGTACGTCCTTAGCACCTATTTTTGGCCAAGGAGTACCCGAAGAATTTTTTACACCTTCTTCAGCTACGTTCACCAGTCTTAGGTCAATCGGGTCCATGTCTAATTGCTCTGCTATTTCATCCATAACAGATTCCACAGCATACTCGGTAGCAGGTGCACCTGGAGCTCTGTATGCAGAAGTTTTTGGGGTATTCAGTACTACGTCAAGTCCGTCGATGACTTGATTATCGATTTTGTACGGTGCTAATGCACACATAACTCCGGCACCTACCGGGGAACCAGGGTACCCACCAGCACCCATGGCAAAGAGGCATTCAGCAGCCGTAATTGTGCCGTCATTCGTTACCCCAATTTTGACTTTGCTGTAAGAGGAGGCAGTAGGTCCGGTTGCCTGAAACACAGCTTCTCGGTCCATCCACATCTTTACTGGGCGTGAGCTTTTCTTCGATAGCACAGCGGCCATTGGCTCAAGGTAGATGGGAATCTTACCACCGAATCCACCACCGATTTCCATTGGAATGACCTTAACTTGGGCAACGGGTACGCCAAGCACGTCAGCAGTAGCATCTCTTGCCATGAAAGATCCCTGTGTTGATGTCCAGATATTGATTCTGCCATCGTGACTCCAAAACGCTGTGGCGTTTTGAGGTTCTATATATCCTTGATGGAATTGTGAACTCGTGAATTCACGTTCGATCGTTAAATCAGCAGCAGCAAAACCTTTTTCGATATCGCCACTTTCTAAACGCATGTGACTAGCAAGATTAGTTTCAATGTCAGATCGGGTGTCGACTCCAGCGGCTCTAACTCCTGTACGCAATTGCGGGTGCAATATGGGGGCGCCGTCTAGCATCGCGTCCTGAACATCCACTACGTGCGGGAGTATTTCATATTCAACATCAATTAGTTCTAACGCGTCTTGCGCAATATGGACGTCATCGGCTGCCACAGCCGCAACGGCATGACCGTGGTAGAGTACTTTTGGTCCCGCTAGAATGCTTTCGGCCGCCCATCTTGGACTTGCTTTACCTGGTTCGAGTGCTTCCGCTGTGGCAGGTTGAACGGTCTGACCAGAGCCGACGAGATCTGCGTTCGTGATTACCGCATGTACACCGTCTAGGGCTTCTGCCTTTGATGTATCGATACTTTTAATCAGAGCATGTGCATGTGGACTTCGGAGAACAGCTCCGTAGAGCAGTCCTTCTAGTTTGATATCTGCACCGTATTGTGCACGTCCAGTTACTTTATCGACACCATCCGGTCGACGAGGCCGGGTTCCAATAATTTTGTATTGAGGTTTTCCTGTAGCTACCATAATGCTTAATTCTCCAATTAACTGTGCTTTTTTTGTTTAGCCTTTGGCTACCGTAAGTACTGATTCGATAATTTTGTCGTAACCAGTGCATCTACATAGATTTCCGGCGAGCCAGAAGCGAGTTTCTTCCTCTGTAGGATTTGGATTTTCCTGTAATAACGCGTATGAAGACATTAGAAAACCAGGAGTGCAGATACCGCATTGAAGGGCAGCGTTATCGAGGAATTCAGTCTGTAGTGGATGCAGTTCGTCTCTTGACGCAAGTCCCTCAACAGTCATGATTTCAGAGCCTTCCACTTCTGCTGCCATCACACAACATGAGTTTACGAGTCGCCCATCCATTATGACTGCACAGGCCCCACAATTTCCGTTATTGCATCCTTCTTTTGCGCCGGTCATTCCGATGCGATCTCGAAGCGCCTCAAGCAATGAATCTCTCTCAGAGACCAGAATCTGCTTTGAGTCACCGTTTATTATTGTGTTTACCACTTTGGGTTCAGGAATCATTTTGTTTATCTCCTAATTGAATTCTTTGTAAATAAATTCCAAGTCTAAAGGTTTTAGTGAATCTATCTAATACGTTCCACTGCCGTACGGATTGTCCGTTCCGTGAGTATTTTAGCGAGGTGCTTTCGTTGTTTTATGCTCCCGCGCATGTCGGTGATTGGGCGGGCGATCGCACTCGCGGCGTCACCAGCTGATGAAATAGTCTCGTCAGTCAAAGGCCGTCCAATGAGAGCTTCAGCTGCATCACTCGCGACTAGAGGAGTAGCTGCCACGGCTCCCAAGGCAATTCTTGCGTCGGTGACACTACCATCCTCGATTTTTACCCAAGCCCCAGCGCTCGCGACTGCGATATCCATTTCGTTTCTAGGTATAAATCGTTCCCAGGCTGCACCTTCACCATCACCTACGGGAGGGAAGCTGATGTACACGATTAATTCCCCAGACTCCAAGACGTTTTGGCCTGGCCCCGTGCAGAATTCGCCAACTGGCACCTCCCGCCTTCCATTGGGTCCGGCTATCGTAGCTACACCACCCAATACAATCATGGCGGCAAGCGAATCTCCAGCAGGAGAAGAATTTCCGAGGTTTCCCCCTAAGCTTGCTCGTCCTTGGATCGCTTTTCCACCGATAACAGTGGAGGCATCTACGAGGGCAGGATAGTTAATCTTGACATTATTATCTCCATATACTTGATATAGGGGGGTTGCCGCGCCCACTTTAAGCCCAGTGCTTGAATCAAATTCCAGTACCATAAATTCTTCAACATGCTTTACGTCTACTAGTAAATCGACCTTTCGTTTTCTCTCTCGTGCCTGAACAATTAAGTCAGTACCACCGGCCAAGACGCGCGCATTTTCACCACCTTCTGATAGAAGTCGGATTGCGTCATCCACGTCAGTTGCTCGGGCATAGTTAACTGCCTGCATGAATATCTCCTCTCAGAGTGAAAATACGGTATTCACTCGTTCATGAGTTTGTGTAAATCTGAACCATAGCTTACCGCCTTAACGCTCATTCGGCCATTACGTGCTTAACAGAGTCGTAGCAGTCTTGCTGCGCTCTACTATACTGCATATCATTAAAGCAATGAGGTTTTAACTATGTTCGAACCAGACATATTTTTTGAGTCCAGCATCACTCCTGCACAGCAAGCATTGAACGACGAACTTGCGAATACACTTGCGGGCGAACCGCGTGCATACGAAATTGGTGCGACTGAGACTCGCCGTCGCCGAGAGTCGGGTCTCAGTCGAGCGGGGATGCCAGTATATCTAACGGATATCGCTGTTGAGACTACATGCCCCGGTTTGGGTGATTCTGATCCCGTGGGTTTACGTATTTTCCAGCCTGATGTGATTAATGGTGTTCTGCTTTGGATTCATGGTGGTGGCTGGGTACTCGGTAGTTCAAAAATGCAAGATCAAACTCTTTGGAATATCGCACAACGATCTGGTGTAGCCGTAATTTCAGTGGAATATAGACTCGCTCCAGAGCATCCGTATCCTTCTGGTCCCGACGATTGTGAAGCCGCAGCACTTTGGTTAATTAAGCATGCATCTTCTGAGTTCGGGTCATCAAATTTAGTCATAGGAGGTGGGTCTGCTGGCGGTCATTTGGCAGCCGTAACACTTTTGCGTCTTCGCGATAATCATGGTTTTACTAATTGGCAAGGAGCTGACTTGGTCTACGGCGCATATGAGCTCTCTGGAGGGAGTCCGAGTCAATCAAGTATAGGAAAGAACAGTTTAGTAATTGACGAGAAAGCAATGAATTGGTTTTATGACTCGTTTCTGCAGAATAATGAAAATAGACGTGACCCTGATATTTCCCCACTCTACGCAGATTTGCGTGACATGCCCCCAGCCTTATTCACTGTAGGCACCCTCGATCCTTTATTAGATGATTCGTTGTTTATGCATGCGAGATGGGTAGCCGCGGGTAACGAATCTGACCTAGCTATTTATCCAGGCGGTCCACATGGTTTTAATAATCAAGGGGGAGCGCTGGCTGCAACTGCTAACGATCATCGGATTTCGACAATAAAAAAATGGGTTGATTAGCGCCATATAAGATTGTTCGAGATATCTGGTGGTGGTCGCTCAAACGGTTTGTAATCAAGCGTCTTGCGACCGATTGCAACGAAAGCTTGGGGTTGCCAGGCATCATCTAAGTCCAGAGAATCTCTGACAGCTTCCTGTGCATACAAAGGTGCAGAGATCCAATACGCACCATAATCTCTAGTGTGTGCGGCAAGCAGTAAGTTTTCTAATGCTGCTCCGAACGAATGTTGTGCGAGTCCCCACTCCGCTTCTGCTCGTGCAGTATCTGCGTAGGTATTTAATCCGTCCGCTACAAGGCAGCCAAGCAAGAGGGTTGGTGCAGTCATGATGCGCTGTTTAGAGTTTTCTAGAGCTTTTTGGATTACATCGTTGGTGGTGCCGTCTTCTTGGAGATCTTTCCTCCACTTCAGTCCCATGTTTTCGGCAAGGTCGAGTCTATTTTTTGAATCAATCACGACAAATCGCCAGGGCGTAGTGTGGTGTGGTGCCGGTGCTGTCATAGCCAGCGAGACAAGCTCCTCGATATCGCTCTTCTCAAGCGGTGGTCCGATAATTCCCCTAAAAGATCGTCGTGCTGAAATGCTATTCTCGAAAGTTAGTGTTGATAGAGCCTTTCTTGTTTGTCGGCCAACAGTGTTTTCTATGAGCATCAAATCATCGATTGTGTCCACATCAATCTTGAAGGAGTTAAGTGAAAGTTCAATAATTCTCATCGCGTTTCGATTGGCTTCGACCCGATGCTTGCTGGCTGAATCCGGACCGAACTGCGGTGAAAATGTTGCGTATGGTTTGATTCCCAGCGCAGTTGTACCTCCATCTTCAGATGCTGACAGTGCTAGGACATTTGACTCAGGCGAACTGAGAATCTCAAGAATAGTGTTCAAATCCGAACTTTGTGCCTGTGGTAAATCTCCGGGCAATATAATAATTGAATCACTTAAATCATTATTTGATATATGTAGGATTGCGGTTTCTGCTGCTTCCTTGAAACCTTTTCCATCGTCGAAAATGATATCTGCTCCGAATCTCTCTCCAATTTCGGCATATTCAGAGGATTCCGTCACGATCACTAAAGGCCCATTATGAACCTCTCTAACAGCAATTAGGAGATCCTCAAGCATTGAGAGGACTAAGTTTCTTCGGTGGAAAGGACTGAGGCCTGAGCTCAGTCGAGACTTAGCGTTGTCTGTTGATTGAACAGCAACGACGACCGCGGTGTCGTACTTCTTAGTATTACTCATGCACTCTCATTTATATGACTAGTTATTAACTGTTTTATATTTGAAGCGACCGTTGTACGGGCCTTCCGGTTAACCATCATTGTGTCGCAATATTGGGTATTAATTGAGAGAGATTCCATTTTGGTAGTTAAATTACTATCAATCTCATCGTAAATAAATAGATCAACTAGTTCCTCGTAAATTCGCGCGACGCCATAAGCTGAGACTTCATGTCCTAGTGACTCAAGCATCGTGCCAGCCGGCCCCTTAATCGCTTTGCCTCCGACTATCGGAGAAACCCCCACTCGTAATGCTCGGCTTTCAAGAATTGAGTCGCGCACTGTGGGGATTTGAATAATCGGGTCAATTGAGACAAATGGATTGCTGGGCGCAATAAATAGATAATCGGTGTTTCTGATGGCA
Organism: Dehalococcoidia bacterium; assembly: GCA_029941115.1. GTDB lineage: Bacteria > Chloroflexota > Dehalococcoidia > UBA2979 > UBA2979 > UBA2979. The sequence continues at coordinate 55,640 of JAPYRK010000009.1, read as the reverse complement.
TCTATCACTCCGGGCGCCGGGCGTACATTCTCGAGGTTGGGAAACTCAAATTTATAAACCTGTGGTTCCCCACGACGCTCAACGAAGTACTGTTGAAAGGAAAGTCGGCCTTCATTAGTAACGACAAAGGTAGGGTGTGGATCGTCAGTTGCAGGAATGATTCGAGACTTGATATTTCTTGCGTCAGCAATCACCTGTGTTGCATCAGCAAGCGTCCCTCCGGTCTGTAATACGCGATTACGAATCAAATGCGTCGCGAGATCTCTGTTGCCGATCTGAAACCATCTTTCCTCTCCCAGCGCTTCTAATTCGTCAAGCGTGTGTTGGGAGTCGTTTTGAATCCCCCATCCAAAATCGCCTTCAACCTCAGCGAGCGTATAAATTAAGGTGTCTATATCAGGACAGATATGCAGACCGTTCCATAACAGATCGTCACCGACGTTGCACACTGTTGTGATTAAATCAGGCGGATGAATATTTTGAAGGCCGTACAAGAATCTTGCAGCTCCGACACCACCGGCGAGCACAGTAATCTTTTTGTTTTTCCACGAATCTGCCGTGTTTAAGTTCATAGACAACATCTTACCGCGCATACTGGGTTGCACAACGCGGGCTGGGGAGGCAGGATCTTTGTATGGCTGAGGTATAAGAGAGTAATTAAGGTTTGGCACAGTGACTCCATTTCGTAATCAATTTGCTAATTTTCGAAAAAAGATTATGTCACCTAAGGCGTCTCACGTGCACGATGATGTAAACGCCGTGGGTGAAGCACGACCTCGGTTGATTTGTGGACTTGGAAATCCTGGAGCAAAATATGTCGGGACGCGCCACAACATTGGAGTCAGTTGTCTAGATGAACTACTGGTCGCGTATAGCTTAGCCTCAGGCCCAAAGAAATCCTCTGAATCTACTTTTAAAGAAATAGAGATCGATGGTAACAAGATAGTGCTGGCTTATCCAACTAGTTTCTACAATGAAACCGGGCTCGGACTCGCTAAGAAAATTAGGAAACAAGGTATTAAGCCATCAGAGATTGTTGTGATTTGTGATGACATCGACCTCTCAGCTGGCGAAGTTAGAATGAGATTAACCGGGGGCAACGGTGGAAATCGTGGCCTCAAGTCCATCATTAATGTTCTAGGTACCCAACACATTCCGCGTATCCGTGTGGGTATTGGTCGACCAATTGACGAGAATGGTAAGCCGGCTTATGGGTCGGACGAAATAGCTAACTGGGTGTTATCACGACCTCAATCATCTGATTTGGGCCAGCTTTCCGACGCAACTTCACAGATAGTATCCGCCATAAAAATCTCTGTTGCTGAGAGCAATGAATCGGCAATGAATTTTCTAAATTCAAACACGTAGCAATATGTGATAATAAAAAAGCACTCAGCGGTGCAATTTCTTGTATTAGGTAAAAATGAAATCTACTCGTTCAGCTCAAATAGGTCATTCGGTCGAGCATGCTGTGCTTGATCCGCTAGTCGCGCATCTAGCTGATGCACCAGATATTCAATCAGCGGGTCAATATCTTCGGGAACGTCAAACTGTGCGACTCAATGTCTTGAAGTCTGCTAAGCCCGCCATCGTTTCGGTCTTAGGTCGGATAATGCAGTCTTCAGCTGTATGGATTACACCGACGGAGCGCGATGCGCAGGAGTTTGCAGCAGAGCTGAGCTTATGGACCTTACCAAGTAGAGTGTTGAGGTTCCCGTCGCGCAATCAGATTCCCTATTCGCGCGAAGGTGCGAGCACTCGCGCTTCAATTGAACGAATTTCTACTCTTATTTCTCTTGCAGACAGTGACCGACCGAAGATAGTAGTCACCAGTATTATGGCCCTAGCTGAACGAACCCTTAGCTCTCCGGATTTACTCAGGGGGCCAGGACTTCTCAGATGCAATGACCAAGTTAATTTATCGAACTTACTCAGTGACCTCTCTTCTTCGGGCTATCAGCTCACCTCTCTAGTCGAAAAACCCGGAGATTTCTCGCGTCGAGGAGGCATTGTGGATGTTTACACGCCGAATGCAAACAATCCTATTCGGATAGAATTCTTTGGCGATTCGATAGAGTCGATTAGGGAATTCTCGTCGGTTGATCAGCGATCTACGGAGGAAAAACTAGAAGTATATCTTCCGCCGAGCTCAGAGTGGTTCGCCTCGCCCACTGCGATGCTAGCGATTGCGGATAAGATTTCAGGCACGGATGATCCGCAAACGCAAGAAGATGAAGCTCTATTACGATCAGGGATTCTCTCCAGTCCGGGCCGATATGGACCGCTTGTTTTGAGTTCAACTCTGCTGGATCATATCGATTCATCCACAATAATATTTGCGGAACTTCGTGATGATTTGCAGACTCAACTTATTTCATTGGATGATAATGCTAGTCAACGGAGGAGCACGTTGGTGGCCTCTGGAGAATTCAACAGTCAAATTCCGCTACCCCATGTCGCTAGAGAATCTTTATTGGCTGCTATTTGGAATTATCCAAATAGAGTCGAATTTGACCCTTGGTTGAGCGGCTCTGATAAGAATCAATTGCACCTTGATTTTAAGTCTTTGGAGCGATTCAATGGACGACTTCCGGCAGTGGCAAAGAATATCAGCAGGCGCCTAGTGCGAGGGGATAGAGTTGTTTCACTCACTACCCAAGCCCAGCGTTTGAAAGAGGAATTGGATCTAGAAAATCTTACGCTTGGGGTTGAGTCTGCTTTATTGGATAAGCTTGAGATTTCTGAAGCTCGCCTTATTCAAGGATCTACGTCTGAGGGTTGGTCCAAACAATTAACTGATGGGGAATTAGTTTTTCAGACTGATAGGGAAATTCTGGGGGTCAGACATGGCGCTATTGTCTCAGTTAAGCAAGCGGACACATTGCACTATTCTCTTGAGGGAATTTCACCAGGTGAATATGTGGTAATTGCTGAGTTTGGTGTGGCTCGATTCGTAGGAATAATTAAACGAACAGTTGATCAGGTGGAGCGCGATTATTTAGAAATGCGATTTGCGGATGATGGCAAGTTGTTCTTGCCAACAGACCGCCCATTGCGGATTTCAAAATATATTGGTCCGACAGCCCGAATGCCACGACTTACCCACTTGGGAACAGGTGAGTGGAATAAAACCAGGGGTCGCGCAAGGAACGCAGTTGAGGTTGTCGCTGGCCAATATTTAAGCCTTTATGCAGCGCGATCCGTAAAGCCCGGTTATGCGTTCTCACCTGATGGCGAGTGGCAACATGAGCTCGAAAACGCATTTCCTTATGTTGAGACGGTTGATCAACTTGAGGCGATAAATGCAGTCAAAAGTGATATGGAAACGCCCAAACCCATGGATCGGCTAATTTGTGGTGATGTTGGATTTGGTAAGACGGAGATCGCAATTCGAGCATCGTTCAAGGCGGTAATGGATGGATTTCAGGTCGTTCTTTTGTGCCCAACCACAGTACTAGCTCAGCAGCATTTCAATTCATTTAAGGAGAGGATGGCGGGATTCCCAGTCCATATCGAGATGCTGTCTGGATTCCGAACTGCTAAAGAAGCTCAACAAATTGCTTCGAGGGTGAAAGCTGGTGAGATTGATATTTTGATTGGCACCCATCGAATATTGGAGCACAGCCACCAAGTTGTAAGCCCACTTGTCATTGATGAGGTTAGTGAACAAGAAGATAAATTGGAGTCTGATATTTCTGAGTTGGGTGCAGAGATGCCTAAGCGGGTACGTGGAGTAGAATTTGGCAATCTCGGATTGGCTATTATTGACGAGGAACAGCGATTTGGAGTTACACATAAAGACCGATTAAAGGAAATCCGTTTTGAAGTTGACGTCCTCACATTGTCCGCAACCCCGATTCCACGAACGCTCCATATGGCGCTTGCCGGAATTAGAGATATGTCTAGGGTGGAATCAGCGCCACTGGGTAGGCAGTCTATACAAACATATGTGCTGGGCTGGGATCTAGAGATTTTGCAAACAGCTATTCGGAGAGAAATTGCGCGGGGCGGGCAAGTGTATTTGGTTCATAATCGCGTTAAAACTATCGACGCCTTTGCCGATGAAATTCGCAACCTTGTGCCTGAGGCGCGTATTCTTGTGGGACACGGACAAATGCCGAAATGGCATCTCGAGTCGGTCATGAGAGAATTCATTGATTCGAACGCTGATGTTTTGATTAGTACAACTATTATCGAGTCTGGTTTAGATATTCCTAACGTCAACACAATCCTTATCGATCGGGCCCAAAGCTTGGGGCTTTCTCAACTCTACCAGCTTCGTGGGCGAGTTGGCCGGTCAGATCAACAAGCGTATGCATATTTTTTTCATCACGGATCTATGACGGATATTCAGCAGCAAAGACTAACTGCAATTTTTGAGTCATCTGAGCTTGGATCTGGCCTGCGCGTTGCACAGCGGGATTTGGAGATTAGGGGAGCGGGTAACTTACTGGGAAGTCAGCAGAGCGGTCATATCTCGGCTATTGGACTTGACTTATATATGGATATGCTTGCTGAGGCAGTCGAACGACTTAAGGCCGATCTTGAAGGAGGTAAGTTAGAACTTCGAGAAATTCGTCAGAGACAAGAGGCTTTGCGCGCGATCAAAGTCAGTCTTCCCATCAGTGGAGATATTCCAGACTCTTTCATTCCTGATATTGATGAAAGACTAAGTCTTTATATGAGGATTTCAATGGTTACATCCTTGGTCACATTGGAGGAACTTGAACGAGAAATACGCGATCGTTATGGGGTTCTACCGGAAAGACTACTGACATATTTTCTGTTGATTAAGATACGTTTAATGGCACATGCAGCGAAGTTAACTGCAATCACCCATGGTGGAGGCAAGACAGTGTTTGAGTCAGATCCACGAGCCCCCTTTTCTGGTCGCAAATTATCCAAAGACTTACCAAGAAGTTCGAAAGTCGGGCATCTCCAAATGGAAATTGAGGCAGAGGATTTGAATGACGGAGATCTTAAGGATATTGAGAACTTGCTTCGTGTTCTTGTGATCTAAACTAAACGTGAGAATGGTGTCTAATAGATGTTGAGTTCAAAGATTAAAGGACTTTTAGTTGACTTTGATAAGACCCTTGGATTCATGAGAATTCCGCACTTAGAGATGTACAGTCAAATTGCATTTTCCACTGGAATCAATCTCTCCTCGGCTGAATTAACCGCAGCAATGATGGTTAAGCCACTCACTGACACATGGTCACCGTGGCAGACTAAACGGGGAATAGAGCATTTTGATGAATCGAAGAGTGAGGCCTCGTATAGAGAGCTTAGACGTGAGATTGCATTTTCAAGATTGAAAGAGGCATTGAAATCTCTGGGTTTTTTTGAGGAAGACATCCTTCGTTTGGCTGCGGAAAAAATTTCCGAAGCTGAATCAGATCTTTCTCTATATGAACTTTATCCCGATACGGCTGAATTTCTAAGAGCCAGTGAAGCTCAGAATATCGATTTGGCTATTGTATCTAATCACGATTGGGTATTGCCTGAAGTACTGAATCATTTAGGCATTGCAAAATATTTCAAGGTCATAGTTACAAGCGCTCGGACGGGCGTGAGAAAACCGCATCCCTTAATTTTCGACATGGCGCTGCGTGATTTAAGTCTTGAGTCGGAACAGGTGGTCATGATCGGCGACTCAATGATAGATGATATTGGAGGGGCTAAATCCGCTGGAATAGATGCTGTTCTTATTGATCGCACTTCAAGAATTATGATGAATGACGTTTTGTGTATCTCGACACTTTCGGAGATTTATGCCGGTGGGGACTATGTCAACTAAATCTGGAATAGTCTCTTTGCTATCAATTCATCCGACTGAATACGATGATTTTTTTATTCAATATTCCAAGTATTCCGACGAATTGGAACCACACAAGGCGAGGCGTAATCAGAAAGAAATGGTGTTATATCGTGAGGCGGTCATAGAGGAACTTGGCGAAGGATCAAACAGAGAGCTTTTTTGGATAATGGAAGGGGACTTGCGAGCGGGTTTTGTTATGACTCGTTGCTTTCCGGACTGGCCAGATGAATCGATTCTGATCGGGTCAATCTCAGAGTTTTATATTTTTGTACTTGGCAGACGAAGGGGCATCGGAACAAAGGCCGTATCAATTGCAATAACAAATTTACACTTGAAAGGCGCCGAGGTGATAGAAGCAGATGTTTTATATAGTAATGAACACGCTTTGACTTTCTGGAAATCACTTGGTTTCAATATCGAGTTTTTCGGCACATCCAGAAGGCTTTAGCTAAAAGTTGCTGTACGATTTCAATAGAAGTTTTTCAGTAGAAAGGTGATACCTATGTCAGAGCCTATTTTCGACGTGCATTGTCATTTTCCTCGTAACTGGCAAGATCCAGATTCTCAGGATAATGAGAAGTCGATTGACGAAAGAGCCGATGCCTTGCGGAGCGCCGGGGTTGTGAAGGCGAGCCTTTTGTGTGGGGGTCGATTTGGGATGAGCTACGAAGAATCGATTACCTTTGCTCGACGGCATGAGGATTTGTTTATGCCATCTGCCGTGGTCGATCCAGAAGAGATAGATGGACGTTCTATTCAGCAACTGTTTGATATGGGTTATGTGGGTTTGAAAATGATTGGTGTCCGACGGGCGTATGACGATTTAAAATACTTTTCGGTCTATGAAATGGCAGAGCGCCTCGGTATGCCGATTCTCCTTCATATGGGTGTCATAGGGGGAGCTATTGATTACGCAGTCACTCATCCAAGGCGTGACGCGGATGCAGCTAAAACATATAAAAATATGCAGGAGCGCCGGGTGAAGGAGCAGATATTGAGCTTTGGAAGGAATGCTTCTGCAACAAGAATGAAACCATTTCACATGGATACGATTGCTAATACTTTTCCGGATTTGCGTATGATAGGTGCGCACCTGGGCGGCACCGGTAATTATGACGAGTCGGCATCCGTGGCAAGATGGCGTCCCAATGTTTTTTTTGATCTCTCTGGTGGTGACACCATAGAACGCCACGCCGTAGAAAGAGGCTTAGTAGGTCAAGAGATTGGGGTTGAAAAGTTAGTATGGGGCTCGGATTGTGGCAATGATGAAATTCAGTCACATGTAGATAATCTTGAATCAATTTTCAAAGCGGTTGGACTAAATGACGATCAATCGAGTCGCATCAGATGGGGTAATGCCGCCGAGATATTTGGGCTTGAAAGTCCGATATTCGCTGGGGAGTAGTATCCGGCTGGGAACGGACCTATGCGTTTATTTGATAAGAACTACTTTCCTAGTAAATTTTTGACCGAACAGGTTCTTACAAGTCTGCTTCTAGGCTTTATTTCATTGATTGCCTTGTGTTTCTTTGTTTATACGCCGTATTCGCCTGGACTTATAATTGGGAGCACTGCCGTGTTTTATCTGGTGGCTATATCTTCGACACTCAGTCGACTGTTGCCTGATTCATTGCCAAGTCTTTTCAGTGCCGTTTATCTCTCTTTTTTGCCGGTATTGATGCTTGTTAACTTGTCCTGGGCATCGACATATTTTTTTGATGACAACCTCACAGTTCTATGGATTGTAATTTCTGCGTTGGTTTTGACTGTATTCATTTGGCTACTTTTCCGTGTCGTTCCGAACCCAAGCTACGACGGCTCCGGTGCGCAAATTTTATATCTTCTGGGAGTATCGCTGAGTGCCCTGATTGTGTTTCTTCTTTTGGGAACCTCAGAGATGAGTGGCACACAGGAGATACTGTTCGCGGGCTTCGCGGGTTTTTCTTACACAGGTATATTGTTACAAGTTCAATTCAAAGCACGGACAAGTATCTTAATAGCGAGTCTTTTGGTTGGTTTACTGGTAAGCGAAGTCGCCATTTTTAGTAGATATTTGTCTCTTTCTTCGATTGAAGTCGGTTTTTTGCTTTTTCTTTTTTTCAGTTACCTGAGTGCTGTAGCCGCCGCTCTCATGGCAAAAAAACTTCAGGAGCTAAGCATAAAATGGTTTCTACCGCTCCTTGTTTTTATTATTTCCGCCTTCTTTTTATTTTTGTACTTATAGTTTTGTTGAATTACAGGTGATAGCATTCAAGATCTGTTTACGGGGTGTGGCGCAGTCTGGCAGCGCGCCAGTCTGGGGGACTGGAGGTCCCGGGTTCAAATCCCGGCTCCCCGACCACAACAGAAACATCTAAAGTTTTAGGTGATTGGACTCATCCTATTAATTTTGAAACTTGGATTACCCTTGCCACCGTTTTAATACTGGGGGCAGTTATGCCCGGACCATCACTGGCTCTGATAGTTCGAAATACCCTGTTTGGTGGCCGCCGATACGGTGTTGCCACGGGAATCGGCCATGGTATAGGTTTTGGAATTTATGCGTTTCTTGCGGCAACAGGTATTGCCGTGACCCTAAAAAGTTACCCTGAAATTGATAATTTTTTACGCGTGACAGGTGTCGTCATTCTTCTATATTTAGCACAGAGTTTTATTCGTTCAGCATCAAAGACCGAAGATTCTAGTCTGCACCCTCAGGGCAAGCGGGATGCGAATTCAAGAGTTGCCTTTATTCAAGGGTTTTCGGTTGCTTTCTTTAATCCGAAAATATTGGCCTGGATGCTGACTATGTATTCGCCATTTGTCGAGGCGACGATGAGCAACTTAACGCTCATAGGGATGGGCATTTTGGGTATGTGTACCGATGGATTGTGGTACATAACTGTCGCCACTGTGCTGTCTACTTCCGGTCTACTTGAGAGACTCCGACAGCGCGAGATTATGGTCACACGAACAATCGGTGTAATTCTATTTCTCTACGCTATTTTTCTTTTGTTTCGATTCGGTTGGGTAGGTTGATCGGCCGTGCGTCACTGGCTCAGTTGGCCGCAGGTGGGTACGCTTCTCTAACTGATAATCAAAAGAGAATTGGGTGTGCAAAGGAGCATTGTATGAAATTTGGAGCTCAGGTAGGCTGTTATTCAGCCACTTGGGATGAAATTCGTTCAGTCGTCGGAACTATCGAATCAGGCAGGTGGTATAGCGTGTACTTGGCTGATCATTTTCTTCCTCCAAATCACGGTGACGCGAGTGAATTCAAGCGTTTTGAGGAAGAAGTTATCACTACGTTTGCCTGAGCGATAAAGCTCAGCTTGGCAGACTTGGATTAATTAAGAACTTTTGCCCTGTAGCTTGTTTCCGATATTCGTCTACCGCGCCTTGCGAGAGTGCCTCAGTGAGCGACACCTCTTTTGCATATGAACTAGCAAACGTGGTCGTGATTGAACTCGCAACTCGGTCTCTCATGTTCTGAGCCTCTTCTGCCCCGACTATCTGAAGATACGGCGTGAGTAACCAACCGCCGATACCCCAAGCCATCCCAAAACTTCTGTTCAGAACGGTGACACTTCGATCAAGGCCACCGTAGATGTACACCTGCTTGTGCACGGTGGAACCATAACGACTAAACCCTGCTTCTTGACTCACAGCGGCTCTCTCCATGCAGGCCAAGATGTCACTGGTGAGTTTGCCACCACCGGTCGCATCGAATCCAAGTGTGGCGCCAGTTTCAACTAAGGCATCGGTGAGATCCGATTTGAAGCTCTCCAAGCTGGAGTTGCAAATGAACCTACCTCCGATATTCCGTAGGATTTTTTCCTGTTCAGTAGTGCGAACAATATTTACGAGGTTGAAGTCTTCCTCTAGGGCTATTTTTTGAAGCATCTGCCCCAGGTTTGAAGCGGCGGCAGTGTGAACCATTGCTGAGTGTCCCTCACGTCTCATGGTACCGACGAACCCTAAAACTGTCATGGGGTTTACAAAACAGGATGCAGCCGCCGCCGGACGAATCCCATCCGGCATCACGACACACTGTTCGGCTCGAACTGCTTTGTATTCTGAGTACGAGCCTCCCCCTGAGAATCCTACGACTTTGCCGATGAGCGACTGAGCCAGCTCCGAGCTTCCAGCGGCGACGACCGTTCCTCCTCCTTCATTTCCCACGGGCAAGCTTTGGCCAATTCGACCCTCTATTCCTGCCATTAGATGTAAGGGAATAGGAGCTTGAATGGAAGGGGATGCTGCACTGCCAGAATAACTGGCCTTATCCATATCAGCCGGACCGAAGAGGGCCCCAAGATCGGATGGGTTGATGGGGGCAGCCTCAATCCGGACAAGGACATCAGAATCTCGTGGTGTCGGAACATCTGTTGTAGCAATTCGCAGTTCCAACATTTCGTTTTCCCGAACCGTGGACTGTATCTGCCTCATTTCGGTAGGGTTATTGGTCATCTGATTTACCTCCTTTGAAAAAACATTTTATAACAAGCCATACTGACGGTTGAGCGCAGAGAGGTTTTCAGACTGAAGCTCTTTACCTGAGAGGGCCGGCTGATCAAGGCAATAGCGGTACGCTCGAAATAACGATCCCGCGCTCACTCCATTATCTCCCGTATTATAAACCGGATTCCACCATTCCCACGCGATCTCGCCATTTTGTGTTATTTCGATTAGTCGCCCGGATGTTCCCTCGCACACAAGAACATTATGATTTGAAAGCCGAGTGGCTCCGGATATATGTCCGCTAAAGAACTGGGGGGGCGGATTGCCCTCATATTTCCATGTCACGGTATTTGTTTGCGGATCGACCACTATCACCCGTGAGGTTGACATACCCGCTTGTCGGTGCATTCCATTGTCAAAAATCTGTACCTGGTTATTATCTACCCACGTTGCGTGATGCTGATGGGCAGTGTCTGGGAAACCGTATTTCCATTTGATGTCCGGCTCGCCGGCACCACGAGAAATTACGGCCACTCGGCTATTATCCCGGCAAGAAATAAGCACATCGCCGTCCGAATTGACGTCGACGCTGTTTATATGGGTCCATTCCCACCTGTTTTCAAGTGGGCATATCGGATCCTTGCCTGGGTCAAACAGTTTCCATGTTTCTGCCCGCCAAACTTCTTCACCTCTCGGATCTATTTCTACGACGTCATCTCCCAACATTGGTGGAAGTTTTTCCTTGGGTCGCCTCACTCCACCCTTGACCTTTTTAGAGTACTCGTCAGGTATTTCGACCCAGACGGGGAAGACGGTGTTGCCATTATCAAGCCGGACGAAGTCGTGGTGCATTGCGATGTTGTGGTACTCCCAAACTACCTCACCATCCCAAGTGATTTCTTGGAGGACTGAGCTATTGGCACCAAGTCGACGGAGATGCCTGTCGAATGGAGGTGGGTCGATAGTGAAATCATCAGCCGGGGGAGGTAACAGAGACCGTTCCACTCCCATCATTAAAAGATTGCCATTATCCAGTAGCCGCGAGATGTGAGGCCGCACTCCATCAAAGATCCATCTGTGAACATATCTTCCGTTGATATCAATGAGGTAACTTGAATCACCGCCGAGTGGAGTCACCAGAGTATACCCCTTGCTTGAAAGCTGAGGCCGATGAAATGTTAAGCCGAATTTTTGACTAATAGACCAACCCATTGTGTTTCCTTCATTTCATCAATCAGATGATACCGCGTCCCCGTCATTGACTAATTCGTCAACAAGGTCGCTCGTCATGCCTGCTTCCAGAAGTACCTCTCGTGTGTGTTTCCCAAGTACCGGACTCGGCCCCTGAGCTTGTAACGGTGTTTCACCAAACTTAACCGGGGGAGCTACAACATCCAATCCACCAAGCAACTCGTGTTCAAGGTGAATCATGAAATTATTTTCTTTGATTTGTGGACTGTCAATTACCTCTTCTAGCGTTTGGTATCGTTGGCAGGGCACGCCGGCCCCACTGAGTACCTCTAGCCAATGTTCAGTCGTATTTGTTATCAGAACTGATTGAACCTCATCACGTACAGTCGCGTGATACCTTTTTATATCTTCGAGTGGCTCCCAATCAGGGTCGGTTACTCTGGGGTCATTAATATTAAGGAGTTCGGCCATCTTCTTTTGCAGAGAATTTCCTCCAGCTGCGATGGCGATGACGCCGTCAGATGTTTGTGAAAAGCCGTAGTAGGCACGTGGGGCCGCATGAGGGACAAGTTCAGCCTTACGCCCGATGATATTTTCCCAGGGGTTCGACTCCTTATAGGCTTCCTCAAGGAAGTTCACATATTGTGTTCTCCAGTCACCGACAGCGTCGATGTGGTGTGCATGATTGTTTTGAAGCACGAGGGCCGCCTGAAGCAGTGCTACATCGATTCGTTGTCCTGTATTGGTCCGCTCCCGATGATACAGTGCTGACGCTATGCCCCAGGAAAGTAGCATAGCTGCCATGTAATCAATGATTGGGTTTGGGTGCAGGGATGGGCCTTCTGGACCCAAGTGTGCGAGTCCTGAGTAGGACTGAATGGCCGCATCCAACGCCGGAGTCCCCGCGAGAGGTCCCTCCGTTCCGTATCCAGTATTTTCAGCATAGATCAAGCGTGTATTTTGTTTTCTTAGACTCTCGTAATCCAGGCCAAGGGTTTCCGCTATTCCTGGCCGGAAATTTGCGATGATCACATCCGCTTTTTCGCACAGTGTTTTGACGGCTGATTTAATTTTTGAATTTCCTAAATTCACTGCGACTGAGCGTTTTCCTCTGTTTTTATTCAGGAATTGAACTGATTCATTCGGTATTATTGGGCCGTTCAGTCTAGTTTGATCACCGTCTACTGGTTCTACTTTGATTACATCAGCACCTGAATCTGCCAACAATTGAGCGCAGTACGGTACAGCGATGAACCGTCCGAGTTCGATTACTTTAAGTCCGACGAAAGCGCCCCGATGTTCACTAACCACGAGGTAGCCCAAGTCCGCGGGTGGCAATAACGTTTCGTTGGATTTCACTGGACCCTTGAGCGATCGTCCCAGGAATTGCAGAGATATATCCGTTTGCAGACGTTCGAAGGCTTCCTTTTGAGGCAGTTTGACCAGCTGATTCAGCCCATTTACTGAAAGATAGATTGCCGAACAACCCATCAATTCCGACATGTAAATTGTGAATAGCCTGATCGACTTCGCTAGCGAGTAGTTTTGTGATTGACACCTCGTAGTTTGGGATTAATCCTGCGGCTTGGTGGGAAACAACTCGATATGCCAACAGTTCTGTCACCTTCGTGGCTACGCTAAGCTCAGCCAACTGAGTACGTTTTACATTAGAAGATTGGCCACTTTGTGGATTCTGGTGCGCGCTTGTGGCCTGTTTAAGTGCTCGTCGTAACGAGGCTATGCGAGCAATTCCTGATCGTTCGAAATCCATGGTTGATGCATTCACATACCATCCACGATTTTCCTCACCGACGATATTTTTTGTGGGTACTTTCACGTCCTCGAAGTGTACCTTGTTAAAGTGGTGTTCCCCCTGCATATCTAATATTGGCTCGACTGTTACCCCTTCAGCATCAAGTGGGATTATCAACATCGAGAGGCCTCTATGCTTTGGAGCATTGGGATCAGTTCTGACGACCGTCCAGAGAAAATCGGAGTAGTGAGCGCCGCTCGTCCATTTTTTCTGGCCATTCACAGTATAGAAGTCTCCATCTTTCACGGCTCTGGTGTTTGCTGCTGCTAGGTCAGATCCTGCATCTGGTTCAGACAAGCCCATAGCAAATGATAATTCGCCTTTTGCGATTTGCGGCAGGTATTCGGTTTTTTGATCTTCATTGCCAAATAAGATGATTGAGGGACCTACTTGCTGAACCGCACGACGGTGGTGTTCTTGCGGGGCACCTACTTCTGCCATCTCCTCCATATAAATCATTTGTTCAGTGTAGCTAAGTCCGGCACCACCATATTGCTCGGGCCAAGCCACTGCGAGCCAGCCCGCTTCCGCCGCCATCTGACTGAATTTCGGAGAGGAGCGCTCGCCTTCACTCGCTTCCTGAGATCTCCAGAAATCTTCGGTCAGCGTGGTTTCGATGAATTTTTTTACGTCAGATCGAAAAGTTTCTTGTTCATCAGTGAACCTGAAATCCATTTGACACTCCATTTCTGTGTGGCGAACTGAGTCTTCTAAATTTTTATTAACGTAGACCTATTCGATTTCAGCAGAATTATAGGCCAAATAATTAGGCATGGATCGCGCGAATATGCTCTACTCCGAGGCCGCAGCATCCCCCTACGATCTGCACTCCCATTTTTCGCCACTGGGCGACATGATTTGCGAAGTATTCTGGTGTCGCGATATCAACGAATTGCCAACTTGGTCTCTCGAAATATCCGGAGTTTGGATATGCCCCAATGGGTCCAGCCCATTTTTTTTGAAGTTCCTCAACGCCTCGGGTTGTATCCTCGATATGACTGTGCATGATGTGGATTGATTGCACGTCAAACGTCGTCACCGCATCAAGCGTTTCGCTGAATAGACGATCAGCATCATCAAACATTGCCAGCTGGCCTGATTTTTTATCGCTCCTGCAACTTATACCAACCCAGACTTCAACTCCAGTTTTTAATGCTTCCTCGATCGCCGGAATTGCAATCTCTGGCTCTTGCATCATTTCTAGGACAAGGAGATCAGCCCCGGCTTCAACGAGTAGCTCACTCTGTTCGCGGTAGGTGGCGTGCAATACAGCCGGCTTTAGCCACTTGTCATCAAGCCCACGTGCGTCAGATCGTGCGTCAGATATCGAGCCTGCTACTGCCACTTGCACAAGCGCGTCAGAAACAGAACCGGCTATGGCCACGTGCTCTGATTCAGTTTCTTCTATGGCCTGCTTTGCAATTGCGACGGCTCTCTGGTTCATTTCGGCAACCTGATCTCCATAGCCTGCTGGTTCAAGCATTTGGCGGGACGAGGCGAATGTGTTCGTGATAATCACTTCGGCACCTGCGGTGATGTAGTCCTTATGAATCTCTTTTAACACGTGGCTGTGCGTGGTCACAGACGGACCACACCATGCACGGTCATCCATAGGTACACCGCGGCGTTCAAGTTCTGAACCAGTCGCACCATCGATGAGAATTTCACCACCCGAGGCGAGCCTGTCAGAAATCCATTTCGGGCCTTTAGCCATAAGGCAACACTCGTTACAAATTAATCATTGGTTTACGGCTGCTTCACCAACCTAATGTAGGGTAATGGAGTCTCCCAGCCATCAGTATACTTCTTGGCCGCATCTTCGTCTGAAACTGCCGGCAATATGATGACATCTTCCCCCTTATTCCAATTGGCAGGTGTAGCCACCTGTTCGGACGCAGTTAATTGAAGTGAGTCAATAAGCCGTAAGATCTCGTCGAAATTTCTTCCAGTACTCATAGGGTAGGTCAAAGTTGCCTTTATTTTTTTGTCTGGGCCGATCACAAAAATCGATCGAGCTGTCGCATTATCTGCCGGAGTTCGCCCATCAGCGGAGCTCCCAGCGTCAGCAGGTAACATGTCAAATTGCTTTACAATTTCCAAGGTCGGATCACCGATTAACGGATAATTCACGGCTGTGCCTTGAAAAGACTCTATGTCTTTGGACCAAAGCTCGTGATCACTTACACCATCCACACTGATACCAATAAGTTTGCAATTTCTGGTATCGAATTCTGGCTTGAGACTGGCGACAGTTCCGAGTTCGGTGGTGCAAACCGGGGTAAAGTCTTTTGGATGTGAGAAAAGTACTACCCAGCTGTCACCAATCCATTCATGAAAATTAATTGAACCCTGTGTTGTATTTGCGTTGAAGTCCGGTGCTTCATCATTTATTCGTAAACTCATAGTATTTTACCTTCCATCATAACTAAATTAATCAACAATATTATGTATTATAACAAGGTAACGGCTTCTCTACTCTGGCGTCAGATAACTCAATTAAGAAGAAGTGACGCCATCGTGTGATTTGGTAAATTCTCGAGACTTCCATGCGTAGGCAAAGCCACCAAATAAAGTGACAATTGCGGAAATAACAAATATCGCTTCCATCCCAAAAGTTCGGATTAGAAGCCCGCCACCCAATCCACCTGTCAATATTCCCACAGCAAAGGCGAGTTCCATCAGGCCAGCAACAGTTGATAATCCTAGGCGCCTCCCCACAGACACTTGTTCGGCTTGGATCGCGCCCTGAGCTACCGCGGTTCCAAGGCCACCGAAGACTAAGAAACTCACGAGCATAATTGGGAAGGATTCTGTTATCGCAACTGTTGCCAGTGCTATTGCCACAGCGATACTTCCTATCATCGCTAAAGCGGTTCTTGGAAATATATCTGATAACCGCCCAGTTATTGGCTGGGCACCGCCGCCCACAAATTGTTGCGCTCCGATTAAGACTCCAATTGATATGGCTGCAAAACCCAGCTCAGTCTCTAGGAATACTGGTAAAAATCCAAAGCATGCTGATATTGACCAAGCAAAACTCGCTCGGGCAATAAAAATGCCTTGCATCCCAGAATCTTTAACTATTCTTATCCAAGGTACCGGTACAAATTGATCGAATTGGTTGAATTTTACTGGATCATTTTGGGTGGTTTGCGCTAATTCCAGCTCAGGCTTAGCTGGGAGAAAGAAAATTACGATTAGAGTGGAGAGGAGACATAGGAGACCCATGAGAGCGAATAGTAGTTCGAAGCTTCCAATAGTACGGATAAGACCATAAAGAAGCGGACCTATTCCGAATCCAAGAAACACGAATGGCGCGAATGAGCCCATGTATCGTCCCTCTTGCCCTTTAGGCGCTAGAGCTCCTATATACGAGAGTGACATGGTGAAAATAAGAGATGAGCCTATACCTGTGAGTGCTCTAAAAGCAATAACGGCTGTCACATTCTGAAAAAGTATCCACCCAATTGCTACCAGCACATACGATGCCAAGCCAAGAGCATAAAAGGGTTTTCGTCCATGTTTATCGGCCACCCGTCCAATCCATGGTGTCATAAACAACTCGGTAATCGCGAACGCCGAGAACGCCGCCCCCTGGGCCGCTGGTCCACCTCCAAGTTTTGCTACCCAAGTTGTCAATCCAGGTGTTGCCATACCCAAGGCCAGTGTCCCAAGAAACATAGATAAACCCGCGACGAGGAATGGACGAGTAAGCATGATACCGTGACGGTATCGTTGCTTAGACTTACGAAGTAGATCCAAGGATAAAATATGTCATTGCTCACAGTTTTTAAGAAGCCAGTCGGACCAAGCGGATTCGGTTTTGCATCGACTGCACTGGAGGTGACTGAAGGATTGAATCTTACAGGTAAGACGATTTTGATCACTGGGGTTAACACGGGTCTAGGACGCGAGACTGCAAAGGTCTTGGCTTTACGCGGTGCCAAAATATATGGAACGGTACGGACCCACGAAAAAGCTTTGAAAGTGCAAGAGGAACTTGGGCCGTCGGTACATCCGATATTGTGCGATCTTTCGGAGCCGTCGTCGGTTAATAATGCGGTCGATCTACTTCGGGAATTCAACTCTCCCATTGATGCGATTATCTGTAATGCTGGAGTAATGGCCTTGCCGATTTGCTATCAGAAACATGGGATTGAGTTGCAATTTCTTACGAATCATTTAGGACACTTTAATTTGGTGACAAAGCTACTAGATTTACTGGTTGAGACAGGTCGAGTTGTGATGGTATCCAGCAGAGCACACACGAATCCCTACGCTGAAGGCATTCAATTTGATAATCTTGAGGGCACTCTTGAATACAGCCGTTGGCGCGCTTACGGACAATCAAAGTTAGCAAATCTGTTGTTTGCCAGAGAGTTAGCAACTCGCATGCCTCACTCATCTCAGAGCGCTTTCGCCGTGCATCCTGGTGTAATCAAAACTGAATTAGTTAGACACTTCAATCCTTTGGTTCGATTAGGCGCGAGCCTCGGCGGCGCCCTCTTTTTCAAGTCAGTTGAACAAGGAGCCGCAACGCAATGCTACGTTGCTGTACATCCTGGAGTTTCGAACCTCAACGGAGAATACTTTTCCGACAATAATGTAAAAGAGAGCTCCGATATGGGACGCGATATGGAGATGGCCAAACGTTTGTGGGAGAGGTCAATGGCCTTTATTGAGAAGTTCTAAGAGAATATCACTCGAAGTATAAGCACCCCGGTTCCCCAGATGACCACAGAACCGATCTGTCGAACAAGCTCAGACCGACCCCGTGCAAGGTTATACGCGATCGTGGCGGGCAGGGCAGGTAAAAGCAAGATAAGTGTGTCGTTCATCGTATTATCCTAACGGCGGTGTGTTAGCGCCTGCTTCCCAGCTACACTATTGCTATTAATAAAAGCATAATACATCGCTGAGGGAGATATTATGACCGATTGGAAAACGATAGAGGTTGAACAGCATGAACGAGTGCTACTTGTTCGATTGAATCGACCTGACTCACTTAACGCGTTTAATCCAACCATGTACTCTGAGTTTAGGCAGGCTATTGAAAACGCGAATGACGATCCGTCAATAGGCGCAATCGTAAGTACAGGAAATGGCAGGGCGTACAGTGCGGGCGCCGATATAGGTGGCTTTAACGCAACATTTGAGCAAGGAAAGTCATCTTCATCTGGCGATCATGAGGAGCGAAGAACACCGTTTGATCCGACATTTATAATGGAATCTAAGCCGATAATCGGAGCGATTAATGGCGTTTCTGTCGGGATTGGCTTAACTGGCCCATTACTCTTCGACACGCTTCTAGCTTCGACTACCGCCCGTTTTTCTATGCGATTTGCGGCAATCGGGCTCACGCCAGAGGTAGGAAGCGCATGGACGCTGCCTCATATCATAGGGCTCCACCGAGCTCGAGAAATGATGCTGACTGGTCGAATATACAGTGCGCAAGAGGCACTTGAACTCGGACTTGTTCGGAAAGTCTATGAGCCTGAAGAGCTTGTTCCAGAGGCGATTAAGCTAGCACAAGAAATCGCAGCAAATCCCATAGATACTTTGGCAAGCATCAAGAGAATGATCTGGGATGATTTGGCCTCAACAGATGTTGCTTCTGTCTGGCGCAGATCAAGCGAGAGGTTTGCTGCAGCAAGGAAGACGGTTCAGCATCGCGAGGCGCTGTTGGCAATGAAAGAGAAACGAGATTCACGATTTCATGATGATTCCCATATGTCGGATCTAGCTGACCGTATGGCTTCAGGTACGAGCTAACTTATCTGTTTTTAGATTTTCAACCCACATGCCTGGGCACGTGTGAAAGGTATGCCGATGCTCTCTAAGTTTCCCTGTTTACAGTCACCAGATTTCCGGAAGCTATTTTATAACTATGTACTTACGTCAGCCGCAGCTTGGGCCTCATTGCTCGGGCGTGGCTGGTTGATTTTTGAATTAACCGGCTCGTCTAGTGCTGTTGGTCTTGTCACGTTCGGTGGTATGGCGCCGATGCTGTTTTTAGGTCCCGTCGCGGGTACCTTTGCTGACCGATTTGATAGGCGGAAGATGGCAATGGTGGCTGCATTATTTGGAGCTCTTGTCTCATTTTTGTTAGGTTTTTTGACATTGACCGGCTCTATAGTTATGTGGCATGTGGTAGTTTTAGCAATCCTGCAAGGCACAGCGATGGCCGCGGTCACTCCTGCTTCGGAAGCTATTATTCCGAGCCTTGTGCCTCCTGAGCATCTATTGAGCGCTGTTTCATTCAGGGGTATTGCGAGACATGGCTCTAAGGTATTGGGACCCTTCATTGGAGGAGTCCTTATGGCACTTCGAGATGACGGGACTGGTTGGGTGTTTGTCTTGACAGCAGTCTTTTTTCTTATGGCAACTTTTCAGCTTTATAGAATTCAGTGGAGACCGTCATCAACGCTGCTTCCGTCCACTGAGAGTATATTCAACGTAATTAGCCCGATGGCAGCAGCAGCTAAATATGCCTATGCCGATAAGCGAATGTTAATGGTGCTTTCTCTGATAGGAGTGCATTGTGGATTCACTATGGCTTACGATGCTCTTTTACCGGGATTATCGGATGAGATTGGATCAGGCAGTTCAACATTTGCCGCGATTTCGGTCGGTGTGGGTTTTGGAGCATTGATTACGACTCTCGCTGTTTCAACGATTTCTGATGAATCGGCACGTGGTCGCATTTTGATTGTTTCTGGCTTGGGAAGTGGAATTTCGCTTCTTGTTATAGGATTTGCCACCAACCCACTCGTCGCCATATTTGGTGGGTTTTTGTCCGGAGCAACGGAGGCTCCCTATATGGCAGTTTCAGCAACTTTGATTCAGCAAGTTGTTCCCGATAAATATCGAGGTCGTATGATGGCGGTCTATATAATGATTGCAGCTGGCTTTATGGCTTTTATGAACTTAGGATTTGGACTCGTGGCAGACTTCACAGGCGAGCGAATATTATTCATATTGCCTAGTGTGCTTTGGTTGGTAATATTTGTGCTTGGTGGTATATTCAGCCCGGCACTCAGGCACCTACTAAGGACGGGATCATTCAGGATTGAACCAGCCACGGAGCTAAGAGAACCCGTATCATCGTAAATCAACGATGATTTAGTTTTGGAATTTCTCATGGAAAACGATATTTGTTTTTATGATGCCGCTGAACTTGCTAGCCTTATCCGATCCAAAAAATTGAGTGCCCGAGAGGTATTAGAGACTCACCTGACTCGAATAGATGATGTGAATCCACAGGTGAACGCGATCGTCACGATGGATGCCGAACGGGCTCTTGCGGACGCTGATAGAGCCGATCAGGAAATCACTAAAGGCAATTATCTTGGCTTACTGCACGGCGTTCCCGTGGCACATAAAGATTTGGTTGACACTGCTGGTATGCGGACCACATACGGATCTCCTATATACGCGGACCATGTTCCTGAGAAAGATGCGTTGATAGTTGAGCGCCTGAAAGACGCAGGGGCAATTTCAGTTGGTAAAACAAATACGCCTGAATTCGGCGCGGGGTCTCAGACTTTCAATAAGGTATTTGGTAGAACACTTAATCCGTACGATGTAACTAAAACATGTGGTGGCAGTAGTGGCGGCGCGGCCGTCGCTTTGGCTACTGGAATGGTGGCCTTGGCTGATGGCAGTGACTTAGGCGGCTCGCTCAGAAATCCTGCTAATTTTTGCAACGTGGTTGGATTACGACCGGCAGTAGGTAGAGTACCTGTACGGGGCTCAAGTTCTGCTTGGCAAAACTTGAGTGTTCAGGGCCCAATGGCCCGAACAGTTTCTGATATTGCCCTTATGTTAAGCGTCATCGCTGGTCCAGATATCAATTCACCCGTAGCTCTGGAGACTCCAGGATCCATGTTTTCGGCCCCGCTTGATAAGTCTTTTTCCGGGATACGAGTCGCTTGGAGTGAGGATTTGGGGGGACTTCCTATTGATCAGGAGATTCGTCAAATTGTTCGATCTGGAGCCTCTATTTTTGCTGATTTGGGCTGTGAGGTGACGGAGGATGTGCCTGACTTTACTGGTGCAGATGAAGCTTTTATGGCATGGCGTGGATGGAGCTTTGGATTCATGGAAGATCGTTTGCGAGATCAGCGAGACCAATTGAAAGACACAGTTATATGGAATATAGAAGAAGGACTATCTCAGTCAGGGAGAGATTTATCTAAGGCGTCCGAGCTACGGAGTGCACTTTATGCTCGGGTCATAGCTTTTTTTGATCACTATGAATATCTGATTTGTCCTGTGAGTCAAGTTCCTCCATTCTCGGTGGAAACTGAGTGGGTATCTGAAATTGAAGGTGTTGAAATGGAGACATACATGGCTTGGGCTAAGGTTTGTTACTTTATTTCTGCGACCGGGCTGCCGGCAATATCCGTACCTGCGGGATTCACGGGAGCAGGTCTGCCAGTTGGATTACAAATTATAGGCAGGCCAAGAAGTGAGTTCGAAGTCCTGCAGTTGGCATATGCCTTTGAGGGGTTGACCTCGTATAACAAAAATCATCCGAATATTGTCGGTTAGACTGCCTCGGAAAACACAGGTAAGGAATTTTATGAGTGAGAGTATCGGAGTTGGAATAGCTGGCTTTCCTTTTGAAACGAGCTCAGATTTTTTTAAGTGGGTTGAGTTATGCGAGGCGGGTGATGTTGACTCAATATGGACAAGCGACCGACTTGTGTCTGACGCGATGAATCTTGAGCCATTGGCACTCATGGCAGTGTTAGCGGGAGCGACAGATCGATTGCAATTTGGAATGAATGTGGTGGTTTTACCCTTTCGTGACCCACTTATTCTTGCGAAGCAGTGTGCAACTATTGACTTCTTATCCGATGGTCGACTTATTCCTGCTTTTGGTGTTGGTTCTGTTGCGATACCTGAGTGGTCAGCGACAGGTCGCAGTCCGCAAGGACGAGGTAAGCAAGTTGATGAGATGCTTGAGATCATGACCTTGCTTTGGCAGGGTGAGCGTGTGACCTACGACGGTAGCTATTATCAATATTCAAATGCGCAAATAGCCCCGGTACCGGTTAGACAACCTCTTCCACTTTGGATTGGTGGTTCTTCTAAAGCCGCGATTCGACGTACAGTAGGTCTTGGTAATGGTTGGTTGGCTGGAATTCAGAGTCCAGCTCAAATTAAACCTGTGGTGGCTGCTATCAAGACCGAAGGATTAAGAATCAATAGGCCTATCGATGATGATCACTACGGAGCGGGAATCGGATTTCGTTTTGGCAGCTGGGACGAGCCGGTAGTTCAAGACCAGGTTGCTCGTTTAGATCGATTTCCTGAACTGGATTCTGCTAAGTCATACCTTGCTGTTGGTAACGCTGAAGAAATATTGGAAACATTAGCTACCTATAGGGAAGCTGGTATTTCTAAATTTGTGCTGCGCCCGATTGGCACATCCTCCGCGGATATTATGAACCAAACAGAGAAGTTAATTAATGAAGTAATTCCGGCAGTGCATCAGAAATAGATTTTGTGATCGCCAGAATACACGAATGAGGGAGCTATACATGGAGACGGCACTGATAACAGGGTCAAGTACTGGTATCGGACAATCTGTGGCTTTGCATCTAGCACGTAACGGATTCCAAGTGTTTGCAACTATGCGAAACCCAGAAGCTGGGAAAGATTTACTCACCATTGCGTCTGACGAAGGTATTGAAATTACGGTGTTGCGACTGGATGTCAACGACGTTGATTCATGTAACTCCTGTGTGAGTGAAGTTATTTCCCGAGCTGGGCAAATCGACGTATTGGTTAACAATGCTGGTATAGGTGGTGGTGGTGCCGTAGAAGAGACGCCGATAGAGGTCTTTCGTGATCTTTTCGAGACTAATGTGTTTGGTGCTCTCCAGATGATGCAGCTAGTGTTACCTGGAATGCGGGAACGAAAACATGGGATGATCGTCAATGTCACGTCTGTTGCGGGGCGTGTTGCATCACCAAGCATGGGTGCATACGTAGGTAGTAAATTCGCGCTCGACTCCATTACCGAAGTACTCGCGGCTGAAGTTTATAGATTTGGCGTTCGCGTGGCTCTTATCGAACCAGGCGTGGTATTGACTCCAATATTCACTAAGCGAGATGAGCGAGTGACATCATCTGTGGAGTCGCCATACAGAGAATTTTCTGAGCGAATAGGACACCATTTTGCGACCAAGTTGCAGAACCCTGCTATGCCGGAGGATGTTGCACAGGTGATTCTGGACGCAATTACTACTGATACTCCGAAGCTTCGCTACCTAGTGGGTACTGATGCGGAAACTCTGATGTCGGCGAGACAAAAAACCTCAGATGAAGAGTGGGTCGCAATGGGACGTGAGATGGCGCTAGAGGAATTTTCAGAGATTCAGTCTCAGATGGGCATTGATTTGTCATAGTTAATTTTAATCAGCAGCCGGCTGATTCATTTGTTTATGAGGTGGAGTTTGTCAGATGAGAGCGATTGTTTCAGCCGCACCAGGGGACATAGATTCAATTTCATATGAGGAGCTTCAACCTCCGGCAATTGAATCAGGTCAGGTGCGAATTGCTGTGCGGGCCGCTGGAGTCAACTTTGCCGACCTCCTCCTAATCCAAGGAAAGTATCAAGACAAACCCAAGCATCCTTTTGCTCCAGGTCTTGAGATTTCGGGCGTTGTACTCGAAGGACGGGGAGATGAGGCAAAACCTCTAATAGGAAGACGTGTGATGGCAGCCATTACACACGGCGGGTTTGCTGAAGAAGTAGTCACCGACACTTGTAACGTAATTGAAATTCCGGATGATATGAGCTACGAAACGGCAGCGACTATTCCAATTGCGTATGGAACGTCATATCTGGCTTTGACTCAACGGGCACGCCTGCAGCAAGGTGAGGTGGTGCTGGTGCACGGTGCGTCTGGTGGAGTTGGATTGACAGCTGTAGAAATTTCGCATGCGTTGGGCGCAACTGTCATCGCAACGGCAAGTAGCCATGAGAAGTTACTGATTGCAAAATCTTACGGAGCTGACGTATTAATCAACTATGCCCAAGAAAAGATAAGTAGTTCGATTCTCAAAGTTGTTGAGGGTGTCGATGTTGTTTTTGATCCCGTTGGGGGTACTGCGTTCGAAGAGTCAATGCACTGTATTTTGCCGGGTGGAAGAATTCTGATAATCGGCTTCGCCAGTGGCGGCGTTCCCAAGATACCGGCAAATCACTTGTTGGTGAAGGATATATCAGCGATAGGTTTCAGTTTTGGAAAAGTGAGAATCAGATCACCGGAATTAATGCGTGAAGCGCTGAATCAGATCATCGAATTTTGGAGAACTGATCAAATTAATCCTCTTGTATCCAATATTTTTCCTCTTTCGGATACTAAGACGGCTTTGAAGATTGTGAGAGATCGACAGGCAAGAGGGAAGATCGCTTTGCTTGTATCTGAAGACTAGTCGCCGAGACTGTTTGTTATCAGTGATTACGGTACCTTAAACAGATGGGCTCATTGTTTAAAAAAACTTCTAATATTTTCTATGGCTGGTATATAGTTTTTGGCTTGGCCTTTGTTACCTTTCTAGACATGGGCGCTCGCCAATCATTTGGGGTTTTCGTACATGAATGGGAGCTGGAATTCTCGACATCCGTCAGCAGTATTTCAATTGCAGCTTCGATAGGCCTTGTTGTGGCTGGATTAGCTGCTCCGTTCTACGGAGCACTTATCGATAGATTTGGTAGCCGAGTTATTCTTTTGTTCGGCGCGGCGCTCACGGGTTTCGGTTATCTACTGTTATCAATGATTCCTAACGTCTTTTTTTTGGCGTTTGTATGGGGCTGTATTATTTCACTTACTGCAGGAGGTATTTCAATTACCGTCGTAACAGTGACGATTGCTCGGTGGTTTGATAAATTCCGTGGGATAGCAATGTCGGTGCTACTAAGTGGTGCGGCGCTAGGCGGACTAATACTGGTTCCATTCTCATCTTATTTAACTGACATTGTCGGCTGGAGATTCACAGTTGTAGGATTTGTTTTGCTCTATGGGCTAGTAGCTATTCCAATAATTTGGAATTTGGTACAGAATTCACCAGCGTCTCTAGGCTTAGTACCTGATGGGATTGGAAACAAAGATTCCGAGGAAACTGTCAGTCGGGCAATGCCTCCGCCTTTAGAAGTCAAGAAATGGCGCAGTGCGCTACATAGTTTACCTTTTTGGCAGTTATCCATGGCGTATGTAGTTTGCGGTGTGAGTACTTCAATAATTTCAGTTCATTATGTTAGATGGGCGATATCCGAGGGAATTTCTTCGACTCAAGGAGCTCTAGCGTTTGGAGTGTTGGCGGGTGTGAATGGCGCTGTGCTTTTACTGGTTGGTTGGTTATCTGATCGAATTGAGAGACGAGTGTTACTCGGGACGGTATATGGAATTCGAGCAATTGGATTTTTATGTTTGGTTATTTTACCTCCAGCTTGGGGTTTATGGACCTTCGCGATTGTAGGTGGCGGTTCGTGGCTTTCAAGTGTGCCACTGACAAGCAGCCTGACTGCAGATATATACGGCTTGAAGCAGGTTGGGACTCTAACAGGTCTAACTAACTGTGCCCATGCGCTAGGGGGTGGTGCTTGTGTATGGATTGCAGGTACCGTTTTTGATGCGACAGGCAGTTATGACAATGTGTTTTTGGGCGTAGTAATTGGGTTGGTAGTAGCGATGTTCATTGCGTGGTCTGTGCAAGAGAAAAGATTCTCTGGGCGATATCAAATAGCGGATACGGAGTTGACTGGTGCCGCCGCTAATTGATTATCGACTTCATCACGAGGGCCCGATCGATCCAACGCTGCTGAGCTGGATTCGGTCGATTCTTGATCAGTTTTTTGGATCGGGACTAATTTTTGTAATTATTTTATCTCTGTTGATTTTGATTGTTACCTTTGGAATTATATTCCTGGGACGGCGAGCAAAAAATCAAATTAACGAAAATCATAGTGAGTAATATTCGTGTGCAATGTTCTCCGGTGAAATTGATACTAGTCGGTATCCACAAGATCCGGAGATAGGGTAGCCAACCGCACCACTAGCGACGAGTTGCATGTTTTTATACGTCGCTTCACGGTTGTGGTGCAGGTGTCCAGCAAGCATGAGTTTGACACCGAACTCTTCAAGAAGCTTCATAAGCTCAATGCGATGAGTCGGCTTTAATTGACCGTGTGATCTATCATCAAGCGGATCTTCAAGAAATAAAGGCTTGTGCATAAATGCGCATATTGTGTGAGCATCAGTCGCCTCTTTTGAAATCAGCGTGTCCCGAATAAATTCCATTTGTATTGCGTATTCATTGCCCAGTAAATCGCTGGAGTCAAATATTTCGGAATTCAATCCGATGAAAAGTGTCTCATCTGCGAGAAAGGAATAGTAGTCGTGTCCGAATATCGTTCGATATTCACTTAAGGCATCAGGCGACGCATTGTAGAAATCGGGACAAACATCATGGTTCCCTGGAACAACTTTCAACGGTATTTCCGGGTCTAACCTTTCGGTGACACTCAGAAAGGCATCTTTCTGATCGCGTTGTTCCAGGTTATTAACCAGATCTCCACAGATCATCACAAAGGCTGGCTTTATATTATTGGCAATATCTATGACGTTGGAGAAGTTATTTGTCTCTTCAAGCATATCTGTAACATTTTCAGGGAGGTCATTCGGCATTTCGCCAGCAGGGACAAATCCATTATCGATCCATTTTTGCTGTCGCTGCTTACGTAGCGCGGGATTATTCTTTGTTTGCAAGCTCAAGTGGCGCTGCATACCGAGTTGAGTATCTGCTAATTGCATGAATTCGACCATTAATATCTTCCTAAAAGTCAGATGCGTTTCGTTAATCGGTTAGATGTTAGCTTTTTATATATTAGTAGTGTCGAAAAATAATTACGAGAACGAATAATTAGGCGAGTATGTTTCAACGAACTGCATTAATTCCCAGACTTGGTCGACTGAATCTGGGCCTAGTGTCATTTGGGTTTGGTCTCGCTTTGATGCTAGAAGGCAGATTAGGACTGGGTCCCTGGGAAGTATTTCATCAGGGCATATCACTGCGCACTGATATTACTCTGCATCTGTTTCAGTTCCAGCTCGACATGAGTAGTGTTGGAATCGTCAGCATCGTCGTGAGTGCATTTGTAATGTTTCTTTGGCTGCCTCTCAAAGAACGTCCGGGGCTTGGGACTGTTTTAAATGCGTTAGTGATTGGATTAACTATCGACCTTGGTGTGTTTCTTTTACCTACACCCGATCTTCTGGTCATTAGATTCATGATGATGCTGTTCGGACCAATTTTGGTTGCTCTGGGTACAGTCCTTTACATCGGGGCAAATATGGGATCGGGACCACGTGACGGTTTGATGACTGGACTAGCAAAACGAGGTGTTCCCATCGCTCTCGCACGAACATCTATAGAGATAGTTGTTCTTGTCTGCGGATTTCTTTTGGGTGGGAGTATTGGATTAGGGACATTATGGTTTGCTTTTGGAATTGGACCGCTGATACAAGTTATAGGTCGGTACGGGCCTTTTGACTTTGCTCTGACTCCGTCAAATTAAAAATTGTCTACGAGCAACGCTGACGCTTCATAAAAGACACGCTACCCTTCACTTAATTATTGGAGGTGCGTGGTGAACGGTATTGATATAAAAAAGACTTTGGGTAGCGGAAGTCGCGTATTCGGATGCATGCTTTCGGCGATGGGTGTTACTAGATTCCGCTCTTCGCTCGCGGGTTCGACGATGGACTTTGTCGTAATTGATTCGGAGCATGGGTCGCGTGACCGAAAGGAAATTCAGGAACTATGTCGTATGTTGCGTGATATAGACATAGCACCGATCGTACGTATTCCGATTCCAATGTCCCACTGGGTAGCTATGGCATTGGATGCGGGCGCTGCTGGCGTTCTAGTTCCATACTGTGAAACAGTTGAGGAAGTCCGAGAATGTGTAGCAACTGCTAAATACCACCCGCTAAAAGGTGAGTACTTAACTCGGGCAATCACGACCGGAGAATTCCCAAGCGACAAAACCAAGTCGTATTTAGACGCTCGACACGAGGACACTATCGTCATAATCGGTATTGAGAGCGAGCCCGCATATAATCGTCTCGAGGAAATTCTTGACGTAGGTTTGATTGATGGAATCTTTATTGGACCCAACGACATGACTACGTCCCTTGGTATCCCGGATGAGGTAACAAACCCCAAATATCTTGATGTAATTAAAAATGTGATACAGACCTCAGAAAGTCACGGTGTCCCTGTAATGATTCATCAGCAAACTTTGGAGACATCTACTACGGCAATCGAGCTAGGCGCAAGATTTGTAATGCATAGTACTGACGCCGGATTGATGCAGGCCGCAATGCGTCGTGATTTTGCGGAACTTCGTGCGGTTTCAGGTTCAGATAATACGGACGAAAATTTAGACGATACGTTGGAGACTGTTTAGTCCAGAGAGAAGACACCCATGGCTGTTCCAGTAGTTACGAAGATAGAAATCACTGAGTTTACGTACGACGTTCCTGATATCACGCCTCATGAGAAAACGCGTATTCCTGTGTATCAAAAAGGAAAAATGCACAGCGCGGTAGGACGTGTGTTGCAGGTTTTTACCGATATTGGGATAACTGGTGAGTATATGGGTGGTAACGCCTCTGAGTTGGCTGGTGTGGGTCAGTGTGCCAACGCGTTACTTGGTCGAAATGCTCTGGCGAGAGAAGCTTTCTACAACGACGCCAAGCAAGCACTGAAGCAGCAGGCTCGAATGGGAATGTCTCAGGTAGACATGGCTCTGTGGGACATAGCTGGTAAATATCATGAAGCGCCTATTTACCAGTTACTTGGGGAATACAGAACGGAGCTACCTGCTTATGCAAGCACCATGGTAGGAGACGATCAGCCAGATGGATTAAGTTCTCCGGAGGCCTATGCTGACTTTGCGGAGCAATGCTTGGAACTTGGTTATCCGGCGTACAAGATTCATTGGTGGCGTGAATCTTCACTCAAGCGAAGAATAAAACTGCTAGAGGTTGTGGCAGACAGA
The DNA here is from genome assembly GCA_029941115.1 of Dehalococcoidia bacterium. GTDB lineage: Bacteria > Chloroflexota > Dehalococcoidia > UBA2979 > UBA2979 > UBA2979. Next base: position 26,294 of record JAPYRK010000009.1, on the reverse strand, counting down.
GTGGGCGGCAAAATGGATCTCATGCTGGATCCAGCCAGCAGCTTACTTACTTGGGGGGATGCTTTGCAAGTAGGTAAGGCCTGCGACGAATACGGATATTATTGGCTTGAAGACCCATACAGAGATGGTGGAGTTTCGGCGTTTGGTCATAAGAAACTTCGTGAGCTAATTAGGACGCCTTTGCTACAGACTGAACATATTCGGGGTTTGGAGCAACACGTTGACTTTGTAATTGCTGGAGGAACTGATTTTTTGCGAATTGATCCAGACTACGATGGAGGAATTACAGGTGTGATGAAAATAGCTCACGCCGCCGAAGGATTTGGATTGGATGCTGAACCACATGCACCCGGTCCATCTCGTCGACATGTTATGGCTGCTATTCGAAACTGTAACTATTACGAGATGGGATTAATTCACCCACGCATTAAGCGTGCAAATCCGCCTGTCTATATTGACTATGAGGATGAGCTTGATGCAATTGATTCAGACGGCTGCGTTACCGTGCCGACGGGCCACGGAATGGGCGTAAAGCTTGACTGGGACTTTATAGCAAAGAATAAAGTGGCATCTAAAGTCTACGAATAGCCTGATGTTCGATTAATTGTTTAGTGAGCTGAAGATGGCCAAGGTGAACCGCTGTATGGTCGACCGTATGCAGTAGTGCGTCACCGATAGACAATGCGGCCCCAAAGGGGTAGCCACTTTTGTAGTCCGGCTCTGGTCTCCAGCCTTGATTGTTTAACTGCTCATTTTCAATCATTGCTGCACGTTCCTGAAGCAGAGGCATCCAAGAATTTTTATATTCAATCAATTCATTGATTTGACCTGATGCCACGAACTCAGAATCTCGATCACGTTGGACTTGGTATCCAGTTCCAAAATAAAGTCCCCACTCCTCGACGCTTCCTAGAACATGCCTAGCAAGCACGTAGAGTGAATTTGCTTCAGGGATATCCAAGTTCATATTCAGAGTTTCTTCGGACATATCCGCCAGACTGTCAAGTATTTCACTCAACAGTTGATCGGTCATTTGAACCAAACGAGATGCCTCGCCGACAGTTTTCACAGCGGCCAGAGATTCAATAAGTTAACCACGAGGTAAGCCAAGGCCTCGAGTTGCTACGATGTTCCTTTGAATTTCAGAGGTGCCGCCTCCTATTGTTGATGAAACACTGGTTATATATGATTGTCCGATTGCCCCACCGAGCGGAGCTCTCGGCTCCTGTGGACGCATAAGGCTCTCAAGTCCTAGCATTTTCGATCCAGTGCGCGCGATTCTTTGATTTAGTTCGGAACTAAATAGTTTTGCTGCGGATGCTTCGTAGTTGGCGATGATGCCATTTGTTTGCATATGAACGATTCGATACGCCAAATTGGTCCCAATTTCGATTTCAATCATCCTGTCGGCGTATTCCAATCGGACATCTGGATTCTGCTCAATTTTATGAGGGTTATCATCGGCAAATTGAATGTGGTCTTCAACAGTTTTTCGACTTCCGGAGAATCCCGCGATGCTAGATCGTTCAAAGTCGAGCGCGACGGCAAGATGGTACCAGCCACGGTCTTGTTCTCCCACGAGATTTTTCTTTGGTAGTCGCACATCTTCAAAGAACACTTCGTTGAATCCGTGCTCATCGCCCATGTTGATTAATGGTCGGATCGTAATGCCAGGTGTTTCAAGATCAAGAAGGAACATCGAGATCCCTCTGTGTTTTGGTGCATCTGGATCTGTTCGTGCAGCAAGCCAACCCCAATTGGATCTATGCGCACCGGATGTCCATATTTTTTGCCCATTAACTACGAATTCGTCTCCGTCTTGGATTGCACGTGTTTGCAGGGCTGCTAGATCACTTCCGGCGCCTGGTTCCGAATAGAATGTGCACCACCACGAATCATCATCGGCGTTCGCAATCTTGTTGAGGTGTTCTTTTTGCTGTTCTTCACTTCCAACAAGCATCAAAGCAGGACCTACCCAATTGATACCATGATTCCCTCCACTTGGAGCGCGGTTATAAGCCATTTCTTCGTTGAGAAGCATTTGCTGCCAATGAGGCGCTTCAAGGCCGCCAAACTTTTTAGGCCAAGCCATCGTGTTCCATTTTTTTGTCGCCATAGCTTTTTGAAATTGAAGGCGCTCATCAAATTTGTTTTGGTCGTACATTCCTTCATCGGACACGTCAGTAGTTTGTACAGGCAAGTTTTCCGCGATAAAGCTACGCACTTCACTTCTAAATGATTCTTGCTCGCTTGTAAAGTTAAAGTCCATTGAAATCCTCCATGATGATGAGAGGAGTGTAACAAAAATCACTGTAGATGACTGTTGACTGATACAGTGTCGAGAAATTAGTAAGTCAGAGGTACGTTTTATGGGATCACTTGAGAGAAAAGTTGCGCTAGTTACGGGAGCGAGCAGAGGACTTGGGAAAGATATAGCCGCGAGCTTGGCTATGTCGGGGGCGTCTGTGATGGTGACTGCAAGAACTGAAAACGACTCGGACTCACATATTCCGGGAAGTCTAGCTACAACTGTTGCTGATATTGAAGCACAGGGTGGAATTGCTTCGTCAATGCGTTGTGATGTGACGAGTGAAGTTGATATTCAGAATACTATCGAGGGAACTATAGAAAAATTTGGCCGGATAGACATCGTGGTGAATAATGCTGGGATTTTGATACCCGGTGGTATAGCTGACCTACAAGTTAAGCATTGGGATTTAATTTTTAAAGTGAACGTTTTGGGCCCGTTCCTTATGGCGAGGGCAATTGTTCCGGTATTTGAGGAGTCAGGATCAGGTCACATTATTAACATTTCCTCTCGTGCAGCGATTGGCCCCGGGGCAGGCCCTTATGATTCACCGAGGGCTGAGGGTTCAGCATATGGCACCACAAAAGCGGCACTCGAACGATTCACCCAGGGTCTCGCCGCGGAGCTAAGCGACAGGAATATCTCAGTAAACGCCCTTTCCCCCCATTTGCCGATTTGGTCAGAGGGTGGACACTTCTTTCGGACAAAGGGAGGAGATCCGGACTATACAGGCTGGAGAATGAGTGGCAAGATTATTGGCGATGCAGCGGTATGGATTTGTGAGCAATCCTCAGACCAAGTAACAGGACAAATCCTCTATGATGAACTCGTGTTTAGCGACTGGGTTGGACTGACAGCCGCTGAGATCCAAAATCAATATCCGGTTGAGTAATCATTATAATAAACAGGGATGAGGAGTAAAAGATTATGTCATTAACGAGTGCAGACAGGGTTGAAATTAACGAATTGGTGTCGCGGTATAACCAAGCTATTGATTCTGGCAACGGGCCAGTATGGGCCTCGACATTCACTCAAGATGGAACTTTCCACTCAGCCAGTGGGCAAGCGGCCGGCACAGATGAGTTGAGTGATTTTGCAAGTGGTTTTACTGAAAAGATGCCGGGAACCCGGCACTGGGTAAATAATCTTGTAATCGACGGAGATGAAAGTGAAGCACAGCTTTGCTGCTATCTAAATCTAATGCGTGGTGGTGATGTACTCGCTAGTTTGACTTATAACGACACTTTGGTTAAACAGGACGGTGCCTGGAAATTTAAGTCACGAGCTGTGAGTTAATTAACCTAAATCCAAGATAGGAATTCCGACTAGTGCCAGCGCGATCATGAAAGACATGGTGGCGAGTATTGTTAATGCGACTCGTGCACCCACAGCTCCAACCTCTCTGACATCTACACCAAGCCCGAGTCCAGCCATCGCGACTATAAAAAGAAGCTTACTCAGTCCCCGAGCTTGCAATCCCAAATCTTGTGATATAACGTCAGTCGTTCTAAGTACAGTCAGTAAAAGAAATCCTGCGACAAACCACGGTACGTAGGTTTTAATTTTCTCCTTCAGGGACGAGGAATTCTCTGCATCGCGATGAAGAATGCCAAGCAAGATGATCATGGGTCCAAGAAATAGGACTCGGACGAGTTTAACCAATGTTCCTGTCTGTCCGGAAAGAGGTGAAACAGCAAAGGATGCAGCGACGACTTGTGGAACCGCGTATACAGATATCCCCGCTAATATTCCATATTCTATATTGGTGAGATTTAGCGCAGGTGCAAATAGCGGGAGCAGTAAAATCTGTCCAACACCGAGTATGGCACTTATTCCAATAGCTGCAGCGACTTCGTTTGGCGTTGCTTTGATTATTGGTGCGACTGCTGCAACTGCTGAATTCCCGCATATTGAATTGCCGACTCCCACCAATACAGCAAGACGCGAGCTCAATCCTAGAAGTTTATGACCAACAATCCAGGCAACTGAAAGTCCACCAAATACCGCAACGACAATGAGAAGTATCAATGAAATCCCAGACGAGGTGACATCTTGTAGTGCCACACTCGCGCCCAGCAGTAGCACTGAGGCTTCAAGAACTTGTTTCGAGACGAACTTGCTGCCGGGGACTACAGCTGAGGGTAGAGGTAGCAGGTTCTTGGCGATGACCCCAAGGACAATTGCAATAACTAAGGCATCAATGACAGCCCGATCGATTATTGATTTCTCAACTTCTGCGATAGTCCAAGCTATTGCTCCAATCACGAGACAGGTAATCAGTCCTGTAGAGTTTTTTTTGAGCCATGTCGGCGCACCGTTTTGTTTGTCGATTTCTGTGACACTCATGAGAGAAGAGCGTACTACGAATATAGAGAACTGTCTGATGTACTACACTTTGATGTAGAAAAAATACGCGTAAGGTAAGCCCGATAATGCAACAGGAATTGGCTAAAGATTTCCCTATCCTGAGTGAACGTTCACGAGGCTGGCTTAGGTATTTGTATAGAAAAGCCCACACTCCGGACAACTGGAATAAAGAGGGTAAGCCACACGATCATTGGGACAATCGAACGGGAGAGCCGACTACTTCATGGCATAGATTTGATCTGTTTGAGTCTAGTTATTCAGTTGCTTTGATGGCCGAGACTACGCCAGCATGGCGTGAAGTCTATGGCTCGATTCTGGATGAGATTGTGCAGAGATATTCTGGGTATTGGGCTGCCAAGGATTGGTTAGACCAAATCGGAGAAGATCCACGCAGAGGTAAGTATCCCGAAGCCTTTCAGCGACTACTTCCCGAACACCTGGTCAATGACTACGATGTACCCGGCTGGACGGCTAATGGTGTTGAACCATGGGGACTCCAAATGGATCCGGTAGGTGCGGACGGGAATTTATTTTATCGAGGTTGGTTCCTTGTCGTGATGGGATTACACAGATATGTCTCTGGCGATCCTAAGTGGAATGAACCTTTTGACATTGTTCGTGACGGGGAGAATACATTCGCTTGGACTCATGAGAAAATGGCTCATTTTCTTCAAGAACAGTGGGAGCAAAATCCGGAAGGTCCGCACTGAGAAAACACTAAGATATGGCCCACGTGACTGGGCGCAGCTGGTCTCGGTTTGAGACTGTATGATATTTTATTCGACGGCTCGACTCACTCGATCTACAACGATTGGTGGGAATACACGAAGCGGGTCTACATACCTTTCGAAGCGGGGAATCCGCCTGATTCTCAGACCTTATATTATGACCCAGTGATTGATTATCACCACGTTGGTCCTAGCGCGAGTGGATCTCTACTTTACTTTCACACGGCAGCACAGCACCGAGAAGACACTGCGATATTATTTGAAAACATGGTGGACCAGCTTGGTTGGTCAGAGTCAGTCACTATTCCTAACGGCGAGCGGGGCGTGAGTTCTTTGGTGAGGACTGCTGCTCTCGCGAGAGAGTTTGGAAAAGATTTACTCTATAGTAATTTGATTTCGTATGCTGACGCGAACTATGAACCCACTTGGAATCCTGAGTCAGGTGAATTCACTTGGGGATTTGGCTTAAATGAGATTTACCCACGTGGCCAACCCAATGCCATCATGGCCTATGCTGAAGCCGGTTCAGCTGGCGCATGGGCAAAGCTTTTCGAACAACCAAATTTAAAGAAGTTTGATGAGCCGACGGTTCATGGGGTTGATTTCCCGAATATTTCTTTATCTCAGGCTAGTTATGATTCAGAGAACCGAATACTCGTCATATCAACGGATGATGGCATTCCCAGTGTGCAGGGCGAGCGCACGAGCTTTCGAGTAAGCAACATCAGTCCAGACACTTGTGCAATCACTTCGAATTCGGATCTTGACTGGAAAATTGTAGAGGGTGAAATTGAAATTACTATCGATGTTACCGCTCAGACAATACTTATCAGTCATTAGTCTTTCTAGGTTGAAGCTCGGTCGAGTGTTGAACTAGTGCAGCGAGATTAGAAGAGGAATTACCATGCCGTTAATTAATGTACGAGGCGTCACGCTCGAATACTTTCACAAAGGCCCAGAGTCATCCACGCCATTTGTTCTGGTACATGGCGCTGGTTCCTCAGCGCGCATCTGGGATTCTGTACAGATTGATCTATCCGATTCAGGACACGAGTCGTACGCGATTAGCTTGCGGGGTGCCGGGGGTTCTGATCACACATCTCATTCATCAGACTATCATCCATCAAATTACGCACTTGATGTTTTAGCAGTACTCGCTGAGCTCGATATTGATCGATGCGTGTTAGTGGGCCATTCACTGGGTACGATTGTTGCTAGTTATATATTGCGTGACGCTCCTGAGATTGTGGATAAATTGATTCAAATTGCTGGACCGGCAGTAGAGAAAACAGCGACCCAGTCATCAATGAACAAGCGCACGCGGGCCGGATACGGAGAGGCATTGAGCCCCGAAGCTTTGGCGCATTGGGAGAACCAACATCTTGGATTGTCTTCAGAGGTTCGACAGCAGCTTAGGAGTGATATTGATAATAATCCAAGCGAACGGATACTCGGACAGGCGCGTCCCTGGAGCGATATTACCGATGTGCCGATGGGATTGCAGGTATCTGCGCTTGTTGTGCTTGGTGATGCGGATGATGTAGTACCCCCAGAAGAACCTTTGTCTTATTTCTTACAATTACCTGCATCATTGAGACATCTACACGTATTTTCGGGAGTGGGTCATTATCCGAATGCACAGGTACCTGATCGACTAGCCAGTGTTATGAGAAGATTTGTTTCCAACAATTGAGTATTGTCTATTTTAGAGGAGTAATTATGACCTCATTAGCGCCGCCGAGACCAGAGCGTGATTCGTCAGGGTTTTATAACTTCACGACAGTAAAACAACCGGCGGTAGGATCCCGAGGAGTTGTAACTTCTAATCATCCATTAGCGTCGATGGCGGGGACGGAACTACTTCTAGCGGGTGGCAATGCGGTTGATGCGGCCATTGGGACAATGTTCGCACTTTCAGTAGTCGAACCAATGATGACAACGATTTTTGGGGCAGGATTTACCAACATTCATATGGCAGACGGAAGAGATGTGGTGATTGATAATTATTCGGAAGTACCTCTTGCGGCAACGCCTGATTTATTTGAGCCACTTCCGAATCATCCGGAACATGGTGTAGTTGATGAATTAAATTGGACAGGACACCTAGCTGTTGGAGTGGGTGGAACTTGTTTGGGATGGGCTACTGCAATTGAAAAGTATGGGAATCTGCCATTGGCTGACGTGGTAGCTCCAGCTATCCGACTAGCTCGATATGGCTTTCGAGTTAGTCCATATTTGCGACAATCAATAATTAACGCTGAGGAAGGTCTTAGGCGATTTCCAGATAGCCGTTCGGTGTTTTTACCTAACGATGTCATTCCAGATATTGACGATGTGATTCAAAGGACTGACTATTCAAATACTCTGGAAATGGTAGGTCGACTCGGAGCAAATTATCTCTACGGAGGCCCTTTGGGTAAGGCGATAGCCGATGACATGGCTGCAAATGGGGGACTTATTACTGAGGAAGAAATTGCCGCCTATAAAATATATGAACGCCCTCCGGTCCGTGGGAGTATTGGTGGGGGGTACGAAATTCTTGCACCACCACCACCCTCGTCTGGCGGCGTCCATATCATTCAAATGATGAAAATACTGAACCAGTTTGACATGGCGGGTATGGGATTTGGTTCGGTCGTTACTATTCACTTAACCGCGGAGGCGCTCAAGATCGCATTCGCTGATCGTACGGAGTTTATGGCTGATCCAAAGACTACTGCGATCCCAATTGAATGGCTAACCTCAGATGATTATGCAAAGGATCGAGCGTCTGAAATCGATCAGAATTCGAGTCAGGTTTACAACTTTGGACTGCAACCTGCGCCTGAGCATAACGAGACTACCACCTGCTGTGCAATGGATTCGGAGGGTAATGTTGTAGCCTCAACAAATACTTTGCATGGGGCATTTGGCTCGAAAGTCACTGTTCCAGGTACAGGAATGCTTCTCAACAATACTATGGAGTTGATGGATCCGAGACCGAATCGAACGAACTCAATAGCACCCGGGAAGCGGATACTCTCTTCGATGTCACCTGTAATCGTTTTGCGGGATGGTCAAACTAATTTCACACTTGGATCTGTTGGCGGACTTCGAATCTTTGGGACAGTGCATCAGGCGATTACGAATGTGATTATTCATAGAATGAGTCTACAACAGGCAATCGAGGCACCCCGTCTTTTTGACCAAGGACTCGGATTGGAGATTGAAAAATCTTTTCCTGATGTTGAGCGCGCTTTAGAGAAACTTACTCTGCGGGGACACTCTGTCAGTAGTTTATTCAAGGTCGGTGGTGGTATGAACGGAATTTATAGAGATCCTGTGACGGGAGCGATGGAAGGTGCAGCTTGTTGGCGGGCCGATGGAGCCCCAGTGGCCTACGGCGGCGGTGATGCGTTGGTTGAGCCAGATGAGAAATTAGGGGTGGGTGACTAGACATTTATGATCTCAATTCGCGTCGGAGATATTAGAGTCACGTGTTTGCCAGATGGATCTGCGGAGCTAGATGGTTATCCATATCAGGAGAAAACCGATGATGGAGAGCGGGTAGATTGGGGACTATATCACGAACTATTTCCTAATGACTTTCACGGCGAACTACATCAATGGAGGATTCACAATAATTGTTTCTTAGTTGAGGCGTCTAATAAATTAATTCTCATGGACACGGGTGTTGGAGAAGGCCCATACCCACGATATAAGAATATGAGAGGAGGATTGCAGGACGCTTTGCAGTCATTCGAGATAGCTAATGATGACATTGATTTCGTATTTATGACCCATGCGCATCCCGATCACGTAGCGTGGAATTTAAATTCAGATGGCTCACCCCGATTTGCGAATGCCGAATATATTCTGCATAAGAACGATTGGGAGGAGTTTACTAATCGCGATCCAGTCCCCCCGTTTTTTGGCAGATTTATTGAACCTCTAAGGGAATTAGGAGTAATGAGACTTGTTGAGGGTGACTACGAAATTACCTCCGGAGTAGAGATTTTTGAAACACCGGGTCATACACCCGGGCATATGTCAGCAAGAATTCATTCAAAGAAAGAATCTCTCCTTGTTGTGGGAGATGTGCTTGTTAATCCTTTCTATGTTTCTGAATCAGGCCGAGCCTTTCAGTCCGATAAAGATCCCGTGTTGGGCATACAAACGCGCCAGACTTTACTAGCACAAGCAGTAGCAGATCAAAGTTTGTTAGCCTCCGCACATTTTTCAGAGCCAGGAGTCGGTTCGGTCGAGAATCAAGAGGACAAACTTAAATTCATACCTCGGTGACCGTTTCTGGTACTTTTGGTGATGGTGGTGAAGGTAGTATTATCGCAAGTAACGCTCCTGTAATCGCAACTACCGTACAAAAAATTATCACGCCGTCGAAGTCAGCAGAGTCATAAATTTTTCCTGCTATCGGGGGAGAGCTTAAAGAGACAAGTGACAAGCCGAGGAACATCATTGCCGTCACAGATCCTTCGGATCCGCTGCCTGCTGAATCTTGAGCTGCTGCGGTGATTATGGGCATAACTGAAAAAAAGACAAGCCCAAGTACGGCTAGACCAATTGTGAATGGAATCCCTATTGGAATAACGAGAAAAGTTGGAATAAGCATTGCCATTATACACATGGCCGTAATGATGACTGGTTTTCGCCCAATGTTGTCCGACAGATGACCCATGATAGGGGTACTTATGACTCCTGCAGCCGTAAGTAGGGCAATATGGAATCCTATTTTGAACTGGGAGAAATCAAGCACTTCAGCCATATATATGACAACGAAGAGCGTGAATGAACCATGGACTGCACCACGAAGGCCGCCCAACAGGGTATAACCAATTACATACCGATTTTTGAGTAATTCCCGACCAGAGGCTACATACGCTTGCAATTTATTTTCTGTATTTAACTTTAAACTCGCATCATCCTTCATCGATAAAAAAATAACAGGGCAAGCCACCAGACAAAGCCCCCCAGTTAATAGCGATACCTGTCGCCAGCTTAGTAAAGCATCCATATCGAAAGACAAGATTCCCAGGCTAGTTAAGGCAATACCATCAAGAAATATGCCGATTACGAAGGGGCCAAGTGTATTTCCGACCTGTGCACCTGTTAGGTGCAGTGATATAGCTAAGCCTCGCTGAGCAGGATAACGCGCGGCCAGAGTCCCAAATGCTGGAGCATGCCAAAAACTTTGACCAAAACCAACAAATGCAACGGCAAGACAAACCATCCAATAATCATCTACTGAGCTTAGTGTGACGTAACCTAATCCAAGCATGGCCATCGAAAAAATTAGCAACCACCGTATGCGGTTCGGGTAAATATCGGTCAGAGCACCCGCGGGAATATTCGAGACTGCACTCGAAACACTTTGAATAGATTGGATAGATCCCATACCTAATCCAGAGATATCTAGAGTTTCTTTCAGTCCAGGAACTAACATGAGAAATGCGCTCTGAGCGAAATGCTTTACCCCGTGTCCAACTGACAAACCTGCGACGAGTCCTTTGAATGAGAGTTTATTTTGGGGAGGGCTGTGTACAGTTTCGGTAGTCATTCGGGTAATAGTACGCGGGTTTCAAGTTTGACGGTATTTATTAGTTCTTTACCGAGTGACCATGCTGTCGAATGAGTTCAGCTGTTAATTTTTGAATGATCGTCGGGAAGAAATAGGCTGTTGCCGCTAATAAGATTGCCCCCTCTAAGAGCACAACAAACAATCCGTATTGAAAGCCAATGTAGTTTACCAAAGGGCCTATTTGAACCGCAGTTAGAGGGCCCAGTCCGATACAAAATGAAAGAGCTCCGAGTACTCTGCCACGCATTTCCGGAGAAGATACTCGAATTAGTAGAGTTGTCTGCATGGTCGCAAAAGCTGCAAATCCAAAACCTAGTAAGAATATGCACGCAGCGCTGAGGAGGTATATTTCAGAGAACGCGAATGCAGCCGCGCAGAGCAGAAACCAACCAGTTCCGGCATAGTAGATTTGACTAAATCGGATTTCCCTTGCATATTGGGCAATCCAGAGTGAGCCCAATACTGCTCCTAATCCCTCTAACGCTCCAAGTATTCCGATTTGGAATGGGTTTGCGTTCAAGATGTCCCGACCAATCGCGGGAAGAAGAGAATTGTAGGCCGGAAAGGCTAGATTAAAGACAAAGGTAACTCCAAGCGCCCCCAGCAACAGTCTGTTAAATCTTACGTATCTGAGCCCTTCTTTTACCTGATTAAGTGAGCTAATGTCTTCGGTGTTTCTGACAATTTGCTCTAGGACCGCTGTCGATGCGATGAAGGTTGCAACTAAGATAATCAAAGCCCCAATTAGATAAGCCCATTCAGCACCAATGAAGGCGATTAATCCTCCTGCGATTAACGGGCCAGGGATTTTGGCTAGAGAATCTGTACTCCATTCGATGCCAATCGCTCGTCCTAGTAAGTGATCTGGTACTGTGTCCGCAATAATAGCCTTTCGATTTGGAAACTCAATTGACCAACCGATAGCAAGAATAAACACGAAACACAAGAGTTGCCAATATTTAATTTCAGTGAATGCAATTGTGAGACCGAGTAGCAGATATGACACAGTGACGAAAAGCAGGGCTCCCACCCAAAGATGCTTTCTATTAAACCGGTCACTCAGGGCACCCACGAATAGTCCGAAGAGTAGCCTTGGCAGCATTCGTATAACAAATGTGAAGGCGACCGCGCCTGCATCCTCGGTCAGTTGGTAGGTAAATATGCCTATGGCTAACATATCAAGCCATCTCACCAAGGCTGAAAGCCCTCCAGCCATCCAGATTCGTCGGAAGCTTGGAATTTTAAGTACGCTGAAGGCTGAGTCTTCAGATATGAGATTCAACATGGTGTTCTTCCCAATGGGCTCAATGTCATCGTAGGAGTAAACCTTACCAAGCACCAATACGCGCTGACACGCTCTGGTCTTTTGATCGAGTAACATACCGGTTAAGCAAGATTAAATAGATTGGTATTGAAATGCCCAGAATGTCATCTGAACTGCTAGCTCAATTTTTAGACCTGCCGATACCGGGAATAATTGCCACTTTGCGTAAGAATGGATTGCCGTATACCGTCCCAATATGGTGGCTACATGAAGATGGTGAATTTTGGATAACGGGCACACACAGTCGAATTTGGTGTAAGCAATTAAAAAATGATACGAGAGCCTCTTTATGTATCGAAAATGGTGGCGACTTTTCGGGGCATGTAGGTGTGGACGGAACCGTTGAATTATTTACAGAACCAGAATTCGATATATGGCCTATGTCACGACGATTGGCAGAAAAATACGTGGGTCGCGGAGATCCTAACAACGATCAAGCGGTAGAGGCTTTTTTTGCAAATATGAAAACTGAGCCGAGATTACTATATAAGCTGGTTCCCACTGTGTGGCGAGCAATTGATATGAGTGTTTATCAAGGCAAACGAGCGGATCGTGAATATCAAGCTCAGCGTAAGAATTGAGATTTAGCAACTTGATTAGTTAGCGTTTGCTCTTGTTTAGCTGTTTAATAATCCTCTGAGCACATACTGTAAAATACCGCCATTTTTGTAATACTCGAGTTCAACACTGGTGTCAATTCTGCAGAGCACCGCTAGATCACTAGTCACACCTTCACTAGTCGTAATAGACACTGCGAGGCGTGACCGCGGACTTAATCCATCAGATATGCCATCGATATTGATTATTTCATCTCCAGCCAAGCCTAAGCCTTCCACATTTTGACCATCGACAAATTCAAGAGGTAGGATACCCATTCCAATTAAGTTGGATCGGTGGATCCGTTCAAAAGATTCTGCAACTACTGCTTTGACACCCTGAAGAGCTGGTCCTTTTGCTGCCCAATCCCTAGACGATCCTGTGCCATATTCTTGACCAGCAAAAATTATTAGGGGAGTATTATCTGCTTTGTACCTGTCGGCAGCATCCCAGATAGTCATGGTCTCATTTGTTGGAATATGTTTAGTCCACCCACCTTCAATATTGACTAACAAGTTTCGAATACGTACGTTTGCAAACGTGCCACGCATCATAACTTCGTGATTTCCACGTCTAGATCCATAAGTGTTGAAGTCTTTCTCGTTGACTTCATTTTCCCCCAAGTATTCAGCAGCTGGAGAGCCCGGTGCAATTCCTCCAGCAGGGGAGATATGGTCGGTTGTTACTGAATTCCCAAAAATCGCAAGAATTCGCGCCTGCTCGATATCACTAATTCCCTGGGGGTTTCGGCTCATATTTTCAAAGAATGGAGGTTTTCTGGTGTAGGTAGACCATTCATCCCAGTCGTATCGTTCTCCAGTCGGTGCTTCCAAGTCTTGCCATTTCTCATCACCATCGAAGACTGTGCTGTACTGACTTTGAAACATTTCTTTTTGCACTGAGGCATTCATTACTTCGTTTATTTCAGATTGACTTGGCCAAATATCACGTAAGTAGACGGGCTCTCCATGGTCATTGTCACCGATCGGCTCAGTCGTGAGATCTATATCAGTTTTGCCGGCAAGGGCATACGCAATCACTAGCGGCGGAGATGCTAAATAGTTTGACCGTACTTTGTTATGTACTCGGGCCTCAAAATTTCTATTTCCTGACAGCACTGCGGCTACGGCTAATTGTCCCTCATCGACTACTTTTTCAATAGCTGGTGGGAGTGGCCCACTATTGCCGATACATGTCATACAGCCGTACCCGGCGAGAGTAAAGCCAAGTTTATTCAGAGAAGTGGTCAGGTTTGCCTCGTTCAAGTATTCAGTAACTACCCTCGAACCTGGGGCCAGACTAGTTTTGACCCACGGCTTGGTGCTGAGGCCTTTTTTTACTGCATTTCGTGCGAGTAACCCAGCGCCAATCATTACTTCAGGGTTGGAGGTATTAGTACAGGATGTGATTGCCGCAATAACGACCGAACCGTTTTCTATTTCATATTTTGTCGATTCATCAGTCACCTCAAGTGGGCCCGCCGTTGAACCTTGGGCAAGATACGAGTCAATATCTTGTCTCGCAGCCATTTTCATATCAGACAACGGGACACGATCTTGGGGACGTTTTGGGCCGGCAAGGCTCGGTTCGATTTCTGAGAGATCAAGATCTAAAACTTCGCTGTACTCTGGGTCTTCTGCGTCGGAGGTGCGGAACAATTGTTGTGCTTTTGCGTATGCACTAACTTGTTCGATTGCCACGTCATCCCGCCCAGTGAACTTCATGTAGCTTAGAGTTTCTTCGTCGATTGGGAAGTAGCCGACCGTAGCGCCATATTCAGGACACATATTTGCGATTGTTGCACGAGCGGGTAAAGAAAGTGCATCAAGTCCAGGCCCGAAAAATTCCACGAACTTGCCAACAACTTTTCTTTCACGTAGCGCTTCAGTCACTCGAAGGACGAGGTCAGTTCCTGTTGTTCCCTCTGGCAGTCTGCCGTGTAGGTGAACTCCCATAACTTGGGGCACTAGCATGGCGATCGGTTGCCCGAGCATCGCAGCTTCAGCTTCGATGCCACCGACTCCCCATCCAACAACTCCCAAACCGTTAATCATTGTTGTATGAGAATCTGTGCCAACAACTGTATCCGGGTAGAGCGCCGGATTTCCTTCAGAATCGACACCAGAAAATACTGTCTGGCCAAGGTATTCGAGGTTTATTTGGTGCACAATTCCCATGCCTGGGGGTACCACCCTCATTCCTTTGAAGGCATTTTGTGCCCACTTGAGAAGCAGGTACCTTTCTGAATTTCTTTCGTACTCGCGTTTCACATTGAAGGGCAGCGAATTTTCTGTCCCGAAAGCGTCAACCTGAACGGAATGATCTATGACTAAGTCTACCGGTATTAGCGGATTTATTTTCTGCGGATCGCCACCCATTTCTGCCATCGCGTCTCGCATGGCTGCTAAATCTACGACCGCGGGGACACCAGTAAAATCTTGTAATAAGACTCGAGCCGGTCGAAACGCAATTTCGTTAGTAGGTACTGCTTTTGAGTCCCACCGTGCAGTCAGTTCTATCTGCTCCTGGGTGACATTTTGACCGTCTTCACCGCGAAGGAGATTCTCGATGAGGATTCGATGCGTATATGGGAGTGTATTTAAGTCAATGTCCAGATTTTTAGCGGCTTTGGGCAGGCTAAAAATCGTGTATTCAGTATCACCAACTTTAAGGCTCGACTTCGTGTTCAAAGAATCAAGTGAAGCTTTGGGTTTTGTTGTTTCAGGCATACTTACTCCCTAATAAATAAGCATCAGTCGATTTTTTTATTCTTCTTACCCTGGCGTCTAGCGGTCTACTTTAGTTGCATAGCAGTGCTCATGAAGCTATGACTCGACGGTCATGCACTCTGTCATGTCCAAATTCGCGTCCGCATTTTTGGCATACAAACCCTAAGGCGTTTTGATCGTCTTCCATGACTTCCGGACCACGCCACCGTGGCATCAATGTTTCGTTTACGCAGCACTGCAAAATATCGGGACGCTCATCTACTAGCGAATATCCCTGATCTGCCTGTCCGAACAATTTAGAAAGAAACCCCATTTGATACCTTGTCACTTTAGATTGACCTTTGTTTGAAAATATACATTAATCTAAATAATCTCTTAGGCGAGTACTCCTCGAAGGATGTCTGAGTTTTCTCAAGGCCTTAGCCTCAATTTGACGGATACGTTCCCTTGTGACCGAAAATTCTTTTCCCACTTCTTCGAGTGTGCGAGATCGGCCGTCTTCGATTCCAAATCGCAGCTCTAGGACTTTTCTTTCCCTGGGAGTGAGCGTTGATAGGACCTCAATAACCTGTTCCTTGAGCAATTGATTAGATGCCGCCTCCTGTGGGGCTGGCGCACTCGGGTCTTCAATAAAGTCACCGAGGTGTGAATCATCCTCTTCGCCGACAGGCGTTTCCAGTGAGACAGGATCACGAGAGACTTTAAATATTTCTCGAACTCGTTCTGGCTCTATTTCAAGCTCCTTGCCTAATTCCTCAGCCGTAGGCTCTCTTCCGAACTCTTGCACCAAACGTCTTTGGAAACGAGTAAGTTTGTTAATGGTTTCAACCATGTGCACAGGTATTCGAATAGTTCGTGCCTGGTCAGCTATCGCTCGAGTAATGGCCTGACGAATCCACCAGGTGGCGTAGGTGGAAAATTTGTAACCCTTTCGATAATCAAATTTTTCGACAGCTCGTATTAGACCAATATTTCCTTCTTGAATTAAATCAAGAAGAGCCATACCTCGGCCAATATATTTTTTCGCCACCGAAACAACTAATCGTAGGTTTGCGACCATTAATTCGCGCTCAGCGGCATTACCTTCCGCTATAATCTTCGCAAATAGTCGCTTCAAGCTTTTGTCAACAGATGCGATACTACCTTTTGTGTTTGCAATCTCTTCAGCAACAGCGTGAGGAGCCTTGAAAAAAGCTCGCTCACCGCCCGAAAAATTACAGCCAAGATCGAATGCGCTTTCTCGATCAAATTCCCTTGCCTCATTCATTTCCATCACTAGGATGTCGCTAATAGTTGAAAGTAGTCTGAGTTCTGCCTCAGCCCCAGGCTTATGAGATTTCTTTCGGCGACGTTCCATTTCTTTCTTAATTTTTGTCTTTGTAGCACCATCACGAGCGAGCCTGAGTTTTGCTTCCTCGAATTCTCGCTTTGCATGCCGCTCGAGCACACTGTGGACTTTCACATTTTTTGCGATTGATGTAATTACTTGCTCATCTAGATTGCCGTCCACAGCCTCACGAAAAATTGAGTCATTTACTCTAGTAAAGACATTTTGTTTGGGCTTCAAAGATCTGTGTGCCACTAAATATGCAGTGATAGTGTCATAAACTTTTCTTGATTTTTCAAATCTATGGATGAGCTCACAGAACATTTCGGTTGGAGTGGGCTCGTCGCCATACTCGTCATCCCAAGATTCCGCAATTTCTCGAACAAGCTCACGTTGCTCTACCGATCTGGAGAGGCGTTTCTCGTCAGCAGCCGTGAGCAACTCAACCTTTCCGATTTCACGTAAATAGAGTCGAACAGGATCTTCTAACGAAGTGGCTTCAGCTATGACCCGTCTTGCGGCCTCAGCATCTTCGTCTCCCGCAGTGCTCGGAGTAGTTTCAGCTCGTACGGTAACTCCATTCTCCTGGAGTCGGCTCACGATTGAACGTAACTTTTCATCACGCCCGTCCGTTTCTGGCATGACCTGTAGCACTTCTTCAACCGAGACCGTATTGTTCTTATTTCGACGCCCTCTGGCTAGAAGTTCCTCAAGTCCTTCTTCGGTGGTGTCAATCGGATTATCGCCTGTAAATACTTGTGTTGTCATGCCTTAACCTCTCTTGTGTTTGCTATTCAAAGTTTCCAGTTAATTATTTTTTGTCGATAATTTCTCCTGTGTTTTTGAACTTTGTCGAATGCGATTCATTACCGAATTCCACTGTTTATCAATATCGTTATTAGTCGATTCACCGTCACTTAGTCTCGTAGCAGTTTTCGCATCGGCAAGATTAAGTGCTTCCGTGCGGAGTCTGGATTGTTCCCTGCGTAGTTGAATACCATTTCTCATACCTTCAATAAGTACGGGCAAATCTTTCTCGTCATAATCTGGCAAAATAATGGTTCGCAGCTCTTGTGCTCTCTCCGATATTACCAGCATACTCGCCATGTTGATTTCTGAGTTTTGGTTGCTGGGTGTTTGATCAGTTCCTATTTCTGCCATTTCTGTCCATGCGAGAAATACCGCCCGATTAAGCGCTTCTTCAAAGAAGTTATCTTCGATACCTAAGCCACATTCTCGGGCACCCTGACGCTGTATTAATATGGCCAGTAGCTGAGATTCCCCATTAAGACCAGTTCCAGAAGAGTTTTTTGGTCTCTGTGGATTCGGTTCACTAGTAACCACCCTTGGGGTACTGCCCAGAGCTTCTAATCGTTTTCGGAGAAGACTTGGCTCAATCTCGGCATACCGCGATAGTCGACGTAGGGCTGGCGCGCGCAATAATTCGTCTTGTGTGGCAGCTATATAGGGCAAAATTTGTTCTATAGATTCTTTTCTTTGGTATGCATCGCCGGTTGGTTGAGACATTAGCTGGTCAATCAGAAAATCCAAAAGTGGCTTTGCACTTTCGATACAACTAGAAAATGTACTTGGACTTTTCTTAATCAGCGAGTCAGGATCTTCACCTGTCGGGAGAGTCGCTATGAGCACATTTACGCCTTTTTCAAATTCATTTCCTTGCTGAATACTGAGCTGCTCATAGTTCAAGCCACCGGCGGAGCTTGCACCCCTAAGAGCTGCTTTAGCTCCGGCCTCGTCAGCGTCGAGAGCGAAAACTATAGTTTTGCAGCTGCGCTTGAGTAGGTCCATTTGATCTTTAGTGATTGCGGTACCGTTCGATGCGACTACCGTTTTGAATCCAGCCGCATGGCTAGAGATTACGTCCATATAACCTTCAACAACTATCGCTTGTTTCTTCTTAGCGGAATTAATATTTTTCAGGCTAGCCGCAGCTTGACTCACACCATACAAAGTCGATCTTTTTTCATACAATACGGTTTTAGGAGTATTGAGATACTTCGGCGAATCATTTCCTAGCGCTCTCGCTCCAAATCCGATAAGTCTGTTGCGATCGTCTCTGGTTGGAAACATGAGTCTGTCTGAAAAAAGAATGCGAGTCCCATAATCTTGCTCGGTGGCAAGACCAGCGGCCACGATATCTGAATCAGAGAATCCTTTGCCGTGCAGCAGGTCAATCAGTTCGTTACGGTTCCCTGGCGCGTATCCCAACTCCCATAATTTTATGGAGTCGGAGCTAACACCTCGCTCGTCAAGGTATTTCAGAGCAATGGAGCCATTTGGTGTGTGTAATGATTTTTGAAAGAAGCTTGACGCAGTTTCATTAATCGCCAAAAGTCGTTCGTATTCATCACGTCGACTCTGATCGACTTGCGAATAAACTCGTCTTTCAACCCCAGCCATCTCAGCAGCTATATTTAGAGTCTCATCGAAAGTACTAGACTCAATTTTTTGAATAAAACTGAGCACATCCCCACCGGTTGAACAAGCCCCGTAGCAGTACCAGAAGTCTTTATTTGAATTAACTACGAAGGAGGGAGTCTTTTCCTGGTGAAATGGGCAACAGGCCTTCCACGTAGACCCAGTCTGTTTTAGATCGGGTACGTAGCGACTGACTACGTCGACTATGTTCAATCGGCTTTTGATTTCGAAGGCTTCGCTATTACTCATCAGTAAGTACTACACCAGAGACAGATAAAGGTTACGGTTTGATTTTTTTTCTGACCAATTAATCTAGTTTGTATCGATTATTGGTATTTGTACGGCTCTAACCGTCGGCGGTCGAGATGCGATTTTTTTTGCTGCAGCATTTTCACGATCGACTATCTTTTGAATGATTATCTCTAGGCTAGGGGAGATAGCGTTGTTTTTAATAGTTCGATTTGTGTCCCAGCGAACTCCGAGCAAATAGTGAATTGCCTGGGGTGGCTCGGTAATATTTGGAATCTTTTCTTCGCTAAGGCGGACATTTTTTTCCTCTTGATGGGCAAGACGAACAAGTAGGGTAACGATAGAGTCTTCTGGTTGCTCACCGACTACCGATTCCCCAGGCAGGCCGGTGAGGAAGTCCGGTTCGGTAACCGTTTTCAGTATGGCCATTAGATTCACTCTAGACGTTTCGAGATCATTTATCAGCTTGGAAGAAATATTTTCGGGCTCGGTCATATCGGTCTCTTTAGGATTATTCATAAGTCCACTCTATGATTAGAATAGAAATACAGTGAGATATATTTATAACTTAGCAATTAACGCATAGGACTAATATATTTTGCAAGGGGATAATATAAGATTCTAGCTTTACGAGTCAATTTATTGACGGTTAAGGTTAAGCACTTATGCTGAACGCATTCGTTTTGAATGAGTTGAGCCAGTTGTACAAAACTTGAAGACTTGTACGAAACTATTTTTTCATCTGGGGGCTTGGATGGTAGTTGATAAAGTATCTGATCTGGTGAGCGAACCATTAGTTCATAGTTTTGGCGATGGGCGCGCGAGCTCTGTGGATCGTAATTTGCTTGGTGGAAAGGGCTCAGGGCTTGCTGAGATGAGTAGGTTGGGAATACCTGTGCCGCCTGGATTTACCATCACCACGGATGTCTGTAACTCATATTTTGCTAATGGAAGAACCTTTCCAAGCGAACTGTCGACTGAAGTCTCCCTAGGTCTGGCACGGATTGAAGAAATCTCAGGGGCAATTTTTGGCGATCCAGGTAATCCACTCTTACTTTCTGTCCGATCGGGAGCCAGAGTATCGATGCCTGGCATGATGGACACTATTTTAAACCTTGGACTTAACGACGAAACGGCTGAAGGCCTGGCTACTGCAACCAAAAATGCGCGCTTTGCCTATGACTCATATCGAAGATTTGTTCAAATGTATGGCGATGTAGTCATGGGTGTCGGAAAGTTAACAGAAACCGATCAGGATCCCTTCGAAATGATTCTTAATGCAAAAAAAATTGAGCGGAATATCCAGCAGGATACTGAATTTTCTGTACTAGATTTACGCGAGCTTGTTACAGAATTTAAAGAACTTATTTTTTTGAGATCTGGGCAATCATTTCCGGATAATGTTACAGATCAGTTATGGGGGGCGATTGGCGCAGTGTTCGAGTCGTGGGACACACCGCGTGCGGTGAGTTATCGATCTATCAATGGGTACTCCTCCAGTTGGGGTACGGCCGTGAACGTTCAAGCAATGGTATTTGGAAATTTTGGGAATGACTCGGGGACTGGTGTTTTATTTACGCGAAACCCTTCAACAGGTGAAAATCGGTTGTTTGGTGAATATTTGGTTAACGCACAGGGTGAGGATGTTGTAGCAGGCATTCGCACGCCACAGCCACTCTTGGCCGAACCAGACACGAGTCTAGATGGAAATTCCCTTGAGGAAACAATGCCTGAAGTCTTTGCTGAACTGGCAAGCGCCTGTGATCTGTTGGAGAAATCATTCCATGATATGCAGGATATTGAGTTTACTATGCAGCAAGGTAAACTCTGGATTCTCCAAGCTAGATCGGGAAAGAGATCTGGAGCGGCTATGGTTAAAATCTGTGCTGATTTGGTGAAGGAAGGCATATTACTTGAGAATGATGCACTTAGGAAGTTGGATCCAAACCAGCTGAACGAAATGCTTCACCCTATTTTTAAGCAACCCATTGAACAGGAAGTAATTGCTAGCGGTCTGGCTGCGGCACCTGGCGCGGCAGTCGGAATGGTGGTTTTTAGCCCAACAGATGTTGTCAGACTGGCTTCCGAAGACAAGGATGTGATTCTCGTTCGAGATGAGACTAGCCCAGAAGATATTGATGGGATGAATCTAGCGAAAGGAATTTTAACCGCTAGGGGTGGTATGACTTCTCATGCTGCTGTGGTCGCTCGCGGTATGGGTTTACCCTGCGTTACGGGCTGTAATGACCTTCGAATTGATTATCAAAAGTCTCAATTCTCAATTGAGAGCTCAAGCGGGACACTCGTTGTCAAAGAAGGCGATGTTATTTCGATTGATGGGGGCACTGGTCAAGTAATTCTCGGATCGGCGACTCTAACGGAGGCCGTCCCACCGATTGAGTATGACGAGGTTATGAGCTGGGTGGATGCTGGTCGGTCCCTGCGTATTCGAGCAAATGCTGACACCCCGGGCGACGCGAAAAAAGCTCGTGAGTTTGGAGCTGAGGGAATTGGTTTGTGCAGGACAGAGCATATGTTTTTTGCGGCAGATCGAATTCACTCGGTTCGTAAAATGATATTAGCTGGAAGCGACGTGGAAAGAATCAGTGCTCTTGAAGAATTACTTCCCCATCAGCGGGATGATTTTACGGGAATTTTGCGCGCAATGTCCGGTTTTCCAGTGACAATTCGACTATTGGATCCACCGCTTCACGAATTTCTCCCCCAGTCTAGCTCGGACATTAGCGAACTTGCTGATGCCTTGAATATTTCGGTAGACGAATTGACTAGTCGAGTTCATGCGTTGGAAGAAGTTAATCCGATGCTTGGACATAGGGGCGTACGTCTAGCCGTTACATATCCGGAGATATATCAAATGCAGACGAGAGCAATTATTGAAGCTGCGTGTGATCTTATGTCAGAAGGTGTTGATGTTGAGCCTGAAATAATGATTCCTTTGGTGGGACTCGGGTCTGAACTCCAACAACTACGAACTTTAATATACGAGACTGCTGAGATCGTGTTGCAAGAACGAGCCTGTGAAATTGAATTTCTGGTTGGTACGATGATCGAGGTTCCAAGAGCCTGTGTAGTAGCCGGCGAAATTTCCGAGCATGCCGACTTTTTTTCGTTTGGCACAAATGATCTAACACAGACTACGTTTGGTTTCTCACGGGATGACGTCGGTAAATTTCTGCCAGACTATCTGGCGAAAGGTATTTTGACGAATGACCCATTCGTTGAGATTGACCGAGACGGTGTTGGAGGATTAATTATTCAAGCCGTTGAGGCCGGACGAAAGCGAAAACCTGATCTCAAGATGGGAATCTGTGGTGAGCACGGCGGAGATCCATCTTCAATATATTTTTGTCATAGTATCGGCTTGAATTACGTATCCGCATCTCCATATCGTGTTCCTATAGCAAGATTGGCAGCAGCCCAAGCTGCAATTGAGTTTGCGGCTAGTTGAAGTGAGGTGTTGATATGGCAATGTACGAATATAAGTGTGAAACGTGTTTAAAGAAGTTTGACTTGATGCGAAAGGTTGCTGATCGGGATACTGACGCAGTTTGTCCGTTATGCAGCAACTTAGGGCAGCGAGTCGTCTGGCAGCGCGTATCCGTTTTGCAAGACGCTGCACCAAATGCCGCTTTGGGCGATGGCGAGCCTGAGGACTTTTTAGGAGAAGACTATAGTCTCGATGATTTAGATGACTTTGACGGATTGGACTTCTAGATAATTCTAGTTGTAGAAAGCTAGTTAGACGTGAACGCTTTAGTGAAAAGTTCTCGCGCTTGCTGGAACACTAGATCTGGCGTTTCTCCGTGTCCTCCATCAAACCAGATATTCGTATGGGGCTCAGAGAAGGCATCTTGTAGACGCTCTGCTGCGGCCGGCCCCACTAGAAGGTCACCTTTCCCATTTGCGCAAAGAGTTTCGCGTCCCGCCGTCAGTCCAGCAAATCTAGCGGGATCAGTCAAATTGAACGACATGATTTCGTCCGCCGCCAGATGCTCCCACTCTTTGTCACTGGTGTCGAATCTTGCATAAGAGCCCGAGCCTCCGACGAAAAAAGCGCCAACTTTCACTCGTGTATCAAGTCCCATAAATGGCACCCCGACTCGGGTACCCATTGAAATCCCGAGGTATCCGATGCAATTCGAGTCGATATCATCTCTTTCCTGCAGATAATCTACTGTTCTCATTAAATCTTGAACTGCTTGTATCCTTTGGTCCCGAGTTCTGAAGAGAAGATCTGGGCGCTGAGGTCTTAATCGGCCGCGGTCATCCGGAAGCTCTCGCGATCCGAACCCATATGCATCTACTGCGACCACAGTGAGCCCATTTAGTGCCCAGTCGTGGATGAGTTTTTGTCTGTTTGACCAGGAAAACCTCCCCAGCGGGGTGGATCCATGTTGGAAAATTATTGCAGGGGAGATTTCGTCCCTATTTGCCCGAGTAATGGTGGCCAGAACCCGCTGATCATGAGTACTGCTGAACGTCACTCTTTCAGATTTTAGAGCGTTGCTCTGGGACCTTGTGGTGGGATCAATCACTAATTCTTCTTCGCTCGTCGCAAGGAGTGGAAGCGATTGGTCATACTTATAAATGTGATGAAGGAGACTATCCGGAATTTCGATTATCTGGTCTTTCTGTTCCATAGGGGCAACTCCGTCCAATTCTTGGTTAGTGGATATAATTTACATGATAGGAAATTAGTGCAGGGGATGATAGCTGATTGATTTGAGGTGGCAGAAGTGTGTGGAATAGTTGGCTACACTGGGGAAAGATTCGCGTCGAGGATATTACTCGATAGCTTGAGTCGTTTGGAATATCGTGGATATGACTCTTCAGGAATTGCCTTGCTTACCGAAACTAATATGCAGGTCATTCGTGCTCGCGGAAAATTGCGTGAACTGAGTAAAAAGCTTGAAGGTGAGATGACGGACGCGAGAGCAGGAATTGGCCATACGCGGTGGGCCACCCATGGTGTGCCTTCCGAGAAGAATGCTCACCCCCAGTTGGATCCGTTTGGTCGAGTTGCGGTTGTCCATAATGGCATTATCGAAAATTGGGAAGATCTCAGGCAGCAGTATGGGCAGGGGTTATTTAGCTCGGACACCGATACGGAAGTTTTAGCTCATATGCTTGTGGGTGGCTTAGACGCAGGATTAGATCTTGTGGAGGCAGTGCAGCTTATTTTATCTAAAGCGAGGGGTGCATACTCGTTTCTTGCGGTTGATAGCCAACAGCCGGACCGGCTTGTGGGAGCTCGCGTGGGGAATGCTGGCGGACTAGTAATTGGCATTAGTGAAGATGAATCGATAGTTGCCTCTGATGTGTCTGCACTTCTCCCTTATAGCCAGGAGTTTATTTTTCTTGAATCCAACGAGATCGTGGACATTCGGCCCAGTGTGGTGGAGATATTTTCGTCAGACGGTGAGCGTAAGATCAGATCACCAGAGAGACTTTCACTTGATCCAGTGACCGCGGCGAAGGGCACATACAAGCATTTCATGCTCAAGGAGATTCACGAACAGCCCGAAACGCTCTTAAACGGTATGCGAGGCAGATATTCTGGTACATCGGAAACCATCGATCTTTCTTCGGAGCTTAATCATGAGCGATTTAGTATTGAGAATTTGAAAGAAATTAATAGGTGTTTGATTGTCGGGATGGGTACTTCAATGCATGCGGCTATGATTGGCAGACATTATCTAGAACAGTTTGCTCGAATTCCCACCGAGGTCGATAATTCTGCCGAGTTCAGGTACCGAAGACCACTTTTGGATGAGAAAACGTTGGTCATTTCCGTTACTCAGTCAGGTGAGACTGTCGACACGCTAGCTGCTATGGAGGAGGCCCAGCGAGCTGGGTGCCCGCAAATCACATTATCTAATTCCGTCGGGTCACAAACCACGCGCTTGGCTGATTCCACAATCATGCTTCATGCCGGCCCCGAGATCGCGGTTGCATCAACCAAGACAATGATTGCCTCAGTAATTGCGTTACACGGACTTTCATTATTCTTGGGAAAGCAGCGCGGCCTGCTTCAACCTGAAGTCGAACAGGAACAGGTTCACCAAGCACTTTTGCTTCCGGCAGCTGTCTCTAACGTACTTAATTTCACAGATGAAATTGATAAATTAGCTGAGAAATATTCGGCGAGTAATAATTTTCTTTTTTTGGGCAGAGGTTTGGGGTATCCAGTGGCTTTGGAAGGAGCACTCAAACTTAAGGAAGTTTCATACATTCATGCCGAGGGCTATTCGGCGGGAGAGATGAAGCACGGCCCGATAGCCTTGATTGACGATCAAATGCCCACGCTTGCGATCTGTACTCAAGGGGATGTGCATGACAAAATGCGCTCTAATATTCAGCAAATACGGGCGCGTGGGGGGGCAGTAATAGCGCTGGTGTCCGAAGGCGATTCCAGTATGGATGCGATAGCGACCGACACATTAATTGTTCCAGACATTGACCCGATTTTATCTCCTATCCCAGCAGTCGTTGCGCTTCAATTATTTTCATATGGAATAGCTACTCGTCGCGGTGCAGATGTTGACCAGCCACGAAATCTAGCCAAGACAGTGACTGTGGAGTAATTTACATGCGGAAATGGAAAGAAAAAAATTATGGAAGGGTTAGAAG
>JAPYRK010000008.1:60169-74463 GCA_029941115.1 Dehalococcoidia bacterium | reverse complement strand
CTTTTCGGGTTGGCAGAGCTACTGGGAAGCTGGTGCATTGTTTGACGATATTCGTATCCGTCAGGCGATGGTGCAGGGAGTCGATAAGCAAAAGGTTCTCGACCTTGCGCTTTCTGGTGGTGGAATTCCAATGTATGGTGCTATTCCTCCGCGATATGACGTGTGGGCATTGACCGAAGAAGTACCAGGGGCTGAGTATGACGCTGCAAATGCGGCTAAGCTGCTTCAGGCAGCTGGAAATCCAGCGGTGGAAGGACCATTCATGTGGGCCTCATCTTCTGCAGGAAGTGTGGCTGACCAAGTTGGTGAGATTATCAATCAACAGCTTAGTTTGTTGCCAGGTGTGAACTTAACACTCGAGCCGCGAGCGAAAACAAACTATTACGATGTAACTTATAAATATCGATACTTTATGAGTCACCACCTACCGTTGGCTGCAGCTGAGCCTTCTGAGAACTTACAGTCTTACTTTGGTAGAAACTCGACGTACTACAAGATTTACAATCCCGACATCTGGGACAAGATTGATGCTCAGGACGCCGAGCTTGATGGTCCCACCAGACAGCAGATGGTCAAGGATGTGCAGAAGGACATCACTGGATTCTTCCCAATGAAGTTTATGTATACCCCATATATCTATCAGTTCTACGATCCAAAATTGAAGAACTACCGTATGTCACTAGACCGCTACGATGGATCTCAGATTACTGAGGCCTGGCTAGATTCCTAGTCGCGTAAAACTCGGGTGATATGCCCTAGAAATTGTTATATGTATGGGCGAATACAAGAGGAGCCTAGCCTCAGTTTGAGGTTTATCTTTAATATTTAGGTCTGGGACTTCCCTCTAATGTGACTACTGGTGGTGGAATACTTAGTGGTGAGGTACGAAACTAGACGTTGCCGGCTCCAAAGCTGGCGTTACAGTCTAAGACTGATATTGTCACTTGCTGTCTTTTCAATAAATATATTCAGTGACGTACTACTTGACGGACTGGATCCATAACTTCGATTGCGTTAGTTTCTACTTTTGAAGCTACGAGCTAGTCGATTTATGTCTTGTGAAAGTTCACTGTAAACCAAGATGGGAGCAAATTAGTGCGTGGGTTGATATTTCTCTAAAGCAAGTGAGGTGTTACCCTCAGCAGAATTTGCGTAAATGATTTGATGTTCATTCAAGAACTGAAAATAGAAAAGAAATAAATGCAACGATTTTATAAATTCGAGCAAGTATTTAACGTCCGAGATATCGGTGGTTACCCGACAACAAGTGAAAAAAATATTCGCTGGAAGCAAGTTTTCAGATCGGCTGAGCACCAAAGAATGTCCGAAATTGAACTCCACAACTTTCAGTTAGAAGTTGGAATTAGGACGGTTATTGACTTTCGTTCTTCAGGTGAGGCTAATGATCCTCGTGGTGTGGGAGCTATCTCTGATGCTGCAACTAAACGTCATCACTTTCCTATGGGTGACGCTGATAGCAAGCATAAGTCCAAACAAACGGGCACCTGGAACCCAGATTATATTGGATTACTTGAGAATCAAAAGGACAAGTGGCTGGAAGCTCTGAATGTGGTAGCTGATTCTGAAAGTCATCCGGTTTTATTTCACTGTGTTACCGGAAAAGATAGGACAGGTGTGTTCGCGGTCTTGTTACTGGGAATTCTTAAGGTTTCGGATTCAGATATTCTTTCTGATTACGAATTATCTCGCCAGGGAATGAACGACCTCATTCAGAATCTTAGATATCGGGGCGTGATTGATGAAAACGAGGCACCTAATCCGGGGCTAGGTGTTGATGCATCTGCGATGGCTCTGGCAATTGAGCATATTCATACTGTCTACGGTGGATACCGTGAGTATGCCCGAGACTGCGGTGCGGCCGACAAACTTTTCACGCAACTTGAAGGGCTTCTTCTCGAGTGAAACTTTGGTCTTCAACCTATTTCTGTTTTATCGCCAATATCAACGATACCGCCGCTCAAAACAGTTGCTAATTTCCCTCGATGGCCGAGAAGACTTTTTCGAAATGCCTCGCGATCTTCTACATCGAGTAGTTCACCTATATGGACGCACGGGTCACAATCTCCATTGATTCTTATTTCCACGGCTCCTATTTTGAGGGTTGTACCATTTGTCAGGGACATTAGTTCAGGAAGGTCAAGAGTTATTTGCTCTCTTAAATCTCCAGGATTAAGTCCAAGCCTATCTATATCAAACATCGACATTAGGACCAAAGCCCGAGTTTTTCGGTGTTCGTGTTGGTCGCCTTTTGCTCCGCCGCCCGTAATAAGTTCTAATTTGTCGGATGGCTTTGGGGGAGTTCCGTGCGCAGTTTGAATGAATAGATGTGTGACCGTCATGTGCTTTGCCTCGATTCTTCGTTTTCACATAAGTCGGTGTCGACGTAGTCAAGAAATTCTGCTGTGAGTAGTTCTAATCCTATGCTATTTCGGTGGCAATGTGAGCCACAAGAGCGAAGTATCGAATATCCAAAAGATCCTCCATTTCTGTTCGACACGTTTATATCTTTGTTAAAGTAATCCAAGCAATTACATTCGGGAGCTTGACATGAATATTTCACACTTAGATCACCTGGTTGTGCCCGTGAGTAACATTGAGGAGAGTGTTGATTTTTACACAAGACACCTGAATATGAGGGTGGAGCGTACTGATTCAGGGAGAGCATCTCTTCATTTCGGTAATCAGAAAATCAATCTTCATCCGGCAGGATGGGACTTCTGGTTAAAGGCCAAAACTCATCTTGCTGGCACAGCAGACCTTTGCTTTGTGGTTGAAGAATCTGTTACAGATATTGAGAAAGAATTGAAATCTGCTGGCATTGATATTTGCGAAGGCCCTGTATCTCGTGAAGGAGCCGTTGGAGAGATGGTATCAATCTATTTTTGGGATCCAGACGGCAACCTAATTGAACTCTCAAATTATGTCTGATCGATACTAATTTTCTTCATACGTTGACGAGTCTATTAGATTCGCTAGACTGCATATTGATTACTACAAACTTAGTAATGTTTTGCGGGTGGTGGAGTTTTAGCCTGGGCGTGGCGTAGAATTTACCAGCGTTTAACATAAAATTGATGGCACGGCTGTGTACTCGCCATGTAAAACAGTAAATATAAGGAGATGAGAATATGATTAAATCAACGTTGGCTTTTGCCCCAGTCCAGGGCCGTCTGGCCGAAGCGATACAGTCGATAACCGAGTTACGTGACTTATTTCTAGAGTGTGGAGCTAATCAGTCAATTGCGTATGGCGTAGCGTCCGGTCAAGGATTCGGCAATTTTCAGATTCGAGCCTTCACTGACAGCAACGATCATATTCGTCAGGTGTCTGAAAAAATTCAGAGTTCTGACTTTTACAACCAGTGGGCTAGTGATCCGTCTCCTGCAACGGTTCGGCTTGGAGTTATTAGAACAGAAGATGTTGCTTTCTCTGGAAATAGAGATGCCGTTATCAATGGTGAAACAGGTGCAATGACGACTATCGGACTGGTAGCCAAGCCTGGGAGAATTGTTGAGTTGGAAGAAAGACTTACTGGCTGGACTGACGTTTGGGTAGCATCGGGTGCGACGGCTTGTCAGATAAGTCGGGCGGTCACTGGTGTGCCAGTCGACCGATATTTCTTAAACATACTGATGAAAAATTCTGGAGAACTCGATGGGATTTTAGAAAATATGCGTGAAACTGCTGCTTGGACCGCCTTGGCGACTAACACGGATCCGTCCTCTGAAATCGTGAGTAATGTGTTGTTGAACCGATTGCCATAGCTAAAGCAGCTTGACACAGCTCTCATCGTTTCTGACTGTGTCTGGATTGATGAAGGTAAGCAACTGACTTTGATGGCTGAGACGAAGCTTTCAGGGTCGGCGGTATTGGAATTCAATATCGACGAGGTTGATGACGAGTCAAGGCTTACGACTTCAGCATACTTTCATCTAGCTGGCGTATTAGGGCTTCTATACTGGTTTGATTTGACGCCAGTGGACCCTTATATTTTCGAGGAATGACCAATGCTTTGATGTCCAAGGCTGTACAGACTGAGGCTTATTCAGCGCCGATAGCTACAAAATGAGGGCTTTCGAAGCCTACCTTTCCATATTGAATTGGATTTCCTGCTATATCAGCCAGCTTTCCGCCAGCTGACACGAGAATTGCGTGACCTGCAGCAATATCCCATTCCATGGTTTTTCCAAGTCTTGGGTAGATATCCGCACTTCCTTCAGCTATTCGGCAGAACTTTAATGATGAGCCACAGCGATCGAGTATTGCGATATTAAGTTTTTTCAGGAATGCATCAGTGTCGGAATTATTATGCGAGCGAGTTGCTAAGACCACTAGTCCATCCTGATTAGGTTTTCGACAGTGTATAGATGTTACCGAGCCATCTTTTGATCTTTTGCTGGCGCCTCCCGATTCATTAGTCCAGTAAGTTTCTTGCAAGGCGGGCAAATGAATGACGCCGAGTGTTGGTATTCCATCTTCCACAAGTGCGATGTTGACGGTGAACTGACCATTTCGTTCGATGAATTGCCTTGTGCCATCTAGAGGATCGATGAGAAAGAAAGGCCTCTCCCTTATTTTTGGTTTGTAACCGGCAGAGATACTTTCTTCGGCGATTATTTCATAGTTGAGATCGAGGTTTCTCAAACCTGTCATGATTATCTCTTCTGCTAATTTATCGGCCTCCGTGACGGGGCTTGCGTCTTTTTTTATTTCGATTGCAAAATCTTGTCTGTATATTTCTAAAATTACATCCCCAGCGGCGATCGCTAGACGGAGCATTTCACTTATGAGTTCTGACCTTTCACTAGAACTCATGAGCGTTTGGTTAGTAGGCATATTCTAAATCCTCATTTGTGAGCGTTGTTATCGCAGCTAGAAAGGACTAGCCGCTGGCGCTAATAGCTCCGACATCGAGATGATGACATACGGAGCCTGTTGTACTGTCAGTTCAAGTATTGCACGCCGCTATTGTCGTCGGTTGGACGAGTATTTAAATCGTTACGAATTTACGATAACCAGCAAAATTGAAGCAGCCAAAAGGAATATACCTACCAACTCAATCTTGCTTATTTTCTGCCTGAATATGAACAGAGTAATTCCAATCGAGATAAGAAGTTCAAATTGTCCAATAGCTCGAACAGGCGCAGCCGTATGGAGAGCAAATGCTATAAACCATGCAGCAGTAGCTATCGCAGCAAAAAAGCCAGCTACAATTCCGAATTTCCAGAGACGAAAGACAGCACGGAGTTCGGACTTACGTTTCACAGCCAAATAGATCAGCATTACGAGCGCCTGTGCGACTACTCCTATCGCCCCAGCCGCAGAAGCTCTGAGTAGAAAATCTCCGTCATCAAGAGAATTGATTGCGGCCCGGAATGCGACGACACTGATTGATAAAGTAAATCCCGCGAGAAGTCCTATGATCGTTGAGTGTGATCGCAGACTTACTTTGATTTCACTGATAGAAAATAGATTTCCCCTTAGTGAAAGCATAATGACGGCGACAGTGCCGATTAGGATTGCAAAGCCAAACTGGAGATTGATAGCTACGGAGAGGAATATAGCCTCCATGAGAGCCGCGAGCAAAACTTCAATCTTTGAGAAGGCGACACCCACGACAAAGTTCTTAAAACTAAAGAGTTTGACTAAGAGTACGGTAAATATTATCTGAGCCAGACCGCCAACAGTTAGCCAAAGCGCGAACTCAAGATTTAAATTTGGGAAAGACTGTCCACTAAATTGAATCACACACAGGAACCAGATCCAGGCGAAAGGGATTGCATAGATAAAACGAATCGCCGATGCGCCATAATCCCCAAGCGAATCTTTCATATGGCTTTGTATCGCCATCCGAATGTTCTGGGACGTGGCTGCGAGAAGAGTAATCCAGATCCAGAGTTGCATGTACTCTACCTTCTACTCTCTCTCCTCATGCGAAAATAATAAACGAATTCATACCCCATATAAATAGCTTTAGGTTGAAAGTACCAATTTGCGGGCCGAAGTTATCTATCCTTACTCTAGGCGTGAGATCGTCTGAATACGATTCGCTGAAGTGTACATCGCTTACGTGATCCAGAGGGGAATAACAAACCATAATCACGTTCATTAAGTCTAAGCAGTTTAGGATAAATATAGTCACTGAGAGCAGCATCTAGAGTGCTGTGTAAGGATAAAGTACAACACCAAAGACTAGAGAGGCAGAGTAGATGTCGATAAATTTGCGATTTGCTGAATTGGCAGATATTGAAAGGTGTACGGAACTACTTCAGATGTTGTCTGGACGTGAATCGATAAATAGGGGTGTTTTTGAACTATTTATAGCTGGTGAAAGAGGGCTTGTGATAGTTGCTGAAGAGAATAGCCTGATACTTGGCTTTGCGTCACTTTCCTTTAACCTGGGACTTAGATTTAGCAGTCAGTATTGTCAGCTCGAAGAACTAATTGTGGACCCGACTGTCCGCGGGAAGAATATTGGTGGTCTACTGATGAACGAAACAGTTAGAGTAGCTGAGAGAAAAGGTTGTCAAGATTTCGGTCTTTATCTGATGGAATCAACAGAGCACAATCGGCCTTTTTATGAAAAGTTCGGATTTTTGTTGGTTGGAAGTGAGATGCGACAAGAGCTCGGCTGACAATAACTATCTCCTTGGTGGAGTCTCTGGAATCGGTATTTATTTGGGGTAGAATTCGAACTAGTGATAATTTAATTTGGTCGAGTAATGCCTTCTTCAAATAAAGTTGAATAGTCAGCCGCAGAGATATTTAGCAGGTCGCTTAAAATTTCTTCGGTGTGCTCACCTAAGAGTGGTGAGCGGGTCGGCGGCGCAATTCCTGACATCACTAGGGGAGCACGCATTAACTTTACCGCCCCATTTACCGGATGTTGTACTTCGTGGATGAACTCTCGTTGAGTTAGATGACTGTCTTCGAACAGGTCTAATGTCGTGTAGACGTATGAGGCAGGGACCCCAGCCTCACAAAGGATTGTCATAGCTTCTTTCTTGTCATGTTGAAGAGTCCAACTTTCAATGACTTCTCGAAACTCAGTTTTGTGTTCACGCAGTCCTACTGATGTCGAAAATCGATCATCAGTAGCGAGTTCTGGTCGACCGATGGCGGTATATAACCCATCGAGCATTGAGTCAGTGCCTGGGAATAGCATGAGCCAGTCATTTGCTCCGTCTCCTTTACAGCGATACATACCGCCCCCGATATCACCCCGCGCCGTGCCACGTCTTTGTGCTGGACGGGTTCCCCATGCCGGCAGATCGGCTGTCCGCATGAACATGGTCACACATTCTTGCATGGAGGCATCGATAACCTGTCCTATACCAGTGTTTAAAGCGGACACATACGCGGACACTATGCCGAGCGCTACCTGAACGCCTGTACCTGTATCAGCGTAGGTTGGCCCGATAGGCATAGGCGGTCCATCAGGTTCACCTGTTATTGATAAGGCACCTCCAGCAGCCTGAGCGACGGGGTCGAATACGTTAAAAGCTGAGTTTGGCCCGGTTAACCCGAATCCTTTGATGCGGGCGATTATGAGTTTGGGGTTGGCTGATTGCATATTTTCTATATTAATTCCAAACGACTCCAGTACATTTGGTCCGTAATTTTCTACGAAAGCATCAAAGTGAGGTACCAAGTCAAGGAATAGTTGCCGCCCACGCTCTGTTTTTAGATTGAGTACGACAGATTTTTTACCACTGTTGTAATTCATAAAATATTGTGAATCGCCAGGGGTAGTTTGTTTATGATTTTGAACAGCACGTCCAGGGTCACCGAACGGAGACTCAATTTTGATGACTTCAGCACCGAGCCAACTTAGATACTGAGTGCACGACGTTCCTGCCTCATACTGGGTCATATCGAGTACTTTCATTCCTTCTAGTGCACCAGACATATTTATCCTCCTAGTAAGCACATCTTAAAAGACCTGATCACTTTTGATTTGATTAAGGCCTTTAAATTATCACAGGATGCAAGGTGATCTGCTGCTCATGACATAAACTAGCTATTTTTTCATGACAAATATTTCTAGATTTGTTACCTTTTCAGTGAAGGAAGTGAAGTATGGCGTTAAGTTCAAAACTTTCTATCACTTGGCCGGAGACTACTAACGAGCGATCTGCACCTATGCTTTGGTTGGGAGCTTGGTTGCTTGGTCTTGACGGTGAAGAAGGTGATTGGTTTCATAGTGGTCGAGGCGCAGCTTTTACTGAGCATGAGGTACCATTTGGTGTTACTGGAGTGCGTATTCGGAGATGGCCTAATGAAGGCCTGGCACCCGAGTATGCCGACGTTATTCCAGTTCCGCAGTCAGAACTTGCTGCGGAGTCGGTTTTATTTAATCGACGCCAGCCATTTAGCGTGTTAGCAGGCGATGAATTCTAGAGGGAGGAACTCTGTATGGTGGTTAAAAGCGAGAATCCAAATGCGTGGCGAACAGAAACGCCGGGTCACAAAGGTTGGTCACGAACAGCTCAGCCTGACGACCCTAACAAGTATTTTATTATTTCAGCGGACTGTCATGCACAGGAACCGGCTGATCTTTGGGCAAAGCGTATTGAGTCGGAATTTCGACATCGGATTCCGCGTCAAGAGGTGGACGATGAAGGAGTTAAGTGGCAGGTCACAGAGGGTCATCGGCCCACAAAGATTCGCGACCTGAAACTTGAGGGAGAAGATGAAGAACGGAATGGAGCCGGATATAAGGTTGATGAACGTCTTCGCGACATGGACCGCGATGGGATAGATGTTGAATTAATTTTCCCTAACAAGGGTCTCTCGATGTGGGCTACGCAGGATCCAGTATTTTCTCAAGCGATGTGTCGTGTTTGGAACGACTGGTCGATGGAGGTGTACGGTGAGGAGCGAACGCGTATGCTTCCCGCAGCTGCTATTGCACCAAACGATATTGATGGCGCGATAGCTGAGATTGAGCGTGTAGCAAAAATGGGACACCGTTGCTTAACATTACCGAATCGCCCAGTTTGGGGGTCTGGAGATGGGACCGAAGTGAACTATAATTTGCCCCACTTTGACAGGCTCTGGGCTGCAATCGAGGAATATAATCTTCCGATTACATTACATATCTCAACAGGAAAAGATCCTAGGGGGGCTCGTGGTAACGGTGGTGCGGTTATAAATTACGCAGTGCACTCGCTTAGTCAATCCCTTGAACCCGTTGCTAATTTTTGCAGCTCTGGCGTGTTAGAGAGATTTCCAAATCTTAGACTCGCGACGATTGAAGCGGGGATTGGTTGGATACCGTGGGCACTGACTGCAATGGATGAGGCATATCATAAGCATCACATGTGGTCATTTCCCAAATTGTCGATGTTGCCAAGTGAACACTATCGAAATAGCTTTTATGCGAGTTTCGGAGAGGATCCTCCTGGATTAGCGCTTGGTTCAGAATTCGATCTCATGAAGAATTTCATGTGGGCTAATGACTATCCACATCAGGAAGGAACTTGGCCTCATTCTGCAGCGGCGATTGAACGAACTATGGGCGACTTGTCGGACGAAGATCGAGCCTCTGTGCTTGGTGGAAATGCGGCTCGATTCCTTAACATCGAAAATTGATTCGTAGCTAGGGACACCACTACAATCTTGATCTACTGGGTCGATTTGATATCAATGAGAGAGAATCTAAGTGGCTAGTATTCAGGAATTGTTTGGCCTTGAGGGCAAGACGGCTTTAGTAATTGGAAGTTCGAGCGGGCTCGGTCGAGAGGCTGCCGAGACTCTTGCGTCCGCGGGTGCGAGCATTGGGTTGATGGCTCGAAGAAGTTCTCTGCTCGAGGAGGTCGCCGACAGCTGTAGATCCTATGGATCTCAAGTAAATTGGATACAGGCTGATGCGACACAGAGATCAGAATTGGAATCAGGGATATCGTCTCTTGAGTCAAAACTCGGAGAGATCGATATTTTAGTTTACGCTGCTGGCGTAGCACCTCTAAAGCGAGCTGAGTCACATTCTGAAGAAAAATGGAATCAGGCGATTAGTACCAATTTGACGGGGGCATTTTACGCGTCTCAAATAGTCGGATCTCGTATGATTCAGCGGTCCAAGCAAGACCATAACTCGTGGGATGGTGGTCGATTGATAATGATCGGTTCAATTATGGGATCCCACGGGAATCCTGTTCACCGTAATATCGGATATGCTGCGAGCAAGGGCGGACTGGATAATATGGTCCGGCAATTGGCCGTGGAGTGGGCACCGTATCGGATAACAACGAATTCGATTGCCCCTTCTTATTTCAAGACGGAGATGACAATAGATCCTACTACTGGCGAGATCCCAACGGAGATGTTGAATCGCATGGAGCAATTTTCACCAACCGGACGAATAGGGGAGACTGGTGAAATTAGTTCCAGCATATTATTTCTGGCGTCTCGGTCCTCGTCGTATATAAATGGCGCGATCATTCCAGTTGATGGTGGTTGGTCGGCCTGGTGAGATTGTTGTAGGAGGAGTTGATTGATGGCAGCTGATAATTTCGAGAATTTACTTGAGGAATTAACCAACGTGGGTGGCCCAAGCGGTTTTGAGGAGCCAGTTCGGCGAATAGTCGAGAGAGAATTAGAACCAGTAGTTGACACCCGAGAAATTGACGGCCTAGGGTCAGCAATTTCTATTCTGACTAATGAATCAGCAAAATATCGAGTTTTGCTAACAGCACACATGGATGAACTCGGCCTGCTAGTGAAGAGAATCACTCCCGAAGGTTTTCTTAAATTTCAACCGATTGGCGGATGGCTTCCGCAAGCGATTATTGGCCAAAGATGGATTGTGAAGACTCATAAGGCTGAAATTGCCGGTGTTACTGGTATAAAGACGGTTCATGTAATGAGCGCTAAGGAACGCGCCGAGATATTTGATGTTGAGGGCATGTTTATTGATGTGGGAGCGACGTCGGATGAAGATGCACGAAACAGACTAGGAGTTCGTCCAGGGGATCCAGTCTATCCAGATAGCAAATTCAAAGCACTGGAAGGCGGAGCACGTTTAATTGGTAAGGCTTGGGACGATCGAGTAGGGGTTGCGGTATTAATTCAGGTCATGAAGAATTTGGCCGAAGTGAAGCCACCAATCACCGTAGTCGGAGCAGCCACAGTTCAGGAGGAGATTGGGTTGCGTGGGGCACAGACCTCAGGTTATTTGGCAGAGGCTGATATTGCTATAAACCTTGAGAGTGGCGTGGCCGGCGATTACCCAAGTATTTCACTAGATGAGGCTCAAGAACAAATCGGTGCTGGGCCTAGCATCTTTTTTCATGACAGTTCGATGATTCCAAATACCAGATTCAGAGATTTTGTAGTTGATCTAGCAGAGCGAGAAAATATCCCGATTCAATTTAATGTGTTGAGTGGCTATGGCCAGGATGGATCTGCCATTCAGCGCACGCGAGGGGGTGCGCCTGTGGTTAATATCGGCGTACCTACGCGCTATCTTCATAGCCATCAAGGTTTAGTTGCGCGAAGTGATATTGACGAATGCGTCCGACTTGTGACGAAAATCGTCACGAGTTTGGCCGATAATGTAGTAGAGAACTTACGTTCATTTGATTAGGAGGAAAGTATGGGAAGTTTGGCAGGCAGAAACGCGTTAGTGACGGGAGCGAGTAGGGGAATTGGGCGTGCTATTGCCCTAAAACTTGCATCTGAGGGCGCAAACATCCTTGTAAATTATGCAAATAGTGCCTCCGCCGCTGAGGACGTTGTTGCTGAAATTCGGAAATTGGGTGTTCGCGCTGAGGCGTATCAGGCTGACGTGTCTGACCGGACCGCCTGTGAATCCATGGTTGACTCGGCAATTAAGTTATTTGGTCAGGTTGATATCTTAGTTAACAATGCGGGGATTGGTTCGAGCGGTATCGATCGACCTACTATAACTGAGGCCACGTACGATCAGTATGAACTTTTGCTTGGAGCCAACTTATGGGGACCAATCTACATGAGCAAGGCACTTGTGCCACACATGAGATCTGCGGAGCGGAGTGACATAGTAATGATCTCGTCAGTTGCAACTGACTCATACTCTGAGCGTATGGGTCTATATAGCATTGGGAAGGCAGGGATGGAAGCTCTTGCCTACACCCTTGCTAAAGAGGAAAGATCAAGTGGTATGCGAGTCAATGTTGTGGCTCCTGGACTCGTCGATACAGATATGGGGCGGAAATTGATTACGCTTCTTCCGGGCTCGGACGATATGCGAGAGCGAGATACGGCAGCCCCATTTGGCTTTGTATGTACTCCCGAAGATATAGCATCTGC
Organism: Dehalococcoidia bacterium; assembly: GCA_029941115.1. GTDB lineage: Bacteria > Chloroflexota > Dehalococcoidia > UBA2979 > UBA2979 > UBA2979. The sequence goes on along the minus strand of JAPYRK010000008.1, from coordinate 62,151 downwards.
TGTTTATTTTCTTGTATCAGAGAATGGGCGATATCTCACAAATCAGCGGATCGCGGTAAATGGAGGCGGATTTTAAGCGTAATTTCCTAAGGCCATTGCGCAAGTCACGTCGCGCTACTAGAATTATGGGTCTGGTGATTAGAGCGTAATGGAACCACCCGTTCTCATTCCGAACACGGAAGTGAAACGTTACAGCGCTGACGATACTGCCTGGGTGACTGGGTGTGGAAAATAGGCCATCGCCAGACTTTAATACTAATAGGGCCGTCGCCTAGGCGGCTTTGTTTTTGCTCGTAGTAAGTAAATATCAACTTACGTTACCAGCAAGGCGTGAAGTGATGGCAAAGTGCTAACACTATTTCGCTAATATTTTTTAAAAGGGGGAACTCTAGGTTTGAGTGAAGAACAAAAAGAAGATCAGTCATTAAATATGACAGAAGAATTACCTGTTGGCGATAGCGATTTAGGTGCAGAGGACAGTACCTCATCTCTAGATCAAAGCGAAGTCAGTCCTCCTGTGGCTGCTAGTGCACCCTCTGACAAAGAAGAATTTGAGGATATGGAATCCCTCCTTGCGGCGGTTGATGTTTCGGCGATTAGACCATTGAAACGTGGTGAAACGCTGACTGGACTTGTGATGGCCATCGAACGTGAGGGAATATTAGTTGATGTTGCACATAAGTCCGAAGGATTTGTTCCAACCTCCGAGATGTTGCTGTTGGGTTCTGACCCATTGAGCAAGATGACTATTGGACAAGAAGTAACTGTTTCTGTTGTGCAGGCTGAGACTCAGTCTGGTCAAATAGGCCTGTCTATGGATAAGGCTAGAGGTGAGCAGGGGTGGAAGATTCTCCAAGATTGGCATGATAATAGTGAAGTGTTCGAGGCTGAAATCACAAGCTTTAACAAAGGTGGATTACTTGCGAACGTTGAGGGAATCAATGCCTTTATTCCCATGTCACAAGTTGTAGGTGCAAAACCCGGCAGTGATGGTGTTGCACCGCTGGGCAGTCAAGTTGGAAAATCATTAAAGTTGAAGGTCATTGAGATAAATCGAAAGCGAAACAGGGTTATCCTGTCAGAGCGAGCAGCTAATCAAGAGTGGCGTGCCGAGCAAAAAGAGCGATTACTTGATGAGTTGCAAGCGGGTGAAATTAGAACTGGTATTATCACGTCAATACGACCATTTGGATTATTTGTTGACTTGGGTGGTGCCGATGGACTTGCGCATCTCTCAGAAATTTCATGGGATAGAAATGTCGACCCAGAAGCCATGTTTACCGTGGGCCAAGAGATAAAAGTTTATATTCTTAGAATTGATCAAGAGACAAAGAAGATTGCTCTATCTGTTCGCCGTGCGGCCCCGGAGCAATGGGATGATTTGATAACTCGCTATGAAATTGGGGATGTGGTTCCGAGCGTAGTCACAAGATTAGTTAATTTCGGAGCGTTTGCCCGTTTACCTGGGCCAGTTGAAGGCCTAATTCATGTGTCTTCTATGGTCGAAAGGCGCATATCTAGCCCGAAAGAAGTTTTAGATGAAGGTGACGTTATTCCTGTGAAGATCGAGAGAATTGAGCGAGATCGACATAGACTTGGACTCTCTTTGAAAGACGCACGAGATGAGGCGTTAGCTCAAGGGTGGACCTTCGATAATCTGGGGAGAGTCATCGGCTTCCCAGAATCTGTTAGGGATGAATTAGCTGAAGAGGCAGTCTTAGCAGAGGCTCGCTTTGATGAACGAATTGCTGAACAAACAGTCTCCGAGGAGCGCGCCGCGTCCGAGAGGGATACGCGTCAGGAGAGAGCCACTGATGCGCGCTCTCAACGTGATGCTGCGCCCGATCGCAGTCCTCAACAAACCGCGATGGAGCAGGCATTCGCTCAGGCATCGTCAACTGAAGAGGACGTAGTTGAAGCAGCAGCAGTTGCTGAAGAGGTCGTTGCTGAAGAGGCAGTTGCTGAAGAAGTCGTTGCTGAAG
>JAPYRK010000008.1:0-60069 GCA_029941115.1 Dehalococcoidia bacterium | reverse complement strand
GTTGCTGAAGAGGTCGTTGCTGAAGAGGCAGTTGCTGAAGAAGTCGTTGCTGAAGAGGTCGTTGCCGAAGAGGCAGTTGCTGAAGAAGTCGTTGCTGAAGAAGTCGCTGCTGAAGAGGTCGTTGCTGAAGAGGTCGTTGCTGAAGAGGTCGTTGCCGAAGAGGCAGTTGCTGAAGAAGTCGTTGCTGAAGAAGTCGCTGCTGAAGAGGCAGTTGCTGAAGAGGTCGTTGCTGAAGAGGTCGTTGCTGAAGAGACAGTTGCCGAAGAGGTCGTTGCTGAAGAGACAGTTGCCGAAGAGGCCGTTGCTGAAGAGGTCGTTGCTGAAGAAGCAGAAACTGAAGCGGCAGAGACTGAACAGGATAAATCTTAATTAGCAACCAAGCCTCTGTGGAACTTTCATTTATCAAAAACTTGTAGAGCTATTTTCGTTGTTTCATTGTGTTTAATCTCTATTCTTAGGTATTTTAGGTGCTCAATCGGATTCGGCCCTGCTGCGTCTTATGCGCGTCCTATGCTAACCTCTTTGAAGGCGAGGACAGAGGGGATGCGAGTCTATGGCTGATCGATTTGATAAGTTCACAGAGCGTGCGCGCCGTGTTTTGACGCTGGCTCAAGACGAAGCTCAAAGATTTAATCACAATTACATCGGAACGGAGCATTTGCTCTTGGGACTGGTACGTGAAAGTGACGGAGTTGCCGCACGGATTTTGGCTAACCTGTCGGTTGAGCTACCAAAAGTTCGCTCATCAGTTGAATTTATCATTGGGACTGGTGACCGAGCATCAGCCGAAGACATTGGCTTGACCCCACGCGCGAAGCGAGTAATAGAACTTGCAGTTGACGAAGCACGAAGACTAAATCACTCCTATATCGGGACCGAGCATATCCTCCTAGGTCTTGTGCGTGAAGGCGAGGGCATAGCTGCAGGTGTTCTAGAGTCACTGGGCGTTAATCTGGCCCGAGTTCGAAATGAAGCTCAGAGAGTTTTAGCTCAAAGTGGCACTGAACCATCTAAGCAGCCAACTGTTGCTGGTCAGAAGCAAGATAGGACCCCATTGTTAAATCAATTGGGCGTTGATCTGACCGAAATGGCGAGATCGAGTCAGCTGGACACGATAGTCGGCCGAGGTAGTGAGATTGAAAGAGTTATTCAGATTTTATCTCGCCGCACAAAGAATAATCCGGTTCTGATTGGTGAGCCGGGTGTTGGGAAAACGGCGATTGCCGAGGGATTGGCTCAGCGAATTATCACAGGTGATGTTCCCGATACTCTCATAGGAAAGCGAATGCTCACCCTTGATATCGGCTTATTGGTGGCTGGCACAAAATATAGGGGTGAATTTGAGGAACGATTGAAGAAGGTTATTGCTGAGATTAAGTCGGCTTCTAACTGTGTATTGTTCATAGATGAGTTGCATATGCTCGTTGGAGCTGGAGCTGCGGAAGGAGCAGTTGACGCTGCAAATATACTAAAACCCGCCTTAGCTCGTGGTGAGATACAAGCCATTGGCGCGACTACTCTTGACGAGTACCGAAAACATATTGAGCGAGATGCAGCCTTAGAGCGCCGCTTTCAACCAGTGCGTGTCGAAGAGCCTTCTGTCGACGAAACTATTGAAATATTGAAAGGTGTACGCAGCGCTTATGAAGATCATCACAAGTTAACTATTGGCGATGACGCTATAGGTGCTGCCGCAGAACTTTCAACTAGATATGTGTCCGACAGATTTCTTCCTGATAAAGCAATCGACTTAATTGATGAGGCGTCTGCCCGTGTTCGGATACGGAGATATGCTGTTCCCCCGTCTTTGCGTGAGGTGAGAAATAACCTTGCGGCTTTGAGGAAAGAGAAAGATGATGCATCGTCTGATCAGGAGTATGAGCAGGCGAATGATCTTCGCCAGCGCGAACAGAGGCTCGAAGTGGAACTGGAGACGCTTGAGAAAGAAGTTGCTGAAGAGCAGTCGAAGGACATTCCAGTCGTTGGTGAAGATGACATCAGGGATATAATTTCTCAATGGACCGGTGTACCACTCTCGAGAATTGCTGCAGAAGAGTCACAGCGGCTACTTCAAATGGACTCATTTATAAAGGAAAAAGTCATTGGACAGGATGACGCGGTCGAAGCGGTCACGAGGGCTGTTCGACGCGCGAGCGCTGGCTTGAAGGATCCGAAGCGACCGATCGGCGTGTTTATGTTTCTTGGGCCTACAGGAGTGGGTAAGACATACTTAGCTGAGATGCTCGGTGAATTTATGTTCGGATCAAAAGATAACATCGTCAGAATTGATATGTCTGAATTTATGGAGAAGCATACAGTATCTCGTCTAGTGGGTTCCCCTCCTGGGTATGTTGGATATGAGGATGGAGGGCAACTAACGGACGTCGTTCGTCGAAAGAGCTATTGTTTGATTCTACTGGATGAGATTGAAAAAGCGCATCCAGATGTGTTTAACACGCTTTTGCAAATTTTTGATGACGGACATTTGTCTGATGCAAAGGGACGCAAAGTGGACTTTCGAAATACTATTGTCATAATGACTTCAAACGTTGGCTCTGATCTTATCCGGAAAGACTCGAAAGTAGGATTTCAGACGATTCTTGATGAGTCTAAAACTGTGGAAGATCAGTATCGTCGAATGAAGGATAAAGTTGAGGAAGAAGAGAAACGAGTATTCAAGCCCGAATTTTTAAATAGAATTGACCAGTCCGTTGTGTTTCATGCTCTATCACCGGCTCATATTCGGGAAATCGTTGATTTAGATCTGAATGATTTGCGGGCCAACTTACGGCAGAAGCATATGCGACTTGAAGTCACTACAGAAGTTCTTGATTACTTAGGTGATAAGGGCTGGGATCCAGTATTTGGTGCACGACCTTTGCGACGACTTATTCAGAGCGTGGTTGAGGATAAATTAGCTGACAGGTTATTGTCGAATGAATTTAATGAAGGTGACACTGTCAAACTAATCTTAAGTGAAGGCGAAGTTGACTTTGAGCGAGTGGAAATGCTCGAAGGCACCTCAGATGATGTTGAAACTTCTGAGGGCGACAGAGAAGGCGCTGAAGAGCCTGTTCTGACGTAGGTCACTCTTTTCACAAAGGGAATGTTTGTGTTTGATCGCCTTGACAAAGAACGCCGTGACAATGGGTGGGTTTCAACGGCGCGAAGATCAAGAAATTTTCGTTACATGGTACTTGATTCAGAATCACATCCACTATATGTGAGAGATACTGACCGAATTACAGAACTTCCTCTATTTTCTGCGAATGTTTCACCTTCGCATTTCAAGACTAATTCACAAGGTGTCTTGCTTGGCGATCGTGATGGTGAACTAATATTTTGCTTTGACAGTGAAGCAATGGGACCGGAATTTATGAGTATGACCGAACCCGTGGACTCACGCTTGGTGGCTCAAAACCTATCACCGGTCGACAGCTCTATTTTTTTGATGGCTAGGGCTTTGAATCTCTGGTCAGTAACGGTTAAATTTTGCGGCCGATGTGGTTCAACTACAGAGCAGTTGGCCGGTGGAGTGTCGTATCGGTGTGAGAGCGAAAATTGCCGTACCAAATACTATCCTAAAATTGATCCTGCAGTGATTATGCTAGTTACCGATGGTGATGATCAGGTCGCCTTAGGTCGTGGTCGTCGGCACCCAGAAGGAATGTTTTCTTGTTTTGCTGGATTCCTTGAACCTGGTGAATCGATTGAAGATGCGGTCATTCGTGAAGTGAAAGAAGAAAGCGGTTTAAATGTTGATGAGCTCCAGTATTTTGCCTCGCAAGCCTGGCCGTATCCTTCGGCGATTATGATTGGATTTGTTGCTCAAGCGAGAAAGACGGAACTTATACTCGATTCAGATGAAATACTCGAAGGGCGGTGGTTTTCTCGGTCTGAGCTGGAGGCAGCAAATAAGTCAGGGAGCCAGATGTTACCTCGACAGGGCTCGCTTGCGCGACAATTATTGAACTTTTGGTTAAATAGTTAGTTTTGCAGAATCGATAATGAGTCCGAGTATTATTAAGGATATTCAGACCGCTTTAGATTCATGGATTGCAGCAGGCCTATTAGGATGAATACTGAAATTACAGATGAACCGCCGGCAGATATGAGTGGAAGCGTGATACCGGTTGTAGGAATGAATCGAGTGTTTACGCCGATGTGGACCGCGGACTGAATAGCAAACAGACTGGTCAAACCAAGTATTGCTAATTGGTTGAAGATTATACTTTGTGGAACTGCAGTAGCGATACCTCGTGACACTATCAGAATTATCAGAGTAATAATGAGAATTCCTCCAAACGCTCCTGTTGCTTCAAGCCATTGTGCGAACACGAAGTCAGAATTTCTGACTGCTACTCCCGCTAGTGCTTGACTTTCTGAGAAAAACCCCTCGCCCCATAGACCACTTCCATTTAATGCCAGATCAATTTGTTTTGCTGTGTAGCCCGATCCAAGCGGATCTCTACTTGGATCGATAAATGTGGCGATTCGATCAAGTTGGTAACTTGGGACGATTGATGCTGCGACTGGCAAAAGTCCCACGCTTAGGAGGCCGAAGGCTATCACTACTTTCCACGACACTCCCCAAATGAAGATCATTAAAATGCAAGAAAAAGTCAACACTAATGTCGATCCTAAATCAGGCTGGGACAGGATCATGAGAGTTGGAATTACTGCGATTATTAGTACTAGGCAAAGTGGAATCAGGCCCGGGCGATATTTACTCCCGACAAAAGCAATCATCAGTATCGTCGAAATTTTGACTAATTCCGTTGGCTGAAAAGTGAGTGGCCCGAGTCTTAACCAACGTGTAGCACCGAATGATTCGTCACCTATTAATAAAACTAACGCCAGTAAGAGTAGGCTGACAAAATATCCACTGGGTGCGAGAGTCTTTAACATTTGGTTGGGCATATAAGTTATTGTTATCATCGCCAGCAGTCCAACCAGTCCGAAAGCGATGTGATTCAGAGTAAACGAGGTAAGCGAGTAAAAATTTTCGCCAGTTGAGGTTTGAAGACTTATTACACCGATTAAGAGCAAGGCGAGGCTAGAAAAAAAAAGGACAGGATCGGCTATAAGGATTCGTACGGTTCGTAATATGAGAATAAGTACCTCCTAATTCATAGATATTCTTCATTCAACCCGCGAATTCAAATATGATTCAAATATATCTTTCGCGACTGGGGAGGCATGGTAGGCCCCGTTGCCGTGCTTTATGTATACAACAACTGCAATCTCGGGATTGGGAATAGGTCCGAAGGCAATCACGAGCCCATGTTCATCATAAGTTCCATCGGAATAGGCCGGCCCAAACTCAGCTGTGCCTGTTTTCGCACCAATTTTATAGTTCGATGGTTTAGCTCTTCGCGCTGTTCCGTCAGGGCCTGATGCTGCGGCCACCATTGCATTGCGGATGAACGAGAAATTTTCATTTTTAGCTGGTATCTTTTCGGAAACAGGAGATCTATCAATATTCTTGATAACTGTCGGCTTTAAGCGAGTGCCCCCATTTGCTAATGCTCCTGCGTAGACTGCTAATTGCAGTGGAGTCGCTAAAAGATTACCTTGACCTATCCCAAATTGGTACGTATCACCCAGTGTCCATGATTCGTTTAGAGTATCGTTTTTCCAGGCTTCAGATGGTACCAAACCGGTCGATTCTGTAGTGATTTCCACACCAGTGCTCATGCCAAAACCGAAATAACTAGCCCAAGTAGAGATATTTTCTGGACCCAGCCCCGTAACATCGTCACCGGCGGGAACAGTATCAGGGGGCCAGCCCCCTGCCAATATATAGAAATAAATATCTGATGACCTTACAATGGCTCGAGTCATATCTAATGATCCGTGCGGATACCAGTCCCGAAAAACCGCAGGCTCTGCGTCTGGATTATACATATTCGGCACGAGTAATTCACCGTTACTAACTATGCGTGTATTTGGGTTCGCCGTCCCTATTTCGAGCGCAGCAAGAGCGACTAAGGGCTTGAAGGTTGAGCCTGGAGGCTCGAGACTCATGGTTGCTCTACTGACGAGCGGTTGATGCGGATCTGATAGCACAGCATTTAGTTCAACTGACCGATCCGAGCTGGAGAAGATATTTGGGTCATATCCAGGAGTGCTAGCTAAAGCTAGGAGTTCACCTGTCTGGACATCCATCACCACGAAAGCTCCTTCATGCTTATAGGGGCCACGCCCCTCTCGCAGACTTAGGTCTCGAGCATCATCGATGCCAGCTTGAATGTATTTTTGCAGCGATTTGAACCCCTGGACTTGTAACTGATAATCGATTGTGAGAGTTATATCTATTCCAGCTTGACTCGATTTACTTGGCCTGACCGAGTACGACCGGCCAGTAACGTCTTGTTGAGATACTGATTCTCCCATTATGCCTCTTAAATACTGCTCCTGGGTGGCTTCGATTCCACTCAGTCCGATTAGAGAGGTCCGTTGGTAGTTCGACAACGTTTTGTTAGTTGGATCAATTGAATCTAATCTTCCCATGTATCCAATGACATGAGCTAATCCGGAATTCAGTACGTGATATCTGCGCCGAATGATAGGTCTTATTTTAAACGCCGGGTATTTATTTAGAAGCGTTCCAAGACGAATAGCCTCGCGACTGGATATATCACGTTTGATAACTTTCGGTTGATAGGGGTTATTGATCAGTAAATCACTTTTCAGCAGTGAGTTCAACCATGTAAGGTCGAGACTAGCAGTGCTCGCAAGAAGCTCTAGAAACTCATGTTTTTCATCCGCATCTTCAGGAAAAAATCCAGGGATTAGCACAACCTCAAATGACGAAATATTTTCGGCTAGTAGTTCTCCATTTTTATCAAATACATTGCCTCTTACAGGCTCAATGTGTTTGATAACTTCCTGTAACAAGACTTCGTTATCAATAATTCGAGTTGATTCGATTACAGTTTTTTTGAGAATTGCACCAACCCCAAGAAGCATTGATGTAATTAAAATTACTGAGATGATTGATATACGCGCTGATTGTTTCATAGGCCACTACTGGTATGCATTCTTGTTTTGCGTGGATAGGATTCGTAAATAGCTGATGCATAATATTCCGGTAACGATGGCAGTGCATAGTGCGCTGGTGAAGTAATTTTCAGCCGAAAGGACCTCAAGGAAATCACTACGACCCCAGTTTAATACGAAGTGAAACCATGAGACTGAAATGAAACTTACTATCATGGACGTGAACAACGTGAATAGTGATCTGGAAAACCAATCAATTTCGAATGCTTCGTAGATCATAAAAATAACTGGAACGGCACTCAGTGAGAGCAACAGTCTTGGGACACTCATGCTGCTTAATCCTCCCCATATAATGGAGGAAAGTAATATGGGGAGCCATACACTTGATAAATTTTTGTGGCATCCAAGCAATGAGATGTAACAAATTGGGAGTATTACCGCATTGGCAGGTTCCCATATCTCGTGGATTACCGAAATTTGCAAAAACGTGATTATGCAAGATAGAAATAAGAGGACTAAAGGCTCTTTAATCATTCTTAGTCCGCTACTTGATTATGGGACCGTGGTTTGAAAGCAGCAAGTATGTAGAGTCTATTGATGTTACGGAGATCTGCCATAATTTGAACGTCTATTTCCAGCATTATATTACTTTTGGCATTAGTCACACGTGTCACAGAGCCAATCATTATGCCATAAGGAAATTGTCCACCCAGAGCACTGGTGAGGATTAGTTCCTTGCTGGTGATTTCCTCAGTTTTCGGAACATATTTTAGGGTATGAGCATTGGTATTATATGTGAGAAGTCCTTGAGTTCGAGAATATTCGGAGATAACGGGCACGTTCGTATCTATATCGTTTAGCAGCTGAATGCGCGATGTTCCGTTTTCAGCGCTGATGACAATACCAACTAGCATTCCAAGGCTATTCACCACTGGTTGACCAGCCTCCACATTTTGACTACTTCCTGCATTAAGTATCACGTGGCTCTTTCCGCTTAACATTTCTTGGAAAATAACATCTCCTTTTACGAGGTTTGGGGACTCAGGAATTGTGGCGCGAGCATAGCTAAGATTTTCAAGTTCTCGAAACGCGATAACTTCCGACTTCAGATCAGTGATTTGTTCACGTAGGGCTATATTCTGGTTTTTTAAATTCGTAACAGATTCTTCTTCTGGGAGAATATCTATCACGGCTTGATAGGCGCCTCTACTCAGACTTGCGACCGGCGTCAATATTTTTAACATGACTGATTCTGCGCGATCACCGATCGGAGTCCAATTCAAAATCGTAAAACTAACTATCAGAATAATTAGTATCGAGAGCATGTTTGGATCTGACCATCGTCCCATTGCCATCCTCAAATTTCGGCCGCTTTAGGTATTACTCGGGCAATTTCCGCAGTGAGTCCTTACTGGAGATCAGGCGGAAGGTGTTAGCCTCTGAAAGCGCGGCGGCGCACCCTTTCGCAACGGCTGTTAAAGGGTCTTGGGCTACGTAGCAGTTAAACTTAGTCGAGGCTGAAAGTCGTTCATCAAGGCCCTCGAGCAACGAACCTCCTCCAACTAGAGCAATGCCATTCGTCATTAAGTCTGCGATAAGTTGTGGAGGTGCCTGTTGTAATGTTGTTTGGACCATCGTTACGATATCTGCGATAACGGGGGAGAGAGCCACTCGTAACTCTTCAGTTGAAATGGGCACGCTACGTGGTAAGCCTGAAGAAATGTCTCTACCGCGGACGTCTGCCGTAAACTCTTCACTCAGTGGGATAGCAGATCCAGCCTCAATCTTGAGACTCTCAGCACTTCTAATACCCGCAACCAGGCCATGTTGCTCCCTTAAATAGCTGATGATTGCCTCGTCCATGGCATCACCCGCAGCGTTTGTCGATGAGGAGACTACCATCTCACCTAATGAAATCACTGCTGCTTCAGCTGTTCCACCTCCGATATCAACGCACATGGTTCCGCCAGGTTCGGTCACTGGCAGATTGCATCCGATCGCGGCGGCCAAAGGTTCTTCAATAGTGAACGCTTCACGAGCTCCTGACTCATATGCGGCTTGGCGAACAGCTCTTTTCTCAACTTCGGTGGCCGCCGACGGTATTCCAATGACGACTCGAGGTCGTGGGTTTAGGTACCATGAGTTTGGGTGCGCTTGGCGGATAAAGTATTGGAGCATCCGCTTTGTTGTGTCCGCATCAGATATAACACCGTCGCGCAGTGGTCGAATAGCAACTACTGAAGCGGGAGTTCGGCCAACCATTTTTTTCGCAGCCTCTCCAATAGCTAGGGTTTTAGAAGAATTTTTGTCAATCGCTACAACAGTTGGTTCGTCAATAATTACTCCACGACCTGCGAGTGCAACAAGAGTGTTTGCTGTTCCTAAGTCAATACCCATATCCTGAGAGACGCTCCCTAGAATTGCATTTGCCAAAAATTGAAACGGGTTACGCATAGGATTTTATCCGAAAATTACTTTTATTTTACTGTTCTTTCAGGTAATCACTATTAGTATAGCTGTGTCGACAAAAACTCTTTAGCTCTATAAACTGAAAGTACTTTCAATTGCCCAGCCAATGGCGAACGTGACGGACGCAATTGATACCCCTATCGCCATTTGCCTAAATCCTGATTTCAGAATGCTTTGTCCTGTGAGTAGAGTGACTAGACTCCCGAGCGCGAACAATGCAATTGCACACAAGCCTCCCGCGAAAAGAACATGAGCGGTTGAATTCCCAAAAAGGAAGGGGATAACGGGAATTATTGCTCCTATGGAGAAGAGTAGAAATGAGCTGAGTGCGGCTTTCCAAGGTGAACCAATGTCATTCAGATTAATGCCCAATTCTTCTCTCACCATAGTATCGCGAGCATTAGCAGGGTTTTGAAATATTGATTCAACAAGCATTTGTGCGTTTTCAGCAGAAACACCTTTTGCCCGATAAATCAACTCAAGCTCCAGTTTTTCTGCATCTGGGTCCAGTCTTAATTCCTCCATCTCGATTGCAATTTGGGCTTGGGCAGCCTCTCTAGTAGTTGTAACAGAGATCCATTCACCCAGGCCCATAGAAACAGACCCAGCTAATAGTCCCGCTAATCCAGCCAGAACCACGGTTTCTTGACTTGGATTTGCTCCGGCGAACCCAGCAACCAGCAGCATATTAGAGACGAGACCATCACTCGATCCCAGGACACCAGCGCGAAGTGTATCTCTGGAGGTGAGAGAGCTATGTCGTTGCTCTAATCGCGAAATCATATTTCCTGAGACGCCTGAACTGCCCTCCAAGGCTGCGAAGACTCGGGCATGGGAAGCTTCATCGGCAGGTAACATCTCTAATTCTGCAACCGAGTCTCCAACGTACATACTGGCGGCATCGCTTTCGAATGCCTTTATTACCGGTAGAACAAGGTCAGGGCTGAATTTTCTGGCAACCCACATCAGTACCTTTGCGCGCATCGATGGTTCTGGCAGGGAATTGTCTGCACCTAATTTTGCTAACTCTTTCTGCCAGAGGTCAACGTGTCGCTGCTCCGATTCAGCAAGATGGCTATAAATTTCCACCAGATTAGAATCCTCTTCGATTGTAGCCAGTTGCCGATAGATAAAAATTCCATCGACTTCTTCAGCCAAATACGACCTGTATTTCTTTTTGAGGTCTTTGTTTGTTTGGCTATTCATGGCGCACTTCAACCCCAGTGTCAATTGTTGTTGTTAGATGAATCATACTTATTCTTCTAGTCTAATCGAATTAATCATGCGATCGAAAGTCAATTCGTCGACTACTTTTACCTTGTGAGTCATCGCATCTTGCAGCTTTTTCCCACCGCCTTCACCAGCTAGCAAAAGCGTCGTGTTCTTAGAGACGGATGTGACTACTTCACCCCCTTGCTGGCGAATTAGGTTTTGAATTTCAGATCGTCTCCAGTGTGTCAAAGTGCCAGTTATTGCGATTTTTTGACCTTCAAGAGTTTCTCCGAATACTATTTGATTTTCTTCGCTGTTTACTTTGAGGCTGGTTAATTTATCCATGAGAATTTGGTTGTTCGGTTTGTGAACCCATTCGAAAATGCTATTTGCAACAACTTCACCTATACCAGTTATGGTGAGAATGTCTTCATAATTGGCTGAGCGGAGGTTTGTCAGAGTTCTGAATCGCTCGGCAACTAATCTGGCTGTGGTTTCGCCAAGATGCCTAACACCGAGGCCAATCAGGAGGCGATGGAGCGGCAGAGTTTTACTCTCGATAAGACCATTTTCTAACGTTTGAAACCATTTTTCTCGAATTCCTGGAAATTTATCTAATCGATCGATCCGCCTGAGGTGCCGCGAGAGTTTATCGCCATCTTTTTTTCCATGTTTTCTGGCTTTTACTCTCAGTCGATCGAGTCTGTCTTTTAAATCAAGGATTTCAGTCTTTTTATCTTGCATAAGGTAGATGTCTGCCAGAGATCGGATGCAACCATTTCGCACGAAGAGCGAGGCACGCTCTTCACCGAACCCTTCGATATCTAGTGCTTGCCTTGATACATAATGCTCGACTTGTCGCGCAAGCTGGCTTTGACAATTTGCGTTGGAACAATAGTGAGCCGCCTCATCATCTCTTTTTACAATTGGAGCGTGACAGTCAGGGCACACCAGAGGCATTTCAAATACGACACAGGTCTCTGTTCTTTGAGATAAAACAGGGCCTAGCACTTGTGGGATAACTTCTCCAGCTCGTTGTACGATAACGTGATCTCCGATTCGAAGGTCCAGATCTTGTATATGATCCAAATTATGGAGGGTTGCGACGGATATATTCGCGCCGCCCACGAACACTGGTGCAAGTTCAGCGTATGGAGTTAAAACACCTGTTCGCCCAACTGAAAGTTTTATGTTCCGTAGCTCTGTAATAGCTTGCTCAGCGGCGAATTTCCATGCGGTTGCCCAGCGTGGTTCGCGACCGACTATTCCCAGACTGTTCTGTGATGCGAGGCTGTTTATTTTGATCACAACTCCGTCGATATCATAATTTAGTGAGGAGCGCTCGTTTTCGATTTTTTTGCAGTAATCAACGATTTCATCCATATCTGTAGCTGTTTTTAACAGAGGATTTGTAGGAAAGCCCAGGGAAGTTAGCCACTCAATTGTCTCCTTGTGAGAGCCAAACAAGTCATTCCTCTCTGTCCATCCCAATTGATAGATGAAGAGGTTAAGATTTCGGCTTGCAGTAATTTTCGGATCCAAATTCCGAAGCGATCCGGCAGCAGTGTTGCGAAGATTTATATAAAGTGGTGAATTTTGCTGCGTACGTTTATCGTTTAAGTTTTTGAATTCAGTCTTGCTGATATACACCTCACCCCGAACTTCAAAGCGTCCGGGTATTACTCGCGCACCTGACTGTTCGACTGTTAAAGGTAGGCCTCTAATCGTTCGTAGATTAGTAGTAATATCTTCACCTTCTTGCCCGTTTCCTCGTGTAGCACCGCGGATAAATTTCCCATTTTCATAGACCAATGAGACAGCCAAACCGTCTATTTTTGGTTCGAGTACATAATTTGTCTCTAATTCTGGATATTGCCTCAACGCTTTGTCGAGCCATATTTGTAGTTCATCAGGACCGAATACATTTGAAAGTGAAAGCAAGGGCTCAGGATGCGATACGGTACTAAATGACGTAGCTATGTTTCCCGATATACGCTGGGTTGGTGAATCCTGAGCGAGAAATTGGGGAAAATTTTGTTCCAACTTTCGTAATCGTTGCATTAGCTCGTCATATTGGGAATCACCAACCTCTGGCTGATTGAGCACGTAATAGCGATAGTCGTGGTATCGAATACTGACACGGAGATCACTTACTTCTTGTGCGATCTCAGTTTCGTTGAGCGTCTCATGCATAACTAATAGGATAAGCGAGAGTGTTCGGTCATGCCTGCTGGCGGTTGCTTCCAAACTCTCTTGAATAATTGGTTGTAAACTTGGAGTAGGACACGAATTTTTTTGATGAGGCCTATTTAAGATATGAAAGATATTGTAGTAGTTGATTATGGCGCAGGTAATCTGCTCAGCGTCGTGCGCGCTGTAAAGGCGAGTGGTGCGAAGCCGACAGTCACCTCAGATCCAACAGTTGTCACAACTGCGAAGGCTTTAATTGTGCCCGGTGTTGGCGCTGCCGCAGACACTATGTGGAATTTACGTACGCGTGGTCTGGATCGAGCTATTTTAGAGTTTATAGAATCTGACCGTCCGTTTCTTGGAGTGTGTATGGGAATGCAGGCATTATTTGAAATGTCGCGTGAAGGCGGAACCCATGAATGTCTCGGAGTGCTTCAAGGTGAGATAGTGCGTTTCCCGGAAGAAGCGATTGTGCCCCATATGGGCTGGAATGTTATAAATCAGGTGTCGGAGCATCCTATTATGGCTGGAATCGAGACGGGGTTTCATTTTTATTTTGTTCATTCTTATTTTGCGAAGCCTACCGAATCAGATTGTGTTATCGCGGAAGCAAGCTATGCAGGGATAGATTTTCCTGCGGTTGTGGGGAAAGGAAACTTAATGGCTACCCAATTTCATCCTGAGAAAAGCGGGCCAGCTGGGCTTCGTCTTTATAATAATTTTATCGGACTGTTGGACTAGATGGAGGCTATACGGATTTCTAGATTTATTGGGCAACTAGGGGAGATACTATGGACATAATGCCGGCGGTTGATATCCGAGGAGGTAACGCAGTACGACTTGTCCAAGGAAATTACGATAAAGAAACTGTTTTTGGTTCTCCGAAACATTTTGCTCAAGAATGGGTGAGGCAAGGGACGAGTCATTTACATTTAGTTGACCTTGACGGTGCAAAAGCCGGTTATCCAGTCAACCTTGAGTTGGTCAACGATATCGTGAATCACTGTGATGCCAAGGTTCAACTGGGTGGCGGACTCCGATCTTTGGAGTCGATTAAGTCGGTTGTTGACCTTGGGGTCAGCCGATTTATAGTCGGCACGGCTGCTATTTCTGATCGAGAATTACTACAATTACTCGCCAAGGAGTATGCAGCAGAACTCGTTGTTTCAGTTGATATCAGGGGAGAATTTATATCGGTATCAGGTTGGCTGGAGGACACCACAATTAAGGCAGTGGATTTTTTCGCGGAACTTGAGGAAGTTGGCGTTCAGCGAATAATCTATACCGATATTGAGAGAGATGGAGTTGCGATTGGCCCAAATCTTGAGATGTGTCAGTATATTACTAGTCAAACGGAGCTCTCACTTATCGTCGCAGGGGGAATTTCTGATATTCGTGATATCTTGGAATTGAAGTCAATTGGAGCTGAGGGTGTCATCATTGGCAGGGCCCTATACACCGGCGACGTGGATTTATCTGAGGCACTCGAGGCCGCTAAAGGATGAATAACTAGATGTTGACTCGCCGGATTATTCCTTGTTTTGATGTTGATAATGGCAGAGTTGTAAAAGGCGTGTCGTTCATAAACTTGCGCGACGCAGGAGATCCCGTCGAGCTTGCATCAAAGTACGAGCAAGATGGAGCTGACGAGTTGGTTTTCCTGGATATAACCGCTTCTTCAGATGACAGAGCTAGCACATTTGATCTGATTCAAAGAACGGCAGAGCAGATATTTATTCCCTTGACGGTTGGTGGAGGAGTTCGGTCACCTGAGGATGTAAGAAGAATGCTGGAGTCGGGCGCAGATAAGGTTTCCCTGAATACAGCAGCTGTAGAAAACCCTGACTTGATTGGACAATCAGCTAAGGGATTTGGATCTCAGTGCACGGTAGTTGCCCTAGACGCAAAATTAGTTGGAGAGAATAAGTGGGAAATTTTTACACATGGCGGTCGCACTAAGACTGGCATCGACGTAATTGAGTGGGCAACTGAGGTCACTGAGCGAGGCGCAGGTGAACTTTTGGTGACATCCATGGATAGTGATGGACATAAAGATGGTTATGATATTGCTTTGCTTAGAGCTATTAGAGACAGGGTGCGTGTTCCAATAATTGCATCAGGTGGAGCGGGTGGCCCAGAGCACTTTCTGCAGGCATTAACTATGGGGAGAGCGGACGCCGTACTTGCTGCGTCGATTTTTCATTTTGGTGAACACTCGATTAAATCGGTAAAGGAATATCTAAGTACTCATGGAATAACTATACGACCCGTTAATTAGTGGCTATTAGTGCCTGTTATGATGTGCTAGAAGGAGAAGTGACATGACCAGTTTCGATCCCAGTGAGTTGACTTACGACGAGAGAGGCTTAATTCCAGCTATTTTACAACTCAAAGATAGTGGAACGGTGATTATGCTCGGATATATGAACGAAGCTACGATGAAGAAAACTATTGAGCTCGGGCAGGCTGTTTTTTGGTCTAGATCTCGGCAAGAAGTCTGGCATAAAGGTGCGACCTCTGGCGATTTTGTAAACGTGCACTCGATTACAACCGATTGTGACCGTGACGTAGTTATCTTGAAGGTTTCATTAGTCGAAGATGGTATCTGTCATACCGGCACCTCATCTTGCTTTATCACTGAATCTGGTCAAGATCAGGTCGTCGAGCTAAAAGTTTAATTAACCAAGAGGAAATAGCGCTTTAATCTACTAGTTGGGTGAGCTAATTTTTCGATTTTCCAACATTGAAAATCTTCGTGAAACTCCTGTGCCAAGCTCCATCTACCCGCTACACTGCCCGTGTAGCGAGAGGACAGGTGTTATGACGGATACCAATTTTGAGAATCTTATTTACGAAGTTCGCGATGGCAAGGCTTATGTCACCCTTAACCGTCCCGAAAAGTTAAATGCATTATCCAGGGAACTCCAGCAGGATATTCATGATGCGATGTGGGCTGCGGATAACGATAAAAGAGTTCACTGCGTAGTTCTTAGCGGAAATGGTCGTGCGTTTTGTGCCGGATATGACCTCACGGCTCCTAAAACAGACCCTGGCGAGTTTGGTCGTGCCAGTGGTTCCAGCGGCGGTATTGACGATGATGCCTGGGGTATGGAACTGCAGCAAAGACTCCGGATGGCTATTTTTGATATGCATAAACCGGTCATCGGTAAGGTACACGGTTATTGCATAGCGGGAGGAACAGACCTTGTATTATTGGCTGACATTATTATCGCTGCTGATGATGCGATAATCGGCTTTCCGCCTGTTCGAGCAATGGGGGTCCCGCCAGCTCATATGTGGCTCTATCACGTAGGACCTCAATGGGCCAAGCGAATGCTTTTGACAGGTGATAGTATTTCGGGCGCAGATGCGGCTGCAATAGGACTTGTACTACAGGCTGTTCCGTATGACCAATTAG
This sequence comes from Dehalococcoidia bacterium, assembly GCA_029941115.1. Classification (GTDB taxonomy): domain Bacteria; phylum Chloroflexota; class Dehalococcoidia; order UBA2979; family UBA2979; genus UBA2979. The sequence continues at coordinate 43,778 of JAPYRK010000008.1, read as the reverse complement.
ATGAAGCGGTGGAGTATTTAGCGGATCGAATGGCGATGATTGATGCGGACCTGTTGTCGGCCTCTAAGCGAACCGTCAATTTAGGACTTGAGCTAATGGGAGCCCGAACCATGCAACGACTTTCGAGTGAAATGGATGCTCGAGCGCATCTTGCTAAAGCCGTGAGCGACTATGGTGAAATTGCCAGAGGGCAAGGTTTAAAGTCAGCCTTAGAATGGCGAGATACTAAGTTTGGAGATGGGCGAGCCACTCCGGCTTATCAGAATCGCAGAGCAACCCAAGAAGAACGAAATGCGAGCGTTTAATAGCTTGTTTTAAGTGAAAGGATCTCAGAATGTCAAACGAATTTGGTGATGGCGTAAAGGATTATATAGATCGCTCCCTCAAGCATCTATGGATTCATACCAGCCAGCAGGATGAATTAAATCAGGATGACGCGTTACTCGTGATTAAATCCGGCGAGGGGATATATCTTACGGATTCTAAGGATCGACAATATATTGATCTAATGTCTGGCTTGTGGGTAGTTGCTGTGGGGCATGGGCGAAGAAAACTTGCGGATGTAGCCTCTGAACAGATGTCAAGAATGTCGTTCGCTAATCCATTTTCTTACGCGACTGAGCCGGCAATTGACCTGGCTACGAGGTTAGCTGAAATTACCCCTGAGGGGATTGAGCGTGCTTTTTTTGTCAATTCCGGCTCTGAGGCCGTTGAAGCGGCTTTGCGCATGGCAAAGCAATGGCATCATAATCGTGGTGATAGTAAAAAGTACAAAGTACTCTCCCGTGTAGGCTCATATCATGGCACAACATATGCAGCTATGTCAGTGAATCATGCGTCAATTATGAATAAAGTACCATTTGAGCCAATGATGCCCGGCGCTATCAGAGTACCTAGCGTCTTAGATGCAGGCTTCATTGAACAAGTAATTAAGGATGAAAAACCTGAAACGATTGCCGCGTTCATAGCGGAGCCTATTTCAACGGCTAATGGGTCCCACGTGCCCGATTCCTCTTATTGGCAGAGATTACGAGAATTATGTGACGAACACAATATTGTGTTAATAGCCGATGAGGTTATTAACGGATTTGGTCGTACAGGGAAATGGTTTGCAATGGAACATTTTGGAGTTAGTCCCGATATTATGACTGTCGCCAAACAGCTTTCCTCCGGCTATGCACCAATCGCTGCGGCATTGGCTAGTGAGAAGATTTCTGAAGGCTTCAGAGGCGATGCTTCTAAGGCCTTAGTCGGTGGTAGCACGTGGGGTGCTCATCCTGTTTCCTGTGCCGTGGCATTGGCGAATTTAGATATTATTGCAGACGAAGGTTTGGTCGAAAATTCTGAACGGACAGGCGCTTATATCGCATCACAACTTGAAGAACTGCAGAAACGACACTCCACGATAGTCTCGGATACACGTGGAATTGGACTTATGCAAATTATTGATCTGAAACGTAATGTAGAGGCTGCAGAAGAATTTAGACTTGATGACGAGATCGGTAAAGTTGTAAGCCAAGCAATGCGGGACAACGGACTCCTGTCTCGAGGTGGAGCGAGTATCCAGGTTGCCCCTCCGTTGGTAACTAACCGAGAGGAAGCTGACGAAATAGTTGATTCTCTGGATCAGGTGCTTGATACCGTTGAATCAACATATGGGATTGGCTAGCGTCTGTCAGGTAGAGATTACGATGGTATGGAGTTAGCGGATGAATATCTTGGTTATTTTAGGCCTCACGATGCCTTCTATATCGGATACTGAGGTCGAGAATATAAGACTTGCGGCAGGTCCGAATGGAGTTGTCACCGTGGCTTCTAATATTGGAGAAGCAATGGAATTAGCGCAAGATTCTGAAGTTATTCTGGGTCATGTGCCTCTACCACTGCTACAGAAGGCACCTAAATTAAAGTGGGTACACTCAGCGTCGTCCGGCGTTGATATATATGCGTACCCGGAATTTCGAGACAGTGAAATAGTTTTGACGGGAGAGAAAGGCCTTGTGGGCGGCCATTTAGCTGACCACGGATTCGCGCTTTTATTGACGATGACTAGAAATCTACAACGGGCTATAAAGTTGGGCCCTGAAGGATGGGCTAGTCGAGCTGAGTTGAGGGCAGACGAGATTGAGCTAGATGGCCTAACTCTAGGGATTTTGGGATTTGGCGGCACGGGTCAGGCGATGGCGAAACGAGGTCGTGCGTTTGGTATGAGTTGCCTGGCGGTTGATAACAATAAAGTTGAGGGCAATGACGACGTAGTAGAAGTATGGGATCTGGATTCGATTCCGGAACTTCTTAGCCTTTCTGATATTGTTGCGATTTGCTTACCGCTCACGGCTGAGACCCAAGGATTTTTTAATGACGAAGTGTTTAGCCAAATGCGAAAAGGTTCTTTTTTGATCAACGTCACTCGTGGGGAGATAGTTGATGACAAGGCTTTACAGCGCGCTTTAGACTCTGGGCATATTCGGGGGGCTGGTCTAGACGTGCACACAGTTGAACCGATGCCAGCTGATCACCCTTTTTGGAATTATGAGAATGTAGTTATGACTCCACATACGGCAGGAGCTTCGCAACTAAGATCTGGCCGTAATATTGATCGATTTGTTCAGAATATAGGTCGATGGAGAACGAGTGAAGAGCTTCTAGGAGTGTACGACAAGCAAGCAGGTTATTGATTGGTCTTGGCTCAGTCAGTGAGCGAAGCGGGCCTTGTTTTAAGCTCGCATTCCCCGTCCTTTGGGTCCAAGTGTACTGATACGTAGTACGCGATATGCGTCCTGAACCCACTCAGCCAGTAGTGGCCTAGTGTCGCGCGGGTCAACAATATCTTCAATATTAAAGGACTCAGCAGTTCGAAATGGGGATCTTAGGAGATTGAGTTTATCCTCGATTTGCTGTCTGTAGGATTCAGGGTCATCGGCTGCTTCAATATCACGTCGATAAGCGGCCATTACACCACCCTCAATTGGAAGTGATCCCCAATCTCCCGAAGGCCACGAAATCCTATATGGCCATCTTGAATTTGAATGATTTTGATGGCCAGCTCCGGCCACACCATAAGCCCTTCGTAAAACCACCGTAGCCCAAGGTACGCTACATTGATAGATAGCCTGTAGCGCGCGAACACCAGCTTTTATCACGCCAGCTTTTTCAGCCTCTACACCAATCATGAATCCTGGCTGATCGACCAGGTTTATTATTGGGAGATTGAACGTATCCGCGAGATCGATAAACTTAAGCATTTTCTCTGAACCTGGAGTATCAAGAGATCCACCAACTACCATTGGATCATTGGCAATGATTGCGACCGGGAATCCGTCAATTCTGCCCAGGCAGGTAACGACCGACCGTCCAAAGAATTTACCAATTTCAAAGAAAGAATCATGGTCGATAATGTGTTTGATTAACTTGCGAATGATATGAGGCTGTCGTCGCTCACGAGGAATGATTGACAACAGTTCTTCATCACGCCTAGTTGGAGAATCGTCAGTGCTTTCATGAGGTGGAAGTTCCCAACTGCTTGAAGGGAGGTAGGATAGAAAAATTCTTATTTGTTCGAACGCATCGAGTTCATCAGTTGCTTCGTTATCACAGACTCCAGATCCGTGGGCATGGATTTCGGCCCCACCTAAGTCTTCTTTGTTTACCCACATACCGAGGCCCCGCTCAACTACAGGTGGCCCCGCAGTAAACACTTGTCCCGTGCCTTTGACAATGACTGAGAAGTGCGAAACGGCGACTCGAGCAGCTCCTATGCCGGCAACCGAACCCATCGCGGCTGCAACTACTGGTACTTGCTCCATCGCGTCATTAGCAGTTTCCCAGAATCCCGGTCCACCAGGAAGATAGGTGCGTCCGATATCTTCTATGGTCTTAACTGATCCACCACCGCCGGTTCCATCAACAAGCCGGACGATTGGAATTCTAAGTTCAAGTGCCATACGTTCTTGATGCGTTTTTTTATCACCGACAGCACCATCAGCGGCTCCACCGCGTACTGTGAAATCGTCGCCACCGATACTCACTCGCCGGCCATTTATTTTCCCCAGGCCCATCACATAATTCGATGGGCGGAAATCAACGAGTTCATTATCTTCATATGTGGCCTTTCCAGCTAGAACACCCCGTTCTCGAAAAGAATTTTCGTCAGCTAGAGTCGCTATTCTGTCTCGAATAGTAAGTTTTCCGTTATCGAGATGTTTCTGTACTCGCTCCTCGCCCCCGAGTTTGTAGGCTAGCTCTTTTCGCTGATTTAACTCGTCAATTTCAGGTTGCCAGACCATGGTGAAAACTCCTTCTGTTAGCGTTCAATTTGTCAAAAAAAGACAACTCAGTCTAATTTTGCAAGAGTTGTCCCCTCATCGACATACTGGCCTTGTTCGACCGCTATTTCGGCTACAGTTCCAGCCGCAGGAGACAGAATGGGTGTAAGCATTTTCATGGACTCCAAGATTATAATTTCCTGATCCTCAGTAACCGTGTCGCCTACACTAACCTTGATTTCTGAAATCACTCCAGGCCATTCGGCTTTAACGTCAGTCATTATCGTTCCCTTCATATTGGTTATTTTCCCGAAGTATAGCTAAACATCGGGACATAGGCGAAGCAATTGACTAAAATCCCAGTAGATCGTTTTAAGGTAAGGCAAAGAGATCTGTGAAATAGATGGGACGCTTTGTATGCGAGTTTTAGAGATCAGCAACTCTGAGGGGGCTGCGGCATTCGGCGGCAAATTATTTCAGCGTTGGGGCGCCGAGGTTATTCGAATTGAGTCAGATGAGAGAATAGATCCTATTCCACACAGTGACCTCTACGTGAACGGCGGAAAATCTCGAATCACAATAGATTTTGCGGATCCGCAAAATCTTGAAGAACTCAGCGCTCTTGCGGAGACCAGTGACATCATTCTCTCTGATTTGTCCCCCTCAGAGATTGATGATTTTGGTTTGCTCGAAATGGGTGGAACTCACACCCGTGCAAGGATTTTTATCACACCATTTGGGCGTAGCGGTCCCTACAAAGATTTTAAGGCGACGTCGGCGACCTTGAACGCGCTTGGAGGATCCACATGGCTCTCCGGTGATGCAGAACGGGAACCTTTGACGCTTCCAGGTCAATATTGTTATTACCAAGCTGGCAGTATTGCGTATGTAAATGCAATGTCACAGTGGTTGTATGGTAAAAATCTCACTACCATCGATATTTCGATCCTTGAGACCCTTGCTTCACTGCATCAGTTCACGGATGTGATGTGGATTTTCGAAAAATCAGTTAGGTCACGACATGGGAACCGGTTTCAAACGCTGTGTCCCACCACCTTACTTCCAGCAAGCGATGGTTGGGTTGGAATGAATATCCTACCTAATTTCTGGGCTCCTTTTGCTTTATGGATTGGCGGATCAGAGTTAGCTGATCGCGAGGATATTTTTCTTAATTCCGATAGAATGTCGCGAGAGGACGAGATTGAAGATTTGATTAGCGAATTTCTGCGCGATAAAAAAGTACGGGATGTGTTGAAGGATGGACAGGAGACGTGGCGAGTTCCGATCGGAATAACTGTACCGTTGGATCAAATTTTTGATGATGTGCAATTAGTTTCACGAAAATACTTTAAAGAAATTAAGAGTGATACGCGTAGCTTCTTAACACCGGGATCACCGTTCACGATTTCAGGATTAAAGCCGAGACCTGAAAAGGCGCCTGGACTCGTAGGCTCTCTCCAGATTAAGGATATAGAGACTAATTCTGATGCATTGTCTGAGGCAGGGAATAATTCTGCTGATCGACCGTTAGCTGGCTTGAAGATTGCAGATATGACTCGCATTTGGTCCGGACCACTTTGCTCGAGATTACTAGGAGATCTTGGGGCAGATGTGTTAAAAATTGAGGCCCCCATGGGGCGTGGCCCCCGATCAGCTCCTGCAATGTTTAGCGGCCTCGGAGTAGGGGACGACTTAGAACAACTTTGGAATCGTCATGGCTTGAACAATAAACTCAATCGGAATAAGCGATCCGTTTCTTTTGATTTAAAAGCTGAAGCCGGTCGAGATATTTTCTTAAAAATCGTTGCTGACAGCGATGTTCTTATCGAAAATTTTAGCGTTAGGGCGATGCCATCACTAGGGTTAGATTATGAAACTCTGCATGAAGTCAATCCAAGATTAATTTACGTAGCGATGCCGGCTCTAGGTCGTGAAGGACCGTACAAGGACTATGTAGGACTCGGTCCCAGCATTGAGCCTTTGTCAGGACTGCCTGAAATAATGGGGTATAGCCCTGAGGAGCCGCGAGTGACATCTCAGGCTATAACGGATGCGGCAGCAGGAATAACTGCGGCAACTTCTGTTCTTGCTGCGCTAAAACATCGGAGAGATACAGGTGAAGGCAGTCTTGTTGACCTTTCTCAGTCAGAAGCTATGGGTTGCTATGTTGGCGAATTTTATCTACAAACTCAAATTGAAGGTTCTCCTCCTGGGCAACATGGGAACGATAATTTGGATTATGCGTTTCAGGGTATTTTTAGGTGCCAAGCATTGCAGACAAATGAATTTAATAGTCAAAAGGCGTCGTCAGAGCGATCTGCCGATCAACCAGTGACGACTAACCGTGACGATGAGTGGATTGTGATTTCATGTCAAACGGAGGGTGAATGGAGGATTTTTGCAGAGTCTGCTGGTGAATCATGGCATGTAGACCCATTATTTTCTGACAGGGCCGTGAGGCGGATAAATAGGCAAACACTGGTTGAAAAAATAGGCAAGTGGACCCGGAAGTTTGATAAGACCGAACTGATGATTAGCCTCCAAGCTGCCGGCGTCCCGGCGGGAGCAGTTTTGTCTGCACCAGAGTATCTTCAAGATCCACATCTAGTCGAGGAAGAATATTTTTCATATACGGAGTGGCCAACTGGAGAGAAACCACAAAGTGATGGTTTACCTGTTAAATATGATGGGGCGCGGAGATATTCCTGGTGGTCTGGACCTCCCGCATTGGGAGGTGCCAATGAGGAGGTGCTTGAAGAGCTCGGGTATTCAGAGAGTGAGATATCAGAGTTATATTCACAAGGAGTCATAGTCAATCAACCGCCACAATAATTGACGCCTACATAGACGTTTTTTTCAGTCAAGCAACCTTGTCGATTCTGGCATATTAGACGGTTGAGGCGGTCTAGTAGAATAATCCTATGACAACTGACCTTTCGGATCTGAGTTTATCTATTTCTTCCTGGGATCCTGCATATGGATCGGCAGTAGATTTTCGAGAATTCCAGGAATCAGATCAACAATCTGTTGATGACTCGGTGGAGATGAACTCAAAAAAATGGAAACCTCTACACGGCAACATAATTGATGCACCACCAGAGATATTGTTCGTCGATGGTATCCAACGAATCGAGGCGAGGCTTGAAATATATCCACCGGAGTTCGAGGTGCCACAATTGGCATTATGGGCTGCCACGGGTGCCGGAGCAGTTTGTTGGAATAGAAGAGAGAGGAAGTCAGAGTTCTTAAATCTGACCCATAGACGAGTAGTTGTTCTCCCCAAAGGGATTGAAATCAGTCATATTGAGCGGTTAAAAAGAGCTGATATTGATTTCGAAATTTGCCATGCTGTAGGTACTGAATTTTCTGATCTTCAGAACGAAGTACACGCGCAGATGGCAGAACTGGAAAGCCAAATCGTTCGCGCGACAGCCAATTTTTCTGGCAACATGGTGATAGCGGACGGACGGATTAGATCAAAGCATCCACCTGGAACGTTAGGCTACGTGAAAAGCCATGAGCGCAGGTACTTAAGTGGCAGACCAGCTGAAACTGTTCCGAATTTGTATCTTGAGCAGCGCACCCCGATATTTCGAATCGATGGTCAATATCCAAGATATTCTTGGTATATCCGAGTCGGATATGTGCCGAGGGCAAATAAGTGGCAAGGCATTGCGCGCCTTGAAGTTTCAGCGGAGCTTGAATTGGAGCATGCCATGCGACTAGCGGATATTTCGGCGGTCGTTATTCCGATTGCAGCACCACCACTTTATATGGATCCACGGGCACCGCAAAATCTAGTACCGATTGCAGCGCTGGAGCGAGAACTAAGGCGAGGTCTTGGCGATCCGGAATTACTCAATAGAAAGCTTAGGGTTGCATTGCATGAAGCGTGAGGTTATTTCATGAGTCAGGTTCCAGAAATGCTAGAGCGGGTAGGTCGTATCGTAGGAGATGCTCGCACTAATACCAGAGAGTTCAGGATAATACTGGACGATACTTCATATCTCGCGGTCGATGATCTCGTGGTTGTAATTTCGGATATTCCTGGCTTAAACGACCCGCTCGCGACTTATGGAGTAGTTATTGAAAGCGAGTCGACATATGAGGGCGTCACTTATGAGACCGATGTTCGTCGAATCGCAGATTCAGGTGTATTACCTGCAGAGCTGGTTCGAACTGCAACTGTCGCGATCACTAGAATGATCCCCGAAATATGGACTGCCCCATTAGCTGGACAGATGGTTCATCGCGCAACAGGAGTACAGCGAGATTTAGCGTTGTATGTGGATGATATGGGTAGAAAAATGCCTGTTGGCTTGGCTCCAGACGGTTCGCCAATATTCTTGGACCTTGACTTCTTTGACGGCACCAAGGGTGGCCATATGTCTATTAGTGGTGTATCAGGTGTTGCAACTAAGACGACGTATGCTTTCTTTTTTATCCGCATGCTGACTGGCGCTAGGCACCTAAGAGAAAATGCCGATAAGTATGATGCGGTCGGCGACTCACTCCATAACACGCGAGTCCTTGTGTTTAATGTCAAAGGACAAGATTTATTGTGGTTGGATACAGACAATGCGGACTTCACGGATGCAGATGAGTCAGGGTGGACCGCTCTCGGAATTACGCCAACACCTTTTCAGTTGGTTACCCAAGGAGCTTCGATATTGGATTTGAAGCCAGGAATCCCGACGGTTTCATTCTGGTCGCCGCCTCAGGAGGGCACTCCTGAGGACCTTGTACTTCCACAAGCCGATCGGACGGGTGTATCTCCATTTTATTGGACGCCACGGGAATTCATTGACTCAGGTTTATTGTCATATGTGTTTACTGACGCGTCTGATTCTCGTAATCAACTTCAATTCTTACTGGAGCGGATTCAATCCCAGCTTCAACGTTGGGCTGTTGACTTAGCGGACGGTACTGGCGCCGTTGTGCTCCGGCACCCCAACGAACATGAATTTATCGAAGGGAAGCGAGTTCCCGTAGCACCTCGGGTGGGTGAGATCACTATCAATTCACTTGAGAGCCTCAAAAACGGCATTAGGTATTTTATTGATCCCGATGAAATTGAACCTCACCCCGATTGGGTGGGTAGTATTGAGCGAGGCACAATATTAGCTTTCATTAGGCGACTGGAAGCAGCGGCTCGAATTAATCGGCTTGGTAAATTGGTTCGAGTTGGTGGCAAGATGAGTGTGGATAGAGACCTCGCAACAGTTACGGTGGTTGATATTCATTCATTACATGAACTTGCCCAGCGATTTGTAGTGGGAGCGTTGTTGAAGGAGACGTTTGAAGAGAAAGAAGAAACAGGTTCACGTACACCGCTATCCGTTGTCGTACTAGATGAAATGAATAAATATGCACCGATACACGGTGAGAGCCCGATTAAGGATATGTTGATTGACATCGCTCAGCGAGGACGATCACTTGGTGTGTTATTAATTGGAGCTCAGCAGAGTGCATCCAGAGTTGCTCCGGATGTCCTAGAGAATGCATCTATTCGAGTCACGGGCCGGCTTGACTCTGCGGAATCCGAACGTAGTCAATATGGTTGGATGCTTCCTTCTACTCGCGCTCGAGCCAAACTTTTGAAACCAGGCACGATGGTCCTTGGACAACCCGCAGTTCCATTACCAGTCGTACTTAAATTTCCCAGAACTCCTTGGGCAACTAGAGGGGAAGAACGGCTAGTTTCTTCAACCGAAGAGTTGTTTTCAGGACTAGATTCATCATTGTCTGAGGATATCGAGTAGGGCCACTCGCTAGTCGAGAGCTTGTGGCGGACCACCGTCATTCGGCTCTAGGTACATATCTATATCATCTACGAATGCCTCGACCTGATTTTCATTCTTAGCCAAATCGCCATTTGCCTGCACTTGGATATCCATAGATTCTACGTATCTTTTGTAGAGTTCTAGCGAGTCACCATATTTTTGGTGACCAGCGGTATGTCTTGCGCTAGCCATCAACAGTTCACCGCCACGACTCGAAGAAGTTCGCGTGTAGTCTTCCAACATGCAGAGACCAATTTCTTGATTATGGGGGTCATTACCTTGCTTAACCGCTCCCATCGCGAGAATTTTGATGAGTGAGTCACGTTCGTGTCCGGCCACGAGATAAGCCTCAACGTAAGCGACACTCGCATCCTGATCTAGTGCCATCATGGACTCATCAATTTTTTTGAGCAGTTGCCGATCAGAGAGCTGATCACTCCCTTCCGGGGCTTGAAAGGAGCGGGCTTGTAATATCTTACTAAATCGAGATGTATGATGCGTTTTGTAATTGTAGTCAGGCATATCACGGATTAGTCGGGCACATTGATTCACAAAATTAGCTGCGATATAAAGCAATTTTGTCTTGTGAGGGTGCTCAAACGTTCGAAAGAACCACGCGAGAGTATTTGTATACTCATATCCATGTTGCGGCATGCTGTAGGCTGGCGGATCAGCTATCGCTAGAATGACTCGTGCTGAGGCGATTTGAATGGCATCTAAGATTGCTTGCGGCGATCGTCCGGCTTTAAGCAGCATTGTGATTGCTTCAAAATAGGCCGCTTCTTCCTCTCGGAGAATCATTCGTATAAGCGATTCTTCTTCTATTTCTGTTAGAAGTTGTGTTTGACGAAAAAACATCTGATCAGTATCGGTTACTTCTGTTGCGGCCAGTGATGATGCAGGCTTGTCCTCTTCTAATTGATTTATCATTACCTGACAGGCAGCCTCATATCCGGAGTACCATCTGGGTCCGACAGCCAAATCTGGTACCGTCGCGTAGATTACATGGTGAGCATTGTCCCAGCCTATTCTGTTCCCTAATTCCACAGCAGCCCGCGCTCGGAAGCTTTTATGGCCAGTTGTAAATGATCTGTTGTACATCATTCGATCCTGAACATCTATCAATCCAGCAAATACTGTATTTGCTAGAAGATCTTTCCGGCGATCGGTATCTTCCCAAAGTCCGAGCCATTGGCGATAGGAGCCTGAGACATCGCCGCGTTCGACTAGCTGCAGCCAATCATGTACTCCGTTATCGAAGGTTCCATCAATTAGATTTGGTTGTTCATCTTGCCAATGAACCTCAGGAGCCAGAGGACCCTCTGGATATTTTGAGGCATCGTAAACGCGTCGTGAATAATGCCCAGGCATGCGACCTTTTAACTGATTCCAGATGTCGAGGCCTGTGGGCACGTACCAGACCGTCTGAGCAAGCGGAAGAAATTCAAACTGTTTCGACATGTAATTTTCTAGACGAAGCGTCGCGCCACCCGATAGTAAGCAGTGGTCGTTGTTCACAAATCTAACAATGCCTTGATCAATTTTTTGGTGATATGGAACATGTGTAAACGGCGCATGTGTTCGAACTGTTTCTGACAGTATTTCTACTTTAGATCTGCCTTGCCTGAGTAATTCATACAGGGTGTTAGTTGCAGATACCTGATCGCGATCAATGATATTTTCACGGAGTTGTTCGTAAGATCTTCGAGTATTCTTGTCATTAATATCATTTGAGATGGGTTCAATTTCTGCTGGAGCGACCATTGTGCTAGTCCTTGCTTAGTTAGGTGACCTACCTGTGGTGGGCCTATCATAACAAGTTTTTTATAAAAGTTGAAGACTTTGTGGACTTGGTTTGAGCCGCTGAACCACCAATTAACCGAGTTATACTTTTTGTAAGAGAGTGATAGGTGCAATGAAGATTCTTCACACGTCTGATTGGCATATAGGCAAAAAACTTGGAGCGTTTGACCGTACATCAGAATTCCGTTCAGCCATCGATGAGCTTGAAGAGATCTGTATAACTCAAAGCGTTGATGCTGTATTAGTGTCCGGAGATATTTGGGATAAAGGAACTCCGACACCTGGTCTGTTAGACATTGGCATAGATGCGATGAGGCAACTCTCGGACGAAGGAAATCGAGCCATCATAGTGATTGCCGGCAATCACGATTCGGCACCTTTTTTCGATGTGATGAGTAAGATATTGAAACCGTTCAATATACATTTCGCAGGGTATGTAAAGCCACCGACTGATGGCGGAATAATTCGGATCGAATGTGCGAACGGAAAGCTTGCTGTGGGCTGTATCCCGTTTTTACGAAAAGGTCATGTTGTGGACTTGATGGGAGATTTGTCGAAATCATATTCAGATTATCAGGAAAGATTAAAGGGTATATTTGAGGCCTTTGCGCGGGAACTTTCGAAGGATCAGGCTGCTGGTGCCGTCACCATGCTGATGTCACACGCCACCGTCAACGGTGCGTCAATTGGCGGAGGAGAGTGGAGTCTACATACCGGGCAAGACTATGCAATCGAGGCGTCTTCATTCCCCTCAACTGTGCAGTACGTTGCAATGGGACATATACACAAGCCACAGAAAATAGCTGGAAGTTCAGTACCAGCCGAATATGCAGGCACGCTTCTTCCTTTGGACTTTGGTGAACGTAACGACGAGAAGCGAGTTGTAGTTGTGGAAGCAGTCCCAGGAGCCCCTGCTCGATTAGAGAGTATTCCCTTAAGAGTGGCGCAAAGACGACCGCTTCGCCGACTCACCGGAAGTATAGAGAAGATTCTGCAAGAGTATGAGGAGGAGTTAGTAACTCTAAATCATAAATACCCTGATGTGGATTCGGAGAGTGGTCCGTATTTCGATATAGTCGTGGAAACAGATGGGCCAGATACTAGTTTGAGTGACAAGATTCATCAAGAGCTCGGAAGTGTGGTAAAGATTCAAGCGAAATACCAGTCCGAGATCATTACTGCAGTTTCAAAACTGGATCAGTCAGACGAAGAGTCGTATAAGGATTATTATCGCGTCGAGAATGGTGTTGAGCCCAATGCTGATTTGTTAGATGGATTCCGTCAAATTGCAGAGACCGCTACTTTGCAACGCCAGGAAGAATTGCTCGAGCCAGAAATAGAGATCACTGATGCGGCCGATTGAACTAACTATTGAAGGATTTCGTTCATTTAAAGAATCTACAACAATTGATTTCAGAGGACGCAATCTTGTGGGTATTCTCGGCCCTATTGGCTCAGGCAAGTCTACGCTACTCGATGCGATTTGCTTTGCACTCTATGGAAAAACTCCGACTAGTCAAGGCACACGGGAACTTGTTAATCAACGATCTTATCCAAGTCAAGCCTCGGTCCAGCTGATTTTTCGTTCTCAAGACGGCAACGGCAACCTTCGTGGCTGGCTGGCGGAGCGAATTATACGAACTAGTAGTGGTGGTGGAAAGGTCGGTTTATTTACGTATAATTTAGACAAATCTGAGCGTGGTGGGTTAGTCGTCGATAAAGCAGGCGAGATGAACGAGCGGATTCAAGCGATTTTGGGGATTGATTTTGATGGCTTTTCGAGGTCAATCTTACTTGCTCAGGGTCGCTTCGCGGAATTTTTGAACGCTCCACCATCTCAGCGCGATGTTGTGCTAAAGAGAGTTTTTGATTTGCAACGAATTGATGTAATGCGTAAGGAAGCAGCCACTCGCTTGGATACTTCGAGATCTCGAGTAGATGCCCTGCAAATAGCACTCGATCAAAGTGTGCAGGCTAGAAGCCAATTCGACGAGCTGTCGACTAAACGAACTGAGTTGGAGAAGCTAGCGATCGAATTGACTGGAGTTTTAGAGAAGATTAAGCCACTTGCTCAACTAGTTAACTCGTTGCGAGAGAGTTATGCATCTGTTGAAGAGCAGATACGGGGAATGGAAAAATTAAGAGATTCTCTACCACGAGCAGATGAAACTCAGATTTTACTTGACCGTATGGACGAGTCTACATCGAAGCGATCATCAATTGACGAGTTAAAGAAGCAGGCTGAGATTGATGTTTTGAAAACTGAAGAACAACTTGCGAACGTAGAGCGAGAAATTGGTGGTAAGGAAGAGATCTTGACTCGACAGGAATTGATTGAGCAAGTGAAATTCACGACTCAATCCTTCGAGCAGGCTGATCAGCTTTTGAACGAGAAGAATGTTCTTTGCCGTACCTTCGTATCTGAAGTTCGCAAGGCTGAACAGGAACATCGAGACTCTGAAAAGCAACTTAGCGAAGTCATGGACAGAATAAGCACAATTGAAAAACAATTACTAAGTGCTACAGAAAAGGTGAATGACGCTGAAAGACACGACAAGGTGGGGGCACTTCTTAGTGAACTTGAAGTCGGAGATTCTTGTCCCGTCTGTGGCAGTGAAATCACGAATGTTGTCGGAGTAAATGTTAACGATGACCTCACGCAGGCAAGTCAGCAAAAGAATGATTTGGAAAGGCAACTTGCTGAGGCTAGAGATATACAACAACAGGTAATTATTAGTCATGGAGCTAAGCTTGCGGCCGTTGAACAAGCAAATCAGGTTGAAGAGACGACTCGCAACGAGGTCGTAAGTGTGCAGAATATGTTAGAGCAATATCGGAAGGAATTTCAAACGGCTCTAACTGCTGCGCAGCTACATTTTGAGGAATCTCCGTCTCTTCAGGAAATGACGATAATTGTTGCGCACCAGCAGAATCAGCTCATCGAATCGGAATCCTCTCTGAATTCAGCTAACCAATCTCTAGCAGCTGTACTTGGTGAGTTGGCGACTCAGCTTCAAGGCGATGAAGCAATGAACCGGCAGCTTATTGTTTTATCGAACAAACTTTCTGCAGTCGCGGCTCAAATGGGTCTCGAAGTGGCATCAGAAGATGATATCTCCACCAGTAAAAGCTTAAGACTGTTCAGAGATCGCGTTCGTGAGGAATGGAAGGTGCGAGATGTGGATTTACGAAAAGAGCTTCTATCAGTTAGTTCAGAAATTGCCGTAATTGATGATCAGATTACGATGGTAATGTCCTCAGTATCTGCGCATACGGGGAATGTATCTAGAGAAGAATTCGATACTTACTACCAGTCTACTAAGGAGAAAATATCAAATCTTAATGGGCAGTTGAGCCTTCTGCAGAAGCAGATTGATTCACAGACTGAAGTGGTTAGAAACATAGACCTAGCGAAAAAGGATATGGACGTATTTGAGACTCTTCGTCGAGACCTTACGGATTCGCGATTTGTACGCTTTTTGCTAGAAGCCGAACGAAGTGAACTTGCCAGCGAAGCTTCCGATAAATATGCAGCAATGTCTGATGACCGCTATAGGTTTACAAATGATGGCGACTTTAACATTTTGGATTTTGCGCATGGAGGGCAAGAGAGAAGTGCACGTACACTTTCTGGTGGGGAAACTTTTCTAGCATCACTATCGTTGGCGTTAGGCTTATCGGAAATGATTTCTCGTAAGGGTGGTCGACTTGATTCTTTTTTTCTTGATGAAGGATTTGGATCACTAGATGAAGAACATATTGAATTGGCGATGAACGGAATTGAACAGTTAGTTAATGAAAATTCAGATCGATTAGTCCTTTTGGTCTCTCATGTTCCAGCGCTACGTGAACGACTTGAGGACGTGATTGAGCTGGCGCGGGATCCGGAGGATGGGCATACTCACCTTATTTCAGGCGGTACCCGAAACTCCTGAAATAAGGGATTATTTAGAATATAGAGTCGGACAGGATCTCCGGTCAGCATGCGTTAGTGAATCGCGCCTTGGCTTAGGCTGTGCTATACACATGTAATGGCTATGGATTCGCCTGTACTGGGTCGATTAATTCGAGTGGCGCTCAGCCACAAGCAACGCTTCTTCTGGACTAATGCAGTGATGGTTGGCGCAGCAGTCGGCACCGCAGCTCTTCCCACTTTAATTGGTTGGATAATCAACTCTGGCCTAGGACTTGAGGTAGGCCTTAGTAATACGGCTGCGTCGTGGCGCCTTCTTTCGATGATGTGTGGCTTATTGTTTGTGGCAGCAATTGCGCGTGGAGCTTTAGCATATGGGCAAGCTTATCTTGGTGAGTCTTTGTCGCAGCGAGTTGCTTACGATCTGAGAAATAGACTTTATGACCACCTTCAGCAACTCTCTTTTGGATTTCATGATAAATCTCAAGTAGGAGAGATCATGCAGCGCGCTACTCAGGATATCGAAGGAATTCGAATGTTTCTGCAGATGGGCGTTACGAGGCTGGTTTTTATAGGTCTACTAATCCTTTTCTCCGTAGCATTGATTGCGTTGGAAAACATACGAGTAGGGTTCGTAGTGATTGCACTGGTTCCAATTATTGGCATATATGCTGGAGTTATGTCACTTCGGATGAGACCTATTTGGCTGGGTATTGTTCAAATGCAAGGTCAACTTGGAATTGTTTTGCAGGAAAATTTGGTTGGCCAACGGGTCGTGAAGGCTTTCTCTCGTCAAGAATTCGAGCAAAGCAAATTCGATGAAAAGGTCGACAAGTTGTACCTTGAGTCATATCGCACCACAAAATACATGGCGTTTAATGAGCCTTTTTTGCAAGGGGCATGGCTAGTCGCCGTGGCACTGGTATTTTGGGTTGGAATCAAAGAGATACAGGCGGACAGGTTACTTCCTGGAGATCTAATTAAGTTCCAGATATACCTGGTTTTGTTGCAAGTACCGGTGCGAGCACTCGGTTTTGTTGTGAATATTGTAGCCCGAGCATTCTCGTCTGGCCGACGGTTATTCGAGCTGTTAGATCAGGTATCACCAGTTGAAGATGATGCCAATGCAACTGTTATTGCACCGGGTCCAGGCGACGTTGTTTTTGAAGGAGTTTCGTTTGAGTACGATACTGGCAGAGCTGTTTTGGAAGATATTGATATTCATGCAGAGCCCGGGCAAACGGTTGCATTATTGGGACCGACGGGGTCAGGTAAAACCAGTATTGTACATCTACTTCCTCGCTTTTATGATGCAACTCAAGGTCGAGTATTGATTGATGGTGAAGATGTACGTGATGTGACGTTAAATAGCTTGAGGCAAACTGTTGGTCTGGTTCAGCAGGACGTATTTCTTTTTTCTGCGACAATTCGGGAGAACTTGGCGTACGGCAAACCAGACGCGACTGATGATGAAATTATAGCGGCGGCTCAAGCAGCTCGATTACATGACTACATCATGTCGCAGCCTGATGGATATGACACGTGGGTCGGTGAGCGAGGCTCAACCTTATCTGGAGGTCAACGTCAACGCGTGGCTATAGCTCGAACGTTATTACTCGACCCTAGAATTCTTGTGTTTGATGATTCCACGGCTGCAGTGGACATGCGCACAGAGTATTTAATTCAAGAGGCTTTACGAACCCTCATGGCTGGGCGGACCACATTAATCATCGCCCAGCGCCTAAGGACTGTTCGTGAGGCAGACCAAATTATTGTTATGCGTGAGGGTAGAATTGTCGAACGCGGGAAGCACGATGAACTGCTCGCGGCGAATGGGTTTTATCGAGAAATTTACGACCTTGAGTTAAAAGATCAGGAAGATGCGGCCGTAGCGCAAGCTCGAAAGGTGGGTGAGTAAGTGGCCTACTGGGGAGGGGGCGGTGCTGGAGGGTGGAGCGGAAATCATGGATCCGGCCCCGCTAATAACAGACAAGGGCGTGTGGATGGTTGGGACTATAGTGAACTTGGTCGAATTTACAACAAAGATTTGATTAGACGGTTATTCCCTTTCATAACTCCCTATAAATGGCGTGGTATCGCCGCAATTTTTGCAATGATGTTGGTTTCCATCACAACTTATTCACAGCCATTTCTAATGGCAAAAGCATTGGGAGCTATCATCGAGGCTTTGCTTGAATTGAGAGGCGCCGAGTCAGGAAGTGATGAAGCAAGCCGCTCGCTCGACGAGGTCAACGGGTTAATTTTGCGCTACGGGTCGATCCTCGTGGGACTGGCATCTGCCGCTTTTGCAGGGATGTTTTACCAGCGAAGACTGACCGGCTACATAGGTCATAACGTCCTTCGTAAATTACGTAGTGATATGTTCGAACATTTGAACCGATTATCTATGCCCTTCTATGATAAAGAAGAGGTTGGCCGAGTAATGTCACGTGTGACTTCGGATGTCACAACACTTCAGGAGTTAATGACAACTGGGATACTTACTGTATTATCAGACATATTCGGCCTTGTACTAATTCTCTTTTTCATGTTCTGGATGGATCCTTTTTTAGCGGTAGTATCGCTCTCCGTTATTCCGGTTTTATTTATTTTTATGGCTATCTGGCAGCGCTATGCGGCTCGTGCATTTATACGAACACGTATAGCAATTGCACTGGTGAATTCCAACATCAACGAGAATATTTCTGGAATTAGAGTGGTGCAGGCAATGCGTCGCGAGTCAACTAATCTTGAGGAATTTGATGAACTGAACAGTCAGAATCTTGAAACCAATCTTTCGGCAGTGCGCCTGCAGGGGCTTGTTATGCCGGTAGTTGAGTTACTCTCGTCGATAGCCACGATACTGGTTTTAATCGTAATTATCATTCGGCTGATGAATGGCTCCCTCAATCCCGTCGACGCCGCGGCATTTTCTCTCGGCTTTTTGCTGTTTATACAAAGGTTTTTCAATCCCGTTCGAGATATAGTGCTTCAGTATACCCAGCTTCAACGTGCAATGGCTGGCGCACAGCGAGTCTTCGAGGTACTGGATACCGAACCTTTAATCTACGACAAGCCCAATGCGCATGAGTTTACGATGATTGATGGGCGAGTAGATTTTGATGAAGTTGACTTTGAGTATTTACCCGGAGTCCCCGTACTCAAAAAATTTGATTTGCACGTGCAACCAGGAGAGAACATTGCGTTAGTCGGACATACTGGTGCGGGTAAGACATCTATCACGGCTTTGATAGCCCGATTTTACGATATCCAGTCAGGAAATGTTCGGATTGACGGTTTTGATGTGCGTGACATTCAGCTTTCATCTCTGACTCGACGCATGTCGGTCGTGTTACAGGAACCATATCTGTTTTCTGGTTCAATTGCGGATAACATCCGCTATGGCCGTTTGGAGGCCAGTGATGACGATATAAAGAAAGCTGCTATAGCGGTTGGCGCTAGCAGTTTTATTGAGAGCTTAGATCTTGGATATGACTCAATCCTTCATGAGCGCGGGCAAAACTTATCAGGCGGTCAGCGCCAGCTAATTTCGTTCGCGCGGGCACTTGTAGCTGATCCAGCGATTCTAGTCCTTGATGAGGCAACTGCGAATATTGATACCGCAACGGAAAAAGTGATTCAGGACGCGTTGGCTACAATGTTGAAAGGAAGAACTTCTTTTGTTATAGCCCATCGCTTATCTACAATTCGCAATGCTGATCGGATTGTAATGATGTCCGAGGGGGAGATTCTTGAGATCGGTAATCACGAAGAGTTGATGACTTTAGATGCCAACTATGCAGATTTGTATCGTATGGGTTTTGAAGATGTATCTGGGGAAGATGCACTATCTGAGACTACTCAGGGCTAGAGAGGATTTTGATTTTGGATTCATCTGATTTAAAAATCCGACTTGAGTTGGACACGGTCGCATACTGGCAATTACTGGGCATAGAAATTTATGAAGTGTATGGTGCCGGTGATGTCTCACTTGCTATTGATATGAGAGACCAGCTTGCTACTCGTCTACCAGATATTATGCACGGAGGTGCAATATCTTCGCTAATTGACTCCGCCGCCGGGGCTGCGGTTTCGACGATACGTACTGAAGACGATGCGACCTGGCAGGGACAGGCGACTTTAGATTTGAACGTTACTTTTTTACGAGCGGCCAAGGGTCGAGCGATCGCACGAGCGACAGTTTTGAAATCGTCACGTTCGCTCGTGTTCATATCAGTGGATGTCAAAGATGAATCCGATGAACTACTCGCGACCGGTCGTGCCACATATACGGTTATTCGATCTCGTTAGATTCTGGGCTCCCAAGAAAATCGTTTGATTGCGATTATTAGTCCAGCAATCCCCCAGATAGCCACGATAGCCATGTGTTGCGGTTCAAATCCAGATCCAACGACAAACGGATCGAACGCCGAGAGAAACATCCGTGAAAGATGTTGCACTGGAAATATCGCACTGACATAAACGATCCAGTCTGGAGCATTTTCTAGAGGAATGAAGACATCTGATACGAAAAGTAAAGGAATTGCTGATGCATTTACGATGGCCGGAGCTGCATTCGCGTTTGGGATCACTGTTGTGATCGCTAGGCCGAGCGCAGAAAATGTACAGAACCCAAGAATTACGCTGCAGATCGCAGATAAGAGAGTGTGGCTCGGGAGAGTGACTCCGTAAAATAACGATCCAAAAAGAGTCACTATCGCTATAAGGATTAGGCCAATAAAAGTCAGATGGATAATTTTCGAGACCAGAAAAAGCCAGACTGGCAAAGGTGTGCCGTAAACTCGCTTAAGAAACCCGCTATCTCTGAGGACAGTAACCTGCATTGCGAGTCCCGTGTAGCTGCTGTTGATCACCGATAGAGTGATAATCGCCGGTATATAAAAGGTGGAACCGCTCGCGGACATGCCGCTCGGGGTGTTAATGACGTCGTTTCCAAACATCGAGGTAAATACCACTAAAAATATCAGAGGAAATGCGAACGTAAAGAAAGCAGCAGCCGGATTTCGCCAGAACGATCGATTGTCATACATTAGTTGAGATTGAATGCGATTAAGAGTCAACTTCATAGGCCACTCTAATTTCTCTGATGCGTATCAAGTATTGATAGATAAATATCTTCCAGAGTAGCTTGACGAACAACCAAATTATTTAGCTGAAAATCGTTGTCCTTGGCGACTGAAGTGAGACGATACAGAGCAGCTGTTGGGTCACTAGTTCGAAGGACAAAGGTGTCGTCTAGTAATTCTAAAGAATCATGATCCACTGTTGGGAATTCACTAATCATCGAGTTAAATTCTCTATCTATTTGAAAGCTTATTTGGGAACCGGTATATTTTCTCCGCAAATCAGAAGTGGTTCCTGAGGCTATGATTTGGCCATCGGCCATGATTGCAATTCTGGTTGCTAAGAATTCTGCTTCTTCCATATAGTGGGTGGTCAGAACGACCGTGCAACCGAGTTTCTCCAGTCTACGCACCATTTCCCAGGCAGCCCTTCGAGCTTGAGGATCAAATCCTGTAGTAGGTTCGTCGAGAAAGAGTATTTCTGGGTTTCCAATTAGTCCTATGGCGACGTCTAGTCGTCTTTTTTGTCCACCCGATAATTTTCTGGAGAGAGACGCTTTCTGGCTCTCAAGCCCAACGAGCTCGAGAATTTCATCTGTATCTCTAGGTCGTGAGTAATATGATCCGAATAAATCTACGGTTTCTCTAACCGTGAGATATCCATCTGCGGTCGTTTCCTGGAGAACAATCCCTATGCGCTCTCTGAAATCCTGAGCTCTGTGCCTCGGTTCGAATCCTAAAACAGCTACACTTCCGCTGGTAGGTGCCCGATGACCTTCTAAAATCTCGATTGTTGTCGTTTTCCCGGCTCCATTAGGCCCTAACAGAGCAAATATTTCGCCTGACTGAATCTCAAGATCGACGCCTTTTAGGACCTCTACACTCCCGTAGGTTTTGCGTAGATTATGTATGGTTATTGCGGGTGAAATGGTCATACGTATGTTTGCTGCTAGAAGAGTAAGGAAGAAAGTCGCCGTGTGTATTCACGAGTGATTTCATGATCATTTCCCAAAACGTTAAACACGTCAAGTGCGCCAAGTCTGCCGCCGTCGTTTTGAACCGAACGATCAAGGCGAACAGTACTAAGAAAATGTTCGAGCGCTGTCTGCCATTCTCCCTGCAATGCAGTTCGACAGCCAAGCACGTAATGTGCCTCTGCTTGTTGGCTGGGTTCATGCGTTTCAGACTCTAAGATTGTCAGCGCGTTGGCGACGGCTTCATCATCTGATCCATCTCTGATGAAATGAATTCGAGCGAGCTGGCGTGTAGCACTTGGTTCTTTTGGAAACTGTTTCAGAATCGACTCGGCATCGTCGATTTTTCCTTCTTCAATAAGTAAGGCACCCATACCAGCATTGGCTCTAGGGTGATTCGAGTCACGCGTGATCGCTTCTTCAAAGAAAAAACGCGCCTGTTCGAGGTCACGATTCTGCAGCGCCTCTGCGCCTTTCATCATAGATTCGTCAGCAGGAGAAGGGGCTAGTTTCATAAAAAAGTCTCTAACCTGAGTTTCAGGGAGAGCCCCTGTAAACTTATCAACGGCCTGTCCATCCTTGAAAGCAAAGACCGCGGGGATAGAACTGATTTCGAAGGCTTTTGCAACTTGTGGATTTTCATCTGAGTTGATTTTTACTAGCCGTACTTTGCCGTTGAATTCCGTGGTAACTTTCTCTAAGACCGGACCCAATATTCGGCACGGGCCACACCAGGGAGCCCAGAAGTCTACGATAACAGGTACCTGCTTTGAAGCTTCAATTACATCAACCATAAAGGTTTGATCAGTGGCTTCAACGGCAACGCTAGGAGATGTTTGATCGCCATCCAGTGAAATTGTTGTCATGTTTTCATTCCTGTTCTATGGTTGGTATGGGTTTGGATTTGGACCAAGTTGGGTTGCTAGTACCCGTTGAGCCTCTTCCACGAACTCAACCAAAACTACTCGAGTATCTCTGGGATCAATAATATCCTGTCCCGTTGCTTCGGCGGTTCGAAATGGCGAGGCGATAGCCTGTAGTCGAGCCTCTATTTCGGCAGTTTTGGCGGCTGGATCATCTGATTCACGAATTTCTCTCGCGTATGCTGCGGATGTTCCGCCTTGAATGTGCATAGAGCCCCAGCGCGCGCTTGGCCAAGCCCAGCGTTTGTACATTCCAGATGGTCGGTGATGGCTCTGTCCAGCGACTCCGTACATGCGTCCCATAACTACCTGAGCCCAAGGCATTCGGCTGTCACATGTGACCATAACTAAACGTGCTCCCGCACGCTCAATTCCACGCTTTTCACTGTCTATTCCAACCATAAATCCAGGTTCATCAGTTAGCGTAATTAGCGGTAAATGAAACGTGTCACATAGCCTTATTAACCTTATAACTTTCTCGCCTGCATCCACGTCTGTAGTACCACCAAATATCTTAGTATTGTTGGCCATGATACCTACTGGATAGCCATTAAATCGAGCTAAGCCAGTAATCCGTGCGCGACCATATTTTGGAGCAATTTCAAAGAAGGAATCCTTGTCGACGACGTCATTTATGATCTTGTGGCTGTCATATGTCATTCGCGGATCGCGTGGTATGGCCGACAGTAAGTCTTCTTCGCGACGTTCTGGATCGTCAGTAGGCTTAATGCGAGGTGCCATTTCGTTTACGTTTGACGGGAGGTAGGAGAGAAATTTCTTTATGATTTCAAAGGCTTCTTCTTCCGTGTTGGCGAGATTGTCTACAACTCCAGAAATCCCGATGTGAATTCGATCGTCCCCAAGCTCTTCTTTTGTTACGTCATAACCGAGAGCTGCTTTTACTACGGGTGGTCCACCTGGAAATACCTGGCTTATTCCTTTCACCATGACGTTGAAGTGAGCTAAGCACGTTTCAACAGCTGGTAAACCCGCGACAGATCCTAGTGCAGCTGAGAC
The DNA here is from genome assembly GCA_029941115.1 of Dehalococcoidia bacterium. Lineage (GTDB taxonomy): Bacteria > Chloroflexota > Dehalococcoidia > UBA2979 > UBA2979 > UBA2979. Next base: position 20,016 of record JAPYRK010000008.1, on the reverse strand, counting down.
CACAGGTACGAGTCTGAGTAATTGCACGTCTCGCTGAGTGTTTATATTTCCGTCTGGTACGTACGTGCGTCCGAGTGCTTCAAATCCACGAACGGATCCCCCAGCTGCATCCTGTAGTCGAATGTATGGAATTTGCCATTCAAGGGCTCTTTCCTTGGTGCCTAGTTCACCGCCTAATCCGGACTCAGTTCCTCCGCCAGACCCTCCTCGGACAGTAAAATCACCGGCGTCGACAGCCACTTGCCGACCGTCTACCTTTCCAAATCCTTTTACTGCACCTTTAGGTATAAAGCTTTCTAAGCTGAGACCATCCTCACTGTAGGATGCTGTACCCACAAGTGGTTGAATTTCTCGCCATGTTCCTTCATCAATAAATTTTTCTACGCGCTCTCGAGCTGTGAGCTTTCCTCTACGTCGCTGTTCTGTAACGCCTGCCTCACCGCCCATTTTCGCTGCGAGCTCTTTTCGGAGTTTGATTTCGTCAACTTCAGCTTTCCAAGACATGTTAATCCTCCACATAAGATAGGTATGATTTAGCAGCATACTTGCTCAAGTCTTCTATCGCCATATCATCAATATATGAATGCACTCTTCAAGCGCCGTCGAAGCAATGGTATGGACCGTAAAGGACTGTTAAATGATTAGTTTAAAGAGAAACACCAAGGGTGAACTTGTTGAGGCAAAAGGCCGACGTGTTCGAAAAAAATCTATATATGAACCTTATCAGACGGAAGAATTTAGGTTAAGTCGAGGAAAATTTGAAGACTTTCTAAGTTGTGCAAGGTGCTTTTATCTGGATCGCGTATGCGGTCTAGCAGCACCAGGAACTCCAGGCTGGGCACTAAACTCACTGACAGATGACCTGTTAAAAAAAGAGTTTGACATTTGTCGGGATCAGGCTATTCCTCATAGATTGTTTGAAAAATTCGATCTCGAGGATATTGTGCCGTTCAAACACGCAAATATCGATCGATGGCGTGATTCACTTCGGCATGGTCTGGAGTTTCGAATTCAAGGATCGGGAATTCTACTTACAGGTGGGATCGACGACCTCTGGTTCAACCAGAAGTCTGACGAAGTAATTGTTCTTGATTATAAATCTCAAGCCAGTCCATACCCAGTGCGTACCAGACCATATCTTGATGGGACGTATCATCAGAGCTATAAGCGTCAATTGGAATTTTATGCTTTTTTACTGACCAAAATGGAATTTAAGGTAGCACCCGTAGGATATTTCTATGTTTGTAATGCGGATAAGCATGCATCCGGTTTCTACGGACAAATGAATTTTGAGGAAACGATAGTTCCGTATAGACTTGATATCACGTGGATTCCCTCGAAAATTATTGAGATGTTGTCGGTACTTAACGGCAAAAAGCCTCCGGAGTCTAATCAAGCCTGTGAAAATTGTGCGTACTCCCGTGAACGATCTCTAATGGAGTCAGAGTGATGAATCACGATCACGATAAGTTATGCGCGACTCAGTATTTGGAGTGGAAGCGAAATCATAAGGTAGTAGTCGATATGCGAGGAGCACACGCTCGAGAGGAAATTTTGGTAGCTCGGGCAGCTCGTGACGCTCTCGAGCAGATTATGAAGGCGAGAGGCTGTTCAGGCGAGGCCATTCGTAAAATCGAGAAGGAGCAGGAAATAGCAAAGCACGGCTATCCACTTTTGTAGTTACTATTAGTCGATGCTGAAGAAGCTGTTACCGACTGCCCCGGCGTTTAGCTACACCAACTACCGTTGGTGGACTATTACGAATGCGATGGGGCCTTTGGAGCGAGGTACTCAGCAGGGGATACTAGCATTTTATGTTTTAGAGGTAACTGGTTCGGCGAGCTTGATGGCAGTATCGGTGGCTCTCCAAGGAGTATCAGCTCTTTTCATGCTGCCCGCAGGGGTTTTGGCTGATCGCTTTGATCGAAAATTATTACTCATTGGCTCGTTGGTGTTGGCGGCCATCGTCACAATTGGATTTTGTGCGCTTATTGCTCTGGGGATTGAAAGTTACGCGCTTATTCTAACTTTCGTCACTTTGTCAGGAATTTTGACTTCTGGGCAGATGCCGATTTCCCGAGCGATTCTTCCGATGACTGTGCCGCGCGAGCACTTGCTAAATGGGATTTCGTTGGGAACGATAACGCAGAGCCTTCCGCGCGTACTCGGTCCTGGCATTGCCGCTTTACTCTATGATCTGTTTGGACCGGAGGCGGCATTTTTGGTTGGAGCAGTAGTCCTTGTTTTTGGAGCGCTTGCTGTATTGCCCTTGCAGTTGGGAGAGATCAATCAATCTGATGGAAGCGAGGGTGAGACCTCAGGTGTAGATCGCTCCTTCCGATCGGACATGTCGGAAGTAGTCTATTTTTTGAGATCTAACCCGGTGATGCTTACTGTTATGGCGTTAATGTGTGTGGCTGGTCTATTTATGGTAGGGCCAGTGAATTATGGAGCTCCCATTATTTTCCGTGAAATTCATCAGACATCGGTCGCCTCGTTAGGGATTGCATGGGCCATGTTATCCGCAGGAATGGTCACAAGTTCGCTTTTTATAACGCGTGTAAAAGACATGCCGAATAAGGGAGGTTTTTTTGCAATGGCTATAGCGGGCGGCGGAGTTTGCGTGGCTGCTATGGCATTGAGTCCGACCGCGGAGATAGTAATATTTTTCTTTTTTATCTGGGGCTGCGGCGGTGGGTTTTTTATGAATATGAGTCAGGGGCTTTTACAGATGCGCACGCCAGATAAGTTTATGGGTCGCGTGATGTCTTTGAGTAGTTTGGCAATGTTAGGTCTTATGCCATTAGGTGTGGCTCAGGTAGCACTAATTGATAATGGACTTGGATTCGGGACTCAACCAGCCCTCGTTATAGCAGGAATAATATGTTCGTCCGCTGCGCTCGTGGCTCTGCTTGCTCATCGAGAATTCAGACAAGCCAGATAACTTAAGTTCGACGTTACTTATTGAATTCAGGCTCTCTTTTTTGAATGAATGCTTCAATTGCTTCGTCGTGGTCTGGTAATCTTCGAGCCACTTGATCACGAATACTTTCGCGTTCCATTACGGCTGAAAGATCTCGGTCCATGGGGTTCTTTTCCAACAACTCTTTAATCATCATCACCGCATCGGTGGGGTTGTTTGCAATTTCGTTAGCTCGTTCAAGGGCTTTATCGAATAGTTCGTCGGGTGGAGTAATGTCGGATACGAGTCCCATTCGAAGAGACTCCTCTGCTCCAACAATTCGACCGGTTAGACACATGTCAGTTGCATGCCCTAGGCCAACCAATTCTGACAAGATTCTGGTGGACCCCAACTCTGGCATAAGACCCATTTTTATGAAACGAATACTTAGTTTGGCCTCAGTCGATGCTATTCGGATATCACATGGAAGAATCATTGTTAATCCGATCCCAACGGCGTAACCATTGATAGCGGCGATCGTGGGTTTGGATTTTCGCAGCATAGTTGGGTATTCATACGGTTGCGAAAGTCCCTGAACAATCTTTTCCCCCTCACCCTTTTTATTTGCTTGGGCACGATCTGCGAAATCACCCACATCTGCACCTGCACAGAATGCTCGTCCTTCACCAGTCAGAATGATTGCTCCTATGGAGTCGTCATCGTTCCAGGTAGCTATTTGGCTTCTAATTTCATGGGACATTTGATTGGTCCATGCATTTAGTTTTTCCGGGCGATTTAGACGAATCACACCAACTCGACCGATAGTCTCAGTGAGTATTTGCTCATATACCATAATTAAGTGACTCCTATGCTCTTCGAGCTATCTAAATCCCAGCCGGGTGAAGCACGCTTCGTGCGACTTCTCCGGCCAACATATCATCAAACGCTTCGTTAATTTCGTTCAACGGACGGCGTTTCGAAATTAATTCATCCACCATAATTTTCCCATCCATATAAAGATCTACTAATTTCGGGATATCTCTTTGTAGAGAGTTAGATCCATAGAACGAACCGATTAGTTTTTTCTCTCTTAAGAAGGCTCGCCCAGGCACTGTAATGTCTTGGCCTACCACACCCACGACTACAGCAGTGCCTCCGTCACGGACCATGTCGAACGCCTGTCTGCACGTTGCTCCTAGTCCAATTGCTTCAAACGCGTAATCAATGTAACCATTCGCGAAGCCACGAGCCTTTTCAACTGGGTCACCCTCGCTCGCATTGACAAAGTGTGTAGCTCCAAAATTTGCGGCCATGTCGAGCTTGTTATCCATCGTGTCGATAGCGATGATTCTACGAGCTCCGGCCAAACGAGCGCCTTGTACGATATTAAGGCCTACTCCTCCCATACCAATCACTGCGATATCCGATCCTGATTGAATCTTCGCAGTATTTATAACGGCTCCGACTCCGGTAGTGACTGCACAGCCGATGAGACAAACTGTCTCGAGTGGGGCATCGTTACGAATTTTTATAGCAGCTCTCTCTGGCATAACGGTGTATTCGGAGAATCCGGCAACGCCAACTCCCTGCATGATAGGCACCCCATCTTGCGATATTCGAGGTTGCTCACCCGTATATGCCCGATCTGGATCATCAGGTCGTTCACAAAGCCACGGTGTGCCGTTCACACAGTAAAAGCAATTTCCACCGCAATTTGGCCGAAAACCAACGACTACATGATCTCCCGGAGCCACGGCAGTCACGCCAGGACCGATCTCCTCAACTATTCCAGCGACTTCATGACCAAGTATTGCCGCCTTGGGCGCGACTATTCCCGCGGGGAGAGTGTTGTTCCTGAAGTTATTAATCCAGTGCAGGTCCGAGTGGCACACACCGCAGGCGGCGATTTTAATTAAAACTTCTCCCGCTCGAGGTTCAGTCAACTCGACGCTCTCCACAGCAAGCGGATCAGTACTACGTAAAACGGCAGCGTTCATTTCAGGCATTTACAGCTCCTCAACTAAATTAATTGGATCGAAGTGTAACTGTTTGCGCTGCTGACTGGACCTATCGCAGGCTAGTTCAAGGATTTTCTTATCTCAGTAAGACTTTCTTGCGGAGTCGATTCCGCATTAAAAACAGCGGAACCGACCACCAAGATATTTGCTCCTGCATCGATACACAACTTCGCGTTATGAGATTTTACACCGCCATCTACCTCTATATTGAGTGATAGGTTTGACTTGTCACTAATTTCGCGCAATCGGGTAACTTTTTCAAGTAGCTCTGGATTCATTTGTTGCCCACCCCAGCCTGGCCTAATCAGCATTACCGTCACTTGATTTATTTCCGGGAGAAGCTCCTCAATCTCGGTGATGCTGGTGCCCGGATTTATTGCGATACCTACCTCGTTTCCGGCCTCTTTTGCTCTAAGTACGGTCTCTCCGAGACCAGGACCACCAAGCTTGGGAGCCTCCATCGCTGCTTCATAATGGAATATTATTCGCGATGCTCCGGATTCTATGAAGGCATCAAAATGTTCTGTAGGATGAGCAATCATGGCATGAACTTCGACCAAATTATCAGTTGCGTCTGCTACCGCCTTGATGATCTGAGTTCCAAACGAAAACGGTGGTACGAAATGCCCGTCCATCACGTCAAGATGCCAGATTAGTGGTCCCGCAGCATCTGCAGCTTGAACCTCATCAGTAATTTTTCCGAAATCAGCGGTCAAGATTGAGGGCGCGATCAGATACTTACTCATGCTTACTTAGTCTCTTCATTCAACCTTGATTGAGCAGCCTTTCGAGCTTTTTTAACTGTCTGCGGTGCTGTTCCACCGTTTACTGCACGGGCATTGAGTGCGGATTCAATTGTGATTTCCAGAGCTCCTTTGTCGAACGCGGGATGTATGTTTTGAAGCTCTTCGAGAGTCAACTCCGCCAGAGTTTTATTTTCTTTTTCACAGAACGAAACCAAGCTGCCGACCGCACTATGAGCTTCACGAAAAGGCACGTTCTTTTTTGTTAAATAGTCGGCATAATCTGTTGCGAGAGAAAAGTTAGCTTCGGCTGCAGTTTTCATGTGTTGTCGATTAAACGAGCAGCTGGGCAGCATAGCGCTCATTATATTAATCGTATCCAGAACCGTGTCAACTGAATCGAATAATGCTTCTTTGTCTTCCTGCATGTCTTTGTTGTATGCGAGAGGTTGGCCTTTCAAGAGCGTCATTATTTGAACTAAGTTACCAATGGTCCTAGCGCTTTTTCCACGTGCCAGCTCGGCTAGGTCGGGATTTTTCTTTTGCGGCATAATACTTGATCCGGTCGAGAACCGATCATCTAGATTAAGAAATCCGAATTCAGCACTGGCCCAAAGGATGAGTTCCTCAGACAGCCGCGAGATATGAATCATTGAGAGAGCACATGCAGAGTGAAAATCAAATACAAAATCTCGATCAGATACAGCATCGATTGAATTTTCAATAACCCCGTCAAATCCAAGCAGGTTCGCGGATAAAGCCCTGTCTATCTTGAATGAAACTCCAGCAAGGGCACCTGTTCCAAGTGGTGATTGGTTCGTACGTGTTCGTGTTTGAACAAACCTTTCAGTGTCTCTTGCAAACATTGCTTCATACGCCTGTAGATGGTGACTCAGAAGTATTGGCTGAGCCCGTTGCAGGTGTGTGTATCCCGGCATTACGGTGGCAGATTCTTTTTCGGCCAATTTGAGCAATATGGATCTAAAGGACCGAAGCGATGTAATAACAGAATCACATGCATCTCTTACAAATAGTCGAATATCAGTCGCGATTTGATCATTTCGTGACCGAGCAGTGTGGAGGCGCCGACCAGCATCTCCAATTCTTTCAGTCAGAGCAGCTTCTATGTTTAGGTGGATATCTTCACGTTCAACGCTGAAAATGAACCTACCTTCAGCGATTTCTTGCTCGATTTCAGCCAAGCCGTTAAGTATTAGATCTCTGTCCTGTGTGGTAATGATATTCTGGCGAGCAAGCATCGTAGCATGAGCTTTAGAGCCAGCAATATCCTCGCGATAAAGTCTTATATCAAAAGAAATCGATGCGTTGTACTGATCGGTTAAGCTATCAGCATCATGCTCAAAGCGTGCACCCCATAATTTATCGGACTTTTTTTTAGGCACAATTCTACTCGTTTTCTGGAGCGGCTAAGCGCAACAAATCTCCGTCACTTCCAGCGAGCGATTGTCTTTGCGCCTGTACTTGTGCAGGTAACCCGTGTAACCGGATAAATCCTCCTGCCTGACTTTGATCAAAGAGATCGCCCTCTTTGTTATATGTTGCTAATTCTGGGGAGTAAAGGGACCGATCAGCTCGACGTCCCGTCACTGTAACCGAACCGTGCCATAGTCGAACTTTCACGTCACCTGTTACGTGACGCTGTGTGGATACTACGTACGAAGCCAGGTCACGGTGATGGGCACTAAACCATAACCCGTTGTAGACGAGGTCCGCATATTCCTGCGAGGCTGTATTTTTGAAACGTGATTGAGCTTTTGTAAGTGTTAGATCTTCAAGTGCTTGATGAGCCTCCAATAATATTGCCGCTGCGGGCGCTTCATAAATTTCCCTAGATTTAATTCCCACCAGTCTATTTTCTACCATATCAATACGACCGATCCCATGTTGGCCACCCTGATCCGAGAGTTGTTGAACTATCTCCGTGGGAGTTAATTCATCACCGTCTAGTGCAATGGGCACACCTTTTTCAAAGCGGATATTAATTTCCTTTGCCGTTGACGGGGTTTCGTTAAGAGGCTTTGTCCATTCAAACACATCTTCGGGAGGCTCTAACCACGGATCTTCTAGTACACCTGCCTCAACTGATCTACCCCAGAGATTTTCGTCTGTAGAGTAGGGCGAGGCCGTTGTTTGCCGGACTGCAATACCATATTTTGCTGCATAAGTTAAGGCCTCATCACGGGAAACTGAATGTTCACGAGTCGTTCCTACTATATCTAGATCAGGCGCAAGGGTTTGAACACCAACATCCAGTCGCACTTGGTCATTTCCTTTTCCGGTGCAACCATGTGCGACCGCAGTTGCGCCGATCTCTCTAGCCTTGTCGACAAGCATCTTTGCGATCAGAGGTCTACCCAACGCGGTCGCGAGCGGGTAGCGCCCCTCGTAGACAACTCCGGCTTGCAGAGCCGGCCAGACAAAATATCTGATAAACGTATCTTTGGCGTCGATTATTTCTACTGACTCAGCACCGGCGTCTTGGCCTCTCGATCGAATCCCATCGAGATCACCTAAATTACCGAGGTCGATGGTAAGACAGTGAACTTCATATCCACGTTGGTCGCGTAGCCAATGGGCGGCTACTGATGTATCGAGGCCTCCCGAAAACGCTAGTACTATTTTTTGTTTTTTATCGCTCATGAGCTTAGTCTACATCCACTCCACCTAAAAGAAAAAGTTTATATCGGAAGTTTTCAGTTGGGATACTAGTTCACATGGAGTCTGGGGCACTTATCCCCATTAGGCCTAAGATTCTGGCGAGCACGTTTCTAGTCGCTTCTAACAATAGAAGGCGCGATGAGCTAAGTTCAGGTTTTTCAATCTGAACTACTCTACATTGCCCATAAAAATTATGGAAAGATGCGGCTAGTTCACGCGCATAATGAGCTAGATGGTGGGGGGCAAGATCGGACAAGACGCGTTCCACTATTTCAGGGAACAGTAACAACGAGACTATAAGTTTTATTTCTGCTGCATCAGAGAGTAGGTCTGTGTTTGCGTTTCTGGAGTCAAGCTTTTGTTCGACGGCAAGATCGAGAATCGAAGAAATTCGGGCATGTGCGTACTGAATATAGTAGACAGGATTATCATCAGATTGTTTAACCGCAAGCTCAAGATCAAATTCCATGGGCTGATTGGCCCCGGTTGCCAAAAAGAAATAGCGGGCAGCGTCTTCGCCTACCTCTGCAACAACATTTGCTAATGTGACTATTTCACCTGCTCGTTTAGACAGAGGGACTATTTCATCACCTCTGCGCAGAGTGACCAATTGATAAAGTAAGACATCAAGTCCCTCTGAATTTCCACCTACTGAATCTATAGCCGCTTTTAAGCGTGATACATGCCCTTGGTGATCTGCTCCCCAAATATCAATCACGCGGTCGAATTTGCGTTCAATAAATTTTTCATAATGATAGGCGATATCTGTTGCGTAATATGTGGGAGTGCCGTCGGATCGAACCAGCACATTATCTTTTGATTCACCTAATTCGGAGGACGTAAACCAAACTGCACCGTCCCGCTCAGTGATCTGATTTTTCTCAGTAAGAATAGACATGATCTGCCTATACTGGCCGTTTTCCTTCATTAGACTTTTCTCCGAGAACCAAGAATCAAACTCTACTCCGATTTGCTTGAGGTCGTTTTTGATTCCCTCAATCATAATTTCTATTCCGAGCATCCCGATCTGTTCAATAACCGAATCATTATTTTGCTCCATGAAGTCGCCGCCATATTGATTTTTTATTTCTTGAGCTAAATCGATCATGTAACTTCCGGGGTATCCATTATCGGGTAGACTTGCCTCATTTCCATGTAGCTGGAGATACCGTGCGTATAGCGTTTGTCCGAATATCAGAACTTGAGTGCCACCGTCGTTTATATAATACTCTTGCTGCACTTGATATCCGGTAAATTTGAAAGTGTTAGCCAAACTTGAACCAATCGCCGCGCCTCGACCATTACCAACATGAATCGGTCCGGTAGGATTGGCCGAAACATATTCAATTTGAATTGATTTTTCTCCTGTGATCGAGATTTGTCCGAATGAGTCATCACTAGCTATTACCGAGGCTTGCTGTGCCACCCATTTGTCACTGAGAAAGAAATTGATGAATCCCGGTGGTGCTATTTCGACTCGCTCCACAGCATCATGCGTCGGTATATGCTCGATGATGATTTTAGCTAAATCAAGAGCCTTTATTTTAACTAATCCCTGAATTTTAAGAGGTAAGTTTGAGGAAAAATTGCCGTGTTCCTGGCGATTCGGGTGTTCAACGGTTACGGTGTGATTTGGAACCGACGAGATGGTACCAGCATTCTCTGCTGATTTAAGAGCCTGCTCAAGTAGTAAAATGATTTCGTCTCTAATTAACATTTTCTAGATACCTTGCTGTCTTTTGTTACTCTTTAAAATAATTAATTTCGAGTGCGTCTCGAACATCACCCATTGTTTCCTGAGCTATTTTTTTTGCGTGAGTGGAGCCTGCTTCTAGAGCTTCTTTTATTAGACTTGGTTTACTTTCATATTCTTGCCGCCTCTCTCGCGAGGGCTCTAGGAATCGATTAATCGCCTCGGCAAGCAGAGTCTTTACCTCTACATCACCAACCGTACCTGAACGATATCTCTCTTTCAAATCATTTACTTCGTCGATGTTCGGGTTGAACGCGTCGTGATAGATAAATACTGGATTACCCTCGACACGACCCGGGTCCGTGGCATGAATTCGATTGGGGTCGGTGTACATCTTCCGTACCTTTTTTGAAACATCTTCCTTAGAGTCTCCCAGAAAGATTGCGTTATTAAGACTTTTGCTCATCTTCGACTGACCATCGATACCAACTAGTCGCCCCACTCGACCTATCAATCCCTGGGGCTCGGGAAACAATTCACGACCCGCAATATTATTAAATTTTCTTGCAATTTCACGGCTCATTTCTATATGCGGTTGTTGGTCCTCCCCGGTTGGCACAAGATGAGCTTTGGGCATCAGAATATTTGAAACCTGCATCATTGGATAATTAAAAAATGCGAGAGGTGCTGATCGTTTGTTTGATTGATTTTCGATCTCGGCGAGCTCAGCTTTTAGCGTAGGATTGCGTTGTAGCATTCCAAGCGGCGTCCACCAAGAAAGCCAAGTGGTGAGCTCGGCGTGCTCAGGTACAGCACTTTCTATTACAAAATGACTCTTTTCCGGATCGAGCCCAATTGACAGCCAATCAAGTGCAACATCAAAAACACTTTTACGGATTCTATCAAAGTCATCAGCATGATCAGATACTTGATAGTCAGCTATTAAAAAAAAGCAATCATATTTTGGTTGCAGATCGAGCCAGTTTTCCAGCGCACCAACATAATGGCCGAGGTGGAGTGGACCGGTGGGCCTAACCCCTGTCAAAATGCGTTCGGTATCAGAGTATTTTGAGTTTTTCGGCATTCAGTCCACTTTCTAACGCATAAAGCTGCTGTGTCTATCTTAATTGCGGTTAAGACTATATGTTCAGACCGGTCGAATCCATTGGAACGGAATGCTTACTGATATAAGAAGATCTTCTGACCTGTGCGAGCTATCTCTTGTCGATTGGTACGTATGCTCTATGAGTTTCACCAGTGTAAATTTGGGTAGGCCGATAGATACGATTTCCGCTCGCCCATTGTTCCTCCATGTTTGCGACCCAACCCAGCGTTCTTCCAGCCGCGAATATCGGCGTAAAAAGTTCAACTGGTATACCAAGTGCCGCAAAGACGCACCCACTGAATAAGTCGACATTTGGGAATAGCCCTCGATCGCCTAAACGAGCAGTAGCAACTTCTTCAACTGAGAGAGCGATTTTATAATAATCATCAACCTTTGAATTTGTTTTAATGATGGTAGACGCCAGTCGCTGAATAACTTCCGATCGTGGATCCTTGACGCTGTATACACGATGACCAAAACCAGGGATCTTGAACTTGTCATCTAATCTCTTGCCGATTTCTACTTCTGCCTTATCAGGGTCTCCGATTTCCATAAAAAGTCTCAAGGATCCCTCGTTTGCTCCACCATGGGCAGGACCCGAAAGCGCGCCGATGGCGGCAGAAACCACTGCCTCAGGCTCAGCCTTAGTTGAGGTCACCACGCGTGACGTGAAAGTCCCAGCATTGCCTGCAGAATGGTCTGCTTGGAGAGTGAGTAACTGATTCATTACATCAACGTGTCCCTCCGGATGACTTTCATTTCCAGTGATCATTCGCAAGAGCATCTCCGCATGCGATTCGTCATCGCGGGGTCCGGAATAGGGTCGATCCGTAAAAGCCTGAGCAACGATGCCAACTGCTGTCGCTACTTTTGCAACAAGCGCAAGCGAACGGTCGCGGATGGAATTAATTTTTGGTTCAAAGTCGTTATCTTTAGGGCCAAGAAGCGCTATCGCCGCCTGTATCGCGAACATTGGGTGCGTATTTTTTGCGATACTTCTGATTATTTGTACAGTTTCGTCATTGAGATTGCGTTCTCTTTTTAAAATAGACCCTACCTCGTCGAGCCTAGTTTGAGTCGGTAATTCACCATCAAAAAGAAGAGCGACAGTTTGTTCAAACGTCGCTCCGGGTAGAGTAAGTTCTTCGATTGAGTAGCCTCGATAGGTCAGTCGACCAGCTTGCCCTTCAACCAATGATAAAGAAGACTCGCAGATAGGAACGCCCTCAAGGCCTGGGCTGTAACTAGGTGAGTCAGTTGTCATATCGAATCCTTTCATCAACTAAAACATAGTTAGCATGAGGTAATAAACCGATAGGTATTATTTACCTGTTAGATCGTTAGAGAATGATATCACCCATCGCTAAGCCCTTCTACCGCAAATTATTGCGACTTCGGGTGGAATTGGCAGGTGCTTCTGAGTTAGCATGACTAGGTAAACTTCGGTCTAGAACAATTTTTTGAACAGTTCAGGCGTTTGTTTATGTTGACTGAGAGGGAGAGTAATCATGACTTCAGGAGCAGGACGATTCGGCCTTCCAAGAAACGATGAAAATGAAGATCAAACTGAAAATAATTTGGAAGAGATGACTCTGTCTATTAAATCTGCAAAGGCTAAGCCGGCAGAATTAGAGGGTGAGATGGATGTCCAACTCGATACTTCTCGTGGAGATATAATGCTTCATTTTAGGCCGGTGGAGGGCGCGGTTAGCGCGACTGTATTTGTGGGAGGTGCTGCAGGAGGGGTTAAAGGCCCAGCTGATGAAGTTTATATTCGACTGTCGTCTTCCCTTGAAACTGAGGCAGTAGCGTCTATTCGAGTGGAGTATAGACAAGCGGGCGAGTTCGAAGAATGTGTTTTAGACACTCTTGCAGCCTGTTCTTTTTTGAAGGGAATTGGTGCAGAAAAGATCATTTTGGTCGGACATTCGTTTGGCGGAGCAGTAGTTATTAAGGCTGCTGCACTCGCAGACGCGGTAGTGGCCGTAGGAAGCCTCTCTTCACAGAGATTTGGAACATCTGAGGTCGACAAGCTTAACAAGTCGCTACTACTAATTCACGGATCAACTGACGATATTTTGGATAAGGCCGCATCTGAAGATATTTTTAGTCGTGCGACTGAGCCAAAAGAGATTGTAATAATTGAAGGTGCGGGGCACGGTCTCAGCGAGAGTGCAGAAGAGGTGTTTGTTTCACTTAAAAACTTCATTCAAAAGCACGCGGCCGACGACAGAAGTTAGGTCACCGATCGGTTGGTTCAGATTTATGCCAGTCAGTGACGCTTTGATACGCGTGTGTATAACCCAGTAAATCGGTTTCTCTAAAAGCTTTTCCAATCATCTGCAGCCCAATTGGCAAGTCACCCGAGAAACCACAGGGTGTGGACAAGGCTGGCAGACCTACTATATTTGCGGGCAATGTAAACAAATCGTTCAAGTACATTTCTATCGGGTTATTTATTTTCGAGTCCAGTTCGAAGGCGGTAGTTGGCGTGGTTGGTGTGAAGATTGTATCTACCTCATTTAGTGCGGTGTGGAATTCCTCTTGGATAACTGTTCGAACTTTTTGGGCTTTTAGATAGTAAGCGTCATAATATCCTGCTGATAAAGCGTACGTGCCAATCATTATGCGTCTTTTTACTTCTGGACCAAAAGCCATTCCGCGGCTAGCTGACATTACTTCTTCCGCATTTTTACCATCGAGTACCGAAAACCCATACTTCACGCCGTCATATCGCGCGAGGTTTGCTGACGCCTCAGATGGCGCTATCAAATAATAGACCGGTAAGGCAGCCTTGATCGAAGGGATTGAGATATCTCTATTTATAATTGCCCCTCTAGATTCAAATTCATCAATTGCGTGTTCGAATGACTCGAGAACATCGTCCTCTACACCTTCTTGAAGCAACTCACTTGGAATCCCAATTTTGATTCCATCAAATCCTCGGTTAAATGTGGATTTGAAGTCAGGAACGGGTTCTAACGAAGAGGTAGAATCCTTTTCGTCATGCCCCGCTATTACTTGAAGTAAGTCCGCCATATCATTTGCGTCTCGAGAGAATGGTCCCACTTGGTCAAGCGAAGATGCAAATGCGACGACGCCAAATCTAGACACACGTCCGTAGGTAGGTTTAAGGCCCATCACGCCACACAAAGCAGCAGGCTGCCGAATTGACCCTCCAGTGTCCGTACCGATCGAAAGAGGAACTCCTCTTGCGGCGACGGTTGCAGCAGATCCCCCAGAAGAGCCACCGGGTACTTTTGAAAGATCCCAGGGATTATGCACCGGACCGTACGCAGAATATTCGTTCGAAGATCCCATTGCAAATTCATCTAGATTCGTTTTGCCGACTATCACAAGCCCAGAATCTTTTAGTTTTTGCACCACCGTGGAATCTTGGACAGGGATGAAATTTTCAAGCATTTTTGATCCAGCGGTGGTTCGCTGTCCAGCAGTACTCAGCAAATCTTTCACTGCAATCGGTATCCCGAGTAGCGATCCGTTTTCGCCGGATTTAATGCGCTGAGTTGCAACTTCTGCAGCCTTGAGCGCCTCTTCATCAGTGATAGATATGAAGGCGTTGAGATTCTTATTTTGGATCGTTATTTTGGCGCTAACGGCTTTAAACAAATCCGTTGGAGTATAAGTATTCGAACGGAAGTTAGTGGCGTGTTGTGCGGCTGAACTCCCTATATCAAGACCGGCCATCATGCTGACATCCCTAGATTCATTAGTCGAGAACCCCTTTTATCCTAATAAAACCGTCTTCTGTTCGAGGAGCGTTTAGGAGAACTTGATTAGGAGAAAGCGGGCTTCGAATTTCATCCTGCCGTAAATTTTGGTGAGATTCTTCTAGATCGTGTCTTGCAAGAACAATTTGTGCCCCTGATGCGTGTAGTGTTGGATTTACGTTACTGGTATCTACTTCGTTGAGAGATTCAAAATGACCAAAGATTAGGGAAAGGTCTTGTTGCAACTTAGTGGCCTCCGAGTCAGTAAGTTGAACTCGAGCCAGTTCAGCAACGTGAATGACATCTTCCTTCGAAATTTCCATGCGTCTAGCATACGATCGAGGCGACACTCAATCTAGATAGAATTTTTCTCCACTTTCAAGAGTTTCATAGGAGTGGCATACTTAGATCAAGATTACCCGCGTAGATGACTAGTTGCATATTTTTAGGACTGAGAATGGATCAAGCTAATTTTGAACCTATGGTCTCTCGTCGCGGCAATCCCTCCTATCTGTGGAGATTTGGCCAGAGGCGGAGATTGGATTTCATTAAACCGTTTATCAGAGGGCTTGATAACCTGATTCTCGACTTAGGTTGTGGCGTAGGTGAGTATGTCCGAGCAATCAAATTTCTAGGTGTTGAATGTGTAGGAATAGATATTGAACGACCTCGACTACTTGACGCAGCGGCAAGGGATAAATTAGTGGACTCGAGGGAGTTTACACCAGCTAGTTATCTTCTTGCTGCCAGTGAAGCACTGCCGTTCGAAAAAGATATATTTGATGCAGTTCTGATGAATGAGGTTATTGAGCATGTCCAAGACGATAAAGAGACTTTGCGGGAGATCCACAAAATACTGAAGCCTGGTGGTGTCTGTATTCTGTTCGCTCCAAATAAGGGATATCTGTTTGAAACACATGGGATATGGTGGCGGAACAAGTATATCTTTGGCAATATCCCCTTCGTGAATTGGCTGCCGAAGCCATTGAGGGACAAGCTTGTGCCGCATGCCAAAGTTTACGGCCACTCAGAATTTGAAAGCTTAGCGGAGGGTCTTGCGTTCGATCTTATTGAACACTCCTATATTTTTCCAGGATTTGATAATATTTTTGCGCGATCTAAGCTTGTGGCTAATTTGCTACGTTTTGTGTGTTATCGGCTCGAACGAACACCATTATCTAGGCTAGCGCTTTCGCATTTCATGATTCTGAAAAAGAAACCTCAGTCATAATGGCATCAAGAATTCGGAAGATCCTGACTTTAGATGACAAGAAAATTTTTCCTCGTGAAAAAACTTCTCAGTCGAAACTATTGTGGACACTAATACCCGCTGCAAGTTTGCTGATTTTCGTGAGCGTAGTTCTGGTGCTGACCGCTGGCTTTCTGGCGAAAGGTTTTTATGAAGATGTTTCAGAAAATGTTGTGGAACCCCAATTATTACTTAATGAGTATTCGCGAGGATCAGCAAAAATTTATGACAGAAATGGTGAATTCTTATACCAATTCGTCAGCCCAACGGACGGGCTTCGTCAGCCAGTTCCTCTTTCTGAAATATCACCATGGGTTCTGGGTGCAACAATTTCCGTCGAAGACCCGTCGTTTTACACGAATAACGGACTGAACATTACTGGCTTAGTACGGGCCGCCGTTGAAAACTTACTACCGTGGTTCAGCTCACGGACCGATCAAATGCTCGAAGGCTCAGGCGGTTCGTCAATTACTCAACAGTTGGCGAAGAATATCTATATACCTAAGGACGAAAGACTCGAACGAAGCTACACGAGGAAATTGAAGGAAACGGTCGTAGCGCTTGAACTTACCCGAAAATATTCGAAGGATGATATTTTAGTTTGGTACCTCAATTCTATTTCGTATGGTGGTCCATATGTTGGCATAGAGGCTGCATCCCTGGCATATTTTGGGAAAGAATCTAAAAACTTAACACTTTCTGAATCAGCGTTGCTTGCTGGGATTCCTCAATCACCGGCTTTGTACGACCCGTTCTCACCACAAAACTTTGACCCGACTACCGGACAGATTGTGTGGGGTTCTCCGGCTAAGGCTCGGCAATCTGGAGTACTTGATTTGATGGTCAGGCGCGGGGTTATATCTCAGACTCAGGCCGAAGCAGCAGTTATGGAGCCTTTGGAATTCCAGACAATTGAATTTGACATTGATGCCCCCCATTTTATTCTTGGTCGTGTCGCCAACGAATTAATCTCACTGTTTGGGCAAAATGCGCTTTTCAATAATGGTCTGGAGGTAACTACTACTCTTGATTTAGAACTCCAGAGGACTACGGAAAGAGTTCTTGAATCGACAGTAAGTGAGAAGGGCGACTCAGCCGGGTTGCATAATGGGGCAGTATTAGTGCTGGATCCGAGGACAGGACAAATATTGACATACGTGGGATCGAGAGATTATTTCAGAGATGACATAGAAGGCAGGAATGACAACATAATGGCCTTAAATTCTCCAGGATCTACGTTGAAACCCTTT
This sequence comes from Dehalococcoidia bacterium, assembly GCA_029941115.1. GTDB lineage: Bacteria > Chloroflexota > Dehalococcoidia > UBA2979 > UBA2979 > UBA2979. The sequence goes on along the minus strand of JAPYRK010000008.1, from coordinate 2,646 downwards.
GGTTATTTAACAGCGTTTGCCAAGGGCTGGGGGACTCAAACAGCTATATTAAATACGCCTTTTTCTTTGATTGACAGCGAGACTGATGAAGAGTGGAGGCCTGTTGACCCACTTTCGTATTGGGTAGGCCCACTTTCGGTGGCAAAATCGCTCGGCAACTCACTGAATGTCAGCGCAATTAAAATGGCTATATACACGGGTGTTCCAGCGTTATTGGAGACGCTTCAAGCGGTCGGGTACACGTCCTTTAATAGCCCTCTTGGCTATGGGCCAGCGTTGATTACCGGGGGTAGCGATATCTCACTGTTTGACCATGTGATTGCTTACAGTGTCCTCGCTAACGGGGGTATCATGCGTGGCCAAGAAACTGAGCCTGCAGGCCTTCTAAAAAATGGTGAGCGAGAGCTTGAGCCAATATCTTTACTAGCGGTAACAGATTTCTCCGGAGATATTCTTTATAGTTTTCGAGGGTCAAGCGAACGGCGGATTATGGGTGCTGAGTATGCATATATGGTCACCTCAATCTTGTCGAACGGCGATAATCAATGTTTGGTTTATGCCAGTTGTGATCGATTGAAGGTTATTGATGGCTATGCGACTGCTGCGAAAACGGGAACAAGCGAACCGTTTGCTCAAGAAAATGTACCGGGCGAAGATATACATCGTTTGATTGGGGAAACATGGGCCATTGGATATTCTCCCAACATAGTTGTAGGAGTTTGGGCAGGAAACTCAGATAACTCGATTATTCGAGATATTTATTCAACAACCGTTGCATTTCCAATATGGCGACAAGTGATGGTTAACTCGTTTGAGATTTTGGATATTTCTCCAGATGATTTCGTTCGCCCGGCAGGGATTTCTGAAGTAGAGGTTTGTTGGCCATCAGGTCGCTTACCCACTGAATATTGTCCTGACTGGCGAAGACAGAAATCACTTTATGCTACAGAGGTTTTGGAGAGAATTCAAAGGACTCACCCTGTCGTGATGGATGGTGTTGTACTTACACCAACACCTATTCCGGCCTTTGATGAAGACAAAGATAAAATTTCCATTGAGGACTCAGATCATGAGGAAACTGAAATTATTCTTGCTACGGACGGCTGGGATGTGGGATTAAATTACGAGTCTGGTTATGACAACTGGTGGAAGCCAGTTTTAATTGACGCGCGAACAAATGAAATTGCAGGAGAGAGAACTGCCAAACAATTTGTCAAATCTGCGGTTCGCCTAGTTCTACCATGGAATGAGATTTGGGAGTGGGACCAGATTTTCGAATGGGCAAGATCTGAGGGAATCAGTGAGTTAATTCCCCGATATCCTCATAAAAGCGAAGACGAGGTTGATGAGATGGCGATATCGATATTGTATCCGCGAGTAAATCAGCAATTGTCGGGAATGCAGGTGATTAGACTTAATAATTCGTACCGTGAGTTCTCCGGAATCAAGTTGGAGCTCTCGGCTTTGGGAACAAATTCGTGGACTTTACTCGCTGAGCATTCATCCCGACCACCGAACTCCCAAGGATTTGATTGGGATACTCGGCTATTTCCTGATGGATACTACCTTCTAAAGGCCAGCATCCTACTGCCGGACCTGAATTATTCTCAGTATCAGGTACCTGTGACCCTGGAGAACGGATTGTCTGGACTAGGACCTTCAGTCGAAATTCACGACGTTGGGCATTTTGCGGTGATTCGAGGGATATCGACGATCGGTGTTGAGCTCAGCGGCCCAGATATTCAGAGCCTTTCAATCTTTATTCAATCGGGAGTTAGTACTAGCGAGTCGCAGCTTCTGGCACGATTGGATGCACCCACACTGGGTATTAATTCCTTTTTGTTCGACTCCACCCAATATGAGAACGGAATCTATACATTAATTTTTAAGCTATACGACGGATCTGTTGGGCTTACGACAACCAGATTGGCTTTGGAGATCAATAATCTAAGCCGCTGACATTTAGGTTCAGTCGCTATGAATAATATCTCGCCGAATCAGCAACAGGTCTTCTTCAGACTTAACTTCTCTAACTATTATTAAAAAGTCGTACAGAGATTTGGCGTTTAGCCTGATATCCTTTAACTGTTCCCCAAAGATGTTTTTGGACCCGTCTCGAGCTGAGTATTGATCGACCCATGCGAGATATGCCTGATTAATCCTCCTCGGACACCAGCTGAATTGTTCGCACCAAGCCAAGCGCATGGTAGTCATTAGTTCCTCCGCGGTTGCCACATCTTGAACGAGTAACAGCGTATCGACATCTCGACGTAATTCCTGCAGAAGCTTGAAATCAAACGGTTCACCTTCAGGTTGTTCAGTGGCTCTACGGTCCGGCGGGTAATTTCTTAGCACCACATCTGTAATTTCTCCGGCAGCTATATCAGCGACAGTCTCATTGATTGCAGTACCCTCAGAGAAATATATTCTTCCCAGGTTAAAGAATGCCAAATAATGATGTATCCATTCGTGAGCCACAGCGAAGACTGTCCCTGGGTAAGAGAGATTGTCAGCGATTAGGGCCGGATAAGTCGCAATCCCACTGATTTTTACCGCGTACGCTGAATTTTCACCTGAGGCCTCAATATCTTTTTCAATAGCCTCAATTTGTTTGAGAGAAAGGTCTTGTTTTACTAGGTAGCCATC
>JAPYRK010000007.1 GCA_029941115.1 Dehalococcoidia bacterium | reverse complement strand
CTGTATATGTAGATCCAGAATATCAGCGTAAAGGGATAGGCAAAAAACTTCTTAGTCACTCTATTGAAGAGGCTAGGCGATCGGGACTTCACGTATTGATTGCCTGGATAGACTCATCTAATATTGGTTCAATTTTGCTTCATGAAAGCCTAAGCTTTGAGCGGATTGGTATCGAACGAGAGACCGGGTACAAATTTGGAGAGTGGAGATCAAATACAGAGATGAGTTTACTATTGGATTTTGAGAGTCATGGCAAGTCGTAAGAACTCAGATTACTCGGATAAATCATTCGCTGATTCTGTGGCGGGTCCGTTAGATTTATCTAAGCTTCCATTGTCAAAACTCTTAAAGCTAGACAAGACCCTAATACTTTCCGTTTTGCCGATACCTTTCATTTCGATAGCTCTCGAAAGAGACGAGAGATTGGGGATATTAATTGCAGCGATCGCGGGCTTGTACGTACTTTTTCTAACTCGCAAACGAGCTCGATTACGCTGGCTACTATTGCTTTTCGGAACACTTTTTTTTGGTGGAGCGATATTGGGACTCATTACGGGAAGTGCACGGATCTTTTTTGCAACGGATCCGATTGAAGACTTCGTAACTTCTGCATTTATGTTCGGATCAATTTTTGCTAATCGACCATTGGCTGGGCTCTTGATGGAAGAGATGTTTCCGGCTGTTCGGGGTAACATTCAGTCTGAGACTAAATTTCTCAAGCGAGTGACGGCGGTAATAGGCTGCGTCAATTTATCTACCGGTATTATCCGAACAGCACTCCTTCTGAGCTCTATTCCAGTGGAGTATTTCGTACTTATTTCGCGCCCTATCGCTTTTGCTGGATCCGGTATCACTGTGTTGCTAGGGCTTTGGCTGCTTCGCAAAAGACGGATGGAAGGGTAGGCACTAGCTTAGAAATGTGATTGGCACGCCATTTCTAGGGCACTTTTTTATCAAAACACATTGATTACATTTTGGTTTACGCGCGTTACAGGTTCGTCTCCCATGTTGAATAAGATCCATATGATAGGCATATACATCTTTTGGTTTTACCGATTTTTCTAGTAGGATATGTGCCTTCTCCGCATTCATTTGTAACGGCACAAGACCGAGACGTTTTGAAACACGCTCTACATGGGTGTCCACCGGTAAGGCCGGCCGTCCAAGTGCGAAGAGAAGGACACATGCGGCTGTTTTCGGACCTACACCAGGGAGTGATGTTAGCCAAGTACGTGCCTCTTCAAGTGGCTCGTCGGCAAGAAATCCTAAGTTAAAGTCGGGCTGAAGTCGTTTTATGTCCTTCAGGATCTGATGGATACGTTTTGACTTTGTGGGAGCTAAACCACCCGGACGAATTGCGTCCTCTAAAACATGCACAGGCGAGTTTAGAACACTCTGCCAGGTTGGAAAAACCTTCAGTAAATGGTGCATAGCCTCTCCAGAATTGTGATCAGACGTGTGCTGTGACAGAACAGTGAGAATCAGCTCAAAAATAGGAGATTTTGAAATTTGCTGCGGAGGACGCGAATATTCAATATCTAGGATCTGGATTATTTCTTCCGGTTTCCACAGTTTTTTATTTTGAAGTTTCTTCAGTCGTTGTACACTTGTACTCATGGTTCCTATGTTAGAACTTTTTTGACGTGAGGAGTTCAACTTGACGAGAGATGAAATAGTTCGTCTTACTGATCTCACCAGTTGTGGCGGGTGAGGCGCAAAACTCGGACTGGAGTCCTTGACGCAAGTTTTGCGTCCGTTACAGAAATTATTTTCAGGCGCAGGTGACCCGAACGTGATTGTAGGATTTGAGAAATCAGATGATGCAGCTGTATACAGGATCTCTGATGAAGTAGCCTTAATTGAAACTCTCGATTTCTTCCCACCAGTAGTTGATGATGCATGGACCTACGGAGCGATTGCTGCAGCGAACGCAATGTCTGATGTCTATGCGATGGGAGGCGAAGTAAAACTCGCTTTAAATATTGTTGCGTGGCCGGAGCATTTGGATAATGAAATTCTGAGCGAGGTGCTTCGCGGCGCCGGAGAGAAAGTTTTAGAGGCAGGTGGGACGGTGGTGGGAGGGCATACGATTGTATCGTCCGAGCCGAAGTTCGGACTCTCTGTGACAGGAATTGCGTCGCCTGAGCGGTTGATTAAAAACAGCGGAGCAACACCCGGAGATGTTTTATGTTTGACTAAACCCATAGGGACCGGAATAAGTTTGACTGCCGCAAAGCAGTCTCAGTCTCATCTTGACTTATCAATTGTCATTGATTCAATGCTGCAACTTAACAAGGTTCCGTCTCAGTTGGCGCTGCTTCATAATGCAGCAGCAATGACCGATATAACCGGGTTTGGATTAATCGGTCATTCTGTTGAAATGGCCAACGCATCAGGATGTACTTTTGAAATATATAGCGACGCCGTTCCTCTTTTTGCGAATACTCTCGAACTGCTCTCTGGTGGAGCCGAATCCAGTGGCTTAAGTAATAATAAAGCTAGCCTGGAGAAGACCATCGATGTTAAGTCAACGATCTCTGAACTCCTTCTATCCGCATTTTTCGATCCTCAAACATCAGGACCGTTACTGGTAGCTTTTCCGAAATCGGAAGTAGAGTTATTTTCCGAGGCGATGGAAAATAGTGATCATAAAACCTGGATTATTGGTCAAGTATTAGAGCGAACTGAGAATCCTCTAATCATTTCATAATAGGCTCAGTGCGGGTTAAAAGTGATGGCTTTGTGGCTCAGTAATTAGGATTAGGAAATGTTATTCTGGGTTTGTATCTCGAGGAAGTCGCTGACGAACGATGCAGCAAAATATGGCCTTGTAGATGTTGTATTTCGTCAAGATATATAGAAATTATATTTACCCACTTGCGCAGTGGCTCACAAGTGGGTAAATTAGCACTCACCGTCTGAGAGTGCTAAGACGGTGAATGTCTTCGTCGGGGGTACTTCATTTGTACATGTTGTGCGCCCGTTTGCTGACGAAATAGAAAGCACGTTTTGAATACAAGTAGATAGAAATATAGGGAGCAGAGCACATATGGCTAAGCAACTTCTTTTTGATGAAAGCGCCCGTCAGGCACTTCGCGACGGAATCGACGCACTTGCTGACGCGGTTAAAATGACTTTAGGTCCGCGAGGGCGAAATGTCGTACTTGATAAGCGGTTTGGAAATCCTACGATTACAAATGACGGAGTGACGATCGCGAAAGACATTGAACTTAGCGATAAGTTTGAAAATATTGGTGCGCAGTTAGCAAAAGAAATTGCGTCAAAAACTAATGACATTGCCGGTGATGGAACTACTACATCTACGGTAATAGGTCAGGCAATTGTGCATGAGGGCATGAAGAATGTTGCCGCTGGAGCCGATCCTATGGCTTTAAAGCGAGGACTTGAGGTTGCAGCCCGAAAAATTCGAGAAGAAATTACTGATGGAGCCACCCAGGTAACCACCAGAGAACAAATGTCCCAGGTCGCTGCCATTTCTGCAGCTTCTGGTGAAATAGGTGACCTCATTGGTGAAGTAATGGAGCAAGCTGGAAAAGACGGCGTCATTACTATTGAAGAGGGTCGTGGTGTTGAGACAGAGATTGAGTACGTAGAAGGAATGTCTTTTGATCGTGGCTACATATCCCCGTACTTTGTCACCAATCCAGAGCGTATGGAATCAGTTATCGAAAATCCCTATATTTTAGTGACGGACCAGAAACTATCCTCTGTGAACGATGTTCTTCCGTGGTTAGAGAAGCAATTACAAGTATCTAAGGACTTATTGATCATTGCCGAGGATGTTGATGGAGAAGCCTTGGCTACTTTAGCAGTCAATAAATTACGAGGCGCTATTAACGTGGTTGCTGTGAAAGCACCTGGTTTTGGAGATCGTAGAAAAGAGAACCTAGGTGACATTGCTGCATTTACTGGGGCAACATTGATTTCAGGAGAGTTGAATCGAAATCTTGACGATACCGTGACGGTAGAGGATTTTGGACGAGTTCGTTCAGTGGTTGTTACCAAAGAAGAATGTGCTTTGATTGAGGGTGGTGGAACTGAGGAGTCTGTTCTAGAACGGACCCAGATGATTCGAGGTCAACTTAATAATGCCACGTCTGATTGGGATAAAGAGAAGCTAGAAGAACGAATTGGCCGCCTATCTGGCTCGGTTGCCATTATTAAGGTAGGGGCCGCTACAGAAGTTGAATTAACGGAGAAGAAGCACAGAGTTGAGGATGCTTTGTCAGCTACTCGTGCTGCGGTGGACGAAGGTATTGTCGCGGGTGGCGGAGTCGCATTCTTGAATTCTGTTGAACAACTTGATTCACTAGAGTTTGCTGATGAAGACGAGGAGACTGGTGCACGAATTTTACGACGTGCACTTGAAGAGCCACTGCGAAGAATAGCAACGAATGCTGGTCAGGATGGTTCGGTAATTGTTCAACGTGTACTCGCACTCAATGCGGGCGAAGGATACGATGCAGCGGGTGACACATATGGAAATATGATTGATCTCGGTATCATTGATCCAGCGAAAGTTACTAAGGCTGCTCTTGAGAACGCCGTGTCGATTGCAGGGATGGTGTTAACTACAAATGTACTGGTCACTGATGAACCAGAAAATGCTGCTCCAGCAATGCCTGGCGGTGAGATGTACTAAATCCGGTAGAGTTATCTCTCAGATTGGAGAAGAGGCGATATTTATCGCCTCTTCTTTTATTTCTCGCGATCTAGATTTGACATCTCGACCGCGGCTATAGGAAGAGTTACCATCTAGGGAATATGGAAAACATAAAGGATGACTCTGGCGGGAACCGGCATACATCTGGTATAGGCCCCGTGAGATTTGACGCCTTGGGACAGAATTCAGGCCTTTTCCAATTTGCACAGGAATCAGCGAGTGCTACGAGCATACCTAATTTGGGTGGAATTCCAATCGCTGAAGACTTCGAGCTTGAGAGGGCATCGATAGAAGAAGAAGTTCGTAAGAACGTCCTAGTGACTTCCACTGAAAGTATTTTAAATTGGTCAAAGGCTCACTCGCTATGGCCTGCAATGTTTGGACTTGCCTGTTGTGCTATTGAGATGATTGCATCTGCTACGAGTAGATACGATATTGCTCGGTTCGGTTCAGAGGTATTCCGAGCATCTCCTCGTCAAGCCGACCTGATGATTGTGGCTGGAACTGTGACGTGGAAGATGGCTCCAGTACTTAGAAGAATTTATCTACAAATGGCTGAACCTAAGTGGGTAATTTCGATGGGTGGGTGTGCCACGATGGGCGGACCCTTTGCTTATGCTTATAGCGTTGTCCCCGGTGTCAATCTCCTTACTCCCGTTGATGTATATGTTCCTGGTTGTCCCCCGAGGCCAGAGAGCCTTCTTCAGGCATTGATGATGCTGCAAGAGCGAATCAAGGATTTTAGCGTGACGGGGCAACGGGAAAGACCCGAGCCAGACGGAGATTTTTCACAATATCTGCCGGAGGGAGATCCGGTTCGAAAAGAACTCGAATCCCTTTTTCCACCATATGAGGGCCTTGATGATCCGATGAGACGAAGTGGTGGAGTTCCTTTAGCTAATTCCGGGTGAGTGCCCAAGTAGGGGAATTTGATCGGTGTCCAAATTCTATAATCTTGCGAAATTTAACAGACCTATCTTCCAAGGTTGGTGGGTTGTTCTTGGAGCAATACTTGCGTTAGTCGCATCCCAGGGGGTAAGTGGCACAGCTACCGGTATTCTTCAGCGACCGATGATGGATGACTTGGGCTGGTCATCAGCTGAATATTCGCTAAGCGGAACAATTTCTCTTCTTTTAGGGGGGATATTGGGTGTTTTTTCAGGGCAACTACTGGATCAATATGGTGCAAGGAAGTTAATTGCGATTGGTGCAACTGTTCTCGGAATTAGCTTTATTTATATTTCTACAATTGAATCACTTTTAGTATTCACATTACTTACTATCACCGGTGGTGCAGCTGGGGCATCGCTTGCGGGACCCCTCGTAGTTAATGTCACCGTCGCAAAATGGTTCGTGCGATATCGTGGCTGGGCGCTTGCTCTGGGTTCTACTGGAATTTCTTTGGGCAATATTCTATGGCCGTTACTCATGACCTATGTGGTGGATACCGCTGGTTGGCGGGCTGGTTTTCTTTGGCGGGCGGGCTTAGTGATTCTTCTTCTTGGTGCCGCAGCTTTGCTGTTGCGCAGGAAACCCGAAGATTATGGTTTACTTCCAGACGGTGTAAAAACACAAAATACCGACGATAAGGCGGCGCAAGTTGGATATCAGGCGGTCGTTGCAGACGAAACTAATTCTTACACGCGAAGGAGCGCTATTAGGACGCGCGCGTTGTGGCTTATCAGTACAGCGTATGGTCTGAATACTGCAGCAATGATGGCAATTCTCATGCATGGTACAGCCTTCATCACTGACTCTGATTTTAGTAGAAGTGTGGCCGCGATCGCTTTCTCAATTAATGGATTTGCTAATTTGACTTCTAAGATTCCTTGGGCCTGGAGCCTCGCGCGAATACCAGTTCGTTACTTGGCCGGTGCGACATTAACATTTTCTGGCTCAGGTGTAGCGTTAATGCTAGTGGCCTCGTCTCTGAACTCCTTGCCACTCGTGTACCTAGGGTTCTTTCTTTGGGGCTTTGGATTTGGCGGTACGATTCCTGTGGGCGAATCAATTTGGGCCAATTATTATGGCCGAAAATATCTTGGTTCCATTCGTGGAATTGGGATGCCTCTAACCATAGGCCTCGGGGCTGCCGGCCCAGTACTTGTAGGCCTAAGTTTTGACATATACCAGTCGTATCAACTCGCGTTTATTTGTCTAGTGGCTGCGTATTTTGTCGGAGCGTCACTGCTGGTAGTGGCGCCTAAGCCCACTCCTATCTCAGGTGTATTACGGCAATCAGAATTTTCTGGCTAGATGGGCTTGATTTGACATTCAATATGAATCTGACGTGGTAATCTGCATATATCTGATAGTCAGCATAGATAGGGGAGGTTTTGGTTTATGAACTTTAGTCAAATTTCTGTGACGTTACGAAGGATTGTTAATCCTGATATCACGGTTCACGGTCACTGTGATATTCCTTGTGGGATTTATGATCCTAAGGATGCGCAGTTGGCAGCAGAAACAGTTGAAAAGATGATGACTCTAATGGACGGAGTCGAGCCGACTTCAGGTGCCACGCGCAATTCATTGATTAGATATGTTGCTGCGAAGGAAGTGCACGCTGAGAAAGTTAAGCATGAAGTGAGAATAATTTGGGGTGACTACTTTAAGCCAGAGCACCTGGAGAAATTTCCTGATTTACATACCAAGGTCTGGCAAATCATGAAGACAGCGAGCGCATGTCGTCAGGGAGTGGATGTTGCTGATGCAGCAAACCTCCGTCAGCAGGTTGATGAATTTGCCGATATGTTTTGGGCAACCAAAAGCTAGAAGCTAGAATTTATGGGTGCGCTATCGGCCTGGATGCCAGTTAGTTTCCAGGGCGATAGTATGCTTCCAACCCTCGTTGCGGGTGATCGCCTACTTGTCAAAAGAACACAAACTGCTACCGAGCATAAGCGTGGCGACATTGTTTTTTTTAGAGACCCACGTGGCCTGTCAGATACTCTCATCATAAAGCGGATAATCGGCCTTCCTGGAGAGTCCGTTCGAGCTTCACGAGCAGTGTACATAAACGGCGAACTCTTGGAAGAACCTTATTTACAGGACGATGTAGAGCAGTCTAATCAGTCTGCACGTGGTGTTAATCGAATAAGAGATGCCAGCTATTTTGTTATGGGCGATAATCGACTTGCGAGCACTGACAGCAGAGACTTTGGCGTGATTAACGCCTCAGAGATTTTGGGTACGGCCGTCCTAAGATATTTGCCAATAGTCCGTTTTACTAAGCTGAATAGATATCACTGACGTTTATTAGGTATTCTGTCACTCTTGTTCGTTGAGCTAGAACCATTCAGTCCAATCTGGGCTTGGCTCCATGATATTTGGTGACAGTGCACGAAGGCGCTCTATTACCTTTGGAAGCTTCAGTAGAAGTTCCTGAGCGTCATCCACGCTACTATTTCGACCAAATGATAGACGTAGCGACCCCCTTGCTAAATCTTGCGGCACTCCCATTGCAGTGAGTACATGACTGGGTTCGATTGAACCGGTGGTACAGGCTGACCCTGAGGACGCTGCTATCCCGGCTAGATCTAGGGCCAACAGAATAGACTCTCCTTCTACAAAGCCAACTACACAAGAGACATGGCCGGGCAGTCGCTTGTCGAGGTCGCGAGGTCCTGTTATACCCAGATATGGAATTCTCCTAGGTAACTCACTAATCAGCATTTTTTGGAGTGCTCGTTCGTTTGCCAAATCTCGGTCACGTTGTTGTGAACTAATTTCAAGTGCAGTGGCAAAACCGACGATAGCTGCAGTATTTTCGGTTCCTGCCCTGAGACTATTCTCCTGTCCGCCTCCTATGATTTGTCCCGCTAGAGGAGTACCGCTTTTGATATATAGAGCTCCAGCTCCTCTGGGCCCATACATCTTGTGAGCCGTAAATGTGATTAGATCTGCTGCCAGATTGTCGATCGTTATGGGTAGATGAGCCATTGACTGCACTGCATCGGTATGGACAATAATTCGATCGTTATAACCTTTGGCAAGGGAGGTGATTTCAGAGATATTGGTGATGGCTCCTACTTCGTTGTTAGCATGCATGATTGAAATCAGGACAGTATCTTCCCGTAGATTATTTTTTACATCGCTTGCTGAAACAGTCCCATCTCTCTGGAGCGGCAGTCGCGTGACGTCGGCAACACCAGAGCGCTCCAGTTGTTCCAGTGGATCTAGAACAGCATGGTGTTCACCAGCAGATGTAATAACGTGTTTTCCCAAACCTCGTCTTGCCTCAAGAACTCCCCTCAGCGCTAAATTGTCAGATTCAGAACCTCCAGATGTAAAAAGTATTTCGTCAGGATGAGAACCAATAATGGATGATATTTTTTCTCTAGCTGAGTCGATTGATCGCCGAGTACCCTGCGATTCGATATAAATAGATGATGGATTATGCCATTCGGTTGTGAGGTATGGCATCATCGCCTCTAACACTCTGCCGTCTAGTGCAGTCGTAGCCGCGTGATCGAGATATGTTCTGCGTGTTGTACCATCACTTGAGACACTCATTATCTATCGAGCATAACGCAAGGATGCTACGCTAGATACATGCTGAATACATTAGAACATGAGATGCCGGTTCACCAGGGACGACGATCTCGTGGAACCAAAGGTCAAATAGTTTCTTTGCTGCGGTACAGTCCTATGAGTGCTTTGGATCTGGCAAGCCATACCGGAATCGCTGGCTCCACAGTTCGCAGACATTTAGATGTTTTGATTCGCGATGGAATCGTTTTACAAGAGCCAGTTCGTGTATCGGTGGGAAGGCCGAAGTTTCTTTTTTCGCTTACTGAAAGCGGAACCCAGCATTTTCCCCGTAATTATGCAGGTTTGGTGACTCGAATCATTTCTCAAATTCTTTTGCTTACTGAGGATCAAACTAGCGTTCTGGCAGGTCGATCTCTTTCAAACGAGGTTTACGACCGAGTATTAGCGCAATTAATAGATGACTACAAGCACCGGATTATAGGCAACACGATTCTGGAGCGAGCAGAGCAGGTGGCCCAATTCATGTATCTCGAAGGTATTGAGTACCAGGTACGATATGCCGTCGATCCTGATGCCGATCACGAACGGGTTGAAATGTATGGATTAGGTATGCTAGCTCGATATGAAGATGGCCTAATAGGGCGATCCTGTGAACTGCTGAGCGAATTACTAGATGCTCGAGTTACTTTAGTTGAGGAAGATCACCAAGTGGGTACTCAAATATTGACATATTTGATCGAAAAATAAGATACACTTAGAGAGTTCGTAAGTTATAAAATGGGAGAAGTCCAATGACGTCAATTTTGCCAGGTATGGGTCCTACTATTTCCAGGACAGACGTAGCCACTGTCGACGAAGCTGAGGTATTTGTAACAGTTACCCCGAGGGCGGTGACTAAAGCACAGAGTCTCCTTGCTGATAAAGGTTTCACTGACGCATTTCTCCGTGTTTTTGTTGTCGGGGGAGGATGCTCAGGCTTTCAATATGGAATGTCAATTGCTGAAGCCGCAGAAGATACTGACAAGATAGTCGATTTAGGTGAGGTCAGGGTTGTGATTGATAAAGATTCTGTTCCCATGATTTCAGGTGCAGAAATTGACTATGTAGAAGATTTAATGAAGAGCGGCTTTACGATCCACAACCCTAATGCGGTATCTTCGTGCGCCTGTGGCTCATCTTTTCAGACTTCGGATGGATCTGGCGTAGCGCGCACCTGTTCGTAGAGTCCGTATTTTCCTAGAGGCTTCATTGATTCGTAAAGCTTTAATTTCAGTAGATAACGTATATAGATATTCCTTGGGTCGACGCTGGGCCAACGGAGAAGAGCTTCTGTGGGTCATGTTAAACCCGAGCACTGCTGACGCCACGGCAGAGGACGCAACTACCAGACGCTGTATTAGCTTTTCTAACCACTGGGGTTTTGGCGCCATAGTGATTGTTAATCTCTTTGGATTTAGGTCAACTGACCCCAAGAGACTAACGTCTATTCTAGATCCTGTCGGTCCTGAGAATGACTCTGTCCTACTTGATCATTTTAAACGGTCTGAGAGCTGCATGGTTGCCTGGGGCTCTTTAGTAGGAACCCGTCTATTTCAATCCCGTGTGAAGGAAATTTACCGACACCTTCCGAATAAGACAAGGTGTCTTGGGTTGACGAAATACAACTATCCCCGGCATCCGCTGCGAGTGAGTTCAGTTACTAAACCGTCGGCTTATGTTATGTAGTAACTCCTGTAGTGAAAAACAATGCTCGACCTAATGTTTCACCTCCAAGAATCGCTCCGAGTGCAAGATAGAGAAGCCCAGTTGTGGACATCATTCCGTTTATTCGAGCTGCACGCCACGCTAGCCACGTTGCCACAATTGGAAACCCAAAACCGATCGTCAGGCGTAACCAGAAATTCGCGTTAAGGTACAGATTACTAAGAGCAATTTCATTAATTGGCGGCGATGCCGCGGGGAGACCCGAGAATATGCTCGTAGACAGGGCATGTAATAGGAGAGCCCCCAGAGTGAATTTGGCCATTGCCACCATAGGTTCTTTCGGCAGCTTACCCGAAGTTAGATACCAATGCCCCCAGAGCATGGCCATCAACGAACCTCCAAGTACCAAACTGCCTAAAGTGAAGTTAATCGCAACAATTAGGTAGGACCATGCTGGTTGTGAAAATAGTGCTGCTAAAGTAAGGATCGCTACTGAACCTACTGTGGCAGCTAAAATACAGAGTGCTCTGGATAACGTTGCTCCTAATTTCCATAAACTAATTAAATGTAGAGCGGATAGTATGAGTGTTCCGTGTAGTAGCAATCTTGCGAGTGTTTCTACTTGTTTGTTGACTACGAAGCCTGATATTGATTTTGGTATTTCTAGGCTCAAAATAGTTCCTGAAGCAAGAATTGCAAAAGACAAAACAGTCGCGGCGCTTGTTAATAAATATCCCCGTGTCAGTTGGAATCGGACACTAAATATACTTAGGGTGACGAGCGAACCCACCGTGAGCTGGGCGAGAATAAGAAGGACGGTGTAGGGTAAAGATTCAGTTGTCACTATGCAATAGTCAGTCAGTTTGTTGTCACGATCAAATAGTCATGTTGAAATAACTTCAAGATATTTGTGACTACAGTTGTGCTACGTGGGTTTCTTCGTATGCTTCAGTCGGGCTCTTGCCCTTAAGTCGGTGGTCAGCGTACCAAAAAAGCTCTCTCGCAAGAGCAGCAATTGGAACGATAAGTATCACCCCCAGCGCCCCCCATATTGAGCCGGCAACCACAAGAAGCAATAAGACCATACCTGGGTGTATCTGCACAGCACGGCCTTGAATTCTTGGAACGAGAAACATGTTTTCAATCGCTTGAATTCCTAAGTAAACCAAAGCAACCCATATAAAGAGACTTGGCTCGGTTGCTGCAATCAGGATAAGTCCGGCAATGGCTCCTATCCATGGACCAGCTAGTGGGATTAGTTCGGTGAAACCTGCCCATACGCCCAACCATAGAGCCCATTGTACTCCTAAGAGTTGTAATGCCACGCCTACTGCGGTTCCAACGATTAACCCCAATATTAACTGGCTGCGGATGTACCTTCCGAGTACCGAGTCACCTATTTTCGCAATATTTTTGATGTCGTCTCGAATCTCTTCTGGAGCAGTGTTCGTAAGATTGTTCTCGACGAAGTGTCTATCTCTAATTGCGTAAAACATCCAGAAAGGAACGACTAAGAATCCAAGGATTATGCTGATAGTAGTCGTGATCGCGCTGCTGGCTACACCAAGGTAGTTCTCAATTGTGCGAGTTGCTCCATTGCTGAACGATTTGATTAAATCCCCTAGATACTGGTCGAATCGTGCTCGAACACTTTCTGGAAGCAGCTCTCTCACTTGATCAGTCCAGATATTTGATTGAACCCGTGCATTTTCAAGTAGTTCTGGAAGATTATCAACTAGCGAGCGAGTCTGTTCAGCTGCCAACGGCGCTATCGCTGAAAAAAGCGCTATAAGCCCGCCCAAGGCGATCGCGTACACGACGAGAACGGAAATACCTCTACGCCATACGTCTCCACGGTGTGTTCGTACAGGTATAATTTTCGAAATCCGGTCGACAAGTGGTGAAACCATGTACGCGAAAAGCGTGCCGATTATGAAGGGTATCAGTGCGATACGTGCTTGGTACACGATTATCAAGATAGCCATGATAGCCACAGCCCAGAGTAGTGATCGAAAATATCTTGCCTTCATAGACCTTATAGTAAGACGAATCGACAGTATAAAACCCTCATGGATTTTGCGGTCAGGGGTCTAGGCGCAGAGTCGCAGTCCCAGAGAACAGCAGAGTATCGTTGTCGTCTTTGCACTCTATTTCATACGTTACCTGTTCTTGGCTCGCGGATTTCAGTCGGGCTGACGTGTGTATGTTGTTTGGGATTAGTGCTGGTGACTTCCAGCGGACTTTCAGGTTGCCTTTTTCAGCCCACTGTTTGTCAAAGGTAGTCGTCATGATTTGTGAAGCGGTCGAAAGAACTAACATCCCATGGGCTACTGGTTGTCCAAACGGGCCTTCATATGCAGCCTTTGTATCTTGATGAATGGGGTTATGGTCTCCGGATGCCTCGCTGTATTTGTCAACGAGTGCTTGAGAAATGCTGAGCGTAATTATTGGCAGGTGGTCTGGGTATTTGTCCATATTTACTCCCCGAATTAACTGAGTTCTAGTGGAACTAGGCCACTGAATTTTGCTCGAAATAGCAAAACTTGAGTTACATCAACTAGATTTGCTTCGAACGTGGCTATGATTGCTCCTCGGCGCTGGGAATACTGGGTTAGGGTTACGCTGGCTAAGAGGTCTGAATTAGCTGGCACTGTGCTGTAAGCTGTCTGTTCTTGTCCGGTATGCATTAGGTTGGCCGGCAGTTTAACTTGCTTCATCAATTCCGCTAAAATTCCGGCACCCACTAGTGGTGGAGGAACTATTGATTCTCGGATCCACATATCCGAACCATCACCGGTTGCTACGAGATACTCGGATATCTTCTCAACTGAAAAATTCAGCTTAATGTTGAGCGTTGTCCCAACATTGAGATCAGCGAGATTCACGTGACACTACCTTAACCAAAAAAATGAACAGCTCAATTAGCCTCTGAGATACTCTTCAATTACGGAATGATCTCGAATTTCAGGTGCTGGATTATGCACTGTGTATGTTACTTTTCCTTCGCCATCGATAATGAATGTCCCACGTTCGGCAAATCCGGCCGTTTCATTCCAGACATCGTATCTTCTCGCGACGTCATCCTTTGTATCAGCGAGCAAAGATATGGGTAAATTTTGTGATTCTTTAAAGGCTGCATGGCAAAATTTACTATCTCTACTTATGCCAAATACTTTTGCCCCGCACGTATCCCAGCCAGAAAAATCGTCTTGAATAGTACACATTTCACTAGTGCACGGGGGCGAGAAGTCAAATGGATAAAAGATCAAGACGACTGTTTCACTCTTGAAAGACGATAAGGTTACTTCCTCTCCTGCCTCGGCAACCAGAGTAAAGCCTGGAGCGTCTTGCCCAATTTGAATGTTTGTCATTGTTACTTCCTTACCCGTTTCTTTACTCAGTGACTGCTTATAGGAACAACGGTCCAAAAACCACTGCAACAATTGCCATCAGTTTTAATAATATATTGAGTGATGGACCAGACGTGTCCTTAAACGGATCGCCAACGGTATCTCCAACTACAGCGGCTTTGTGAGCCTCAGAGTTTTTACCACCAAAATGCCCTTCCTCGACATATTTCTTGGCGTTATCCCATGCTCCGCCAGAGTTCGACATCATAATCGCTAGCATTGAACCAGCAGCGATTGATCCAATAAGGAGCCCACCAAGGCCGGGGGCATCGAAAATAATTCCAACGACGATTGGGACTAATACGGCCAAGAACCCGGGTACGATCATTTCTCGAAGCGAGCCATCGGTCGAAATTCTAATAGCACGCTCGTGATCAGGTTGTTCAGACCCATCCATAATTCCTGGGTGTTCGCGAAATTGTCTTCTCACTTCTTCTACCATCGCTTGTGCAGCACGACCAACAGCCCCCATCGAGAGTGCCGAGAATACAAAAGGCATTAACGCGCCAATAAGTAAGCCAGCCATGACATTTACTTTCAGTAGGCTCAGATCCTCTAATCCAAGATTAGTAACCGTCGCAAATGTTGCTAAGAGTGCTATTGACGTCAACATGGCCGAGCCAATGGCAAATCCTTTGCCAGTGGCCGCAGTAGTATTTCCTAATTGGTCAAGAGCGTCAGTTCGCTCACGCACCTCAGGATCGAGACCGGCTTGCTCGGCTATACCGCCGGCGTTGTCAGCAACGGGACCATATGCATCGGTGGCTAAAGTTATTCCCAATGGGGCTAGCATACCGACCGCAGCCAACGCTACTCCGTAAAAGCCGCCCAGACTATTTGCAATAATTAATGCGATAACTACGGTGATCATTGGAATTACAGTGGATAACATTCCTAAACTAAGGCCACCAATAATAATTGGGCCCGCACCGGCTTCAGCCTGTTTTGCTAAGTCAACCGTAGGGCTGTAGCTGATTGGACCAATGTTAAAACCTTCTGAAGAGGTGAAGCCTTCAGTAGCCGTACCAATGATTTGGCCCGCTATTAAGCCTACTAGTATTACCCAGAACAGAGCCCAATCTAATTCAAGGGTCTGAATTGCTATAGCAGCTCCAATTAATACAAGACCTGAGGCTGCGAATACTCCGTTTCTTAGAGCCCAGAGCAGGCCACCCTGCGTTGCACCTTCTTTTGTTCTTACAAAGAAGGTGCCAATGATCGCAGACACTATGCCGATTGCCGCTATTAAAATCGGCAGAACAATGGGTTTAGACGCGTAGTCGGCGCTGCCATCAAAGAGTTCTTTACTACCGACCGCACTCGTTCCCGCGACAGCAAGCACAGCCAGAGTCATAGTAGCAACCATTGATCCTACGTATGATTCAAAAAGATCTGCTCCCATTCCAGCAACGTCCCCAACGTTGTCGCCAACATTATCAGCGATTGTTGCCGGGTTTCTCGGGTCATCCTCGGGAATTCCTGCTTCGACTTTACCGACGAGATCAGCTCCGACGTCAGCTGCTTTAGTGAAGATGCCGCCACCAACTCGGGCAAATAAGGCGATTGAAGAAGCTCCGAACGCGAATCCGGCCAAAGGTGCTGGATCCTGCCAGATTAGGTATAACAATGTTAGTCCTATCAGCCCGAGCCCAACCACAGTCATACCCATGACTGTTCCAGAGTTGAACGCTACTTTTAGAGCACTATTAAGCCCATCCTGTGCTGATGCGGCCGTGCGAACGTTAGCTCGGACAGCAATCATCATGCCTAGATAGCCAGCCCCAGCAGAAAGAATTGCACCAATTACATATGAAATTGAGGTCGCAAATTTGAATGTGTCTGGATTCTTAACATCTTCTAGTTTTGTAAGGGCATCCAAGTCGATGAAAATGAGCAGAACAACAAACATACCTGCAACAAAGACAGCGAGGAAGGTATATTCGCGCTTTAGAAAGGATGCAGCTCCTTCTTGAATCGCCAGCGCAATTCGTTGCATAGCGTCGTTGCCATCAGCTGCCGCCATAACTGCTCGAGCCCTGAGTAAGGCAAAGCCAATTGCGATCGCCCCGACCACTAGAGCAATGTATAAGAAACTTTCAATATTTGTATCCAATGTTCTAATCCCTTTCTTAGGCGGATTATCCTAATGGCAAGGCAAGGTGACTTCACGTAACTCGACCTTGGTCATCAGGACCCTTATGAAATTCTAGAGCGATATTAACAGCGCACAGTCTTAATGGCGACGTGGGGAGAGACAATCGGATAACTTTGTACTTTTAGATGTCAGATATCTCGTCTGGGAAAACTCCATCTCGTGCCGCATCGATCATATTACGAGTATCATCGGGAATCGGCATACCGTAATCCTCAAATCGCTTCTCTACCCAAGCGCCTATCTGCCTAGGATCCTCGTATGCTTGTCCTTCTCGTGGGGTGCCTTTTTCCTCGATAACATCTTGAGCTGAACGCAGTCGGCCCACTTTCGACATCACTTTGGTAAGGCTGACGGAGCCACATGATTCACAAGTTGGAGGAGTTTTATTCTTGGACACGTTTCGGATTAGAATAGTTGTGAGGGTCGAGCAGGCACTGCAGCGATATTCAAAAAGAGGCATCTGATATTCCCTTCAGATCTCTAAATAGAAAAGTCCTCAGAACTCCCGTTGGATTGATTTCTTGCTTGGTCGATCCGGTATCGTAAAGTATGTTCGGCATCGAACCGTTCAATTGGGTCATCGCCCGCGTCTGCTCGGTCGGCGAGTTCCTGAAAATCAGAACCTAGCTCACTGTCAAATTGAGTACCCATTTTCCTTGCCCATCTGGAAAATGCAGCAGGATCTTTTCCTTCAAGTTGGCCGAGTTCAGCATTAACATCAATATTATCTAATCTTTCACCAGTAGATCTTACCCTGGCTACTTTTGCAACTATTTGATGTAGATCAGCGCCCTGACATGCGGGGCATTTTGCCTCACTGATTCGAGACCGCGATCGAACGAGCACATCTACTTTTCGCTTGCAGTCATTACATTTGAACGTATATATAGGCATATGTATTTACTTACCTAACATTGTTGCACAATCGGCGAATTCTTAATCTGGTCTAATCGGACAGCCTCACCCTTTACTTTAGACTATTTCACGACCTCTAGACCAGCTTCAATCTCTCCCTGAACATGTGTAAGTTGACCAACATCTCCACCAACCGTTAGCTCGATCGAGACTAAGTCCACTCGAAATTGCTGCTCAGCTGGAATCTTATTCTTCTTTGAGTATACGCTCCCTAGTGCCCGAAGCTTCGCGAGCTTAGCAGGGGAGATATTATTTAGGCTTGGTCCTTGCTTTCTGCTTGTCCGGAGTTTGACTGCAACAAATACGGTGAGATCGCCTTTTTCAGCGATTACTGGGATCTGACCCGATAAATTCTTTGTAGAAATTTCGACGTTTTTCTCTCGGATGAAGTAACCCTGCTTTTCGAGATACTCACTCGCAATCCGTTCGCCAGCTACACCAAGCAATTTCGCTCGATCATTCATTATTACTCCTTCTACACCCGTTTTAGAGCGTTTTTTATAGGTTTGAATGAAAAACGGTGCACAACACAGGGACCCAACTCATTAATAGCCTTGATGTGTTGTCGAGTTCCATATCCTACATGTTCAGCGAAACCGTACCCACCGAAGTGAGTGTCGAGCTCAGTGAGGATTTTATCTCGCCTAACTTTTGCTATTATCGAAGCCGCGGCGATCGTTACCGAACGTGAATCCCCGCCAATTATGCTTAGTTCTTCTATGCTAAGCCCTATACAGTCAATTCCATCGATTATTGCTCGGTCAGGCTCTATATGCAAGTTATTTACGGCTTTTCTCATAGCTAGAAGCGTAGCCTGTCGGATATTAATTGCATCAATCACGTGTGCGGAAATTTCTCCGAAACCGACATAGCACTTGTTTATAATTATCTTGGAGAGCTCAAGACGGGAAGCTGAATTTAATTTTTTCGAGTCCTTAATTTGGCCAATCCATGGTTCGGCACGGTTTAAATCGGGCGGAAACACTACAGCAGCAGCTACGACTGGGCCGGCCAATGCACCACGCCCGACTTCATCAACACCGGCAACCAGCAGCGGAAAATTTCGAGAATACTCGTCCTCGAATGTCCAGTCCGGCTTCGATCGCGCATTCATCGTATTTGTCAGAGTTGCGTGATTGTTTGATATGGTCTCGTTCATAGTGGGATTCAGGCTATATTAACCTCTCAAGTAAAATTCAATCAGGTTTGGAGTAGTGTATGCCTATCGTGAGAATTGAAATGTTGCCGGGGCGCTCTCTGGCCCAGAAACGAGAACTTGTTCGACTAATTACCGACGCCGTTTGTAATGTTGCCCATACCGAACCGGCTTCAACACATGTGATTTTCACTGAGCACGATGTTGAGGACTGGGCTTGGGATGGCAAACTCTATATCGATCAAGAGGATGAGGACTAGTAGTAGGCGCACTGGCTACCGTGTTACGGGGCTAGTTTGACCTTAATTCTGCGTGCTATAATTGTGTAGTTGACTATGAGGTGTGGCGGGGTGTCTGAGATGAGCAATTTCGGCGCTTTTTGCCCTTAATAAAGACCTAAGGGAAGCAAATCTAATGAAATCTCGTTCGACTCGAAACTTTTTTATCTATTTCTTGGTGTTAATCACGCTTGTTTTAGTGGTGGTTCTTTTGGTCCGCCCGCAGACCGGAACAGGTGTTCGCCCACTTTCTTGGGTAATCGCTGAGGCACAGGCAGGAAATGTAAGTAAGATTTCGGTCGATGATGATAATTTGCGAGTCTACTTGATTGACCAGGTTGAGCCAGTAGTGTCTAGGAAAGAAACCTCATCTTCTCTGGAAGAGATATTACGAGGCAATGATGTAGCGGTAGGTCTAGACGGGGTCGAAGTTGAAATATCAGGTGGGGGCAGACTTTCTGGTGTACTTGGCGCCTTTATTTCGTTCCTGCCCCTGATTATCTTGGGAGCACTGATTTTATTCATGATGCGGCAGGCAGGTGGAGCAAACAATCAAGCAATGTCGTTTGGTAAGAGCAAGGCTCGTAAGTTCAATGAACAGCAGCCAACCACTGACTTTGCCGACGTTGCTGGTCAAGATGAAGCTGTTCAAGAACTTGGTGAGGTCGTTGAGTTTCTTAAGTACCCCGAAAAGTTTTCAAGTCTTGGTGCACGTATTCCCCATGGAGTATTACTGGTCGGACCTCCCGGAACTGGCAAGACGATGATTGCGCGTGCAGTTTCTGGTGAGGCCGGTGTGCCATTTTTTCATCTCTCTGGATCTGAGTTCGTTGAAATGTTTGTGGGTGTTGGTGCATCCCGGGTGAGAGATTTATTTGACCAGGCAAAAAAACAAGCACCGGCTATTGTTTTTATTGATGAGATAGATGCAGTGGGTCGCCAACGTGGTGCCGGCCTAGGCGGGTCCCACGATGAACGTGAGCAAACGTTGAATCAGATATTGGTTGAAATGGATGGATTTGAGTCTGCAGCGAGTGTTATTGTGCTCGCGTCTACTAACAGACCGGATGTTCTTGATCCGGCTTTGCTGCGACCTGGTAGATTTGATCGTCAAGTCATGCTTGCGCTGCCAGACGTCAAAGGGCGCAGGCAGGTTTTGGATGTGCATTCAAAAGGTAAACCGATCGATGTTGATGTAAACCTTGAAACTGTGGCTCAGCAAACGCCGGGCTTTAGTGGAGCTGATTTGGCTAACCTTGTTAATGAGGCAGCAATCCTAGCCGCTCGGCGGGATCTAAAACGAATAAGCTCGGATGAATTGAATGAGTCGATAGATCGGGTTATAGCAGGTCCCGAGCGTAAATCTAGGGTTATTACGCCTGCCGAGAAGAAAATTATTGCATACCACGAGGCGGGTCATACCGTTGCAGGGTACTTTTCCGATGATGCTGATGTCCCGTTTAAAGTAACGATCGTGCCCAGGGGTATGGCAGGCGGATTCACTAGATCTTTACCCAATGATGACAGACAGCTACAGGATCGATCCTATTATGAAGCTATGATGACTATGGCTCTAGGTGGGCACGTATCGGAAGAATTAGTGTTTGGTCAAATGACCACTGGTGCCCATGATGACATTAGTAAAGTAACGCAGATTGCCCGAAATATGGTGACTCAGTGGGGCATGTCACAAGCACTGGGGCCTCGAACCTTTGGTAAGCGTCAATCTATGGTGTTTCTCGGTCGCGACATCAGTGAGGAGAGAGATTACTCTGAAAAAACTGCCGAGGAAATTGATATCGAAGTTAAGCGACTTATAGCTGAGGCTCATGAGAAGTGCAAACAAATATTGCGCGATAAGCGAGAAGTATTAGATCGACTCGCTGAGCATTTGATTGAGGTTGAAACACTTGAGGGTGACGATTTAATCGCTATTCTTGATCCAACTGGGGAATATAGGGCTTCACGCGTGGACAACGCTACCCCCACGGACCCGAGCGCGGCGGTCTCCAGAAAATCTAAAGAAGATCCAGACAGGAAACCGAATCAAGGCAAGCCTGGTCTTGTATGGGGTTCGTGATAAACATTTAATATTGACGTTAAACAGCGGTCCATCATATTCTATTGTTTCATTTGAATTATTGATTGAATTAAATTTGTGAGGTTTTGATGTACGCTATTATCCGTACTGGTGGACGACAATATCGCGTTGAAGAAGGCGATGTACTAGACGTAGAACGTATCACTGGAAACCCAGGAGATATTCTGAAGTTTGATGACGTCCTTTTGGTCGGCGGAGAAGAGGGTGATACGCGGATCGGAACACCTAGAGTTGAGGGCGCAATCGTATCAGCAGAGGTAGTCGAACAAACGAGGGCTAATAAAGTACTCTTTTTTCATTTTAAGAATAAAACCAGACAGGCAAAAAAGAAAGGTCATCACCAGATGATGACGCGCCTTCAAATCAGCCAGATCATGGTTTAGAGATTTCAGAGAGAAGTAGGAAATGGCCCATAAAAAATCAGGCGGTTCAACATCCAACGGACGAGATTCAAATAGTAAGCGTTTGGGTGTAAAGAAATATAGCGGTGAAGTTGTGTCCGCGGGTTCCATCATAGTTCGACAGAGAGGAACTAAGATTCATCCAGGTGAGAATGTAGGTGTAGGACGAGATCATACTCTGTGGGCAAAAGTTGATGGAGTTGTTGACTTCGCACCTTATGCGAAGGGCCGAAGAAAGAAAGTGTCAGTTAATCCCGCCTAGTGTTAAGTGGCAGGTTTTTGAGGATAGATAATTATTATGAAGAGCGAAGTTCATCCGGAATATGTTTTGACTAGTATTTCCTGTGCGTGTGGATTTTCGTGGGAGACTAGATCAACCAAGGAAAACCTAAAAGTTGACGTGTGCTCTAATTGCCATCCTTTCTTCACGGGTGAACAAAGAATTGTTGACACCGCTGGGCGAGTCGAGCGGTTTAATAAACGTTATAGCCGAAGTTAATTTCATAAAACATAATTGAATTTTACACATGTCTCTTAGTTAAAATTGCTGAGATGCATTACCATTTGCTTGTTGTGGCGAAACCTGAGAAATGGATGTCGAGGAGCTTATGTCTATAGAATCGCAAGTGGATCGCATCGTTTTAATGGTGGTTGCCCAAGATGATGCGGATGCGCTAAGTAACGCTCTGATTCAGGCGCAATTCAGCGTTACTCGGATCGGTAGCACAGGCGGCTTTCTTCGGAAGGGATCTGCTACTTTGCTAAGCGGAGTCAATCATGTGGATGTTGATCGGGTTCTCGAAATTGTGAAGTCAGAGTGTCAGGAGAGGGAAGAGATGGTTCCGTTGCAAGGACTGCCACTTGCAGGCGACGCAGCCTTTTCATCTCGAATTGTTCAGATCACCGCGGGTGGAGCCGTAATCTTTGTGCTACCTGTTGAGCGATTCGTCAAGACCTAGTAGATGATTTTTCAAAACTATGTTGTTGGTCGTCTGCAGGCAAATTGTTATGTTGTGGGTGATGAGCAAACTCAAGACGTGATGATTGTTGATCCTGGCGACAATGGAGCGGAGCTGGTTGAGCAGCTTAAGCAAAATAACTGGAATGTGACCTGGGTTTTAGTTACGCATGCCCATCTCGACCATAGCGGGGCAGTATTCGACATTCTTTCTAATTTTCCAAAAGCAATATTCGCCATGCACGAATTAGATTACCCACTTATCGGTCAGCAGGCGCCGTCAGCTTCAACTTGGTATGGTCACGAGGTTTCGGTGCCGCGTGCGCCAGACAGATATCTGGTTCATGGTGAAAAAATTCAGATAGGTAATTTAACCGAATATGAGATTTTATTTACTCCAGGACATACACCGGGACATATCTGTATTTATGGTCACAGCCAGGTATTCACCGGAGATGTGTTATTTCAAGGTTCGATCGGGCGATCTGATTTCCCTGGTTCAAATAGTGAACAATTAATGAATTCGATTAAAGAACATCTTATGACTTTGCCACCTGATACCGTGGTGCACAGCGGTCATGGTCTCGAAACAACGATTGGGAACGAAATACAATTTAATCCATTCTTGAAATCTTTATAACGTCAATCGTTTCCTGTAGCTAGGAGTTGGTTTCAAGGTCTACTCGAGTTAACTTAAGCTTAGTGTTCGAGAGGTGTGGATTATGACCGATAATGATATCGATGAGCCTTCAGAGATGAAAGCGGACATAGAAAAGATTACATCTCTGGCGAAGCGTCGAGGTTTCGTATTTCCTTCTGCGGAAATATATGGTGGATTTGCTGCTGCCTACGACTACGGGCCGTTAGGTGTCGAACTCAAGCGAAATATTCGAGAGCTTTGGTGGCAATCTATGGTGCGCGAGCGTGACAATATAGTTGGACTTGAGGCCGCAATTATCACGAACCCTAAAGTTTGGTCTGCTGCAGGGCATCTTGATGCATTTCATGATCCCCTGGTTGAGTGCTTGAATTGCCAAGCTAGATTTCGTGAAGATCTACTAGCTGAGGAGAGCCCCGATGGTACGTGCCCTACGTGTAAGGCCAACCGAGGATTTACTGCTCCAAAGCAGTTTAATATGATGCTA
This sequence comes from Dehalococcoidia bacterium, assembly GCA_029941115.1. Classification (GTDB taxonomy): domain Bacteria; phylum Chloroflexota; class Dehalococcoidia; order UBA2979; family UBA2979; genus UBA2979. The sequence continues at coordinate 52,311 of JAPYRK010000007.1, read as the reverse complement.
AGCACGATAGTTGGTCCAGTTTCAGACGAGAGTGGACGAGCATATATGCGCCCAGAAACCGCACAAGGAATGTTCGTGAATTTTTCGCAGGTACAATCTTCAATGAGGCAGCGATTACCTTTCGGTATCGCACAAATCGGAAAATCTTTTCGAAATGAAATAACGGTCAAGCAATTCATTTTTCGAACCCGGGAATTTGAGCAGATGGAGATGGAATTCTTTTGCTATCCGGAGGACTCTGCTGAATGGTACGAGTATTGGAAGCAAGAGAGGTTGGACTGGTACTTTTCATTGGGGATTCGCCCTCAGCACCTTAGACTTCGGACACACGCACAAGAGGAACTTTCACATTATTCAAAGGGTACGACTGATATCGAGGTTCATTTTCCTTGGGGTTGGGGAGAACTAGAGGGAATTGCGAATAGAGGAGACTTTGATCTTACACAGCACTCAAAGCATTCAGGACAGAAATTAACTTTTTTTGACCAAGAACGAAACGAGCATATTGTGCCTCATGTGATAGAACCGGCAGCCGGTGTGGACCGACTGATGCTTACTTTGTTACTTGATGCCTATGATGAAGAAATTGTAGGTGATGAGACGAGGACGCTACTGAGGCTTGCTCCGAATGTAGCCCCGGTCAATGTCGCAATCTTACCGTTATCTCGGAATGAAAAATTAAGCCCCACGGCAAAAAGTGTGCATGATAGGTTGAAAACTCAATTTCGAACACAGTTTGACGACGCACAGTCAATCGGCCGGCGATATAGAAGGCAGGATGAAATTGGAACTCCAGTTTGTGTCACGGTGGACTTTGAGTCGTTGGATGACGAGGCGGTGACTATCAGAGAGCGAGATAGTATGAAGCAAATACGAGTTCCTATTTCCGGACTATCTCAAGCTCTTTCAGATAGTTTGGAGTCGATGCAACCAAAAATGCCGCGGGAGAAATAATATTTTGAGGCGGTTGAATGAAAATGATTGTAAATCTACCCTAGGACTGATGAATCTGGAGGAGAAAAATGACTACTAAGCTACGTCCTAATCTAAAGATTGTACATACGAGCGATGTACACCTTGGTGCGTACGATGCTGGAAACAGTGGAGATAGCGTTCACTTAGAGGAGGCGTTTACTGCAGTCGTTAATCTAGCGATAGCTGAAGATGCTGATTTGGTTATAATCGCGGGAGATTTTTTTGACAATTCTCGAGTGAAGGAAACAACGTTAGAATTCGCTGCGTCGGAACTGGCGAGGTTGAATCGGCCAACGATCATAGGCCCGGGCAATCATGATCACGTCGGCCCTTATTCCGTATATGACAGATTTGATTTGGCGACCTTGGCTCCGAACGTCACTCTTTTGCGGGGTCGCGACGGCGAGACTGCCGTTTTTGAGGATCTAAATCTTGAGATTTGGGGCCGCTCCCACACAGAGACGTTGATGGATTTCTCCCCTTTTGAAGGGATCCCGGAGCGTGGTGATTACGCTTGGTCGCTTGCGGTAGGACATGGTCATTTTATCCACCCGAAGGCACTACTTCATCACTCGTTCCATATATTGGAGAGCGAACTTGCCGCTAGTGGGAGAGATTATGTTGCTTTGGGCCATTGGGAACAAATGACGCGAGTCGCTGCGGGAGAGACCGTCGCGGCTTACAGTGGGGCGTCGGAAGGACTTGGAGGTCACAACGGTGGACATGCACTTCGAGTTAACCTGAATTCTGACGGCACAGTGAGGGCTACAGCGCTTCCGTTGCAAGAAGGAGGCTCAATTATTGAACATGAAGATCTTCCATTTCTTGAGGGCTTAGATCTCAATTCTCTATAGGGTTAAAACAGGAGTTGACATAACTCCCTCGGGAGTAGCATTATTGACTCCGTAAGCAGCACTTAGTAGCGAAAGGTTTCGAACAATGACCTATGTGATTACGACTCCCTGTATTGACACCTTGGACCAGTCATGCGTAGATGTCTGTCCTGTGGACTGCATACATTTTGAAGAAAGTCTTGATAAAATTCTTTACGTCGACCCTGATGAGTGCATTGACTGTGGTGCCTGTGAACCTGCTTGTCCGGTATCTGCTATTTACGCGGAAGATGATGTTCCGGAAGAAGAGGCTATATATACGGAAATTAATGCTTTGTGGTTTACCGATAAGGATGCCGCTCGAGCAAAAGTACCTTCCTAGATTGATTTTTTGTAATTCATTGATTTCTGACTGTGGTTGAATATCTATAATCTTTGATCCTGTTGAGAAATAACAGAATAGTCCTCATATCAATACAATAAGATTTGGTTACACCGGTCGACTGAGTACCTAATTAGAGTGCCGAGCTACCGTTGGGAAATTTCTGCCCGGCATCTCGGTGTCGGACTTCTACGGCAAGGTCAAAGGGCATATTTTCGGACCTTCGTGTGACTTAAAGCTGATCAGTCTATTCTCGCTTTAATGATGGCTCAGGCACATTGAATTGAGCTTGACAGCGAAAATTTGGCCAGGCACAATTTCGTCTGCAATGGGCTTCCTGGGTTTGGCAGAATTCGAAATTGAATCATATGGCAGCGATTCCTAGGATGGTGGGGTGTTAGCTAACCAGGAGGAGTCGGTGAGGTTGCAGTCAGTGAGTTGACTAACAAAGCAGCAGTAGTCCTAGAGTATGTTGAAGACTTAAGTTCATAATTTCTTCCAAAATTTCCAGCGTGGCTCTGTCCTTTTTTCAGTTTCTTGGGCTTGTTCGATTTCTTGATGGGCGTCGTTAATATTAATAGAAAGGCGCCGTTTTAATTTTACAGGAGATTCGATTAAATCCATTGCGAAGCCCGGATTTGCTCTTGTTTCTGGAAATGAGGCTTGTACTGCTTGACTAAATCCAGGCACCATTGATCGGCCGTTACCTATGGCGAATTGCTTGAGTTCATTGATGACACCATTGAGGGCTGCGCCAAGCTTTATTATATCCCTGTTTGAGAAAGCTATGGTTGAAGTTGCTTTGTCAATATCGTCTTTCAGTAAATCTCGTATTTCTTTAATACGCTCAACTTCTTCACCAGAATTTCCGGGCGAACCAAGGCTGTAAACAGTTGCGAGGTGGGCAAATTTTATGTCTTCGGACTTAAACGAAAGTTGTACCATAGTGTTCAGTATAACTCGCCCAGCGGGTGACCTGACGAAGGGAGTTGACAAACTTTTAGTGATGACCGATACTTCGCCCAAGCACGTTAATTAGCCACGATTTGGCTATACGGCAAGGAGGTTTTGCAATGTCCGGAAATTATTGGTCAAGGCGCCCCGTTTCTCGAAGAGCAGTAGTGCGTGGTAGCGCGCTCGGTCTGATGGGATTAGGCGGTGCTGCACTCATAGGGTGTGGTGGAGGCGATGAGGCTGAAGTTGCAGCTACAAGTAGTGGTAGTAGCGCAGCAACCGCGGCAGCTACACAGGCACTTGTCTCACAGCAAGCAGCAGCTACAGAAACTGGTATTTTAACCCCGAGGGTGGATCACACAGCTCAGGCAACCCGCGGAGGTATCTTCAAAGGAATTACTCAAGCAGAACCAGAGCAAGTTGACCCACTTCAGGCTACTTCTTATAAGGCAGCTTATTATTCTCGCTGGGCTTATCAGACACTTCTTGAGTTTGAGCCAGGTTTGGGAGATAACACCGCAAAAGGCAACGTTCAGGCTGGGCTAGTTGAAAATTGGGAATTTGCAGACGCGACTACGTTAATTTTGAATCTCCGGAAAGACGCAAAGTGGGATCCACGTCCGCCGACAAACAGTCGTCCATTTGTCGCAGAAGACGTAGCTCAATCATGGAAGAAATTTGAAGCTCTTTCAAACTCAGCTGCAGATCTTGCCCACTCACGAAGTGATGACGCTCCAATTATTGATATGGTCGCCGTCGATGATCACACAATTAGAATCGATATGGCTTTCAGTTTTGGTGACATATTGGCAGCTATCGCCTACCAACGTTGGTTCATGGTGCAACCACAAGAAGCTATTGCTGAAAAATACAATCCAAGGGATGACATTCGTGGTACTGGCCCGTGGATGCTCGATAGCTGGGACCGCTCTGTCGCTATGCGTTGGCGAGCGAATCCAAACGCATGGGGTGTTAACAAGCCGTTTATGGATGGTTTCGACAACCCAGTTATTGATGAATATGCTCAGAGACAGGCTCAGTTTAAAGCAGGTCAGTTATGGTGGAGCCAGACTCGTCAAGAAGATATTATTTCTACTAAGGAGGATATTCCAGAACTAGATGTATGGCAGGAGCCGGTGCAGAAGGGTAACTGGGGTATAGCGTTTGGTTTGAAGCCAGGGTCTATCTGGCGCGACCAACGGGCTAGACAAGCACTTTCGATGCTGATTGACCGAGAACTCATTAATGACACTTTCTATGACTTGACGGCGTTCCGTGATAAGGGATGGCCCACCAAGGCGAGAATTCATGGTATGGGTATCTCATCTGGATATAACGATTATTGGGTCGATCCAGCGGGTAAAGAATTTATGGATTATGGGCAGCAGTATTCTGCTGCGCAGAGTAAGTTGTATTACCGAAACCCTGAAGAAGCAGCAAAACTAATGGCTGCTGCTGGCATGGAGCAAGGCTTCGAGTTGCCGATGAAGTGGATTGCTACCACTGAGTATGGTACGACGTTCCCACGTGTAGGAGAGGCTTATCAAGGTTTCTTCGAGCAGGATGGCCACTTCAAGGTAACTGCTGAGCATCCAGACTATAAGACCGACTATCTACCGCACTATTACTACGGGAGTGGTGACTTTGACGGTATTATCTGGGCGGCTAAGCAGGGTGGTGCCGGTGGACTTCCGTTTGTGTCACAGACGATGTTCGCGGACTTGTATTCACAAGGAACACGACAGCACATTGCGTACACGCCTGGTGGCAACCAGCACAAGAATGAGTATAAGAATCCAGTTGAGGTTGACGCGATTGAAGGTACTAGTGCCTCCGATGCGACAATCCTAAAGATTCGGAGTGAAACGGATCAGGAAACTCAGCTTGATATGATTCGCCAGTGGCAGGTAGACAATGTTGAAAGAATGCCTTGTATTCCTGCAGGTTGGCCATATGCGGTTGCACCATATGCACTGAGCTGGCCATTCACGAAGAACTGGGGATGGCGTCGAGATCATCTTGAGTATGAAGAGCAACAGCGCTTCTCTCAGGTATGGATTGATGAGCCACTTCGGAAGAAGCTACTCGGCTAAGTTGAGACTTTGTTTTAGTACCGAAGGACTGATATCAATTGATATCAGTCCTTCGCTTACGTTTTAAGCTTGAAATGTTCGTGAGAGATTTATCCTAGGAGCTTTTGCCAATGACGGCTTATATTGTTCGGCGCGCGATTTTGACGCTCATCTCGATTTGGATGGTGACAGTACTTATTTTCCTGTTACTCCATGTGATAGGCCCATTTTTTATATCGGATAGATCACTTGATCCAAATGACTGGACCGAATCGATATCATACTTTCTAGTGCCTGAGGAACAACTTGCTGACCCGGAGATGGTACGTCAAACTCTGGCAAGAGCGGGCTTAGACAAGCCAATTTTGGAACGATACTTATCTTGGGCTGGGAATTTACTCCAAGGAGATCTTGGGTCCTCAGTACTTAGCGAGCGACCGGTGTGGGATGAGCTGAAGTGGAGACTTCCCGTGTCAGTGGAACTTGGTTTAATTGCACTCGTATTGTCCGCGGTTACCGCGGTGCCCCTTGGAGCACTGACGGCTGTTAAGCAGGATACTTCGGTGGACTACACGGTGCGCGGTTATGCTATTGCGCTCAGTGCGTTCCCGAACTTTTGGATTGCGACGTTAGTAGTTGAATATGCGTCTAAGTGGTGGAGGTGGGCTCCTGACATCCGTTTTGAGCATCTCTGGGTTGATCCGGTTCAGCATTTCAGCGTTATGTGGCTACCGGTCGTGCTGATTGCTCTGACCCCCGGAAGTGTCTTTGTTCGATATATGCGTGCCACAATGCTCGAAGTATTGAGACAGGATTATATTAGAACAGCTCGGTCAAAGGGCGTTGTGGAACGGATGGTTATTATCCGACATGCTATGCGAAACGCAATGATTCCAGTCGTGACACTATTTGGTTTAGTTGTCCCTATTTTGATTGCAGGGAACGTAATTTTTGAAAGATTCTTCACGTTGCCGGGTATGGGAAAATACATAGTTGATGCGGTTGGCGACTTTGACATTCCGGTCATTCAGAGCGTGGTATTAGTGTTTGCTCTAATAATTTCGATAACGAATTTTCTTGTGGACCTTTCCTATGCATGGATTGATCCACGAATTAGATACAGTTAGTAGGCGTGAATATGTCAGAGCAAGAGACAGCACCGTTGACTGAAGAAGAGTTTTATGAACTTATCCCTGAGGACAGTCGTCCTTGGATTCAGCAGAAATTGTCAGGAATGGGCAGATTCGCAGTGCGAAGGCCTCTTGGCTTTTTTGGCGGTGTGATAGTCGTGATTTTTTTAACTATAGCAGTTTTTTCACCGTGGCTGGTTCCTTTCGATCCATATAAACAGTCGTTAGGAGATCGCTTTCTTTCACCATCATGGACCCATTTGGTGGGAACAGACTATGTAGGTAGAGATATAGCATCAAGGCTTATTTATGGCGCACGACTCTCACTTTTCGTGGGTATGGGAACTGTGTTATTAAGTGGTGTCGCAGGGACAGTCATGGGTATCATGTGGGCTTATTTAGGCAAGACATTTGATTCTTTCATGAGTATGATGGTGACAGCGGGACTTGCTCTTCCGGACCTTGTTTTACTTATTATCGCAGCGCAGATTGCGCGACAAGCAGGAGTGAGTGAGATAATTGCTATTGTTGTGACCCTGTCCTTTACCAGAATGTGGGGCGTGACCCGTATCTATCGATCTGCGGCGCTAGAGGTGAGAAGCAGACCCTTTGTAGAAGCTGCTGAATCATATGGAGCGAATTCTGTCCGTGTTATGTCTAGACACGTGCTGCCGAACATTCTTCCATTGATTATTGTTAGTAGTACTCTGGCGCTACCGAATGCGATTCTTGCTGAAGCAGCACTATCATTTCTCGGATTTGGTCCGGCGGGTGAACCATCTTGGGGCCAGATGTTTGCGGGCGAGGCTCGCGAATACTTTAGACGTCAGATTTGGATGCTATGGGCACCTGGTCTGGCGATCGGGTTAACTGTGATGGGTTTCAATTTCTGGGGTGATGCTATGAGAGATCTACTCGATCCACGACTCCGAGGAACAACTTAACCGCAAGATTCTTGGCTAGAATAAATGTTACGGTAGTTGTAACTAGCTAGTGACCTTTGAAATCGGGATCTCTTCTCTCGAAGAATGCGGAGAGCCCTTCTTGAAAATCATCCATTTTCATCAGGCTCCTTAGATACCCCATTAAATGGTCGGCGCTTGATTCGAAGCTTTCATCCTGTCCTAGACGGAGCATTCTTGTAGTTGCTTGGACCGAAGCCGGCGCATGAGCGGCTATTTCATTGGCCCACTGTTCGGCCGTATGCTGCAGCGCTTCATCAGGCACGACCTTGTTCACGAGACCATGTTCCAGGCATTCTTCTGCAGACAGTGTGACTCCCCGTAGGAGTAGTTCAGCAGCTTTACCCTGGCCCACCAGGCGCGGCAATAACCACGTAGCGCCCGATTCCGGGAGGAGGTTTCGCCGAACCGTCGTGAACGCAAATTTTCCGCCTTCACCTGCTATTCGAATATGGCAGAGCAAGGAAAGATCCATTCCGTAGCCGGCAGCAGCACCATTCACGGCACATATAACCGGCTTGTCCATCCGATAAAGTGCGAGTGGAGGTGACTGGGTTAGATCGAAAAGGTCAAATTGTGGCTGATTGGATAAATCATCTTCATTTTGATTCTTTCGATCGACTTGCTGGGTTAAATCAAGCCCTGAGCAAAAGCCTCGACCAGCTCCCGTCAGAATAATTGCCCGAATTTCTGAGTTGCGATTTGCCCGTTGTAGCTGTTCTGAAAGAGCTTTAAGCATCGGACCATTTATTGCGTTAAGCCGATCTGGCCGATTGAGAGTCAAAGTAAGAACGCCTTCTTTAAGCTCCGCGAGCAATTCTTCGGTCCCGGTGTTTATGGAACTTGTCTTAGTCATCGAGGTCTCCTGTTCTCAAGGAATGCAGCTTATCGTAATTTAGTTTCTTGGAGTTGCAGAGTAGTCCTGGTATGGGCCATCTCTCCAAGCTAGAGCTTCTTTCAGTCCACCTTCTTTGAACTTGTCGCTCCATCCGTAAGATTGAGTGGTGAAGGTACCGGCAGCATCGAGGTCCGTGCTTGAATGGACGCTCGAATATATCCCCATATTCTCGTGAAATCGATTCATATGTATTTTTAGCTGTGCTAGGTGATCGGCAGGTAAGTTTGCGACACGTTCGGCCAAGGCAAGGGTTTGCTCTTCGAGCTGATCGAGGGGAACCGCCTTGTTTGCCATACCGAGCTCAGCCGCTTCAGTGCCTGAAATATTGTCGCCCGTGTAAAAGAGTTCTTTTGCCTTTCTCATTGGAATCAGCAACGGAAGAATCATCGAGGTTCGTGTCCCAGCAAAGCGTAATCCAGGATGACCGAATCGTGCGTCGTCGGCACAGACAACTAAGTCCGCCATCATGGATAATTCACATCCACCTGCGATAGCGTAGCCATGTACCTGCGCGATAGTTATTTTTTGTAGGTTCCAAAAATACATATGGATATTGGTAATTCTTTGCATGCCAGCACGAATACCTTGCCAGAGTCGCCGCCCTTGGTCATCTACGGTTTTGAATTCTCTCGCAACAGCATCCGCACCAGTGCCCTTTGTCGGGGTGAGGTCATAACCAGCGGAAAAGGTCCTACCTGCTCCACGAACTATGATTACTCGAGCCGTATCATCAGGCTCCAAATTTTCTAAGGCATCTCGAAACTCAAATAGTAGCTCTTGAGAAAGAGAGTTCATTTTTTCAGGTCGATTCAATGTAATTCGAGCAATTTGATCGTCTTTTCCCACGCGATCGATCAGTAAATTTTCGTATTCTGGGTATGCCATGATTCTCCTTTTGCTCTAATTGTTTCTTAACGAATAATAATTATATAAGTCCTCGGGAGTATAGCTTGAACGGAACTATTTAGTGAATTTATAGAAAAAACCCCTGTTAAATCAGGGGCTTTTTCACTGCTTACTACGCTCATAAAAACGCTGATACTTAGTCAAACAGTAGAACACTCCTTGCGACTTCACCGTCACGCATTGCTCGAAGGCGATCATTCACCTCTGAAAGAGGTGCAGTCTCGGTAATCATTTCATCTAGCTGTAGGAGACCTCTTCTGTAGAAGTCGATATATATTGGCATGTCGACTTTGAAGTGGTTTGAACCCATACTTGAGCCCTGAATTTTCTTTTCTCGTAGGAATTCAGGCCCTGGAATTTCAACCATTTCACCTTGTGGGATCATTCCCACGATGGTCGCCGTGCCACCGGGTCGGATAGCCGCCCAACATTGCTCCGCAAGAACCTTTAGCCCGACGCACTCGAACGCGTAGTCAGCACCACCACCAGTTAACTCCAGCACTTTTTGGACCGCATCTTCGGTGGAGGCATCCACACTGTGGGTTGCGCCTAACTCACGAGCGGTAGCCAACTTATGTTCAATTCGGTCAACGGCAATGATTGTACGAGCTCCCGCAATTCGTGCTCCTTGAATCGCTGATAATCCAACTCCACCGGCTCCAAATACCACTACGGTTGAACCGGCTTGTACTTTTGCTGTTTTAAGTGCCGCACCGACACCAGTAGTAACACCACAACCGATTAATGCTGCTTGTTGGAATGGCATATCCTTATCGATTTTTACGACTGCATTCTCATGCAATAACATTTTCTCAGCATAAGATCCTAGTCCGGCGAATTGACGTACGCCCTTGCCGTCCCATAAGACGCCAGGATTGACGTCAGGGTCGCGAACTGGTTTATTCGCACAAAGGTGTGTTTCTCCAACAAGACAGCGATTGCATTTTCCGCAATAGATAGACAGACAGGCAATGACATGGTCGCCAGGAACCACCTCAGTGACGAGTGGTCCGACAGCTTCCACGACTCCCGCAGCCTCATGACCGAGGATCGCAGGACCCGGCATAAAGTAAAAACCATCTACAAAATGCAAGTCTGAATGGCATACACCCGAAGCGGCCGTTCGTACGACTAATTCGTACCCTTGTGGCTCATCGAGCTCAACATCCTCTATGGTCAACTGTTCATGTGCGCCATGGTATATAGCAGCTTTCATCTGGATACCCCCTGTAAATACGAGTTACTCAATTTTTTTGTAGTCTCACAAGTAGTGTAACGATTCTTTTAGGAAAATAGGGGAGAGATGTCTTTTCTACGAGATGGTTGTCGGTGTGACCTTCTTGGAGATTAACGCCGCCGAAAGAAACTTGTAGTAACCTCTGTTTGTGCCAAAACTACCGCCACAAGTTCTTCCATCAATTGTCGATCAAGTTGATCTGGTTCGAATTATTCAAGAGGTTCAGGAAAGTGGCATATTTGCCTTAGATTTGGAATTCGTTACCGAGGGATTTTACTCTCCAAAGCTCGCATTGGTTCAGATTGCGTGGGGGCAGATGACCGAGCCAAGAATTGCATTAGTTGATCCGCTTAAGGTGGATGTAACTGAATTGGTCTCACTTGTCGCAAGCACGGATGTCTGTACGGTGATCCACGCCTCGCAGGGCGATCTGCAGATACTGGGAGACCAGTTCGGTGTCCGCGCTAAGAACTTTATTGATACCCAGATTGCTGCTGCCTTCGCCGGCTTTCAAGATCAAGTAGGGTACGGCAATCTGGTTGAACAGATTACTGGAGTTTTACTGAATAAAGCTTCACAGTTTTCCGATTGGACGCGGAGGCCGCTTAGCGAGAAACAGCTTTTATATGCGGCCAATGACGTCGAGTACTTGCTCGAGTGTTGGAATCATCTAGAGTCCAAACTCCGTCAGACCGGGCGGCTCGAATACGTATTGCTTGAATGTGACTCATTTGCCGAATTGTGGTCGACTCGCCCACCTGTTGATTTGGCTTATTTAAAGGTGGATAAAGCAAAATCACTTCGTCCGGATGAGATGGGCGTTCTCAGGAATTTGGCTGCTTGGCGGGAAGGCAAGGCGCGAGCGAGCAATGTGCCGAGGGTTCGTATACTGAGTGACAGAACTCTCATCGAAATCTCGCGGGCAATGCCTGAGACGATTGAGGAGATGAAGGTAATACGTGGTCTGGCGTCGAGTCAGATTCGAAATTTCGGAGATACGTTGATCGAAGAAATCGCCTTAGGGAGAGCAGACCCAATCAAACCTACCGACAAGAAGGGAACAAGGAAGATTAACTCCACATCGTTATCTTCAGTGCTTAATGCGATTATTCAGAAAGAGGCCAAGGCTGCTGGGATCGCTTCACGATTTATTGCGACCAGATCCGAAATCGATGAACTTGTTCATTGGTTTCTTTCCTCAACTGCTGTCTCGGAAGAACCTGAATTGAGAATCTTACGGAGCTGGCGACGTGAACTAGTTGGAAATTCAGTGCTCGAATGGCTAGGTGGCGAAAAAGTGATTAGCGCAACTCGTGACAGCGAGGTTGGATTCAGACTTTCATGAGTATCAGGCAGTTACTATCAAATCAGTAAAGATATTAGGATGGTCACATGTTCGATATTAAGATTTCTGGCGGCACTATAGTAGATGGCTCAGGACAAGAGCAATTTCTGGGTGATATTGGAGTCATTGGTGACCGCATAACGCGTATCGGTGATCTGAGCGACGCAAGCGCTCATCAAAAAATTGACGCTACGGGATTAAGTGTATTGCCAGGATTTATTGATACCCATTCCCATGCCGACGGGGTGTTATTAAAAGAGCCTCAAGGAATTCATAGCATCCGACAGGGCGTAACTTCGGAGATTCTTACTCAAGATGGAATGGGCTGGGCGCCGCTAGATTCAGCAAACTACAGGAGTCATGCAAGATATCTCGCGGGTATACTTGGGGATCCTCCTTTAGATCTAGATATGTCGAGTATCTCAGCACTACGCGGCCACTATGACCGTAAGACGGGTCCGAACGTTGCTGTACTTGTCCCGCATGGACCAGTTCGACTAAGCGTTCTCGGCTTCACAGACGCGCCGCTGCGGGGCGATAATTTATTGAAAGCTCAAAATATAGTTCGTAGAGGTTTGGATGAAGGCGCGGTAGGTTTGTCGACGGGACTTTCATATTACCCTCAATCGTATAGCGACACCGATGAATTACTTGGGCTTTGTGAACCTGTACAGGCTTTAAACAAAGTCTATGTAACACATGTGCGAAATCACAATAATGAAAGAGCAAAATATGGGTCAGGTATAGATGAGGCTTTGGCCATCGCGCGCATTGCTGACGTCAAAGTACACATTTCCCATTTCATGACTCGGCCAACTTCTGCTGGACAAGTGAAAGAATTGATGACACCCATTGATGAAGCAAAGTTAACTGGGGCAGATGTAACACTTGAATGCTATCCATATGCCGCTAACGCAACGATTCCAGGATATTTTTTGCGAGGAGAGTTTCATGAGGGTGGTATTGACGCTCTTTTGCAAAAACTTCGAAAAAGTGAAAATCGAGAAAATTTAGTTGATTCATTGAACACACTCTTCCCAGGTGCGTTGAGTAATGCCGCGTTCACACGAATGGTTTCAGATAAGAATAGTAAATTAACTGGCTTTTCATTCAGCGACGTGGCTAGTGACCGTAATTTGTCGATTGAAGAAATGATCATAGAAATTATGCTCGAAGAGCAACTAGCCTGTGGTTTTCGAGCCATACCGCCGTCGTCTGTTTCGGTAACACGACAAGTTGAATCTGACGTTATTGAGCTTTTAGCTCGTGACGACTACATGTTAGGCAGCGACGGCATACCTCTTTTGGAAGGGGAGGGATTGCCCCATCCTAGAGCCTATGGTGCGTTCGCTCGAGTAATTGGGCCACTTAGGCGACGGCACAAGGTTCCAATTGAAGAGTTAACGCACAGATTGACTGCGCTTCCCGCGCAGCGTTTTGGTTTGACGGATCGAGGCGTCTTGCAGGAAGGCGCGTTCGCAGATATTGTCGTTTTAGATGATGATAAAGTTCATGACTTGGCCAGCTTCGAAGACCCGTTTATCGGGCCAACGGGAATTGAGTATGTGTTAGTCAACGGTACGCCAGCAGTTAATCATGGGATGCTGACCGGTGATCTGGCAGGAAGAGCGATTCCATGATCCTAAGACGCTATGAGATTATTGATATCCGACGTAAAATTTCTGAAAGATAGGGCCAGCAATGGAAATAACATCGTACCAAACACATAAATGTGGTGAACTCAACGAAGCTCACGTGGATGTGGATGTGTTAATTACTGGGTGGGTACACCGGCGTCGCGATCACGGAAATCTTATTTTCATTGATTTACGAGATTCCTCAGGCCTAGTGCAAATAGTGTTTAATCCTGATGATGATTCGGTACTACATCAAGTTGCGAGTGACTTGAGAGTTGAATATGTTCTACAGATTGGTGGAACGGTAGTTGAGCGCAAGGCGGGTGCGATCAATGAAGATATATCGACGGGTAAAATCGAAATTAAAGCGACTAAAATTATCGTTCTTAATGAATCTCTCACTCCACCATTTCCGTTAAATCAGGAGAGCAATATCGACGAGGCCACAAGATTGCGGTACCGATATCTTGACCTTCGTCGGGAGCGAATGCAAAATAATCTTAAACTACGTCACCAGATAGTTAAATCTATTCGTTCTTTTATGGATGACCATGACTTCATCGAGGTAGAGACGCCCGTGCTGGGGCTGGCAACGCCGGAAGGCGCACGTGATTATTTGGTTCCGAGCCGAGTTCACGCCGGACGTTTTTACGCTCTTCCTCAAAGCCCTCAGCAATGGAAGCAGTTACTCATGGTGGCAGGATTAGAGCGATATTATCAAATCGCACGGTGTTATCGCGATGAAGATCTTCGTGCAGACAGACAACCAGAATTTACTCAGTTGGATTTTGAGATGTCTTTTGTAACGGAGGAAGACGTCATGACGCTGACCGAGTCCCTCTTTTGTCAACTGGGTGATTTGGTGGCCGACAGGCGGACTATGAATCGTGAATTTCCACGTATCACATACGCTGAAGCCATGGAGCTTTATGGAACAGATAAACCTGATTTACGCTATGAATTATATCTGCAAGATTTAACTAAACATGCAATTGGCAGCGACTTCAAGGTTTTTAGTGAAGCCGCCAACAGTGGACAAAGATTGCGAGGATTTGTTGTGCCAGGTGGATCTGACACTTCGCGAAAAGCTCTAGATCGAATGACGGAGATGGCACGGGAAGCTGGTGCTGGGGGACTTGTCTGGATGAATTTTGATGGTCAAGGTTCGATTGAAGATATAACTTTCGGCGAGATTCGCTCCCCCGTAGCGAGATTTTTCTCCATCGAGGAATTAATTGCGTTGGCTAGTGATGCAGGTGCAAGTAGAGGAGACTTACTGCTGCTCGCAATAGGCGAAGATAAGCTTACGTCTCGAGTGCTGGATGTTTTGCGACGCCATGTTGCCTCTGAGCGAGACTTGGCGTCGGATGACGAGTTGTACTTTGTATTCGTTACAGAATTCCCTATGTTCGAGTGGAACGACACTGATCAGAGATGGAGCGCGATGCACCATTTATTCACAGCCCCGTTTGAAGACGATATTCCACTTTTGCAATCCGACCCAGGTGCGGTCCGATCTCGTGCTTATGATTTGGTGGCGAATGGCTGGGAACTGAGCTCAGGTTCTATTCGAATTCATTCGAGAGATCTACAGGAGCAAGTACTTTTGACTTTGGGATTGACACTGGAGGAGGCGAGAACAAAATTTGGCCATATGTTGGATGCGTTTGAATTTGGTACCCCACCTCATGGCGGATTTGCTCCTGGAATAGATCGAACAGTGGCTCTATTTGCTGGCGAGAAGGATATACGAGAAGTAATTGCGTTTCCAAAGACAAAGTCTGCCTCGGACTTGTTAATGGGGGCACCTTCAAATGTGCCTCGAGAACAATTGGATGAAGTGCATATAGCTATAAATCAGTCTGAATAATGTATGACTATCGTTTGTGCTTTTTTTCGAGCTAAAATAGTATTGAAGCGAACGTATTAGCTCTGTTTTGCGTCACACAGGAAGGGCCCTATGTCTTCACGTCAGCTATCTGGAATTTTGTTAGGTGTTGTGGGACTACTTGTGCTAGCTATAGGTGGCCTAAGCGCGATTCTTCTATTACAAGGAAATGAACAGGAAACCACGACTACTGCTGTCGACCAAAGTGTAAGTTCCACCGACAAAGTTGACCTATCAGGCCGTGAGCTGCGCTTACCAGGTGGCGAACCAGTGACGCTTGACCCGCACCTCACGACTGACGCCGTGTCCGGTGCTTATATAGTGGAGATCTATAGTGGCCTTGTAACGATGAATGCCGAACTCGAGATCGTGCCTGACTTGGCGGAGAGTATTGAAATCAGCTCGGACGGACTGGTTTATGTTTTTTCTCTGAGAGAAGACGCTAAATTTCATGATGGTCGAGCAGTAACGGCAGAAGATGTCGTTTGGTCAATTCATCGTGCGGCGTCACCCGAATTGCGATCGACCGTAACACTGGAATACCTGAAAGACATTGTTGGTGTTCGAGAGTATTACTATGGATTGAAACCAGAACTGGCGGGGGTTGTAGCGCTCGATGATCGCACGATCCAGATCACCATTGACAGTCCCAAACCTTATTTCTTGGCGAAATTGACTTACCCGTCGGCTTTTGTTGTGGATCGGTCTCAGATTGAATCTAATCGGAATTGGGTTAGATCTCCAAATGCAACAGGCCCCTATAAACTTGCTGAGTGGAATCTCGGTGAATCAATTGTTCTTGAAGCCAGCGAGCACCATTATCTTGGTTTGCCATCCGTTCACAGAGCGATTTATACGTTAGCTGGAGGTAGTGCCCTCACAAGATTTGAGAATGACGAGCTTGACGTAGCCTATATCAGTATTAACGATATAGATCGAGCACGTGACCCTTCTTCAAGTTTGTATAAGTATTACCAGGCCACAGCCTCAATGTCAGTGTCCTATATCGCATTCAATGTAACGCAAGCACCATTTGATGATGTGCATGTCCGTCGGGCGATGGCAATGGCAATAGATAGAAAAACGATCGCTGAGATCACTTTTAATGGAATGACAATGCCTGCGACGGGAATTCTCCCCCCCGGAGTCTTCGGCTACACGGAGTCGGACAAAACTCTACCGTATGATCCGGAGGCCGCACGGGCGGAATTTTCGAAGAGCAAATACAACAGTTCAAACATGCCTCCAATCGTGTATACCGAGACTGGGGGTGGTGCATCTGCGGGACTGGATACCCAAGCCTTCATTGAACAGTGGCGCCAAGTATTGGGACTTGAGATAGAAGTTAGGCAGGCGGACTGGGCCAGCTTTTTAGATTTAATAGATTCAAATTCCGCTCAAATGTGGGGCATAGGATGGTCTATGGACTACCCAGACCCAGAAAATATACTCGATATCAAACTCCATGGAGAGAGCCGAGAGAATAATACGCTGTTTTCTTCTCCGGAAATTAACGCGCTACTAGAGAAAGCTCGAACAAATTTTTCGGTGTCAGAGAGAATTGCTCAGTATCAAGAGGCTGAGTTGTTACTAATTGAGGCTGCACCTTGGATACCTCTCTGGTTTGGAAGTAACCATGTGGTGGTCAGTGAGGATATTGAGCATTGGTTTGAACCACCGATGACCTTACCAAGGCTTCAGCATATTAAGTTGAGAGACTGAAGTACATTTCATGTAGGGTGCCCGAATGCTGCAGTATACGATTCGCCGAATCTCAATTCTTCCACTTCTCTTGTTGGTTATTACTTTTTCTACTTTTTATCTAACACGCTGGGGACCAGGTGACCCAATTTCTGTAATAGCTGGACAGGTTCGAGATCCCGAGGTATTAGCACAAATTAGAGAAGCAGAAGGGTTAAATGACCCGATATATGTTCAATATGTACGCTGGTTAGGCGATGCGAGTCGGGGTGATTTTGGGGAAAGCTACATAAGGCGAGGTTTTACCACTTGGGAGGTAATTTCACCACGTCTGTGGGTTACCGGACAACTGGGAATAGCTGCGCTTCTCGTTATTTTCCCCATCGGTATTTTTGCTGGGGGATTAGGAGCACGTTTTCGTGGGAGTTGGCTAGACCCGACAATCACACTTTCTTTATTATTTGCAGCAGCATTACCAGGAATTTTAGTGGTCGCCGTGTTGCAGTGGCTATTTGCTGTTCAATTATCCTTGCTGCCGGTGGGCGGTTGGGGTGGTTGGATTGAGATTTATTGGATAGCTGGGATAGTGGCTGTCCCCATTTTAGATCCACACATTTATATCCCACTTACTGCATATACATTAGGTGGTTTTGTTGGCGTAGCCCGTTTGGTACGCGCTACGGTTCTCGAAGTGAATCGGACTGATTATGTAAGAACTGCCCGAGCAAAAGGACTTAGCGAAGGCACCGTTCAACGGCGCCACGTGCTCAGAAATTCTCTTTTGCCGCTGGTGACCGTCGTAGCATTTTCACTCGCTGGAATAATCGAAGGTTCAATTATTGCGGAAACCTTACTTGGGATTCCAGGTATAGGGTCTTTTCTTTTTCAGGCAATTGGTAGTAGGGACTACAACGCCATACAGGCATTAACGGTTATATATTCTGCAACTTTTATAATAATGAACCTTGTGGCTGATCTGGCTTATAGCCTAGTAGATCCTAGAATCCAAGTTGGTGAGACCTCATGAATATGAGAGACTCTGAAATTGATTCCAGATCACCGATTGATGTAAATAAGAAATCGATGAGCCTGACGGCTGCTGTTTGGGCAAGATTTCGCCGTAAGCGGCTAGGCGTACTTTCTTTAATTGTGGTTGTAAGCTTGTTCGTAATAGGAATTTTAGCGCCAGTTTTGTCACCCTATGATTACCGTGAAACAGATCTCACATCGGCTTTACTTTCTCCTGGTTCGGACGGACACCTTTTGGGGACTGACCGTTTAGGACGCGATCTACTCACCCGTACAATTTATTCAATACGTACAACGGTAATAATTACTGCGGTCACGATGCTTACCGGTGGCCTTTTGTTGGGACCTGTTCTAGGGCTTCTGGCAGGTTTTTTTGGTAGATGGACTGATGTATTGATCTCAAGAATAGGGGAAATTTTTTCCAGTCTACCAGCACTACTGATGATGATTTTAATTAATGCGACTCTCGATGAACGCCTTAGAGGCCAAATTAGAAGATTCGAGGATTGGTCCGGAATTGACGGCTTAATATCCACAGGTGCATACTCCTATTTTCTAGTGTTTGGCACGCTTTCCCTGTTTTTCTGGGTCGGATCTATGCGAATTGTAAGAGCTCAAGTATTGAGTATTCGCGAATTGGATTACATAACGGCAGCTGAGGCACTGGGCGCGACGCCAGTTAGAATTTTGAGCCGCCATATTTTTCCAAATGTAGCGTTTCTGATTATTCTCGGTGTTTCATCAGCGCTCGCCGGGATTGCAGGTAGTGAACTGGTTCTGACCTGGGTAGGGGTGGGTGTTCAACCCCCCATGCCGTCGTTTGGTTCGCTACTGTTTGAGGGTAGTGGGGCACGCACAGTCAGGGCATATCCACATCTGCTCTTGGTTCCTGGAACTATTGTGACACTGCTGCTTTTTTGCTTTGTTTTATTAGGTGACGCAATAAATGATGCTTATCGTGGGGATTGATTCGTTGACTGAATGCTGTGATAGGATCAAGAGTCGTCTCGTTAGAGACGGCTTTATTTTGACTGGTGAAAGACTTGAGGAATAGTAATGACAGCAATAACATCTGAACGACTTCCGGACTCTTTAATCTCATTAGAAATTGAGGTTGAACCTGAACGAGTTGAAAAGTCAATGGAAAAAGCTGTTCGGAAAATTTCACAGCAGGTAAAAATTAAAGGATTTAGGCCAGGTAAAGCTCCCAGACGCGCCGTTGAGGCATCCGTGGGCGCGGAGCAAGTATTTGCGACGGCAATTGATGAGCTATTGCCACTAATTGTCGAAGAAGCGGTTAAAGAAGAAGGAATTAACATTGTTGGCCCAGCTGAAGACGTGGACTTAAAGTCTCGAGATCCCCTGGTTATCGTTGCTAAGATGCCTGTCACCCCGACCGTAGACCTTGGTGAGTACGAAGCTTTACGTGCTCCCAAACAAGAACTGGATGTTACTGAGGAGCAGAAAGCTGAAGCTATTTTGAATATTCAGAGGCGATTTGCCATTCTGGAGCCAGTTGATCGTTCGGTCGCCTGGAATGATTTTATTAGAGGTGATTTTAGGGTAGAAATTCCCGAACGCGAGAACGACTCTGGTGCAACAGATGAAGCGGTTGATCAGACAGAGGAAGATACTGAGTTCCCCGTCCGAGAGAATGAAGTAGCTTTGTTACCAGGCCTAGCTGAACAGTTGATCGGCTTGAACGTTAGTGAAGATGATCAAGTAATCGAATATGAACTTAATGCCGAAGACTTACCTGAGGGCCTAATAGGGAGAAGCGCAAAATTCACAATTGTGATTAAAGAGATCAAGGAGGAGACACTCCCTCAGGTCGACGATGAATTTGTTATTTCTCTTGATGAAGAGGGAATTACTACTGTTTCTGAACTGCAAGCGAGTCTTACAAAGCAGTTGCAGGAAAACGTTGATGCAAAAATAAAGAATGATTATAGAGAAGAGATCCTCGATCTCCTCCTCGCAACGGCGTCTATCGAGTATCCAAATATTCTTGTGGAAAGAGCAATCGATCAAATGATTGATCGTGAGTCGAATCACGCATCACATACGCAAGAAGGGTTGGAGCAATGGCTAGAATCAATTGGTCAAAGTGAGGAGGAAGTTCGCTCAGCTCTTCATGACAATGCGACTATAAGCCTTAGGCGTGAACTTGCCCTCAGTGAGTTGTCGACAGTTGAAAAAATCGAAGTAGATGCTGAAGCAGTTGATGATCAAATTGATACTGCTATTGAATCGATTACCAGTGGTCAAGAAGGCCTAGAGACTCAGGCGAGACAGCTGATCGATACCCCAGATTACCGACGGACCTTGGCGAGTCAGCAAGTTATTGATAATGCGCTTGCAAGACTTGAAGAGATTTGTACAGCTGAACCTGAAGCTTTAGTCGACGATAGCGAGTTATCGACTGAGAAACCGAAGACTTCCCGACGAGGGTCTCGTAGAAGTAAGGCAACCGCGACTGATGAGGCTGTATCCGAGAATACTGAACCAAGCTAAAGTTAAATGATGGGCCACTAATATAACGAAAAGGAAATAGCATGACTTATCAAGCACCAAGACTTCAGGATTTTTCTGAAAGTTTTCTCACTCCTCAAAATATTGTCCCTATGGTGGTTGAGCAGACTGCTCG
Source organism: Dehalococcoidia bacterium (assembly GCA_029941115.1). Taxonomy (GTDB): domain Bacteria; phylum Chloroflexota; class Dehalococcoidia; order UBA2979; family UBA2979; genus UBA2979. The sequence continues at coordinate 31,715 of JAPYRK010000007.1, read as the reverse complement.
AGGTGAGCGTGCCTATGATATTTATTCTCTTTTACTTAAGGAGCGAATAATTTTCTTAGGAACAGCGATCGATGATCAGGTTGCAAATACCATTGTCGCTCAGCTCTTATTTTTGGAGCGCGAGGAACCCGACCGTGATATATCGATATATATTAATTCCCCAGGTGGGATGATTTATGCTGGGTTGGCAATTTTCGACACTATGAATTTGATTCGCGCAGATGTGAGTACGATCGCGGTTGGTGTTACAGCATCTATGGGAACTGTGCTTTTGTCAGCAGGAGAAAAAGGCAAGCGATTTGCTCTTCCTAATTCAACTATTCATATGCATCAGGCTCTTGGTGGCGGATCTGGACAGGCGTCTGATGTCGAAATTCAAGCTCGAGAGCTTATTCGCAATAATGAGAAAATTCGTCAAATTCTTGCTGATGCTTCTGGTCAGTCGATGGATCGAATAAAGCAAGATACCGATAGAGATATCTATCTTACGGCTGATGAGGCTAAGGAGTATGGGCTAGTTGACGAGTTATTGCAGAAGAAAGTTTCCGAATAGCTTTCTGATTTTTTACGGGTAACAAGATTGAATGGTATGCGTTAACTTCAGAGCAGAGAATAAACTCTACCAGGGAAGTGATGAAACCTAATGACCACAGGTGCTAGTAATAAACGCGGTAGAACGCAGTATCACTGTTCGTTTTGTGGGAAAAATCAAGATCAGGTCAATCGACTGATTGCGGGTCCTGGATCAGTATATATCTGCAACGAATGCGTAAGACTCTGTCAAGACATCATTACTGAAGAGGAAAATCCGGTAGCTGAGACTCTCAATGAGACCGATACGAACGCCGAGTTTTCTTGGACACCAGAGCAAATCGTAAGTATTCTGGATGATTTTATAGTCGGACAGGAACAGACCAAGAAGGTATTGGCTGTTGCGGTCTACAACCACTATAAGCGAGTCGACGCAAAGTGGGATTCGGATATTGAGTTAGACAAGTCAAATATTTTATTGATTGGCGGTACTGGAACTGGTAAAACTGAATTTGCACGTACACTGGCTAGAATTTTGGAAGTTCCTTTTTCGATTGCGGATGCAACCGCACTCACGGAAGCAGGCTACGTCGGTGAAGATGTGGAAAATATTCTTCTCCGTCTCCTCGAGGCTGCTGATTTCGATATGCAACGGGCGGAAAGAGGAATTATTTATATTGATGAAATAGATAAAGTTTCTCGCAAGACTGATAACCCGTCGATTACGCGAGATGTTTCAGGTGAGGGCGTTCAACAGGCATTACTTAAAATTATTGAAGGAGTAGTTGCGTCAGTTCCACCGCAAGGTGGCCGAAAACATCCACATCAGGAATTTCTACAATTTGATACGTCAAACGTTTTATTTATTTGTGGTGGTGCCTTCGAAGGGCTGGAAGATGTGATTGGTCGCCGGCGAGGTATTACCAACCGACCTCTTGGGTTTGACACAGTTAACTCGTCTGAAGTGAGCAAAGAAATTGAGAAAGCTGAGATACTAAAACATGTGACACATGATGATCTTTTGCAGTATGGGTTGATTCCTGAATTTGTAGGGCGCCTTCCAGTAATTTCAACTTTGACGCCTCTTGATTTGGAGATGATGACTAATATTCTTACCCAACCCAAGAATGCTGTATTAAAACAATTTCAACATATGTTTAAAATTGATGGGGTTGAACTTCAGATTACTGCTGAGGCATTAACAGCGGTCGCAAAAAAAGCATTGGGACAACGTACAGGAGCTCGTGGCTTAAGAACAGTTCTTGAGCAAATTCTTATGGAAACTATGTTTGAGATTCCGAGTCGTACAGACATCAAGACATGTGTCATAACGAGTGAAACAGTGGAGGATAGTCAACGGCCGCTATTGATGACCGCATCTGACGCAGGTGCATTTGAAGAATCTAAATCAGCTTAGAGTCTGCGATGAGTTGTTGAGAACCATTGGATCGAAGACACGAATCCGACTTGATCAGTTGCTGGTGGAACAAGGCTTAGTCTCTGGTAGAGATCGTGCACGTGCGTTTGTGCTTGCACGTGAGGTCACAGTAGATGGAGTAACCGCTGCACAACCGAGTATGCGAGTTTGGTCTGATTCAGAATTGACATTAATTGAGAAACCTCGTTACGTCTCACGCGGCGGAGATAAATTAGCTCACGCGTTGTCAAGAACGGCGATAGAAGTTAAAGATAAGACCTGCTTGGATATCGGTGTTTCAACAGGTGGGTTTACGGATTGCCTTTTGCAGAATGGGGCTGCACATGTATTGGCCGTTGATGTCGCTTATGGCGAATTGCACGTGAACCTACGCAATGATCAACGTGTAACTATTTTTGAGCGTACTAACGCTCGAAATTTACCGAATTTTAATAAAGTTATAGACCTTGCTGTAATGGATGTGTCGTTTATTTCGGCGAGGAAGATACTTCCCTCGCTTTTTGAGGCGATTAGGCCAGAAGCGGAGGTATTGATACTTGTCAAACCTCAATTTGAAGCGAAGCGGTCAGAGATATTAAAAGGTGGGGTAGTCCGAGATTCGAGAGTTCACGCACGCACGGTTTTGGAGATAGGAATCTGTGCTATGGAGTTAGGGCTGCGAATTAATGGAATTATTCGCTCTCCCTTGAAGGGACCAGCTGGAAATATGGAGTTTTTCCTTAGATTATTAAAACCAAAGGCTGAGCCTATATAGTGGGTACGAGAAATTCATATAGGATTGTTTAATGACTTTAAAAAATTCGCTTACTGCTGCAACTGCATTTCCTGCCCCCCGGAAGATTGGGCTGTGTTTCCCTGAACACTTTTCAGAGGCAGAGGAGATTTGCACGGGAGTAAACAACTGGTTAGGGCAGTATGCTGTCAGCGCGTGGACACTGCCACTTCCGCAGTCATTCTCTGAGACATTCAGAGAAAAACTTTCAAGTTCCATTGAGGAAACCGATCTTCTAATTTGTGTCGGAGGTGATGGTACTGTGCTGAAGGCATTCGAGCTTGTTTCGTCACGTAATATACCTGTACTTGGTATAAGACTGGGCCGACTTGGTTTTTTGGCCGAAGTAATTGAATCGGAGATCCAGCAAACCCTCAGAGAAGTTATGGAAAATCGATCATTATTATTTGAAAGAAATTTAATTGATGGCTTGGTGGTGGGTCACGGTGCGTCGTTTTCAGCGTTAAATGATATTGTTATTGGCCGTGATTCAATAGGCAGTACAATTTCGATACTAGCGGAAATTGATGGGACACTAGTTGCCGAGTACCGAGCTGATGCAGTCATTATTGCCACGGCGACCGGATCTACGGGATACTCATTATCTGCAGGTGGTCCGGTTTTACATCCATCCGAACGTTCGATTTTAATGACGCCTGTCGCTCCTCACCTAACAAGATCTAATAGTTTAATAGTCCTGCCTCAGTCTGAAATCAAGTTAACTTTAGTTCGAGGAAATGAAAGTGGCGCACTCCTTAGTTTTGATGGTATTCGCCAGCACCACCTGAATAATGGAGACTCTATCATGGTAAAGAGCTCAGATCGGGTAGCTAAATTTGTTACCACTAATGGTGGACACGATTTTTATTCGAAAGTGGCAAAAAGATTGGGTTGGCTGAGAGCAGATTATGTGTCTGTGCATGACAATCCGAATGAACCTAACTAGTATAAGATTTAATGATGAACGTGAATGAAAAATTAACTGTTGAGAAAGTTTCTAACGGGGAAATAATTCGAGCTCAGATGATTGATGGAGCTGGGATTGCACAACTTGTAAACTACTGGGCAGCCCAGGGCCAGATGTTGCCGAGAACTCTGGGTGAAACCTATGAGCATCTTCGTGATTTTTATGTTGTAAGATCTGATGATAATATCGTTGGCTGCGCAGCGTTGCACCTCGTGTGGTCTGATTTAGCGGAGGTTAAATCTGTTGCTGTTGACGAGAAGATGCAGGGCAAGGGTTTAGGCGCGTTACTAGTGAACTCCTGTGTGGATGAAGCACGACGTTTAGGTCTTGCACGAGTGTTTGCTTTGACCTACCAACCAGATTTCTTTGAACGACTTGGCTGGGTGAAAGCTGACGTGATGAATCTTCCGAGAAAAGTTTGGAACGAATGTTATCGATGTCCTAAATTTCCCAGCTGCGACGAAATTGCTATGGTTCTGGAATTGACTTAATAACAGAGGATTCATAGGGAGATTGGTTTGATTGAATCTGAGGACGACATACCCACTATTATCTCCAATGAGCAATTGCTAACTACCAGAAAATTTTCGGTGTCTACCGACAAACTTCGTTTCAAGGATGGAATCGAGATTAGTCGCGACATAGTTTCTCACCCCGGCGCTGTTGCGATCATCGCTGAGGACGAGTTCGGTGATTGGCTGATGATCGAGCAGTACAGGCATTCGACACGAAGAGTACTTCTTGAAATCCCCGCTGGAACGAGGGAAGTCGGCGAACCAGCCGATGTCACTGCGGCTCGTGAGTTACGAGAGGAAACAGGTTATTCAGCCAAGAGTTTAACTCGTATCGGCGGAGCATGGATGGCACCTGGCTGGTGTACTGAGTACATAGATTTTTTTTTAGCATCTCAACTTGAGCACTCACCACTCGCTCAAGATTTTGGTGAGCGCATAGGTGATCCCATTCGAATGAAGCCAACCGCAATCGAGGAACTGATTTTGTCAGGCAGAATGGAAGATGCCAAAACAATTTTAGCTTTTACTTACTACAAAATGTTTGTGTCTTCTTCACAGTAAGTTTGCATGATTATTTTTTCGAATAGCACTGGGGTGAGTCGATCGTCAGGCCCTAGCGAGCTATTATTGATAAACGACACTGAGTGATGGAGTGACTATGGCTTCAAATACTGTGAATACGGATGCACTTGAGGCTCGATACGGGTTAACTCATCGAAAAGATCGATGGTGGGCAGAGCCACTAATTACTGGTTCTGGTCTCTTTCTATTTGTAATTTATTCCACAATTTCAGCGATGTTGCTGGGTGGAGGATCAGCTGAGGCACCAATACTTGCCTATGAATCTGGTCCCTATCTCTCTCCTTTTTTTGAACCACTAATTCACCCTGGATGGTTGCCGATTTGGCTTTCACCGGCCTTGTTCATACTGTGGGCTCCTCTGGGTTTTCGAACAACTTGTTATTACTACCGAAAAACCTATTATCGTTCATACTTTCTGAGCCCCCCTGGTTGTGCTATTCGTGAACCAGCCTCCAGCTATAGTGGAGAGAGCACGTTCCCGCTTATTATTCAAAACCTGCATCGATGGTTTATGTACGTAGCTTTAATTTTCGTACCGATTTTATTTTACGGTGCGATTAGGTCATTTTGGCTGGATGGAGAATTTGGTATCGGAATAGGAAGTATTATTTTAACTCTCAACGCTGGCTTTTTGACTATGTATTTAGTAGGTTGCCACTCGCTGCGCCATTGGGTTGCGGGTGGACTAAACCAATTTTCTAAATCACGATATCGTAGAATCCGCTACTGGCTGTGGGAACTATTTACGATAGCTAATGAGAAGCATCGTCGTTGGGCATGGATTAGCTTGATTTGGGTAGGTCTCTCAGACTTGTATGTGAGACTTGTGGCAAATGGAGCAATCACCGACTTTAATACTTGGCCAAACTTTTAACCTATATGCAATCTCGAAGCGAATGAGGACTTAAATGGTATCTGTTGAATCTCATGATTATGACGTTCTAATTATCGGAGCTGGTGGTGCGGGACTCCGTGCTGCAGTTGAGGCAACAGCGCGCGGTTGCAAGACTGCGATTATTACCAAATCATTACTTGGTAAGGCGCACACTGTGATGGCCGAAGGTGGGATGGCTGCTGCGATGGGAAATGTATGGGAGCAAGACAACTGGAAAGTACATTTTCGTGACACCATGCGTGGTGGAAAAATGCTCAATAATTGGAGGATGGCGCAAATTCATGCACAGGAAGCTCCAGATCGGGTACTTGAATTAGAGAGTTGGGGAGCTCTTTTTGACCGCACTCCAGATGGACGTATTCTGCAGAGAGATTTTGGTGGCCACCGATATGCTCGCCTTGCTCACGTTGGTGACCGCACTGGACTTGAGATGATTAGAATTCTGCAGCAGAAGTCGGTTGCGGAAGATATTGATGTTTTCTCTGAGTGCACAATTAATCAACTACTTGTGAATGATTCTGAAGTTAACGGAGCAGTCGGTTATTGGCGTGAAACAGGGGAACTTGTTCAGTTTCGAGCTAAGTCGGTGATAATGGCGACTGGAGGATTGGGTCGAATCTGGTCAGTCACCTCAAATTCTTGGGAAGGTACTGGCGATGGCCATTCGTTAGCTATGAATGCAGGCGCTGAGATGATTGATATGGAGTTTGTTCAATTTCATCCGACAGGAATGGTTGCACCAGCCTCTGTCAAAGGAATTTTAGTAACTGAGGGAGTTAGAGGAGACGGAGGTACCCTTCGGAATTCTCTTGGTGAACGATTTATGTTTAACTACATCCCACCTATGTTTGCATCTGAAACGGCAGATACTGAAGAAGAGGCAGATCGATGGTATACGGACAAGGAGAACGCTCGCCGAACGCCGGATTTACTTCCACGTGACGAGGTCGCGAGAGCTATTAACTCAGAGGTAAAGGCTGGGCGAGGGAGTCCTTCTGGTGGCGTCTACTTAGACATAGCGGGTAGACGGGATGCTGACTATATAAAGAGACGACTTCCATCCATGTATCATCAATTTCGAGAACTTGCCGGAGTCGATATCACAAAAGAATCTATGGAAGTAGGCCCGACCGCACACTATGTTATGGGCGGTGTGAGAGTTGATCCTGAAAGCGCGGCAACGAGTATTGGTGGCTTATATGCCGCAGGCGAGGTGGCCGCAGGACTTCATGGATCCAATAGATTAGGCGGTAATTCTCTTTCGGACCTGTTGGTATTTGGAAAAAGAGCAGGCGAATTTGCTGCAGAACGTGCAATTCAGATGGATCATTCGACTCTCGATAAACAGCAGATTGAAGAGGCTGTTAGCAGAATTGCAAAACCCTTCGAATCAGAGGGGACGGAGAACCCGTACACCGTTCAATCTGATTTGCGAGAACTCATGCAGTCGAAAGTCGGAATTATTCGTAATAGATCAGATCTAGAGTCTGCGCTAGTTGAGATTGCGCAATTAAAGGGCCGTGAAAAAAATGTAACGGTGTCAGGAACGCGTCGTTACAACCCAGGATGGCACACTGCTTTGGATTTGCAACACTTGCTTTCAATGTCGGAGGCAATTGCAAAGGCAGCTCTTGAGCGAGAAGAATCACGAGGAGGGCATACTCGCGAGGATTTTCCGGCCCCTTCAGATGAATTTGGAAAATTAAACATAGTAGTTACGCTCGGCGATTCTGATGAAGTGAACATCAAACGTGAACCGCTAACTGAGATGCCGAAAGAGCTTGCAGAATTATTTAAAGATTAGACGGAGGAGTCAATATGCCTTCAGCAAATATAACGATCTGGCGTGGTGACGATGACGGGCAATATGAGAAATATGAAGTTGAGTATCAAGATGGAATGGTCGTCCTTGATGTGATACATCAGCTGCAGGCAACTCAGGCTGGAGACTTAGCTGTTCGCTGGAATTGTAAGGCTGGAAAATGTGGGTCCTGCTCAGCTGAGATTAATGGTCAACCCAAACTTCAGTGCATGACTCGGATGACTGAATTTGAAGAGGGTGAAGAGATTAAGGTCGCACCACTCAAGGCTTTCCCATTGATTAAGGATTTGGTAACAGACGTGACCTACAACTATGACAAAGCTAAAACAATTCCCTTTGTCGATCTAGTGCAACCAGAAGAGAACGACGTTAGAAGAATGGCACAGATAGATATTGAGCGGGTCCAAGAATTTCATAAGTGTATTGAATGTTATATGTGTCAGGATGTATGTCACGTTATTCGCGATCACCCCGAGAACCAGGATAATTTTGCTGGACCGAGATTTTTTGTTCAACTCGCGTCGGTGGCGATGCATCCTTTGGACCAAAACGCAAAAGCGGATACAGTATCACATGGATTTGGGCTTGAATATTGCAACATAACAAAATGTTGCACCGAAGTATGTCCCGAGGGTATAAAAATCACGGATAACGCGATTATTCCAATGAAGGAAAGGCGTGCTGACGAACTTTACGATCCTTTGCGAGCTCTTGGTCGGTTTATTAATAATCTAAAAAAATAGCAAAAGATCGATAGGTTATTTTGGGTTAAACCATTTTGTCTGGTCGGACCCACTCGTCATATTGTTCCGCGGTCATAATTTCTAGTTCGACGGCGGATTCTCTTAAAGTGATAGATTTTTCGTGGGCATTTTTTGCGATTTTTGCAGCGCTGTCGTAGCCGATATGAGGGTTGAGTGCGGTTACCAGCATGAGACTCGATTCCATCAATTCTTTAATTCGCTGTGTATTTGGGAGAATCCCCGTGACGCACCGATCTGAGAATGATCGGGTTGCGTCCCCGAGAAGTTGTAGTGACTGGAGATTATTATATGCAATGACTGGTTTGAACACGTTCAGTTCAAAGTGTCCTGTAGCGCCACCAACAGAGACTGTGACTGCATTTCCCATCACTTGCGCGCAGACCATCGTGAGTGCTTCACATTGTGTAGGATTGACTTTTCCGGGCATAATACTTGATCCTGGCTCATTTGCAGGAAGTATTAATTCACCGAGTCCAGCGCGCGGCCCTGATCCCAGCATCCGAATGTCATTGGCTATTTTCATCAGAGAGACAGCTACGGTATTCAAGGCACCTGCAAGCTCTACCTGTGCGTCATGCGCGGCAAGGGCTTCAAATTTATTTGGTGCAGTAATAAAAGGAAGTTGGGTATAGTCAGCAACATACCTGGCTGACTCAGTTGCAAATCCATTTGGAGCGTTCAGACCGGTACCAACTGCAGTCCCACCTAAGGCCAATTCTTGAAGATTCGTGAGTGTTAGTTCAAGCCTGTGGATACCTCTGGCTACTTGAGTGGCATACCCAGAAAATTCCTGCTCTAGCGTGAGTGGAACGGCATCCATCAAGTGGGTCCGGCCAATTTTGACAATACCTTCGAAAGCTTTACTTCGTTCAGAAAGAGATTCCAGTAAGTGCCTTAGCCCTGGAATCGTATGTGTCGTTACTTGTTCGACAGTTGCGATACTCATTGCTGCCGGAAATGTGTCATTTGACGACTGTGACATATTGACATCGTCGTTGGGATGGATAGGGGATTTTGATCCTACCTCACCACCAAGAGCCTCGATAGCGATATTTGATATTACTTCGTTAACATTCATATTTGTTTGAGTGCCCGAGCCAGTTTGCCAAATCACGAGAGGGAATTGATTATCAAGATTTCCTGAGATTACTTGATCAGCCGCCGTTAGAATCGCATCTGACTTGATATCATCTAAAAAACCTAGGGTATGATTAGCCTTGGCAGCCGCCATTTTTACGATACCCATGGCTCGAATTAACGAACGTGGCATAGTTTCTACACCTATTGGAAAATTTTCAATCGAGCGCTGGGTCTGCGCACCCCAATACTTGTCGCTTGGTACATTTATTGAGCCCATAGAATCGGACTCTGTTCTATAAGTGAATTCTGATGGCATGTCTATTTTTCCTACTGTTAATTCAGTGTTTGATTCAGCTAGCTAAGGAGTAACTGAAACCAACTCCTTTACAGCCTCCCCAGCTGCTTGTATTGCATCAAGTTCTTCATTTGAGACCGGCATATCGTAAATTGAAGATATACCATCAGATCCAAGTAATAGAGGAACTCCGACGTACGCGTCTTTAATACCACCGAATTGCCCGTCCAATAGAGCGCAGGCGGGGAGTAATCGATTTTCATTAAGTAAGATGCTTTTTACCATCTCAATCGTCGCGACCGCGGGAGCAACGAAGGCACTTCCGGTTTTTAGCAAGTCCACAATCTCTGCACCACCACCCTTCGTTCGTTCGACGAGTGCTTGGATCTTTCCTTGTGACAACAGCGAGGTTAGTGGTACGCCACCGACTGTAGCATTGGAGACTAGAGGTACCATCGTTGCTTCAGTATGCCCTCCGAGAACCCAAGCTGATACATCTCGGACTGATGCCCCAGTTTCCATCGAGATAAATGTCCGATACCTAGCTGTATCTAACATTCCACCTTGGCCGATCACTCTAGATGGATGCCAGTTGCAAGTATCAAGTGCAACATGGCACATTGCGTCCATAGGATTAGCGAATATAACTAGAACGGCATTTGGTGATCGACTCGCGGCCTCTGCGACCACGGAACGGACAATCCCCGCATTTGTTCCAAGAAGATCTTCGCGAGTCATACCGGGTTTTCGGGCGACACCTGAAGTTACAACTAGTATATTTGAGTCAGCCGAGTCAGCCCAGTTATTTGTCCCTAGAATTTTGCTTGAGGATCCAGTCCAAGGTTGGGACTCTGCTATGTCTAAAGCCTTGCCTTGCGGCAAGCCTTCCACAATATCCAACAGAACAACGTCAGCAATACCGGTCGCCGCAAGAATTTGGGCCATCGTTGCTCCGGTGTTGCCCGCTCCCACGATAGTAACTTTTTTCATAGTCATATTTATATCTCCAATACCACTTCATGCGTCCAGAAAGAAGGAATCACTACTCGAACTTTGCTGGTGTTTATTCGATGTTAGATAACTTTACTTAGCTGCCATCTCTGCTTGAAGTCTAACGTCGATGGCTGAGAGGAAACCCTCAGTCGTCAAAAACTTCTGATCTCCGCCAACGATTAGTGAAAGATCTTTCGTCATTTCACCTGACTCTACAGCCGTGATACAAACCTTCTCAAGGGTATCCGCAAAAGCTGCGAGGTCACTATTGTCATCTAGTTTCGCACGATGAGCTAAGCCTCTTGTCCATGCAAAGATTGAAGCAATTGGATTGGTTGATGTCGCTTGTCCAGCTTGATGCTGCCTGTAGTGCCTAGTGACCGTTCCATGAGCAGCTTCTGCTTCGACGGTATCGCCATCGGGAGTAAGCAATACGGAAGTCATTAATCCAAGTGAGCCAAATCCTTGTGCTACGGCATCAGATTGAACATCTCCATCGTAATTCTTACATGCCCACACAAGTCCTCCAGAGCCCTTCATAACTTGGGCCACCACGTCATCAATTAATCGGTGCTCATATTCGATTCCAGCAGCTTCAAAGTCTGTCTGAAAGTTCTTCGCGTATTCTTCTTGGAATAGATCACGAAATCGACCATCATAGCGCTTTAGGATAGTGTTTTTTGTGGATAGCCAGAGCGGAAATTTTCGTTCTAATGCATATCGCATACAAGCTCGGGCAAAGCCTCGAATTGATTCATCTGTGTTGTACATCCCCATTGTGATTCCACTGGAATCGAATTGGTTGACTTCCCGAATAATCGAATCACCTCCATCGGCAGGTTCGAATATCATAGTTACTTTTCCAGGACCTGGGATGAGAAAATCAGTTGCCCGATACTGGTCTCCATGAGCATGTCGACCAACAATTATCGGTTGTTCCCAATTGGGCACAATTCGCGGGATGTTAGAGCAGATAACTGGTTCTCTAAAAACTGTACCATCAAGAATATTTCTGATGGTTCCATTCGGTGATTTCCACATTTCTTTAAGACCAAATTCTTCTACTCGGTCCTCATCCGCCGTGATGGTGGCACATTTCACCCCAACTCCGTGCCGCTTAATGGCATTTGCAGAATCAATGGTAATTTGATCGTCTGTTTCATCTCTTTTTTCAATACTGAGGTCGTAATATTCCAAATTCACGTCTAGATATGGCAGTATTAGTTTTTCTCGAATGAATCCCCACATGATTCTAGCCATCTCATCGCCATCGAGTTCAACTACTGGGTTCTTGACTGGAATTTTTGACATATGATTGTTCCTCTGTGCTGAAGTGTTGTTTATATTTTATGTAATACACTCTTTGTGGCTTCGACAAAATATTTCTTTTAAGCAAACCACAAAAGTATAGCGCTACGCCATTTTACTTTGTTGTTTTCAGTCCTCGCCCACCAAACTAGAGTGATTATAGAGGAATATTACCGTGCTTCTTGGAAAGCCCCTTCTCTGACTTAGTCTCAAGCACACGAAGAGCTTGAGCTATTTTTAAGCGGCTCTCACGTGGATCGATAACGTCATCGATGTAGCCGCGTCCGGCAGCAATGTATGGATGTTCCAATTTATCCTTATATTGTTGAACTAATTCGGCACGTGTTTCATCTTCGTTATCGGCGCTCGCTAGCTCGCGTCGATTGATTATATTGACTGCTTGCGTCCCGGCCATAACTGCGATGGCTGAGCCGGCCCACGCAAAATTAATATCTGCGCCCAAATGCTTTGAGCCCATAGCATCATACGCACCCCCGAAACCTTTTCTGAGTATGAGAGTTACTTTTGGGACTGTCGCGGCGGCATACGAATAAACCAGCTTCGCCCCGTGTCCAATTATCCCACCATATTCTTGTGATACGCCCGGTAAATATCCGGGAACATCTACTAGTGTCACGACCGGCAGGTTAAACGAATCGCAAAATTGAACGAAACGCGCTGCCTTTCGCGACGAGTCAATGTCAAGAACTCCTGCTAGATAAAGCGGTTGATTGCCAACTATTCCGATTGCCTTGCCTTCAACTCGCGCGAATCCGACTACTATGTTTGGCGCAAAACGTTCATGGGTTTCAAGAAAAGTGCCTTTGTCAACGATCCGGTCGATGACGTCTCGGATATCGTAAGGCTTATCAGCATCTTCTGGAACGATGTCCCTGATGTCTGTCAGCTCTCTATCAACAGGATCAGTGCTTGACTCGAAGGGAGCATCATCTAAATTGTTCGAGGGTAGATAAGAAAGCAAGGCACGGACATCCAGAATTAGATCCTCTTCAGTTGCGGCTGAAAAATGAGCCACGCCGCTCTTTGCTGTGTGGGAGCTGGCACCTCCCAGTTCTTCAGCAGTTGTTTCTTCACCGGTCGCCGCCAAAACAACGTCTGGGCCAGTCAGAAACATATAAGAATTTTCTTCCACCATGAATATGAAATCTGTGAGAGCCGGGGAATAGACAGCTCCTCCGGCACATGGTCCAGCAATTATTGAAATCTGCGGAATAACGCCACTTGCTTGTACATTTCGATAGAAAATATCCCCATATCCAGCTAATCCAGAGACACCCTCTTGTATTCGAGCGCCCGCACCGTCATTTACTCCAATAATAGGGACACCAGTTTTGGTTGCTAAATCCATGATCTTGCAAATTTTTGCTCCCATTACTTCACCAAGTGATCCACCGAAAACTGTGAAGTCTTGAGAGAAAACTGCGACAGATCGGCCTTCAATCTGTCCCCAACCTGTAACTACAGCGTCGCCATAGAACGACTCATCTGTGACGCCGTAATCGACCGCCAGAGAGTCAATTTCAACAAATGATCCAGGATCAAGAAGCAAGTCTAATCGCTCTCGTGCGGTCAATTTTCCTGTCGCGTGCTGTTTATCAATACGGTCCTGCCCGCCACCAAGATGCGCGCTCGTCTTAATTTCATTTAAACGTTCGAGGCTGTTTTCACTCACGAGCAAATCCCTTCGCAGTATCAATTACTTTAAATAGAACTATTTTACTAACTAAGAAGAGTATCTCGGAGAAGTCGCCAGACCGCCACTGCCTTGATCGGTTTAACCAGAGAATTATGAAATTCTCGGACCTATTTCGGTACGTTTAACGCCTGTCCTATAAATATTGTACTCAGATCAACCTCAGGATTAAGGGCTTGGAGATCCTCAAATGTTATCCCATAATCTTCTGCTATTAGTATGGCTGCGTCGCCAGCCTTGACAAGATACAAGTCGGTTACTTCGCTAGGTGTGGGGGCTGTATAAGCCGTTGGTGATGCAGTCGCAGCGGACATTGTTGGCGATACTAATGGTCTAATGGTTAGTATTTGCCCTACGAAGATATTGTCGTCTATTTGCTCGGGATTTAATTTCCTGATTTCGTCAATTGTTATCTGGAATTTTTCAGATATCCCGCTCAGCGTATCACCAGCTTCTACTCTATAGGTGCCGGGCACGAGATCTGGCTTTGACTGAGGGTTAGGTGTGTCCGGAGTCTGCGTTTCAGTTGCTTTAGATGGAGCAATAGATATTACCGGAGAGTTGAATGGAGTTGCCGTTGCCGGAGCTGGAGCCGTCGTGGTATACACTGGGAATTCTGTGGCGGTCGCCTCTATTTGCTCAGAGTCTTTGGGGGCCAATATTGAGCATGCACTTGTCAAGATAATAAATGTGCCTAAAGTGAGACGTACCATCACGCCAATGGGCCTAATGCTCAAAGCGAACGACATTGTCCTTGCCTAACTTACCACCCTATATCTAATACTACTACCGTCTGTCTATCTGAAGTCTTGTTCATTTTGAAAGTCGAGATCTCATGTATGTGAAGAATCGCTTGAGTCTAGACTGCTGGCGGAACTGTATAGATTTTCCTCGCCAATTTTGTTCCACAAGGCTATCCCCACGGGTTCCAAATACGAGCATGCCGAATGCAGCAATTAGAAATGCAAGCCCGAATGGGACTCCCCAAATTGCAAGCGGAATGATTCTTCTGAGGAAAAAACTGGTAAGAATTAAGACTGAAGCAAGAGCAGCTAGATTCGACATGGTAATTCTTGCAATTATGTTTGATGCGGGCCTGACTATTGGTTGAAAAAACTGCACTAATTGCTGTACGAGATTACGAAACCGTGCCGTACTAGCGGAAACGGTTTGCTCCTTTGGGAAATTATTTAATTTCCCAAGCAATTCGTTAATTTCATCCTCTATATTCGGCTTATCTTTATAATTTTTTCCCATGGGTCACGCCTCTTGATCTAAAATTGTAACCATTTTTCTAAAATTGAGAGAGGAAGGAGTGCCGGTTGTCGTGATAATGGCGGATATCAGTGACACCTTGGAGGACCATCGCGACTCGTTCGACTCCCATACCAGCAGCAAATCCACTGTATTCGTTTGGATCGTAGCCTGCTTGAGCAATTATCTCGGGGTGAACCATTCCAGCGCCTAATAATTCTAGCCAACCCGAGCCACGACAAATTCCACATGACTTATCAGAGCCATCACAATCAAAACAGTCGATTGCCACCTCGACACCTGGTTCGACAAATGGGAAGTATGAATGACGCATCATTATTTTGCGATCGGCGCCAAACATTTGGCGCGCCCACTCTTGGAGTGTGCCTTTTAGATTAGCAAGCGTGATGCCACGATCAATTGCCAGCAGTTCGACTTGCTCAAGCATCCATTCATGAGTTGCATCGGTCGACTCATATCTGTAACAACGGCCAGGCACAGCGATTCGTATGGGTGGTTCTGGATGTGATTCCATATACCGAATCTGCATCGGGCTAGTATGAGTTCGTAGGAGTATCTTTTCGTCAAGATGGCTTCCGTCCAGCCAGAACGTATCCCACATATCTCTGGCTGGGTGATCTGGCGGAATTCTTAGCTTACCGAAGTTATAACTATCTGTTTCGACTTCAGGTCCTTCGATCGTCGTGAAGCCTAGCCTCGTGAATACGTCAAGTATTTGTCTACGTACTTGAGTAATCGGGTGTAGTCCACCCTGAATGGGCATGCGCCCTGGAAGAGATACGTCGACACCACCCATATTTTCGGGTGTATTTTTTAGATCTAATAATCTATTCTCGTAGACTTTCTCCAGATCACGCCGTTCTTGGTTGGCGATTTGTCCGAATTCCTTGCGCAGTTCGTTGGGGAGATTTCCAATACCTTTCATAAGGTTGGTGAGCAGACCTTGCCGTCCTAATATTTCGAGACGCCAGTTTTCTAAATCCTCGAGATTTTCGAGTGAACCAAGTCGTAGTCTGGCCTGATCTGTTGTAGTCTTGAGTTCGGCGATAGGATTTGCTTCAAGCATGCTATTAGTCTAAATCAACCTTCGACTAATAGCATATTATTGATATAGGCTTAGTATTCATTAAATTGGAGAAGGACTACGATGCGTGGATATGTTTTAGTAGGAACCGAGGTCGGAGCAGCACGTGGTGTTACGAAAGGCCTCAAGCGAATTGAAACCGAACATTGCAAAATACTTTCGGTCGACACTGTCACTGGCCAGTATGATGTCATTGTTCAGTTAGAAGCTTCATCTCTCGATGAGCTGGGCCGAGCTATAACAGAGGATGTTGCCACCATTAATGGAGTTGTGAGCACGCTTACCTGTTTAGTCCTTAATTTAAGTTGAAAGCCACTCTCTGTGTCTATCTTATCGAATCTTTATCTCCTGCGATAAGCTATACGAGTCATGACCGATATTAGAGATCTTCAGCAATCTTTTAATTCTGGTGATTTACTACGACCAGGATCCGAACCCGGACTGACTGAACTTATGACAAGCGTTGCGCGGCTAATTGACACGAAGACACTTGTCCTTAATGAAAGCTCAGTTGATCTCGGAACCACAGCTGATCATGTAATTTTTGTTCTTGCTGACGGCTTAGGATCGGAAACGTTGAGTCGATACGCCCCTGACGGCGGGTGGCTTAAGTCTCATCTAAAGCAGGATCTGTTGGCTGTTTTCCCGTCTACGACGCCGGTGGGGATTACTACCATCGCATCAGGCCTCCCACCGATAGCTCACGGCGTTAATGGCTGGTGGGTGTGGCTTGATTCAGTTATGGCTCCCGTGACAGTTTTCCATAATGAACTAGCCCAGACTCGCCAGCCACTAAGTGAATTTTATGAAGCTGATCGAGAATTATATTCATGGAAATCAATTTTTGAATCCACGGCTAGAAGTATTTTCTACTTAATGCCATCTGACATCGTGAATAGTCGATTTTCAGATCATGCGTTCACTAATGGCCGAAAGATCGGCTATGAGCGTATTGACGAGGTAGCTGGCTTAATCAGGGAGATTGTTGCTGGTGCTAGGGTCAATGGCTTTACTTATTTTTACACAACCCATCCAGATTCAATAGCTCATAAAAAAGGATTATCTATCGAGGTACAACGCTCCGTAATTGAACTTGACGAGCAGCTTGACCGGATACAGTCAGAACTTGATTCAATGAACACGAGTTATAAAATTATACTTACTGCAGACCATGGTCATTTGGAAATCAACCCACACCTATCTTTAGACCTCGAATCAGATATAACTCATCTTTTACGTGAACCACCGTTTGGCGATATGCGAGTGCATTATTGGAAAGTAATCCCTGGAGCCGAACATACTTTTATTTCGCTATTTCAGGCAGTCTATGGTGAATGGTTTTTTATCATTGGCGCATCCGAAGCCCTTGAATTGGAATTATTTGGATCAGATAGCTACGGCGTAGCGCCAAATTTTGATATTGGTGATTTTGTGTCTATCTCAAAAGGGTCGGCTGCGTTGCGATTTTCTGGATTTCCCGGCCATCGTAGCTTTTTAAAAATGAAATCACATCACAGTGGACTTACTGACTCGGAGATGAGAATTCCATTAATTATCGCATAAGTGCAATGAGTTAGACGGTCCACGTTTCGCGATGAATCGGCCTCTTGTTGAATAGTTTATGATAGGCCTTAATACCTTAGTTATTAAAGGTCTATCGTTTTGAAGATTGTTGATCTTGCTTATGGATTTGTGCTGCCGCTGGCAGCCAAAAAGTATCTTCTTTTGCTCGGGGAGAGCTAGGAGCTCCTAGTTACACTCGTTTTGTAATTGTGCCTGCGCCGGTAGAATTCGTACGTTAAAAAGGAAGGGATGTATTAGTCGGGGTTATGTGCGCATGATCGCGCCGGTCTCCTTTTCTAGGCGAGCGAGCAGACGAGACAGCAGCGCACTTACTTCTTTACTGGTGAGTGTTTTATTGGGAGCTTGCCAGTCTATCCGGATGGAAATAGATTTCTGGGTTGCTTTGAAGGGTTTGCCACGATAAATATCAACGATGGCTGCCTTGGTAACAAGCGGAGATGTATTAATTATGTCCATTACCTGGCCGGCTGAGCGCGATTCTTCTAGCACGAGTGATATATCTTGCTGCAGCGAAGGTGTATTAGCAGGGATTTTGATCGAAGTTTTTTCATTTAGTGCTTCTAGAATCATACGTAGATCAAATTCGAATAATGTGACAGGGGTGTCGATTCCAAATGTGGAAAGCACCTCTAGCTCCATGTCACCGATTACACCAATTGGAAGTTCGCGAGATTTGATAATGGAAGCTTGACTGGTCATTCCAAATTTTAAATCGCTCACGATAGGTTCTACTTGGGTTTCATATATATTATCTAAGCGCAAAACACTTATTGCTGAATCGACTAGGCCTTTTGCGTCGAAAAAATTTAAGGCTTCGGGAGTAGCTTGATTCCACCTGTCGGTTTGGTAACCAGTAACTGCACCACAAACCATCTCTTTTTCGACTGGGAGGCTACCATCATTTGACAGAAATACTCGAGCAATCTCAAAAATGACTATTTGTTTGGAGCCATCTTTAACCTGCTTAGCAACGGTTTCGAGAATTGAATGCCGGAGTGATGGCCGCAGCACCGACCGTTCCAACGATAACGGATTTTGAAGAGCCACGGGAGGATTCGCGTTAATCAGATGTTCCGGCATGATTTTTATGAGTTGTTCTACTGTCGTTAGCGAATAGGTTATTACTTCCTGGCAGCCAGCCTGAACAAATGCATCTACAACTTTATCTCTCGTCTTGACCGGATTGGGCTCCCAGGCAGGAATAGGTGCCGCGATTGGTTGTGCCGGTAATTTTTCGTAACCGACTAATCTAACAATATCCTCTGCCACATCTTCGATACGAGAAACGTCAGTTCGCCACGCGGGTGAAGTTACCGAATAGAGCTCCTCGCTTTTAGTGAACTCATACCCTAAGGCTTTAAGAATCTCTAATATTTGCTCGTCCAAGAGCGGCATACCTAAAATCGATTGTATTTTCGCTGACGAGAAGGTGATGGTCACGCTTTCAGCAGGTTGGCGATAGAGATCAGTCAATACGCTTGCCTGAAGTCCACCACAGTAATTGACATATAGGTCCAGAGCGCGTTTTATTGCGAGCTTGGTTAGTTCCGGAGAAAGGCCCCGCTCAAATCTACGAGATGCTTCGGAGTGCAAATTAAATGCCTGGGCAGTGCGCCGAACACGAACTGGATTGAAATTGGCCGCTTCGAGGAATATAGACTTCGTCTCATCGCTCACTTCAGTTTCTATCCCTCCCATTACACCGGCGAGAGCAATCGGCCTAGATTCATTCGAAATCACTAGAGAGTCAGTTGAGAGAGTTCTGTCGATTGAGTCAATGGTCGTTATTGTTTCATGCGACGATGCACGTCGCACCTCAATTACCGTTGTTAATTTGTCGAAGTCAAAAGCATGCAGAGGTTGCCCTATCTCGAGCATGACATAATTCGTGACGTCAACGATAGAGTTGATAGGTCGCATACCTGCTGCTTGGAGACGTTCCTGCATCCATTTTGGGGAAGTGGCAGTACTAAGATTAGTTATGACAATGCCTGTATATCGCTGGCATTCAAGGTCGTTTGCTATACGTATTTTCGGAGCTGCAGCGGTTTCGTCGTGAATCTCCACCTCACTTACACTCGGGCTGACCAAATCAATCTTGAGAATTGCCGCCAATTCACGTGCAATACCAACCATTGACATCATGTCGGGTCGATTCGGCCAAATATGAACATCTAGTATGATGTCTCCGAGGTGATCCGAAAGTTTCGCACCGACAGGAGCGGTTTCATCCAGCACAAGGATTCCGTCATGAGAGTCAGACAGACCCAACTCTGCCTCAGAAAGAACCATTCCAGAACTTTCAATACCTCGAATTTTCGCGCGTTTTAACTTGACGTCTTGGCCTGTCTTCGTGTTTTTTACTACCGCACCCGCTTGTGCAAATGCGATTCGTTGACCACGTTCCAGGTTCGGAGCGCCACAAACTACTGTTAGCGGCTCATCTGATCCATAATTTACGGTAGCTAGACGTAACTTGTCGGCGTTCGGGTGCGGGGAAACATCATTGACATGACCGACTTGAATCAAGTCGTCCCAGTCGCTTCCTCGGTATTCGATCCCCTCAACTTCTGCTGATGCACTTGTTAATAACTCGGCAAGTTCTGAGATGTCCAATTCACTCGGCAGATCTATATATTCGCGCAGCCATTTTAATGAAACGAGCATTTGTATTCCTGATTATTGGCTATATTGCCTAGTCTTGGTATATTCGATTTGGTAAAGCATCTTCTATCTGTTGTTTCAGCTTATGTGCTTCTTCTTTTTGATGCCATGGGAATATAAACTCTCGCTGGGCTGGGCCGTTTGACTCAATTACGTCCAGCGTTAATCTTCCAAATGGCCATCGTTTGGGATCTATAACACTGATTCCTCGAATCATTGAAAGATCGAATTGTTCTTCCTGTGACCCGATACGAGTTTTTCTAAGAATACGAGAGGTGGCCAGACCAATCAGACCAGCGCCTAGGATTGGAATACCAATAAATATCACAGTCAAAAACAGACCCATGACCATGCTAGTTCCCGACAGCCATAAGACTCGATTTGCTAATATTTCACCAACAGAGACGACTCGCCCGTCAAAATGAACAACGCCATCTCTGGTATTGATCGAGAACCTAGATCTCTTATTAAAGTCCATAAGTAGAATTGTAATCCTTTCGTGAACGATTGATTAACATCAAGACGAAATCCGGCTTATTCTACCATCACGCTTCGTGCCAGTTCAATTTGTTTGTCACCGGCTCACGCTTTTCACGCCATTTTTTATGCGTTTTTTCGGACTCAGGGTACCCAACACGAATAACGCCAATTATCTCTTCATTTTTCGCCAAATCTAGAAAGATTTTTGTTTTCTTACTGCGTGCTAGTTTACCTGTTGTCCAGAAGGTAACAAGCCCCTCCTCATGTGCCGCCAACAGCATATTTTGAATGGCAGCTGCACCGGCGGCTATTTCTTCAATATAAGCGCTTTTACGACCATGGAGCTTTGGAATGCTCACCATGATGACGATCGGGTACTGCATCATCTTTGCGCTACGCTGGCGAATAATTGCAGTCTTAGAGGTTTCAACGGCATCTGCGGGAAGCTCATCTAGATGTATTTCAGCATCTAGTTGAGCAAGCTTGAGTAATCCGTCGCCTTTAAATACGTCGAATCGCCATGCCTGGTTCAGATGGTGGGTAGGGGCCCACGTGGCAGACTCAATGATTTTTTCTATCAAATCCCGGGTAGGTTGACGTTTTTGGGAAAAAGTTTTAACGCTTCTTCGTTCATGTATTGCTTTAGATACGTTCACTTAAGTCTAACCCAACAAACTCTCGCTGCTTTCAGAAACGGTTATGCAGCCTTGTTTTCAAGCGCATCTCTCGCCTGATGGCAAATAGCCGTAAACGCGCCTGGATCTACAATGGCTAGTTCGGAAAGCGATTTTCTGTCAAGATCAATTCCTGCTAATGATAACCCGTTAATTAGGCGACCATACGTCAGGCCATTCTCTCTTGCAGCTGCGTTAATACGCACAATCCAGAGCCGTCTGAAGTCGCGCCTTCGTTCACGCCTGTGGTCGGTCGCGTAGCGTAACGCGTGGATCATGCTTTGATGAGCAACTTTATAATTTGTACGTCTTTTACCACGGTGGCCCTTTGTATAGAGCATTACTTTCTTATGACGTCGTCGTGTTTGTACCCGTGAACGCACTCTTGGCATCTTTAAATCCTTATTGTCTGGCTATTCAGTTTTATCAATTGTTGCTATGCGTACGGGAGATTCTTTCGAATTGCTCTAGCCACAGTCGAATGTGCTCCAACATCACTTAAATTCTGGTAGAGCTTTGACCGCGATCGCTTGTTTCGTTTTGGGTTGCGTGTTCGGAGTATTAATTTACCGCTTCCGGTTATACGAACTCGCTTGGCGGTTCCTTTATGTGTCTTCATTTTTGGCACAATAAATGCTCCATTTCAAAATATCGATTAGTTATTTATAACTCTTCGGCCACAGCAGGTTCAGCTTTTTTCGCAGCCGAGGTTTTTCGATTGGGGTCGAGTGTCATAGTCATGAATCGACCTTCCATTCCTACTTTTCTTTCTTGCTCTGCTACATCATCTACCTGTTCATAAAACCACTTTAAGAGCTCTTCACCAACTTCAGGGTGGGTAATTTCTCTGGCTCTAAAAATGATCGACACCTTGACCTTATCGCCTCCAGCTAACAATTTTCTCGCGGTACGTACTTTAAAATCCTTGTCGTGTTGGCCTATTTTGACCCTCATTCGTACTTCTCGGAGTTCTACTGTTTTAGAACCTTTACGAGCCTCGCGCTCTTTTTTACTCTGTGCATACTTCCATTTTCCGTAATTCATTATCTTCACCACGGGGGGGTCCGCAGCAGGAGCAATCTCTACTAGATCGAGATCAGCGTTATCTGCTAAATCCTGAGCCTCATTCACCGACATGATTCCGAGTTGTTCTTCTTCGCGAACTACTCGTACATTTGGCGCACGAATCTCTTCATTGATACGAAGTTCTTTCGCTATAGGTTGCCTCCTAGCAAATAATCTCTGAACAAGTATACAGAATCAACATAAATTACTGGTAGTCCTGTATTTCGACAGACGCTTATTCTATCATTTCATTGCGGTTAGGGAAGGTCTTCACTTTCTGAAACTTCGTAATCAAGAACAATGTCGCCTTTTTCGGCTCTCGCACCCGACTCTAGGTGTATTTCGGTTATGATTCCGTTTGTCGGAGCCTTTATCTCATTTTGCATTTTCATAGCTTCGATGACTGCGACCGTGTCTCCACTTTTAATGATATCTCCTACGCCTACACGTATTTCGGTGAGAACTCCGGCTAGTGGCACGGAGATCTTACCAGGTGGATCCTCAGAGCCTGCACCACTTCGTGATTTTTTGGCGGCTTGCGTACCCATGACCCAAAATTGCTTATTATTATGCGAGATTCGCCAACCGTCAGATTCAGGAACGACATAGCCAAGCCAGTTGCTTTCACTATGGATGATTGACATCAACCCTGGCAATCCGGAAGTTGTAACGTCGATCTTAAAGGGTTCGCCACCATCCACGGTCACGAAAATACCTTCGTCACCAACATTTACCTCAACTATATAATTGACATCGTCAATTGTTAACGGATACCGCGACGCCATCCTGATTCTCCACTCGATATTACTACTTCTTGTGTGCCATTTTTTCGTGCTGCATTAGTCCATTTAGACAATCTGCTAACCGACATAGTTTGTCCTGTGGCATTTTGTGACTTAAGTAAACTTGCTATTGCCGCAGCTGCTAATGCTAGATTGATTTCGTTTTCTGTCTTAGTTTCTGCAGGCATATTGAAACTATTTTCCAGCCAATTTGTGTGGATATCACCGGTTTGAAAATCCGGGTTTTTCATCAGTTCGCGATGAAACGGAATATTTGTTTGCGGACCGGATATAACTAAATCTTGGAGGGCTCGTTGCATTCGTTGAATTGCGAGATCTCGAGTTTCCGCCCAGACTATCAATTTACCAAGTAAAGAGTCATAAAATACTGGCACATCTAATCCCGAAAAAAGCATTGAGTCAAAACGAACACCCGGACCATTAGGGTATTCAACATAATCAATTAGGCCAAGGGACGGACGGAAATTTTCATAAGGATCTTCGCCGTTAATCCTGCATTCGATAGCCCAACCAATCGGACCTGAGTTGACGAGTCCGTCTGAGACAGTGCCCCCGGCTGCAACAGCAATCTGGAGAGCGACCAAATCAACTCCGCCGTAGACGAGCTCGGTTACCGGATGTTCGACCTGAAGTCGGGCATTAACTTCCAGAAAATAAAACTCTCCATTGTTATTCATCAAGAATTCCACAGTACCAGCATTTTGGTACCCGCTACCTTTGGCTGCAGCAATTGCGGCCGCACAAAGCCTCTCTCGAATCTCCGGAGTTACAGCGATTGATGGAGCTTCTTCAAGGACCTTTTGATTTCGCCGTTGAACAGAACATTCTCTCTCGCCAAAGGCCGATACATTGCCATGCGAATCTGCAACTATTTGTACTTCAATGTGTCTGGCCGGCGATACAAAGTGCTCAAAGAATATGGTCGCATTGCCAAATGAACTCGATGCTTCGGATGAGGCCAACCGCATTGCATTTTCTAAATCTTCTGGTTTCTCGACAAGTCTGATGCCTCGCCCACCACCACCGGCAGAGGCCTTAACCAACAAGGGAAAGCCAACACAAGCTGCGGACGCTGCGGCTGCAGTTAGATCGGCGGGGTCTACGTCATTTGCGCCGGGAACAATAGGGACGTTGGCGTGTTCCATAATTTTTCGTGCGGAAATCTTATCCCCAAGATTCTTCATGGCATCACCTGATGGACCTATAAAGGTAATATTTGCGTCGACACATGCATTCGCGAAATCAGCATTTTCCGATAAGAATCCATAGCCTGGGTGTATAGCATCAGCATCTGAATCCTTAGCAGCATTTATTATTTTTTCAATATTTAAGTACGATTCAGTCGCTGGTCCCTCACCTATGTGTACGGCCCTGTCAGCTTGACGCACATGGAGGAGATTTCTGTCCGGTTCAGAGTACACAGCTACTGTTTCGATGCCGAGTTCCCGACAGGTCCGTTGGACTCTGAGGGCAATCTCACCACGGTTCGCGATTAATATGCGTTTAAACATCTAGATCAGCGTAGCGGAAACATCTCTAAGCCGCATGGTTGATTCAAATAAGATTTTGTTGACCAGAGCTAATTTCCGAGGTGAGTTTATCAACTAAATCCGCCGTGATAATCTCGCCGAGATCGTGGCCTGATCGAGTACGAACAGATGCAGCATCAGCTTCGGCTTCACGGTCGCCGATAATCAACATGTATGGAATTTTTTGTAGCTGCGCACGCCGAATTTTATTTCCCATCCGCTCTTTTGCAGAGTCAATCGTTAGTCGAATTCCGGCCTGCTTAAGCCGGTCTGCTACTAATTCGGCATGTTCGAGGTGCCTGTCTGCAATAGGTATGATGGTTGCTTGTATGGGCGCGAGCCACAACGGGAAAGCACCTCCGTAGTGTTCGATAAGAATACCAATAAATCTTTCAATCGAACCGAATAACGCCCGATGAACCATGAACGGTCGATGTGACTCACCATCGTCACCTATATATGACATATCGAATCGTTCAGGAAGATTGAAATCAAATTGAACGGTTGAGCATTGCCACTTGCGACCGAGAGCATCGGTAAGATGGAAATCGATCTTCGGTCCGTAGAAGGCACCTCCTCCGTCCTCAATGTCATAGGTGAGACCGGCGCGTTCGATGGCGTCCTTCAACGTGATCTCTGCTCGGTCCCATTGAGCCGATTCACCGACCGCTTTTACTGGTCGGGTTGAGAGAGTTGCTGACAAATTCTGAAAATTAAATAAACCGAGTAAGTCAACGACAAACTTAACCACCCCATCGACTTCGTCATCTAATTGTTCAGGTGTGCAGATGATATGTGCGTCATCTTGGGTAAATCCACGAACCCGAAGCATGCCGTGAAGTACTCCGGATCGTTCATAGCGGTAGACCGTCCCGAGCTCGGCTAACCGCATGGGGAGTTCCCGATATGATCTAAGTGTGTTCTTGTAGATTTGAATGTGGAAAGGGCAATTCATCGGTTTGAGATAATAGTCATCTCCATCAACGTCCATTGGGGAAAACATGCCTTCGGCGAAAAAGTCCAAATGGCCGCTGGTTTCCCACAGGGTTGATCGTCCGATATGTGGCGTAAATACGAGATCGTAGCCCCCTTCAGTGTGAGCTTTTTTCCAGGCATCTTCAATTTCAATGCGGAGGCGAGCGCCTTTGGGGTGCCAATAAATCAAGCCGGGGCCATAATCTTCCTGTGTTGAAAAGAGGTCTAACTCGCGCCCAAGCCGTCTGTGATCATTTTGTCTGGCTTGTTCGCGAAGCTCTTGGTACTCATCCAATTCATCTTGTGTTGTGAATAGCAGCCCATATACACGCTGCAGCATGGTGTTATTTTCATCTCCACGCCAGTAGGCGCCAGCAATTCTATCTAACTTGAAGGATCCAACTTGACCAGTTGTCTCGGTATGCCCACCACGACAAAGATCTTGAAAGTTGCCGTGCCTGAAATGACCGACTGTCTCGTCTTCTATTTCGTCGATTAACTCAAGCTTATATGGTTGGTTCTCAAAAATTTTTCGCGCACGATCTTTCTGAATTTGTTCTCCAGTAATTGTTAGATTTGCCCCGACAGACTGAAGCATTCGCTCTTGAAGTACTTCTAGGTCTTCCGGAGTTAGCGATCTTGAGAGCTCAAAATCATAGTAAAAGCCATCGTCCACCGGCGGTCCGATAGCGTACTTAGCATCGGGAAACATTTCTAGGACTGCTTCGGCCAGAATATGCGCGGCAGAGTGTCTCATTCTGAAGAGTTGTTCTTCAGGATCTAAGGCATTGAAGTTTGACGAAGAGTTCGAATCAGCCATTGATTATCCAAGTCAGCTTATTGGGTTATATCGTTGATACTAGTTAATCTTCTCGTCTGCGGCTATAGCGGGATCGTCTCGATGACTCGTCTGGTGCATCTTGCCGCTTAGTTTCAGTATCAAAAGCAATTATCTCATGGACTTGGTGGCTATTCGGCGGCCCATGCTTATTTATCTCAAGGTCGCTTGGTCGACAAAGCCAGATTATTCCGATCACGCTTATCGCAAGCCAAAGAATTACTGCCGACCCAACCAGCATCACGGCAATGAGATTGTGCAAACTAAATGTCACGAAGAAGAGAGCTAAGCCTACGCCCAGTAAAATTCCACCTGATAGGAAGCTTAGGCACCACCAAAGCATCCACCAACCAGTTTTATTGATGTCATGCAACCGACGAACGGTGACGGCCAGCCCAGGTAGGAAAAGCGCAAGCGAGATGAGATTTTGAAATAGGCTCCAATCTGCAGCTTTCCAATTATCGGCCAAGATACCAAATATTGAGAGATCAAGCAGCACTCCGAAAATCGGTGCGATGAGACCAAAAAGTGACCACCACCAGTATTCGGCCCTGGTGGACCGACCACGAAAATCAACATATCCAGAGAAACCGAGTGAAATTGCCTTTGGAAAGGAGACCATGTTTTTTTCCGTTCTAGGTTTAATGGGTGGCGAGAAAATCTTAACGCTATTCTTGCTTAATTGACCATCGTTTTTTGAACGAGAATATATCGTATTCTTACTAGAAAGCGATATCGAACTTGAATGATTTCTTGAGCTGGTCACGTACGCTTGAGGCATGACCCAGTGGGCTGACATTCATCCATTTATGCATTAGCAGGCCGTCTTTATCGATCAAGAATGTTGAGCGTACGAGGAGTAGTACGCGATCTTCCTCATCAACTGGCCACCCATTAGCCTTAAATCCTGGTGACTCCTGCTCGGTCAATTGGTATTGTCCCATGACTCCATAGTCATCGATCATTCGTTTTTCAGGGTCGACACATAAATTGAACGGAAGATCGTGCTCCTTGGAAAAGGCGTCGTGTGCTTCATGGTCATCAGGACTGATTCCGTAGACTGGGCAGTCTAATTGCTTGAAATCTTGATACACATCGCGAAATTCACATGCCTCGACAGTACATCCTGACGAACTGTCCTTAGGGTAGAAATAGAGTACTGCTGGCGATCCTTTTAAGTCGCTCAATCGCAATTTTTCACCACTTCCGTCGACAAGTAAAAAATCAGGGACTCGTGCTCCGATTTCTATATTTTTCTCTGATAGATATTTCAGTAGATCTGCCACTGAGAAAGCCCTTCTTGTATGAATAAAAAATCTCGATGTCAGGTATTTTACGATTGCAAAGCGTCTGCTTTGTTCAAGATATTACCACCTCGTGACTTCATTGCTCAACAATTCCTTTTATGGGGTGTCATTGTCGGGATCCAGGACAGATAAATCTTGTCCGTCCTCTCCAACTTTTAGCTCGATTTCTCTTATATATCTGTCCACCTTTGCTACAAATGGAGCGGGTAGGGTGAATCGAATAATGCCTTCTTTGTAGAATTTTCGTCTTCCGGGAAAAAGTGCGAAGTTTGTTCTCAATTGCTGGTCAGGATCAACATGTAATAGGTCAGAATATTCTTGGGCGATATTACTGAGATTCATTTCGGCTTGAAATATCCTATTAAAACGGATTCGCTCGCTTTGATTTAGATCTCCGTAGTCAGCTCCTCCGCGAGAATTTATTGAAGATAAATCCGGATCACGTGCCAAAGCTAATGCAAGATATTGCCTTTGTTCATTTATCGATAGCACAAGTTGCCTTTGGGCTTCGGAATGTTGCAGTCTAAGTTGATAAACGAGTACAAATGCGACTGCCAAAGTCGCGATCGCCGTTAGCATCTGAGCGACATACACGATCATATTTAATGTCATACCAACTGTCCTCCACTCTTCAAATTTTATATCACTAATTAAGGGTACTGAGCAAGAAGTTTACCGCACGAGTCAAAACACTGAGCCACTTAAAATGGAGGATATCTAGGTTCTACCGGTGGACGAATTTGTGGCGACTGATAATCCACGTAATCTGAACACTGGATCGAACAGATGAGACCGTACTTGTCCTAATCCGTGTAACTAGCACGCACGCCGTGATTGACGTGATCATAATGAAGGCAAATCCCAATTTATAGGCCTCAACTGAACCGGCAGGCTCACCAGTAATTGTGAACATCGCTGCTAGGCCCAGTGCAAACCGGACCTTACGGTAAGGCTGAATTCGACAAACTCAAGTATTCTTTCTGCCCGAAAATCCGTGAGTTTTTACGATACCAAGTGTATTAAGTTTGATTCCGTATACTGACGATAAGAGAGCAATATTTAATGACCTGTCCAGCTTATATGGTTGTTAGATCATTGTGCAAAATCTGTATAATTTTAGGAGGTGCTGTGGTGAAAGTTAATGTAGAAACGCGAAACTCCGGAACGGGACAGATTGTTAACGTGACCTATGACCGACAAGACAAATTGAATGCATTGAGTTCCGATGGCATATATGAACTGTCAGCGTCTTTTGATTCACTTGCCGGTGATTCAGGTATTCGAGCGGTCATTCTAGCTGGAGCAGGGTCGAAAGCTTTTATGGGCGGGGCAGATATTGTCGAACTCAGTAACATGAATCCTCAGACGGCGAGGACATTCATTAGTTCTTTGCATGACCTTTTCATGGCAGTGAGGAACTTTCCTGTTCCAGTGATTGCGCAAATTGACGGATATGCGCTAGGGGCTGGTATGGAATTGGCAGCTGCTTGTGATCTTAGAATCGGATCGGAAAATGCTACTTTTGGAATGCCAGAAGTACGGGTTGGCGTTCCATCAGTAATTGAGGCGGCACTTTTACCGCGCTTAATGGGCTGGGGAAAATCAAATTACCTGATATTCACTGGTGAGAATATAGATGCCAAAACAGCGTATAACTGGGGATTTCTTGAGCAATTAGTACCCTGCGACCAATTGACACAGGAATCAGATCGTATTGCTGAGGCTATTGCAAGTTCAGGATCGATCGCCATTCGCTCACAAAAGCGATTGATTCGACAATGGGAAAAACTCCCTCTGGAGGAGAGCATTAACGCTGGTATAGACTCTTTCGCTGATGCCTATAAAACGGATGAGCCCAGGACAATGATGAGACCGTTCTTTGAACGAAAAAATAGCGGGGATTCACGAGAGATCTAGGCGATACTCTGAGTGGGCATTGATATCGTCCCAGTCAACGTAAAGTGGGTGATATTCGATTTCTACCCAGCGATCTAAGTTGTCTCGGTAATGAGTGGAACCGGGTTGCCCAGAGTTACCAGGCGGGATGCATATTTCGGCGGCATTCAGATCTCCTAGGTCAAAGATTTGTCGATACGTAACGCCATGGGTCCCGAACGTGCCAGGAGCAATCATCGTATTGAATGGCGTATTCCCGTCACCCGGTACGGACACTACTCCAGCATTGAAGATTTCTTCCCACTCCGGATCTCGACCAAGGTTATGCCGCCAAATGACTTTATGAATGTTTTCCCACCTCCAGGAATTTGGATCGGCGCCAAGCTCTTTGGTCAAGGCACTCCAGCAAGTTATCAATGCAGCGTCAACGGCATCTGACCAGTTATCGAACTTGCCAAGCATTAAAGTTGAATTATCCCGTAACTCGTCAAGGAGTATTCTCCGTACCTCGGCAGCAGTATTTGCCGAAACAGCTTTAGCGCTCGAGTAATATGTGTTCACGGTGAGCTCACCCAGCTCCGTGCAGAGAGCGTCATAGATCACCGCTCCTGAGCTATCTGCCGAAAGAGTTCCATCCCAATTTGTGAGGAGATCCTGCAGAGTTCGTGCATTAGGACTGTGCAGTGTCAACTTCGAGATCAGTTCTTTGATTTCCCGTGCGTGGACGCTAGTTACGTCCCCTTGGAAAAGCTTCATGTCATCCTTTGAGAACAATTCCTGGTTGTCCAGCAGCTCTCTGAGCCGATCCGCCCTAAACCGGGTAGCGGTATAACCTAAATAGTACGGGTAGTCCTCGGTGGTTGTTTTATTATTAGCAGTGACGATAAAACCGTTCGAAGGATTTTCATCGGTAGGAAGCTCATCTTTGGGTATATGCCCGTTCCATTCATACTCGTCGGTCCATCCGGGAACTGGCAAGAGCCAGGCATCTCGCTTGGGAATTCGGCCAGTGTATTGGTATCCGATATCCCCAGCTGTGTCTGCAAAGCAATAGTTTCCTGACACAGAGTCGTATAGGCGCAAAGCTTCTCTGGCTTCACTAACAGTTTTGGCACGCAGCATGTCGTACATAGCTTGAGTATCATGCGTCGGTTCGGCCAGTCCCCAGCGGGCAGCGACTACTTCACTGTCGTGGGTTGGATCGCCGGAAATCACGGGGCCATGGCGTGTTTCCCACACTATTTCAGTTTCAACTTCATCGTCGCCTGCGACATTGAAGCGCTCTTCATGACTAGTGAGAGGCTCCCATTTCTCAAGGTATTCCACCTCGGGGCCTGAGGAGGATTGTCGGATATGCTCTTTGTATAAGTCCCATCTGTCGCCTTGAGCGTGAGTCATTGACCACGCAACGGACGTATTGTGTCCATAGAATACCGGGCCTGGATAACCGGGATTGCACGGGCCAGCAGCCACGAATTCTGGGCACTCCATATGGACCACATACCACTGGGAGGGCGTTGTCAGAGCGAGGTGAGGGTCGCCCACAACCAGCGGATGACCTGCTTCGGATTTCGACGGAGCCACCACCCAGCAGTTGGATCCACCTCCTGAGTTAATAGGACCATCAGGCTGCCCCATCGCACTCTCAATGTCTGTAAGAAACGGATGTTCGGTTCGAGCCCACCGTGCACCGGAGGGGGTAATCAAGGAACTTTCTAGATTGATTTTCGGGATCATCGGTAATAACCCATCAATGCCAAGTTCCTGGAGTACGAGCGCATGTTTTAATTTGGACGCCCACTGATTATTTGAACTGACCATCTTAATGATTGCCAAAGAATCTGACGGATGCCATGGTGCCATTT
>JAPYRK010000006.1 GCA_029941115.1 Dehalococcoidia bacterium | reverse complement strand
ATGAACGTAAGATTGCTAAAAAAAGATTCGACGAGATGATTGAAAAAACGGACTGGCCGAAAGAAGAAAGCCCGTAAAAAACCTCGTTGTAGTGAATCGACGTCGCTAAATTTCCCTAATGAGTATTAACCCACCTTATTAATTCATGACTGATTATTATGGGAATGCACTAATCTAGATTATCTACACACTCGTTCAGAAAGCGTCACACATAAGAGCAAAATATCGAGTGATGAGAATGGAGATTGCAGCACATGATAATTAGCCTAGATACTTTAAAAAATCGAATCCACGGTGTCGTCTTAAATAAGGGAGAACAGGGACATGAGATTGACGGCCTAATCTCAAAATTAGAATCGTTACCTGACAGTTACGATGACTTGTTGGAGTTTGCTGGCGAATTATCCGATCTGCCGATTCGCTTCAATTGGCCGTATGTGGAACCCAATGACATTGAAGAAATCTGGAGTGAATCTGATTCAAAACGTAATACTGGTGCCATCGCAAATATAGACTTGGACGAAAGCGCAAAGCGAGTAGAGTCTGCGTTTCTTGGATCGGTCGCTGGTTGTGTCTTAGGAAAACCTCTAGAAACGAGTCTCACTGGTCATGAAATACGACGTGCATTGGAGGCTATGGGCGATTGGCCTTTAGACAAATACGTTTCTAAAGACATCGAACAATACCTTCCGCGTGTTCATAATTCATTTTCAGAAACAGCACGAGAATTTATTCAGTATGTCGCTCCAGATGACGACATAAATTACACGATAATGGGAATGCTTACTTTGGAAGAATATGGCCCTGCCTTCACGCACGCCGACGTACAGGATCTATGGCTAAAACATCTCAATTTTCATACGACATTCGGACCAGAAAGAACCACCCTACTAAGGGCAGGAACGGAGTCTCTTGACCGGTTTACCTTGGAGTCGTTTCTAGAGAAGGGTGGAGTCGGTCCTAGGACCGCTTTTAAAGCACGGCCTGGACATCTAGCTCTATTTAATGACTTTCTAAACCCCGGAGATGAGTTATGCGGGGCGGCGATAAGAGCAGATGCTTATGGATACGCCTGTCCTGGTAGACCACAAAATGCCGCTAATATGGCGTGGAAAGACTCAAGCTTCACTCATAATAGAACTGGTATTTACGGAACTATGTTTATAGCCGCAGCTATAGCAATTGCCCAAGTTACCGACGATCGAATAGAAATTTTTGAAAACGCTCTTCAATATATACCACAAAAGAGTCGATTCTATGAACGTGTTTCTGCATGTCTTGAGGTGGTAAGAAATTCAAGCTCTTGGGAGCAGGCATACGATCAGCTAAATGATAAATATGGAGATTATGGGCACTGCCGTATCTATCAAGAAACAGGAATGTTAATAAACACACTCAAATTTGCCGAAAATACTGGACATGGAATCTGTATTCAAGTTAGCCAAGGAGCTGACACTGACAGCTTTGGAGCCACCGCAGGATCATTACTAGGGGCCTATTTTGGACCGGGCCATCTCGATCAATCATGGCTAGACCCTTTCAATGATGACATACACTCCGGAATGTCATGGTTTTTTGAACGATCTCTTTCCTCTCTGGGTCGGAGGATGAGTGAATTACCCCGACAAATAACGCCGCAACTTAGTGAAACCAGCAAATCTATCTAGAATTTTTGTTTATCGCCGTGACATATGTAGATAGCAGTACCTTCGAATTGACGAGCATTTGCATAAATAGAAGCAGTTAGATCTTCAAATCTCAATTCCTCGCCACTACAGCCAAAACAAGGAACTGTCTTTAATCTATTCACGCAAGTAGTTTTTCGCTCAACTCCGAAAAATCTCTGGCTACGACATCGAATTGATCGTCAGTTGGTATCTGAACCGAGGCGTCAGCGCCAAAAAAATGTTTTGAAACCGCGTCATGTTCATCAGGTACATGTACATAAGCCGTTCTTAGTCCCGCATCTGCTGCACTATCTAAGTCGTTCTTATGCGTCGCACACATCATTACCTGATCAGGCCGCAAACCCAAAAGACCTGCAGCTTTTTGATATGCCTCCGGATCCGGCTTGTAGTGTCCGAGAAACTCACAAGAAAATATGTTATCCCATGACATTTGATTGTGTTTTGAGCTTGAAACAGCTATTTGCAAAGATAAAACTGTCAGTACGGTTACCTGAAAACGGCTTCTTAGTTTTTCTATATTTGCTGGTGCGTCAGGCCACGCGTCTAATCGATGCCAAACAGTGTTCAAATCCTGTCTCTGCCTAAGCGTCATCGCCCAGTCGTGCTCATCCAAAACAATATCTAGAGCTTCAAGATGAAGTTCATCCGCATTCTTCCATGTCGCTTCTCCTTTTCTAACAGGCTGGAGAAGCTCAAACATCTTAAATCGCCATTTGTTAGCAAACACTGCGGCATCGATCTGTTTCGACTGTGATTTAGCCAATACAGTTATTTCTCGTTTAATAGTGTGATGCCAGTCAAATACTGTTCCCCCGACATCCCATGTGAGTGCTTTTACTTGTCCTAAATCAAAGTTAGTCATAGCAACTCCTTCATTTAATTTCCATACCAGTATATAGATGATCAAAATCCATCTCAAACATCGTGATATAACTGTGACTAATTAGTTATGATCTTCGGTGATACTAATAAATCTAAATAGAGTAAGAGTTTGTGATGATTGTTGACATCCGTACATATGACATAGTTCCCAGAAAAATGAAAGCCTACTTAAACTTGTTCGAGGAATATGCGCTGCCTGTAATGCGCCGATATGTCGGTGACCCAATCGGATATTTTGTGGTCGAGCACGGATCACTGAACCAAGTCGTACACATGTGGGGTTATGAAAGTTTGGCTGACTTAGAAGAAAGGCGACGAGTGAGAGATGCCGATCCCGACTGGGCTAAATACCTCAGCAAAAGCGAAGGTCTGATTACCAGCCAGAATAACAAGTTATGCCGACCCACTGACTGGTCTTCCATAAAATAGATGTCTGGCTTGTTTGATAGTTTAAGTGATCGAAAATAGGAAATATTGATGAAACGACAAGTACACCTAAACTTATTTATACACAGTCGTGGCCATCACGAAGCGGCATGGCGGCATAAGAACGCTACTCCTTTTTTACTAACAGACTTCCGTTACTACGAGGATTTGGCTAAGAAAGCAGAGGCCGCCACATTTGATTCCATTTTTCTATCCGACATTTTGTCATTAGGCTCTGATATCGAATACACGCCGCGTGCAGTGCTCGATCCAGTCCCGCTAGCAGGAGCACTAGCTGCCATTACAAAGAAAATCGGCATTATAGGAACTGCCTCAACTACATATTCTGCGCCCTACAATCTGGCTCGACAGTTTGCTTCTCTCGATCACATCAGCAACGGGCGAATTGCCTGGAATATCGTCACCACGGCATCGGGTCACGCTGCAAGCAACTACAGCGCTGACCCACAGGCGGGTATTGAAGAACGATATGAACGTGCTGATGAGTTCATGAAGGTCGTAAACGGCCTCTGGGATAGTTGGGCGGAGGATGCGGTAGTCGACGATCGTGATCGCGGACAATACACCTTGCCCGGCCGTATACAACCAATCAATCATGGGGGGGCTTTCTATAACGTCCGAGGACCTTTGACTGTGCCCAGGGGACCACAAGGAAGACCTGTACTCGTTCAGGCAGGATCCTCGGAACCCGGACGCGCTTTTGCCGCAAAGCACGGCGAAGCAATTTTCACTGCGGTCTTGGAAAAAGTTGCAGCGCAGGATTTCTATCGGGACATTAAAGCTCGTGTCGTCGCCCGGGGGCGGCCAGCAGATCAGTGTGTAATTATGCCTGGGCTGAGTCCTGTAATTGCTTCAACTGAAGCCAAAGCGAAGCGATACGCGAAGGAATTGGACGAGCTAGGCGATCAGGAGGTCGGACTAAAGAGATTGGCCGGCGCTTTTGGTGGCATCGATCTCTCTCATATCGGGCTAGATAAAACTTTAGTGCCAGAAGATTTTCCGGATCCCAAGAATTTGCAAGGATCCGTGAGTCGTCCCAGTTTGATAATAGATCTGATTCGAAATCAGAGGCCGACTTTACGCGAATTGCTGTTCAAGCTGTCAGGCGCGAGGGGACACTTCACGTTTGCAGGCACACCCAAGCAGGTTGCCGATCTGATGGAAGACTGGGTCAACGACGGTGCTGCGGATGGGTTTAACTTGATGCCACCGGTACTTCCAGAAATGTTTGACGTTTTTGTTGCCGACGTGATTCCGCTGCTCCAACAGCGTGGAATATTCCGGTCGGCCTACGACACTGATACGCTCCGCGACCACTACCATCTTCTGCAGCCGGAGAGTCGCTTTGATTGAGCGAAATAAGTTCCTGAACTAAACTTACATTCAATGACCGATTTTTAGGAATCATTCTCAAAATAGTTGCGCACTAAAAAAATACAAACTATTCTTACGACTATTAAATTTTCTAAATTGAGAACGCTTCTCAAATAATAGACAGGTCCGACGTGCAACCACAGATGAGATCAATACCGCGACTCACACGAAGAAACCGTTGTTTGATGGCCCTGACTCTGTCAGTAGTAATTCTTTTGACGTCGTGTGGAAATACCTCAACATCAGCTCAAATGTCGGCCACAGAAAACGTTTTGGTTTCTCCATCAGAACGATTGATTGTGTCAGCCACAATTTTTCCGATATATGACATCTTGCAGCAAATAGCGGGCGACTCAGTTGTTGTAAAACTCATCCTACAACCAGGAGAATCGCCACATACATTTAATATGACTCCTTCAGTACAAAAAATCGTTGATAACTCTGCACTGATATTTGCGGTCGGTCAAGGTTTAGATAACTGGGTGGTGGATTCAGAAATAGTAATACCCCTATATACGGGTATCCCTTTGCTCACGAGTGATCATAATCACGACAATGATCGGTACAACCCACATTATTGGCTCGCACCAAAAAACGGTGTGATTATTGCAACTCGAATTGCTGCTGAACTTGCGAAGGTGGATCCACCAAATACAGAAGCTTATCGAAGACGTGCCGGGCAATTTCAAACAGAAATGGTCTTGCTAGAATCAGATCTCTTTCAACGCATCAAACCGATACAAACGGTTCCTTTTATCACCTTACACGATTCATGGTCTTACTTTGCCGAAGCCTTTCAGCTAAACCTTGTTGGCGTGTACGAGCCGTCCGGTGCTGAAGAGCCATCTCCAAAATATTTAAGACGGTTAGAAGAGGTGGTCAGGAATAGCTCTGCTAAAGCTCTGTTTACTGAACCTCAACTCGCAACGACCTCTTTGAAGGCATTTACAGATGATCATGATTTGAAGATAGCTATGTTGGACCCAATAGGAGGCGTCGCAGAACGTAACACCTATCAAGGGATACTTGAATACAACATAAACACTCTGCTTGAAACCCTGACCAAATAACAAAGGATCTCGATGCATAAAGTATTCCCGTGCCAACGTTATATGACTGATTTTTTGATTTAGAATATATTTCAGGGAGAATAGATCATGCCTTCAATCACCGGCCAACCGCTAGAAAATATCGTCGAGTGCGAAAATCTTACTGTGATTCGTGACTCGAAAGAAATCCTCTGTGACGCTTCCTGCTGCGTGCCGAGGCATTCACTTACCTTCCTAGTCGGTGAAAATGGCTCGGGTAAAACCACCTTAGTCAAAACTATTTTAGGACTCCTCCCAAAACTCGCAGGGGAGATTTCTATCAACTCTGAAATACTCACAAATTCTCGAGCTGTAGTTGGGTATGTGCCTCAATCAGTCGACTTCCCCAAACAGCTACAAATGACAGTAACGGAATACCTTAAATACACTGCAAATATTATTCCTGAGGAGGTGGAAGACACACTCGCCCGTGTTGATTTTCCCTTTACCCATGCCGGCAGACCCATTACACAATTGTCAGGTGGGCAGCAACAAAAACTGCTGCTTGCAGCCGAGCTTGCGCGCGATCCTGAATTACTTTTCCTCGATGAGCCACTATCAAATGTGGATCACTCAGGGGAAAAGCATATCCTTGACGTCATTTTAGAGATAAAAAATAGCGGCGTAACAATTGTAATTATTACGCATGATTGGCAAATGGTTTCTAGCTACGCCGATCACGTAATCTGCTTGAACAAGAACTTTATCTGTGATCAGCCAAACAGTTGCATCTGTAAGAATTCAATCTCTAAGGTGAAAATCAGACAAATTCAAAAATTGACTCCAGATCCTACTGATACGCATGACGGATACTGCTATGTCGACAATATTTAGTTGATAAGTCGCAATGCAATTAATAATCGAGATTATTCAAATTCCCTTTATGCAAAGAGCATTGCTTGGTTCCGTAATGCTAGCAAGCCTGCTTGGCCTATTCGGCACTTTCATCGTGCCGCGCAAGCTTGGCTTTATGGCCGATGGAATTGCCCATGCGTCACTCCTTGGCATAGCAATAGGGATTCTTCTTGGTGGAATACCACTTGTTTGGGCAGCAGCCGTTGCCGTGGTCCTCGGATCGATACTAGCTTTGGTAGACGATTCGAGTCTAGTAACCCATGACAGTCTTATAGGGGTTTTCTTAGCTGGTGGAATGAGCGCGGCAATAATAATAATGTCATTAACTCCTGGGTATAAGCCAGAGTTATTTTCGTACCTCTTTGGAAATATACTTAGCATTACTTGGCCAGATATCTACCTGCTGACTGGCTTCTTTTTTTCTGCGCTTATTTTGTTTAAGTATCAATGGCGAACTCTAGTGCTTACTACCATCCATCGTGAACTATCTTCAGTCTTGGGGTTGCGGGCACGAGCAACGAAGTACTTTCTTTTCGTTGGCACTTCGGTCGCCTTAATCGCCGGAGTAAAACTATTGGGCATTGTGCTTATTTCAGCGCTACTAATCATCCCTTTCACTAGCGCTAATCAAGTAAGTCATTCACTTCGTAGTACGATTATCGTGACTCAACTATTTGCAATTTCCGGTTCAATCGCGGGAATAGTACTCTCCTATATTTTCGACTTACCAACCGGCCCGTCGGTTGCAATTATCTTGGTCGCAACTTTTCTAATTACCCTTGTCGCGGCAAAAGTGAACGAAGCCCCAATTTGGAAACATGATCATGTCGAAAAAAATTAGCCTAACGTACTTAACTAACTCTGGGATACTTGTCCCTCTTAACACTTTCTGACCTGATCCGTTCAAATTGAGTGCATAAAACAGCATTAACTTTGTATATGTTTTAAGCTTGACGATTCACCGCCAGAATAGGACTGAATATACAATTACGGGCAAGCGTTAACAAAGTGTTAACGACGTAACAGATGGGAAGAGAAAGGAAAGCACATGAGCATGTCATGGCTAAGGCGGGGATTCCTGTTATCAATGCTAGCTCTTGCGTCAGTAGCACTAATCGCTTGTTCTTCAGATGATGGAGATACAACAAGTGGCAGTAACGCTGATTCAGCAGCAAGTGGTGAAAGCACCCTTGAAAAAGTAAAAGATCGCGGTATTTTGAAATGCGGTATTTCTGGGTCACTACCTGGCTTCAGTCAGCTTGAAGCTGATGGAAGCTATACCGGTTTTGATGCAGATTACTGTCGAGCAGTTGCAGCAGCTGTTTTTGGTGATTCAAGTAAAGTTGAATTTGTTGAAACGACTGGTGCCAATCGATTCGAAACACTTGCAAGCGGTGAAGTCGATGTCTTAATTCGAAACACCACATGGACACTGAGTAGAGACTCTGATCTTAAGCAATCATTCGCAGCGCCAACATTTTATGATGGTCAGGGAATGATGGTTAAGGCTGACTCACCGTTCCAAACGCTTGAAGATATGGACGGCGCGACTGTATGTGTGAACCAAGGTACAACTACTGAGTTAAACCTCGCTTCGCAATTCCTAGAGCGTGGTCTTACATACACAGCACTTACCTTTGAAACAACAGATCTTCTACAAGAAGCTTTTGTTGCAGGACGATGTGACGGATGGACTACTGATAAATCAGGTCTAGCCTCACGAAGAGGTGTCTACCCAGACGGTCCAGATGCACTCCGCATTTTGGCAGTTACTATGTCCAAGGAGCCACTCGGTCCTTTGACTCGACACGGTGATGATGAGTGGTTTGATATCGTCGCTTGGGTAACTTTCGGTACGTTCCAGGCTGAAGAGCTCGGAGTGACTAGCGGAAATGTTGACGCTCAGATTGCTAACCCCGACAGCGTAGCGGTTGCATTGATGCTGGGTGTTGGTTATGACGGTGGAGATGTCACAGATATGGGTCTGGCAGTCGGTCCGCAATTTTTGCAGGCTGTGCTTAAGCAGGTCGGTAACTATGGTGAAATCTACGAGAGAAACATCACACCACTTGGTCTAGAAAGGGCTGGTTCACTGAACGCTCTTTGGACTAATGGTGGGTTGATCTATTCGCCACCAATTAGATAGGTGATATGACGTCGATATAAACGAATCGGCGTCCAATCATCGAACATAAACAAGCTTTACATGTCTGGGTTAAATACCCAGACATGTAAAGGTTTTGGTATAACTCTCGTAAACTACTAACCATCTAGTGACAGGTTCATCTCGAAATGAATGCCCTCACCAATTTCTGGTATCGCTCAGCATACAAGAGAGCAATCATTCAGGGCGCGGCTATTTTGGTAGTTGTTTTTGTCGGACTTGGCCTAGCTGGCCAGATTTCAAATCTCGAGAACGTTCACGCACCTACGTTCACGTCTAGTCCACCATTTCTGACCTTTGACTTCCTAAATGCACGAGCTGGTATTGCGCTTTCGCACGGTCTCATATTTGATATCGATAGTAATGACAGTCGTATGGATGCGATCTTAAACGGTGCATGGAACACTATTCGGCTTGCGTCAGTGCTCATTGGTTTTGCAAGCATCATGGGATTATTAGTTGGAATAGGACGATTATCTGACTTCTACTTGATTCGAAAGGCGTGCACACTATACGTAGAAATTTTGCGAAATATTCCTGCACTATTACAGATTTATATCTGGTACGTAGTGATATGGCTAACTACTCCAGCTATTACCAACGCAATTCAAATAGATATTAATTTCTTTGGCTTAGAACTACTCCAAAATTTTATTATTGTTTCCAACAAAGGCTTCGCAATTCCCTGGTTGGTTGGTCATGATAATTTAGGCGTCTGGCTCTTTATTGGCGCCGTTGCTCTCGTGGGAGCTATTCTCCTCAGGCGGTATCTCCAAAAACGACAGGATGATGTTGGTGGAAATCAGCGGACTAATAGATACCCAATATTAATACTCCTCTTGATATCTCTGGTGGCATATATCCTTTTGGATTCGCCCTTTACGGGACAAACACCTCACATTATCAGGAGCGGTGCCGGCGGTGCAATTCAAAACTATCAAGGTGGAATGGTAATCACTGGTGAGTTTTTGGCAATCGTGGTTGCTCTCGGATTTTATACAGCCTCTTTCATCTCAGAAATCGTTCGGGGAAGTATTTTATCCTTACCCGCAGGGCAAGCTGAAGCTGCGAAAGCTCTCGGACTATCTGCCTACCAGCGACTCACACTAATAATCCTGCCACAGGCCTTACGCACCATGATTCCTCCCCTAGGCAATCAATATATCAACATGACAAAAAATACTAGTATCGCCGTGGCGATCGGTTTTTCTGACGTTGTGTTTGCGACAAGAACAATTTCTAATAACGCGGGACACAGTCTCGAAATTTTCACTACCCTACTCGTAAT
Source organism: Dehalococcoidia bacterium (assembly GCA_029941115.1). Taxonomy (GTDB): domain Bacteria; phylum Chloroflexota; class Dehalococcoidia; order UBA2979; family UBA2979; genus UBA2979. Next base: position 74,129 of record JAPYRK010000006.1, on the reverse strand, counting down.
TTATCTGGTAATGGCACTCTTCATCTCATCCGTAATGAACGGCCTTAACTGGTATGTTCAGCGTTCAGGTATATAGAGGTATTTATGTCTGATAATACTCAGCCAAATTCTGAAATTTCTCTCCTGCAGCGTATACGTATGATTTACGAGGATTCGGATGCAAAGTCTCAATTATTCAAAACAAAACTGCATACAGTCATTACTCTGGTGAGCCTAGTGATAGTGGTCTGGGCTCTTTTTACCATTGCCCAATTCTTAGTGACTGCTGAATGGCAAGTAATTAGCGATAAAAGAAGAGCGTTCATGATCGGACGATACCCTGAAGAACATGTGTGGCGAATCTGGCCAACAGTCTGGATGTTTGCTGGTCTTGCTGGCCTAAGTTCTGCACTTTGGCTAAGGCCAGGCAGAAGAATGATGATCAGCCTCTTTATTGCTGCCGCAATAGTCAGCTATTTATTTCTGGAATTTGACTCAAATGCACTAAAATTTGGTTTTGGTTTGTTACTCGGTCTCTGCGGCTACGCTTTGGGTTACTTCACGTACACAAAGGTCAGCCTAAACGCTTTAGTTGTAAGAATCGCAGTACTCGGTTGGGTTTTACTAATCCCCGTAATCCTTGTCTTGCTGTTCATCGGTGATGCGCCTAGCACCAATTATTGGGGGGGGCTATTTGTAAATATCATACTGGCTGCAATCGCAATAGTGGTCGGCACGCCACTAGCAGTTGTTCTCGCGCTTGGTCGAACAAAAGAAGGCTATCCAATTATACGAATACTCTCTACCACTATTATTGAAGTAGTGCGGGGTGCACCATTGATAGCTTGGTTATTTATGGGGCGATTTGTACTCCCATTTATCCTACCAAGTTGGTTCGGTTTAAATGAGGCCGATGTCATCATCCGAACAATGATAATTTTGATTGTCTTCAATGCGGCCTATACAGCGGAAGTTGTTAGAGGAGGTCTACAAGCCATTCCAAAAGGTCAGTATGAAGCTGCTAACTCAGTTGGCTTTAACGGTTGGCAAACGCTACGATTGATCCTTCTCCCACAGGCTCTTCGCGCTGTTCTTCCATCCCTAATCAACCAATACATCGGACTCTTCAAAGACACAACTCTTGTGTACTTGATTAGTGTTGTTGATGTCCTAGAGGTTGGTCGAAAAGCATTTAACGAACTCGCCTATACTGGCACGGCGTTAGAAGTTCTAGTATTCGTCGGATTCTTATTCTGGATCGTGACATGGTCCATGTCCAACCTAAGCAAAAAAGTAGAAGAAAATCTAGGATTAGGGACACGCTAATCCTCAAGGAGACTGACCTATGGCAGAAAATCAATCTAACAAAGTTATTATTCACGCCGAGAATGTTGACAAATGGTTCGGAAACTTCCAAGCCCTGAAAAATGTCTCAGCTGATATCAATGAGGGCGAAGTAGTCGTTGTGCTTGGCCCGTCAGGTTCAGGGAAGTCAACTTTTATCAGATGCATCAATCAACTGGAAGAGCATGAGGCTGGTGTCATCGTCGTCAACGGGATTGAGATTAATGACGATAGCCGTAATCTACAGAAAATCCGGTCTGAGGTGGGTATGGTATTTCAACAGTTCAACCTCTTTCCGCACCTCACTGTTTTAGATAACGTCGCATTAGCACCTCGAAAAGTTAAAAAAATGCCTAAACAGGACGCTGAAGAGTTAGCAATGGCTGGCCTAACTCGAGTAGGAATCCCTGAACAAGCTCTCAAATTTCCTACCCAACTCTCTGGTGGGCAACAGCAACGAGTAGCAATCGCACGTGCACTTGCGATGCAACCAAAAATTATGCTTTTCGATGAGCCAACCTCAGCACTTGACCCAGAAATGATCAAAGAAGTTCTGGATGTGATGCGAGAACTTGCAGAGTCAGGGATAACAATGATTGTAGTGACTCACGAAATGGGTTTTGCGCGCGAAGTCGCAGACCGCTTCTTATTCTTCAGTGAGGGAGAAATTGTTGAAGAAGGAACACCGGATCATTTCTTCAATAATGCTCAAGAAGATCGCACTAAGCTCTTCCTCTCACAGATTTTATAGCCACTAGTAGGAAGAACCGCCTGTGAGATGCTCTCCGTATGCCTCAACAAAGCTACGCTGTGCATCCGCCTCTAATCTTCCGCCGGCACTTTGAACTCTTAGTAACACATCATCTGAGGGCATCTCTAAATTTGTCAGTAGGGAGGCCGCAAATAACCCTGATCTGCCAATCCCAGCTCGGCAGTGGACGACTACGCGTTGACCTAAATGAAGTCTCTCAACAACTTTCCCAACAAAGATATGGAACGCAGCCATATCAGCGGGCACAGAAAAATCCGGTATCGGAAAGCGCAGTATCTCAATACCTTCATTGTTCTGAATGTACCTTAAGTACTCCGGAGAAATACTGGCTAACTCTTCCTCCTGAGCCAAATTTACTATTAGGCTTATCTGCGTAGCTTCCGCATCCGCTAGCCAGTTAACCAGCGATTTTTTTGAACCGGGCATTTCGGACAACAACAGTACACCAGCAACCGAAGCGGGTAATTGAACCTGTCGCCCTACTGGAGTCTCAGTCATAGTTGTCGCATTACACCCCGAGCGAAATCTCAGTGATCGCTCTTCCTCATGTACCGATCTCTCCATGACTCGTCATTACTCCATCGATACGGACTCTGCACTGTAGTTCGGGGAACAAAGGCATTCTCAAGCGTCGTGAACGCTAACTCCAGAATGCCCTTCTGAGTAACATCATCATGTGGCTTGCCACACGGATGACCGAGTGGAAAGTCATTGAATACGAATCTCGGCACACCGACCTGCTCTACAATATCGCGGGCACAACCAACTATAACTGTTGGAATACCATTCTCTTCCAAGTGCCTAGCTAACAGACTCACGGTCTGATGACAAACTGGTCAGACAGCAACCAAGAGCGCAACATCAATTTCATCATCGCGACACATCGAAAGAATTTCGGGTGCGTTGCGCTCGCTGGTCATCCTCTGGCTCCGCAATGTCGGTGCACCATATAGTCGTGGGCCCAATGATCCAAATCGACCAGTAGCCTGTACCTCATGCAATCGCTCTAAGGGAAAATATACTCGCTGATCATCGATCTCGGCATTATTTCGGTCATATCCAATATGCGAAATCCGGACATCCGGTATCGATTCACTTGGGTGTGTATAGATATGCTTAAATTTTGCATCGTTGTTGTACGGTGCTCCTGGGCCCTGATCACCCTTATCGGGCTGATACGGGGCAGCGGTGGTAATAAGCGCAACTCGTGACTCTACGAGTGGTTTCTTAAGCGGAGTGAAAGGAACATCCTCGAAACGAGCCCACTGATAAGGGTTATTAAATCCCTCTGACAAATAATGATCAGTCGTTTTAGCCATGTAGCTGATATACAGAGACCGACTTGTGTCAGCTTTATTTTCTATTGATGTCATAATGTGTCCTTTAGCAGTTGTACTATAGCAAGATAATAGTTCTTCAATTCACACCTAAATAGCACCTACGTCCGTAAGCTCATCTATCTCAGTTTCAGTGAGACCTAAAAGTTCCTTGTAAATCTCATCATTGTGCTCACCTATTCGTGGAGCAGGATTATATATTCTCCCCTCGGCATGAGACAGATTCGGATATGGCGCGGGTACAGTTACGGGACCAACAAATGGATCGTCTACCTGTACCAAATTTTTCCGCGCAGCTATATGCGGGTCGGCGAATATATCGGCAATACTATAGACCGGGCCATACGGCACTCGATACTCATCTAGAACACTATATAAATCTACTGAATCGAAATCTTTTACCCACTCTCGGATCATTGAATGGAGTTCAACTTCGTTGGCAAATCGATTGGCGTGATTCGAAAATTTTGGATCCTGTGGTAAATCTGGGATACTCATCGCATCGCAAAGTCTTTGAAATATTTGTGGATTAAGAGCGAGAATCAACACCCACTTTCCATCCTTGGTCAAAAATTGATCCCCGGGAATAGACCAGGATCTTACGTTACCTGCTCGCTCCCGAACAATGCCTGATCTACTATATTCAGCCGCCATTGGTCCTGAATAACTCAGGATAGATTCGTATAATGACAAATCAACAATCTGTGTTTCCTGGCAATTTTCGTGGTCTCGATGATATACGGCCCCTAAAATAGCAAGCGCGCCATATGTGCCCGTAGCCAAATCACCCATCATGTATCCTGGATGTACTGGAGGTTGATCTGCCTCACCGGTTACATAAATCATCCCCCCTATCGCTTGACCAATCCTGTCATAAGACGTCCGGTCACGATACGGGCCTGTCTGACCAAACCCAGAAATTCGTACGAAAATTAGTCGCGAATTCACCTTTGCAAGCTCGTCCTCCCCTATACCCCAGCGCTCCATTGTTCCTGGAGAGAAATTTTCAACCACAGCATCAGCACTAGCGACCAATTTCTTAAACAATTCAGCGCCCTCAGGTTTTCTCAAGTCTAGAGAAACTGACTTTTTGTTACGCTGCAGTCCAGCTCTCGTTGAATTCTGCTGAGCCGCCGTATCATGCCGGAGTGCAGGTAGTTCTACACGAATAACCTCTGCGCCCATATCTGCTAATAACGTAGACACAAATGGCCCGGCCAATACTTGACCAGCATCAATTATTCGAAGGCCTGCCAAAAGACGTTGATGCTCTTCAGCCATGAGTTTCCTTAATAAATCGTTCTTCACTACTTTTATACGGACTTATATTGTAAAACCGTGTTGAAGTTATGCAAGTTAACCCAACTTTGAAGTGCTGCCATATCAAGCGTAATGCCGAAGTAGGCTCAGTTAATCAGTCCGCCTAATGTGTATATGGTACAGTCCAACCATTATCAAACGAGTACAAACATTAAGGACTAACGATGGAGCAACGACAACTCGGTGACAGCGATCTCTTTTCTTCACCGATCGGTTTTGGAACTTGGGAAATGGCTACCACCACCTATGGTGACATAGATGTAAACGAAGCGGCTGATGCCGTGCACGCTGCAATAGACCACGGTATTACTCTTTTCGACACAGCAGAAGTGTACGGTCCATATCATTCTGAGGAGCTTTTGTCCAAAGCATTAGGAAATAAACGAAAAGATATCTTACTAGTCAGCAAAGTTGGCTTCGCGTATGACGAAAACGGAAAGAATTTAGGACGTAACTCTCAGTTTCAGCATGTTATCGACAGAGCAGAAGGCTGCCTCAGTCGTTTAAACACAGACTATTTAGACCTTCTACTCATACATTGGCCTGATCACAACACTCCGTTTGAAGAAACCATCCGAGCACTTGAACAACTGAAACAGACCGGCAAAATTAGACATTATGGTGTGTCTAACTTTACCCCAGAGATGATGGATGAGTGCGAACAATATGGTCACATGGCAGCAAATCAGGTGGGTTATCACATGTTCGATCGTCGGATGGAATCTACCGTTCTGCCACACTGTCTGGACAAAAACATTGGATTCATGGCTTATGGCACGCTTGGCTTTGGTTTGCTGTCTGGAGCTTTTACTCCCGACACTAGTTTTGGAGAAAATGACTGGCGAAGCAGCGGAATAGCGTTCAAGTTACCCCTATTTCAGACCGAAGAATTCGCCAAAGAACTGCGAGTGGTTGAACGTCTGAAAACGATTGCGGAACGGAACAATAAATCAGTCGCCCAGATGGCAATTGCCTGGACACTTGGCCATCCGGCTGTGTCGGTTGGACTAGTTGGCGTTCGTAACGAATGGGAACTTAAGGAGAATGTCGCAGCAGTTGAATGGGAACTTACTTCCGAAATTCGTGAAGAAATAGACATGATATTTGAGGAAGAAAACGTCCCAACTCACGTAAATACAGATCAGGCGATCTAAAGAGCTCCTTCTTTCTTTAGGAGCTCAATCTGCTCCCAGCTATAGCCAATCTCTAGCAAGATTTCTTCAGTATTCTCGCCGAGCTCGGGTGCCCGATCAGCCGGCTCGTCAATTCCGTCACTATAGCGCACCGGTGTGCCCATAGTTACCATGTCACCGTATTCAGGGTGACTCGCCTGGCGTAAATAACCGCTCTCCAGCACCTGCGGGTTAGTGACCACGTGATCATAATCATTGACTGGTGCCCAAACCGCATCAACTTCTTCCAAAATGATGTGAATATCACGCGCACTCATATTCACAAAAATCTCAGAAATTGCCTTAGTTATCAAATCATTTTGACGTAATCTCTCCAGGCCCGCCTGCAATACTTCATTAGCCGCAAGATCAGCTCGACCCAAAGCATTCCAAAACTTCTCCCATCTTTTAGGGACGCCTGATAACGCTACGTAACCATCCTTGGCTTGATAAATACTTATAGGTGATATTGAACTCAACCACGGATATGTACGCTGAGATCGATCGTGTTGGTTTCCGGCCATTACGTGCGCCATCAACTCTGAAGATTGCGCCCAAATTTGCCCACCCAGAAGAGAGGTTTCGACCATCTGACCAACACCTGACTTTTCACGAGCATAAAGAGCCGTAACAATTGCCCCAAACAAAGTCATACCGCCCATGGTGTCCGCCACCAATGCACCGGCCCCCTGAGCTGATTCCGGTGTTCCGGTATTCCAGGCTAAACCTCCTGCGGCTTGAGCCATTAGGTCATTTCCCGGACGATTACTGTCTGGACCTTGCGGGCCGTAGGTAGTACCTACTGCATATATCAAACGTGGATTAATGGTGCGACAGGCTTCATATCCCAGCCCTGCTCGATCTAGGGCTTGTGGTCGCAGCGTCGTCACCAAGACGTCACTCTCAGCTATGAGAGCCTGTACTAGTTCCAATCCTTCGGGATTGCCGAAGTTGACTGTAAGGCTTCGCTTACCACGATTGTTAGCATGGTATACCGGTGGGGCAGATTCAGACTCAGACGCCGGAATTCGTCTTGAAGAATCCGGTGCGTCCGGATGTTCAATCTTGATCACATCGCAACCAAGATCCCGCAGTAACTGACAACACTGCGGTCCCATTATCAGCTGTGTAAATTCGAGAACGCGCATGCCATCCAGTGGTCCAGACATAATAATTCCTCTAGCAATTCTTTCTCGCAAATAAATTCTTACCCTCAAGAGTAAGACTATGGTACAAAGAGCAATATGGTTGGCCCTTTAGACGGTATTCGTGTGATTGAAGTTGCAAGTTTTTTGGCTGCTCCTTCTGCCGCTGCACTTATGGCAGATATGGGCGCAACGGTTATTAAGATAGAGCCTCCTGATGGTGACACATTTCGTGGAAATCGAGCTCACCTCCATGTATCCGCGCCAGTAAACTATGTCTTTGAGGTCGATAATCGCGGCAAGCAATCTCTCGCATTGGACCTCACAAAAACGGCGGCACAAGATGTGTTACATCGACTAATCGCGAGCGCTGACATTTTTATTACTAACCTCACATCGAAACGAGCTGAAAAATATCGACTAGACTTCGAAACCTTAAAACAAATTCAGCCGACTTTGGTGTACGGCCATTTAGTTGGGTATAGTGGCAGTGGCACAGACTCCGAACGTCCTGGCTTCGACAGCACCGCCTTTTGGGCACGATCAGGCGTTATGGGACTTATGGGTGAAGTCGGCGCACCCGCAGTGCAGAGTCGTCCTGGACAGGGAGACCATCCGACAGGTGTGAATCTACTTGCTGCAACGCTTGCCGCACTACGACTCAAAGAACAAACTGGATTACCACAGAGAGCCGAAGTGTCTCTTCTTCGAACTGGTTTGTGGACGATTGCTACCGATATGCAACTGGCAATGAATCTCCCTAACAGCATCCCGAGTCAATTCAATCGACAAACCCACGGGCTGTTAATACGAAGTGCGTACGAAACAAAAGATAAAAGGTGGCTAATGCTCACAATGCATAACGTGCCTCGACATTGGCCCCGTCTATGTGCAGTGCTTGGACGCTCAGACTGGTCAACAGATTCAAGATTTACCACAAATGCAGGAATGCTCGAACACGGTACTGAAATAGTTGCGGAACTTCAGGCAGAGTTCAAGTCAAAAACACTATCCGAGTGGGCGCCCCTCCTCGACAAGAATGAATGTATCTGGGCACCGGCTGCATCGCTCTCTGAAATTGCAACCGATCCAGTGATCTTGGAACAGGAAGCAATTACAACTCTTGAAGACGTCACAGGAAAAGAATATCGAATAATTTCAACTCCGTTTAGCATTCAGGATGCTGACTTGGCACCACGTAGAAGAGCACCCCTAGTCGGAGAACATAATTACGAAGTTTTAATTGATGCCGGTTTTTCCGAAACTGAAATAACGGAGCTGGCCGCGGATGGTATTTTTACCACAGAGCACTAGCTAGTCACGCTGAATTAGCTCAATACGAACGTTATCTGGTGCCTTCAGGAAGCAAATCCTAATCGCACCCATTTCGATTGGTCCGTCTAATAGTTCTGCTCCAAGCAAGGTCAAACGGTCGATGTCTGATTCCAGATTCTCTGAATCCAAACCAAAATGCTCAAGACCTTCTTTTACACCGTAGTCACCAGTTGTGAGTGTTTGTGTCGACTGAGGCCCGGATATATTAACCATGATGCCATTCTCGCTTTCGCACGCGATAAACTGATCTCCGCTGTCACGAATAGTGTCTCCGAGTATACGAAAGTTGAACGCCTTAACCCACCAGTCGGCACACTCGCGGGGTGAATTTGATTTCAAATGAATATGGTTTATCGCAAAAGTCATAACGCAATCTCCTAGACGATACAATTAAGTGGTAAATGCATTAGTTAGCATTTATTTGCGTAGTTTATTACATTGGATGGCAATATATGACTTTAGTTCTAGTACACGGCAACCCAGAGACCGCAGCAATCTGGAACGACCTCATTCCTCTTCTGGACGCCGATGACATTCAAACACTTTCACCGCCCGGCTTCGGCTCACCATTACCAAATAACTTTGACGCAACAAGTGACGCCTACGTCGAGTGGCTTGCCGCAGAATTATCGCATTTTAGTTCTCCGGTTGATCTCTTAGGCCATGACTGGGGAGGCGGTCACGTCGTCCGACTTGCATGCGAGAGACCCGACCTCATACGCTCATGGGCAAGTGATATTCTCGGAGTCTTCACACCGGAGTACGTCTGGCATGATCGGGCACAAATATGGCAAACTCCGGAGGTTGGTGAAGAGGCAGTAGCTGCAATGCTGTCCACAGATCCCGCAGATACATCAACTCGATATCAAAGTTTAGGGATGAGCGCTGATATAGCGAGTCAAGTCGCAAACGGTGTGAATGCCGACATGGCTAAAGCAATTCTCAGCCTCTATAGATCCGCAGCTCAACCAATAGTAGGCGATCTTTTTCCAACATTAACAAACGCGAGTGTACGACCTGGGCTAGCAATAATTGCAACAGCCGACCCATTTGTCGGTGGAGAGCTCTTGGCCCGTAAAGCTGCAGAACAGGCGGGCGCAGAAATCGGAATTCTGACCGATGAGGGACATTGGTGGATGTGCAGCAACCCTCAGGCCGGTGCAGACTTAATCAATAGCTTCCTCGCAAATCTTGACCAAAGTAACTGAGATAAAATCTATCGATCCGCCGAGATAGCGTAAGGTTTTGGGTTGCTGAGTAATATAAATCGAACTATAAATAAAAGGTAAATTCTCTCATTATCTAAAGTTCGTGAGAGAATTTTAATACGTCACATCCCAACTGAGGATACTTATGATTAGGCGCTATTTATACCTCGCACTAGGCTTTATCTGCGTTGGATTAGGCTTCGTGGGAATTTTCGTACCCGGGCTTCCAACAACAATATTTGTTCTTGTTGCAGCATGGGCATTTTCCAGATCGTCAGAACGATTTGAACGATGGCTATTAGAGCATCCTATTTTTGGTTCACTAATCCAGAACTGGAGAAAATATCATGGTATCAGTATCAGATCAAAAATCACGGCCGTCGGCCTTATAGTCCCCACCATAGGAGCCACTATCTTGCTAACCAACTTTCCAATTCTGGTTGACATCGGATTCGTCAGCTTTGGAATAGTGCTTTGCACTTTCCTCGCAACGCGTCCAGTACCTCCATCGCATACTGCACACCAGGTTGTCTCATGAATATTCGCCGTTTAGGATAATTTTTTGGCAACACAGTCTAAACATATATTCCTAATAAATCTCGGATCTCCCAAGTCGCTGGATACCCAAGACGTAAAAGTCTACGCGATGAATTTCTATCAGATAAGTTGGTGATTGACCTTCCAAAACTCCTTCAATAGTTCATTCTACGAGCTTTCATTCTTCATTTCTGACCAAAGAAAACCAAGGAAGCCTATGAACTAACTTGGGAGGATGCGGGAGACGCTAACTTTACCTGGATACCTTGTATGAATGACAGCCCCGCACTAATTCACTGTCTGGAGTCTGTCACCCACGGCACATTCAAAACAATACCCACAGGTTAACTAGGCTTATTGATCAGATCTCTCATAAAGGCGCATGACTCCCGCAGTAATTGCTGCTGCACTGCACCCAGCGACAAACATCTTTCGCCATCTGCTCGGCTGATTTTGAGCAGTAAAAAAGTTCTTCAGAGCTTCGGTGTCAATATCTGGTCGATACTGGAATGAATTTTCGGTTGCACGAGCATTATTATCATCTGGCTTGCTCTCTTGAATCACTTCATCAAAGGTAGATTGAAAGAGTGGCTCAGTCTCACTATTTTCTTCTGGTCCATCAAACGATAAATTCTCCCCAAGCGAAATACTGGTTGCTCCGCCATTAAAAAAGTTGCCTAATCCATAATTACCAATTTTTGTCCCGCGCATTAAATCGATCTTCTTCTCAGGACTTATTTTTCCTAGACCATATGTGACTTGAGTAGATATTCCCCCTAAGCGGGAGCTGCGTTGCTGCGAGATAGTTCGACCAGTTGCAACAAAAGACCGCTGGACAGCTCTCAGAGGTATCTCCGGGTTTATCGACGAATTCTGCACGAAACTTGATTTACTTGGAACTGCATTTGGAGAATCAAGTTGGCCTATGTTTTTTGAAGGAGTGGCCATTACTGGGATTGCCGATACTCGACCAAATATGAATCCTGGGTTGACGATTAACGCAATCACCATACACATGAACACAAGAATTCCAAGCAGTCCAAATAAAAGTGGTGTCCCCAGCAAGTCTGCAGCTAACCCTAACGGATACACGGTGACTGCCATAGCAGAAAATGACAGCATGAATATACTCATAACTCGGCCGTAATATTCTCGATTAGCTGACAGCAACATCATTGTGCTAGAGGCTGTCATATAGACGGTGGTACCTATGCCAAGTAATGTCACACCAACTGCAGCGCCAACGAACCCAAACCTAAATGCCCCGAAAGTAAGTGCCACCATACCAAAACTACACACCAATCCCGCGAACCACTGAATAAGTGGTCGTCTGTCCCATTCAGCTAACCAAGTCATTAGAGCTGACCCAAAAAGTGCTCCTACTCCTGAAATGAATAGCAAGTCACCAAGCTGACCTTGCCAATCCGAAATGCCTAGGCCTAGCTCAACATATCCAGCCATTAAATTTTGAAATGGCATTGCAAAGAGAGTCAGAACTAACATCATCAACATTAGAGTGCGCAATGTAGGCGTACTTATTACATATTTAAGCCCTGCTGTTACATCTGAAAACACGTCACCAAAAGAGATTCCCTTGATGCCCCTTGGAATTACGGCCGTTGGTACCATCCCTGCAGCAATTTGCATGGCGCGCTTTTTTGATGAGGTTGGAACAAATAAAAGAAGCGCAACAGATAATGCACCAAATCCACCCTGCGCAAAATAAGCCCATTCATATCCTGCGCCAAATCTATCGCTCACGTGCGGGAATGTTGTCATTAAAATACCGGCAACAAGTGGACCAAATGCTCTGGTCAGATTCATCGAATTATTAGATAATGCCATCGCACTTGCGATTCGATCTTGTGCCACGATCTCAGCCATCAACGGGGTTCGAGCCGGCATACCAATCGACGTGATCGCACCTTGTAGGAGACCCAGTACAAAAAGAGACATCGCTGTGATGGTGTCCGTTATTACCATTGCGCCTGTTATTACTGCCACCGCTGCCATCGTCGCTTGCATGAGCATCATCATGTTTCGCTTTTCAACCCGATCGACTAAAGCGCCTCCGGGTAGTGTAAAAAACATTTGAGGGAGCATGAAAGCAACCATCAAAAACGCTGTGGCGCTATATGAATTAGTCAACTCCCAGGCAATTGCCCCTCGGACTAACATTTGCATATTCATACCCATAAAAGAAAAGGTCGAAGAAGTCCACAGGAGGCGGAAATCTCTAATCGCAAAGACAGACAGGGTCGTACGAAGAGACGGCTTAGACGCCGTAGGATTTGTAGGTTTTGTATTGCTCGTGATTCACTCCCGTACATAACTGTAAATCTAAATATGGTAAAAACAAATAAACTAGCAAAAAATCTGCCTGCTCTGATATTCTGACGTCACTCAATGACACCCTGATGCCCTTTCGATATCGGCACGCTAGTAAGGAGAAATTATGGAATACGTAATTTATGAAACAAAAAATCACATTGGATACATTACGCTAAATCGTCCTGATCGAATGAATGCCCTAGGCAAGCAACTCGGAGCCGAACTAAGGCAAGCAGAAGAGCAATTTGCTGCCGATGATGACGCCTTGGTCGGCATATACACTGGAGCAGGAGACAGGGCCTTTTGCGCCGGTCGAGACCTTAAAGAAGTGGCCGAAACAGAAGGCACCGAAACCGGGCCGGCGCCGAAGCGTGATTTTGGTCGAGCACCAATCGATCTGGGAAAGCCAACAATAGCGGCCATCAATGGGGCCGCGTATGGAGGTGGACTTGAAAAGGCACTTACTTGCGACATCCGTATCTGCTCAGACAACGCGCGACTCGCACTTGCGGAGGTAAAAGTTGGGCTCTGCCCTCCCGGAGGCGTATTCGACCTACCGAGGTTGGTGGGTCTATCAAATTCTATGTGGTTACTACTAAGCGGTGAACCGGTTGATGCAGAAGAAGCGCTTCGTATGGGTCTAGTGACAAAGGTCGTGCCCCAAGCAGACCTCATGGACACTGCAACTAAAATGGCTGAAACAATTGCTGGTAATGCGCCTCTCGCAATAAACGCCACACGTAAGCTTGCCAAACTTGGACTAGAACTCCCGTCTGACTATGCTCGGAAAATGAGCGCTCATCTGGTCGAGTCAGTCTGGACATCTGAGGATTCAATCGAAGGCGCTAAAGCTTTCGCCGAAAAACGACCTCCTGTGTGGAAAATGAAATAAATACCCCTCATCAATAAATTGTCCGGGCGAGAAATATTATCTAAATCAAGGGTGCGATTAGCTCGGCATATCTGTCAAGCAATGGGATTACTTCATCTTCTTTAGCTGAAGGCAGACCAAAAATCGCTCGTCCCACACCAATATCCGCAAGCTCGTCTATCGCTTCACGATTTGGGGCCGTGCCCCAGTTAGTGACCGGAATAGGCCCACGACCGGCTGCTTCTGCCTTGTCATTTAACTCACTAATTCTTTCAGCGAGATCTAATCGAGCCCCTATCGGCATCCACTCATCAGCAAATCTCACAGCGCGTGAAATTGCGCCTGGACCGGCGTTGCCAAGCATAATCGGTGGATAGGGTTTCTGCACTGGTTTAGGCCAGGACCATATAGGATCAAAATCAACGAATTCACCATGATATTCAGCCTCATCCTTTGTCCAAATTTCTACCATAGCTTCGATTCGTTCACGAAGTAGCTTCCACCGTCTGCTCGGGTCAGTTCCATGATTTTCCATTTCTTCCCTGTTCCAACCGCCACCAATTCCAAACAAGAACCTACCATTGGACACATAGTCAATACTTGCAACTTCCTTGGCTAACGTGATTGGATCACGTTCGATTACAAGCGCAATTCCGGTACCTAGTTTTATTTTTTCTGTCACAGTCGCAGCCGCCGTGAGTGCCACAAAAGGATCGAGCGAGTGATAATACTGCTGGGGAAGTTCTCCACCGCCTGGATATGCAGATTTCCTGCTAGCTGGAATATGAGTGTGCTCAGGGAACCAGAGCGATTCAAATCCTCTCGCTTCTGCTTCTTTCGCTAAAATATCAGGATATAAAGCATAGTCAGTCATAAACATACTTACGCCGAATTTCATGTCACCCTCCTTGGTGTTCTTTCAACAAGAGAATAGCCTAAGCTTAGCCCATCGCAGTAATGCTTTTAGTGATGAGCTAGGTCGTGATGGTCGTCAGTTGAGCAAACTGCTCAGAAGTTGGTTCCGCTCAGCAAAACCACCCTTCAGTAAGACCGGGAATAAAATCTGGAACATCGACCTTTACAGCTGGAATAGGGGTTTCATACCCAAACACCAGATCCCACACATCAGTGAAAATATCACCGAAATCATGCCGATCTCTTTGGCCAACTTCAACCAGTTCACTGATCTCTCTTTGTAGCGTATCTGCCTTTTCGTTACTCCACTCGTATGTCAATTTTTCATTATTAAACTTGCCAAGTAAACCCTCACTCTCAAGTTCTTTAATCAATAATGACCGCGGAGGTATCAGTAAACGTAGACCATACTGGATTGAAGGAACCCTGCTCACCAAGCCTTGCTCGGCAGAGAATATGAGTATGTCCTTAATGTCCTGAATTTGAGTCCATGGAGTAAATGGCAACCAGGTTGGATTAATAAATAAGTCGGAAGCCCTCACTGAATCCAGTACCGTATACAAATCCTTTGAGGTATGACCTTTCGCTAACTTATTCAGGATAGAATCGTTTAGCGATTCGAATGCCGAAGTAATAAATAAGCAACCCAATTCACTCAGCTCAGAAATATTCCCCTGATACTCGATCAAGTGCTCAACTTTGATCGTGGCGTCAAATGTAACTCCTGAATATCTCTCTCGCATTTCACGGATAATCGACAGCGAATGCGGCACCGCATTGAAGAAATCCGGATCGGTGAAAGTGATGTGCTGAGCCCCCAGCTCAATTTGACCATCGATATCCTTAAGCACTAGATCGCGATCAACTAATCGTAGTTTTCCTCCATAAACCGACGGAATTGGACAGTGAGAACACATATGCGCGCACCCTCGCGTAGCTTCGACCGCGCCAGCAAAATGACTACCATCCGTTCGTTCCACATGCCCGTAGTGCTTCAGTGATTGCAAGCCTACTCGGTCTGGGAGTAAATGCACGGCCCGCTTGAAGTTAGGGTGTTGTCCAAGTCCAGAAATACCTTCACCTGACAATTCAGAAAGCTTTGGAGTTTCAACTAACAAATCAACAAATTCTAATAGCCCAGTCTCAAACTCGCCCCCAATCCAAAAATCAATCTCATTATTAATGTGTTCGTCCTGCGCAAGTAACGACGCATACAAACCAAATCCCACAACACGCATTTCAGGATTAAGCAACTTGGCACCTCTTGCAAACTCCAAACCCAATCTGGATGCGGTATGCATAGAACATGAAATTACAAGAACATCCACACTTCGTAGATCAAAATCACTGGGAGATGTCGCCAGATCTAGAACGCTCACGTCACAGTTCGCTCGGCGAAAAATAGAGGCGGCGGTGGCCACTGGAATCGGTTGATGACCTAATTCATATGCAGAGACAATTAACACTTTAAAATTTTGTGAAGATTTATTTGTAATCTCGGACTCCAAAAGCACACCATCAGTATATTAAGAACTATCCTGACGGTCTTAATCTTAGAGTTTAAAGGAGTCTGAATATGGGACGATTAGAAAATCGTGTGGCTGTGGTAACGGGTGGTGGAAGAGGAATCGGGAGAGCAATCGCCCTTGAGCTTGCTCGCGAAGGGGCCAAAGTAGTGGTTTCCGCTCGTACGCGCTCGCAACTTGACGCTGTAGTCGAAGAAATTAACGAAATCGGCAGCGTCGGCCTGGCGGTCGAGGCCGACGCCCTCAACAGACTTGAATCAAAAAAACCTGTCATCGAGGCTGTAAGTCATTTCGGTCAGATAGACATCCTGGTCAACAATGTCGGTGGTGGTGTACCAGGTGACCAAAATCCATACACACATGATGATGACACTTTCGAAGCCAACTTAGCCCTGAATCTCACGTCAGCATACTGGACAACTCGTGAAGCTCTTCCACATATGAAAGAAAACAGTTTTGGTCGAATCCTCACCATTGGATCGGGCTACGCAAAACGAAGCGGGGGGGCGCTCGCATACACGAGCGCAAAACACGGTCTTATCGGATTCACAAAAGCCTTAGCCGGACAGGTGGCCGCAGACGGAATAACCGTGAATTGTCTTTGTCCAGGTTGGACAAATACCGCACTCGTTGATTGGGACGCAATGGGGCGAGCTCGCGGCACAGATGCAGCTGAAGCTCATGCATGGAGATCGGCAGAAAATCTTCAGAACAGAGTCTTGGAACCAGAGGAGCTTGGTCCCATGGCAGCGTTGCTCGCCGCGCCTGAGTCGGCAGGAATTACAGGCCAGGTTATAAGTGTTGATGGGGGCTATAAAGTTTAAAGAGGGTTCCCATCTTTCGAGTCTCTTCATGAACTCGATTTCCTCGCGGCTAATTAGTCACCAATCAACTCCAGACTCTTTTTCTGGGCCTTTCTTGAGAATTCCTGTGCAAAATATGAACATAGACCGGTATATTGCTCCGGATCGAGCAGATCCAATATATCGGCTTTAGACAGTCGCTTAGTCACTTCAGGCTCCTCTTGTAGCGTCTCTGTAAACGGCCTTCCCTCATTAACTGATCTTTGTGCAGCATCATAAACCACATCGTGAGCTTTTTGCCGCCCCATCTCCTGACCTAATTCCAGCATGATTCTCTCAGAAAGTATCAGTCCTCCACTAAGTTCAAGATTCTGCCTCATCCGGTCAGGGAAAATCTTTAGATCGGAAAATATCTCAATCAGCGCAGTAGTAATTTGTCCCATAAGTACACACGTCCTATCAATGGCAGAATTAATCATCATGCTGGTGGTTTTATCAGCCTCATGCTCAGTTTGCATTGCTTCTAAGGACATCGGCACAAATGTCCGGATTTCTGCAGCCCAAGCGACAACATCCTGACATAAACGAGGATTACGTTTCTGGGGCATAGTTGATGAACCGACAGCACCCAGAGGCACGGGCTCTTCAACTTCACCGAATTCCTGTTTCATCATGGTATAAATTTCACGTGACATCTTGCTAGCTGTCGCAGCAAGCATGGCGAGAATAGTGATGTATTCCGTCAGATGATCGCCTATCACTCTGGAAGGCATAGTCATTGAACCTAATCCTAAATCCTCGCCAATTAGCCTTTGAGTTTCGAGACCATCAAGACCGACAGAGGCCATCGTTCCAGCCCCACCGCCAAGCATTGCCACAAAGACCCGTTCCTCGCTTCCTTGCAAGCGATCGACATGCCGCATTAATTCGTCAATCCATACGGCCACTTTATAGCCGAAAGTTGCCGGAACAGCATGTTGGCCGTGAGTTCTTCCGGGCAGGGCATAATCCTTAGTCTTTTCCGCCAGTTCTCCGAGCACATGCAGTAGAGCTCCGAGATCCTTTAAGAAACTATCGTGGCATTGCTTAACCAGCAGTATCTTTCCCGTTTGTGTGATGTTTTGAGTCGTGGCGCCCCAGTGTATATATCCACCTGCCTCTTCGCCACAGATCCTATCTAACTCCCAAATCAACGGGACTAAGGGGTGTCCTGTTTTATTCAATCCGTCATATATATTTTGGAGACTCAACAATTCAAGTTTTGCTTTTTCGGATATCACAATAGCGGCCTCGACTGGAATTATTCCTTGACTCGCCTGGGCTCGGGCAAGCGCCGCCTCAACATCCAAGTAGGATTGAAACAGATTGGACTCACTAAATATTTCACTGACTGACGTACTACCGCTATCCCCAAAAGGCGTGTTTTCTTGCATTTATTTCCTCCTCATCAATCTTTGACACTGGATTATTAGAGCGTAATCGCTCAATGCGTTTTATTAGTTCGTCTTTGTCTAGGTTCTTACTCATGCAGGGAGTGTAACCATTTCTCCCAGAGATTTTATGTAAATGGACTCCCCCAACAGACGGAGCTAGGGGGGCGAACGCCTGACCTCCCTCCCTCTGTTTGTTTTCCGGTGAAATATAGTTAGGTGGCCCCCATCGGTTAAAGGAAAGGGTGACCGTTCTTTGACCTGCTGGCCTAGCGTGCAGCAATCAGGTAGCAATGCCCTTGAATTCACCTGTAATTAGTTGAGTGCTTAATTAGCGTTTACACTTGTAAATACTGACGAGTTGGGACTAGCTGAACCTTATAAAAAGAAGGGGGCGATAAGGTATAAAGTTTAAAGCCACTCACATTTCTTTAAAGAGAGAGCAACTTGCTGGCGTTACTTATGAGTGGAGAAAACCGAACGACTGATGGATAAACTTACTGTATTTACCGCCACACGAATTCACACCATGGACCCTGGTCGGCCACAAGCCGATGCCGTGGCAGTTAGCAATGGAAGAATAGTATCTGTCGGCACCCTTGAGTCAATGCAGCCATGGCTGCGCCGAACGCCCTATGAAATCGATGACAGGTTCTTAGGTCGAATCATCTTACCTGGTTTCATTGATCCCCATACCCATCTCAGGCTTTCAGGTACATACATGAGTTTAAACTATGTCGGTCCTATCGATTCCACGGATCACCTTGGACAGCCACTTTCAGGATTACCCGATCAAGAATCCGTCATATCTCGGTTGAAGGAGCTGGTAGCGAAAGCGACCGATTCCAGTGACGGAACCACAAAGTCGCCCTTAGTTGCTTGGGGGTATGACCCAGGTATGCAAGGCGGCCACCTAAACCGTGACATACTCGATGCCATTTCAACCGAAACTCCTATTTGGGTCGTTGCCTATGCGCCACACATTATTTATACCAATACACCGATGATTAAGAAAATAGGTGTCGATGAAAATAGCCAAATTCATGGCTTAGGACGTGATCCAACCGGCAAATTAAATGGGTGGTTCGTAGAAACCGAAGCGACTGCAGTCGCGGCCCGGGCAGTTCGCAATCAGGTCTACGGTGCTGGATTTGGAGCAGACTCGCTGAAGTTACAGGGTCAAGTAGCAGTGAATAGTGGCGTCACGACCACTGCTGATATGCTCTACGGCACTCATTCGTTCGAGGAGGAATGGGATGACCACTCGAAGGCAATTACTAATGGTTCACTACCCCTACGTATGTTCCTTGTACCTTTTGAAGGATCACTCCGGCGACGCTACGGTGAGAATTTTCTTGATTTCTATCAACATATGGCTTCTCAAGCATCCGACCAGCTGGCAGTCCATGGCGTGAAATTCGTAAATGATGGGTCTTATCCGTCAATGACTCTACGCCTGAATTACCCCGGCTATTTGGATGGTGAAGAGGGCCTCACTGGAGAAGTTCCATGGGAAGATATGTTTGACCGGATGCTCCCCTTCTGGAAGGAAGGCATTCAGATTCATTCCCATGCTAACGGGGACGAAACGATCGACATGACACTCAACACTCTCAAAGCGCTGCAGAATGCCGCACCTCGCTTCGATCATCGATTTACCATCGAACACTACTGCATCAGTACTCCCGCCCAAGCACGACGATTGTCAGCATTGGGGGGACTTGCAAGCGTTAACCCCTATTTCGTTCACTATCGATCGAAAATTCAGGCAGAAAAAGGCTTCGGACCTGACCGTGCGGAAGCCACAGCCAGATTGGGATCACTCGTCAAAGCCGGCGTGACCTTTGCTCTCCATTCAGATTACAACTTAGTTGTGGCCCCTATGCATCCTCTTACTGCTGTATGGATCGCTGTCAATCGACTAACTACTGACAATAAGACGATAGTTGCTCCTGGTGAGCGTATCTCTCTGGATCAAGCGCTACGTGCAATCACGGTAGATGCCGCTCACGTACTTAATCAAGATGACCATTTAGGTAGCATTGAAGTCGGCAAGCATGCTGATTTTACAGTGCTCGACGAGGACCCTTACGAAGTAGACCCCAAAACCATTAAAGATATAAGGGTTCATGGGACTATTTTGGCAGGAGAGTTTCATCCTGCCCGAGCGTAATACTATCAACGCGGCAACAAAGCCGCACGAGGAAAGCATAAAAATTTAGCCACTCGTTTAATTTGTCAGACATGCTGAGGGTGTAATCGTTTCTCCCAGAGATTTTATAACCGACGAGTCTCTCAACAAAACCGACGTGAGTCGCAGCGGTTGACCTGCATCCCTAGTATTTAAGAGATGATCGAGAAAGAATTGAAGATCACCGGACGAAGAATTTATGTGGTGGGAAATACTTGTTCTGGGAAAAGCACAGTCGGGCGCAAAGTTGCCAGTAAAACAGATATCCCCTTCGTAGAACTGGACGAAATCAATTTCTTACCTAACTGGTTTGGCCTCAATGAACATAACCCAAGACTGTTTCAAGCAAAGATTATTGAGGCTACAAAGTCCAACTCGTGGGTAATCGCTGGTTCGTACGAAGATCACATACGAGTTACAGTGTGGAAAGACATCAACCTAATCATATGGTTGGACCTACCCATAGCCACCATACTCGGCAGACTAGTTAGAAGATCATGGAAGCGTTGGCGGACACATGAGCTCTTATGGGGGACGAATTACGAAAACTTCTTCAAACACCTGAAAATATGGAGCAATGATTCACTTTTGTTTTGGGCTGTTACTCAGCACGCCAACAAAAGAAAACGAATGTTAGCCATCGTTACTAACAATTCCGAACTAGAGATTGTTCGGCTGCGATCCAGTAAGGAAATCGACTCGTTCCTAAGATCTTTTCACTGATTTCACGAGTTGGGCCCATGTTCAGGATTTTTATGACGTCACGGGTGGCAACAACGCATAGGCTTGATCATAACCATGGCAAAATTACTTACGAAAGTCTCTCTGCGCGCCCTGACCGAAATTATTAGTTCTGAGCTAACACCTATCGGCCGCTCTCGCTCGAATATTTACCCTTATTGTCTACCGTACGTAGATTAAACTAGCACTAATAGAAACGAGGAGAATTAATGCCTGACACGAAACCCTATCCCAATCAAACGATACTAGTTGAAAGTGCGTGGCTTGCGGATCATATCTCGGACACGGATTTACGAATAATCGATGTTCGCTCACAAGAAGAATACGACAAGGGTCACATCCCAGGGGCAATCAACTTACTCGACATTCCTTTTAACTTGGAGTTAGTTGATCCCGATGATTTCGCTCAGACATTATCTAAGAATGGAATTGGTAATGACAGTAGGGTTATTTGTTATGACGATCTTGGACCTCCGGCAGCGCGCGCTTGGTGGTTACTTTCGTATTATGGCCTCATGAAGGTGCACTTTTTGAATGGCGGAATTAAGAAATGGACAGTCGAAAAACGCGATCTCGAAACCAGACAATCTGAATTCCCATCGACACAGTTTATAAAGCAAATAATCCCTGATCTCTATTGTGACTTGGGGCACGCAAAGGATGGCGTAAATAATTCCCAAGTCATTTTTTGGGATACGCGACTGGAGGGAGAGTTTACAGGAGAAATTTCAAGGGGGAATGCGCCTGATCGTGTCGGCCGTATCCCTGGAGCAATACATTTGGAGTGGAACTCCGTCGTCGAACCTGAGTCACAAACTATGAAGCCTGCTGATGAAATCCAAAAAATTCTTGAGGAACGTGGGATCACTCCGGAAAGTGAAGTTCTTACATATTGACAGGGTGGCATGCGTGCGGCGCACGCTTTAATGATTCTGAAACTCATGGGTTATGACAAGGCCAGGAACTATGACGGTTCCTTCGGCGAATGGTCCCGGCAGGCGGATACCCTGGTCGAGAGATAACTACGAACGACCCGAAAAAGAAATTGTCGCCAGAGAAAGCAGCACGACTTAGAGCCGAGTATCTAAAGTCGATGCAGACCGGCTGGTTAATCCAAGAAGAATTGGAACGAACCTCTGGAATAGTTTCATTCAGGTTACGAAATATGCAAAAGAATGATCAGGGCACGAAATCTTGATTCCTTACTATTAGTATTAGAGATCTTCGCAGCAGTCTCGGCGGAAGGTATAGGCTTCATTGGTACTTTTTCTTGACCGATTTGATTGAGGTTGCTGTGCTTATGCAACTTTTAAGCAAGAATGTACGAGCTGACCTGATTAAATAAAGTATTTTCTGCGGCAGATATTTTGTGAGGGAGGACTCCATCAACAACAGGATGCAAAGATGGCAACACCTGTCCCCGACAGAGACTAACAAGGATGTCAGCTTGCGAAAGCGAGCGGAAGCACCGCGTTAGAAACCTGCTTCAACATCCGTCGATAGCGGTCGCATAAACTTGGTCCGAACCGCTTCACATGCTTTGCGAACGAAACAACCCTCCAAGTGATCGTTCACCAATCCCATTGCCTGCATAAAGGCATAAGCCGTTGTTGGTCCAAAGAAACGCCAGCCTAGTTTCTTGAGATCAGCCGCAAACCTAGCAGAGTGTTCGGTCTTCGAAGTAATATGCCCTATTTTATTACTCACCTTCGCCACAGGTGGTGGTTCGTAATCCCAGACAAGTGCTCCCAAGGAGCCATGAACTTCCACAGCCTCGCAGGCCCGTCGTGCATTGTTTATTGTCGCCTCGATTTTTCCACGGTGCCTAACGATCCGAGCGTCGCTCATGAGACGATGCACATCTATCTCTCCAAACCGCGCCACCTTTTCGAAATCGAAATCCAAGAAAACTTCACGAAACGCAGGTCGCTTGTCCAGGATAGTCTTCCAAGACAGTCCCGACTGAAATCCCTCAAGGCATATCTTCTCAAAAAGTCTGTGTTCGTCCTCAACCGGAAACCCCCACTCCTTGTCGTGGTAATCAACAAAGCCGGGAACTTTTAAGGCCCAGGCACATCGAGCCCGACCATCATCACCGAGTAACAATCCCTCGGGGACAAGAGCAGGCATCGGAATTTTCGACGTGGCCATAACCTAAACTCTCTCTTCTTTAGGGTCAGTAGCATCATACTTAAACTTAGACATGCTATGGCCTAAAGTAGACACGAATATTACAAGCCTAATGACGATAAGTGATCAAACCTATAAATCCATATGGGAGCGAGCTGATACCAGCGATTGCGAAATTCTAGTGTTAGTGTGAGAGATCAGACCGCGACGGAATTTCGATTGCCGGCAAACCACAGCGTGAAGCCTGTCCCGGTCAGTACGATAGTTGCTCCGGCAAAGATCCACATAGCTATCACAAATCCAAACTGATCCATCGCCCAGGCTCCGCCGAATATAGAAGTGGCTATTACAACTGACATTGCTGCATTTGCAACTGAGAGAAGAGTAGCTCGATTAGACTGCAGCGCTCTTTCTGCAAGATACTGATTCACATGTG
The DNA here is from genome assembly GCA_029941115.1 of Dehalococcoidia bacterium. Lineage (GTDB taxonomy): Bacteria > Chloroflexota > Dehalococcoidia > UBA2979 > UBA2979 > UBA2979. The sequence goes on along the minus strand of JAPYRK010000006.1, from coordinate 50,606 downwards.
GCTCGAGAAGTGGAAGGAACAAGGCCGGTAAAACACATAATGGGAACAGCCACATATGAGTTGTAGTCGAAAGAATAAACGCCATCGCTGAGGTAAAAGATGCCATGCCAAACCATTTCGGCAATGAGAGGAAATGTATAGCTCGGCCAGCCCATATAGAGGAAAACCCCATCAGTACAAAAATCAAGGCCACCCACCAACCGAATTGAAAAGTTGGCAAACCATAATTTGAGAGTGTCTGAGGCAAGGTAAGAAGCAAAATCGCCAGCGACATCTCGGGAATTGCTTTCAGACAAATGATGCCAGCTACACTCGGGTTAGCAAGCATAGAAATTGTGGATTTAAATCCACTGGCACGCGAATTCTCTATGGATGACTCTTGAGTCCTTGGCTCACTCAGAAACATTGCTGCACAAACAAGAATTAGTCCGAAAAGGGCACTAAGAATGAATGGGACTGATAGGGGGGTCCAAAGCAATAGAATCGGCCCGAGTGCCGCTGTCATCGCGACTACCAAGAGAGCTCCTGAGTTAAGAAAGCCTTCATATTGAGCATATTTTTCGGTCGCTCGTTGCTTCTTCAAGGTTTCGAAAAGAAATGCCGTATCAGTTCCTGAAAAAAAGCTGTCACCCAGTCCCCAGATCAAATAGGCAGAAAGCAAAAGAACAGGGCTAGCTGACAATCCAAATACTAAGAAACCCAATGTGAATAAAAGAGAGCCTGCAACAAGTGATCGTTTCCTTCCCCATCTATCAGTAATTATTCCAGTAGGAATTTCAAGCGCAATAATAAATATCCACCAGGCAGCCTCAAACGCGAGCACCGTCCCCAAGCTCAATCCCCTCTGCTCAATGAGATAAACAGACCAAATTGCTTCTCCAAATGAGGCCCATCTAAAGACCCACCAAAGTGAAAGAAGACGTAAACCTTGTAGTTTCTGTTTAATGAAACTAGGCCTTTGTTATGTTGAATGGATTGCGGCTAATAAGACGCCAGTCACCATTCTTGTTACCAACAGTGAAAATTGCGTCAAATGTCTGCATCAAGGATCCATCGGCGAATAATCGACTCGCTTTTATCAGGTATGCGATCTTCAGACTATCTTGAATAACTATCTCGAAAGAATCCAGTGTACAGGTACTCCCTACCCAGTCAGGTAGATACTGCTCCCACACATCGGACATATATTCGGGAATGTTCGATTCATCAAATCTCCGGTCTGAAGTGTCGGACACAATGACCTGATGTACGGGTTGATGAATTGTGTCTCGGTATTTCTTTTTTTTACTATCGCCGATCGCTTCGACCGCATCTTTCAGTGCGTCTTCAGGTGTCGCCGCCATGACTTTATCTCCTCATTTTGATATCTAAACAATAATACTGACAGTAGAAAAAATACAGGTTACTCGCCGACGAGCAGGGAGTAATAATCACTCTTGTCGAGAAAGCTGAATCTAACTACTCCAAAATATCAGTCAGACTACAACCTTCAGTTGCAAATTACTCCGAACTTTTAAGACTTAGAATTCCGCTTAACGTAAGCAGAGCAAAAATCGCGAAGGGCAATATTATTATCGGACCACCAGTGTCATAATTGTTTGACGATCCATATGTCAGCCAAACTACTATGGTTCCTATCATGCTCACGCCCAAAAGAGTCGTCATTCTCGCTCGAGCTAACCCTGAAGTAAAAAGAGCAATTCCGGCCGCTAAAATAGATAATATGCACATCATGATTGACATATTTGTCTCATAAAATGCGTCATGCGCGCCTGTATTGTCGCTACCCCATCCCATCTCAGCGACGGACTGACCATCAACTAGGCCTTGTCCTGCACCAACAAAGAGGTTTAAGGCAGAAAATATCCACAACCAAATCACCGGATTTAATATCCTTGTCATTTCATCCTCCAATTACCTTTATATGCTTTCGTAAATCCTAATACATCGACGGAAAAACTACGACCTGGGTCAATCCGTTTGATTACGTCAAAGTCATCATTGACCCCAGAAACCTAGGTCTTTCCGATTTTGAACCAAATCCTTTACTGGTAAAAACTCGACTGGTCCTTTAGCGAGATGAAAATCGAAAAGTAATTCGACAGCCTCAAATGTCTCGGCTTCAACAACCGCAAAAATACGATGCTGAACTGGATAACCTCAAACACCAAGTACTGTTACGTTGTCATTACCTTCTACCCAGGACGTTGCACCTTGTGCACTCTCTTCCCAAGTTTTAGTTACCAAGCCATTTTCGACTCGGCCACAGGTGGTGTGGTCGTGCTCAGCGATTATATGGAAAATCATAGTTCCTTACCTCTATCTTTTATTAGACCTAATTTATCCCGTGATCTATAACATAATTTTGTCAGCAAAAAAGTTAAAATCTAACCACTACGCATATATAGTAAAAAAAGAATCTGACATTTAATCAAAAAATAGGGCAATGACCGTGAAAGATACATTTCGAGACAAAACCCGAGATGAGCTCAGCCAAGATCTTAATTTTATTGGCATAAAGGCCAAAATGGCTGAATGAGGCCATGAAAGCGAAAGTATCGAAAATTCATGGTATCAACGGTCGCTCGGTGTAATTGATATTTCAGAAAGCTTAATTCCTTAGATCAACATCCTAAAACAAGATGGGGTAAAAATTCTCCGCGCTGGCGGATGGTGTTCGGCATCCCAGATGAACGGTCTCCGGAAATTTTATCCTTCAAACGAAGACTGGAAAACTACCGAAAAAATCGCTGATTACCTCTTATCCTCACAGGGATTTCGTGATCGAAAAAAAAATTTAAAAGTAATGTTGTGAGATGACAATCTGATTTGCACCAAGTAGTCATCGAGCCTGTAACATGGTGCCTGTTACGTGGATAACTCAAATGATAACTAGGGAGTTCAAATGCTAGACAGTGTACAACTTGGCACCAGTGGATTAAACGTCTCCGAATTATGTTTGGGGACTATGAACTTCGGCATCCCCGGTCGAGGCCATCAAGGTGATTGGACTTTGACTACTGATGAAGCTCGCCCCATCTTTAAGGCTGCTATAGAGCACGGACTCTACTACTTTGACTGCGCCGACGTCTATGGGCTAGGAGCCTCTGAAGAAGTAGTTGGCGCGCTGCTGAATGAACTGTTGCCTCGGGACAATTATGTACTAGCGACAAAAATTGCCCAACCCATGGGTCGTGGCGCTAATCAATCCGGATTATCTCGCAAGCATATTATGGAAGGAGTCGATGCTAGTCTAAAAAGACTTGGTCACGATTACATCGATCATCTGGTAATCCATCGCCATCCACACGGAATACGTGGCCAGGAAAGCGAAGTCTCAATCGAGGAAACGATGGAGGCTTTGAATGACGTCGTTAAGGCTGGAAAGGTCTTATATCTTGGCGCGTCCTCAATGTTTGCCTGGCAATTCGCGGAACTTCAGCTAACAGCTCAAATGCATGGGTGGCAACGGTTTGTCTCGATGCAAAATCACTACAACCTCGTCTACCGTGAAGAAGAGCGAGAAATGAACCCATACTGTGAAAAGTCGGGCGTGGCACTAACTCCTTGGTCGCCGTTAGCTCGTGGCATCCTGGCGGGAGCTTATAAAGGTGGGTTCGGGGCAGGAAGTACTGATAGATCCCAAGGTCAAGACAGAGCTCGTACTGAAAGCTTATATCACGGAGAGCATGTATTCAGTATTGCTGAAAGGGTCGGTGAGGTTGCGAGCAAGTATGAAAAATCATCCGCACAAATCGCTCTAGCCTGGCTTCTTAATAAATCAGAAATTACTGCACCCATCGTGGGAGTATCGAAATTAGAGCAACTTGATCAGCTAGTCGATTCGACCAAAATAACATTAGATCAGGCCGATATTGAGTATCTGGAAGAACTCTATACTCCAGTCGAAAACTTACTTTCTTTCGGCACGTCATAAAGAACAGGCCAGAGTGGAAGATAGCGATTTCTCAGCACTATTGAAATACATCTCACGTTAGGCGCATGAACTATAGATTTTCGACCGTTAGGCAGCTAGTCACTCATGTTTGAAGAATAAAGAAAGTTCGATCATGGATAATTTCTTGTTCAACGCATGCATTACCACTGGAATCGTATGTCGACCAAATTGCCCGCCTGGAAGACGGACGAAGCCGGAACATCGACGATACTTCAAAACCCTTGGAGATGCCAGGCAAAATGGCTACAGAGAATGTCTTGTGTGTAAACCGGCAGATGGTCCGAAAGGTCCTTGGCAATCAGTCAAGGAACGACGTCAAAAAATTAGCAATAGCTCTGGCATGACCTCTTCACAAATCACTAGCCCAAGCCGGATGGATACGGCTCACAAAAATTCTAAATTAGACAGAAATGAAATAAAATCTAACCTCAGTGAATTGGCTGACTATACTGCAAGAAATACTGATCTTGAAGAAGATATGCTTACTATTTAATCTGCAGGCTGGTGCTTCTTTAGAAACTCACGCGCATGTAATACGGCCTGTTCTATGTGTGACGGCGAATCTTTCCATGGATAGATTGTTAATTCGGAGTTTGGGGCGAGATTAGCCACCTCCATTGCGGCTTCATACGGATGTGCCGGAACGTCGTCAGGCGCTATCAATAAGGGAGTCTGAATGGAACTAACGAAATCACGTGAAACCGTAAAAACAAAGTCGCCTCGGTCAGTGTACATACTTGTCAGAAAGTCATGGACCATAGTGCTTGTTATTTCAGGTCGTTTTTCACAAAGGGGTGGGCCCCAGTTCTTTCTATTATTTTGATAAAACAGGTCAGGATACTTCGGGCTGAAGCCGCTGGGTTGCATAAGTGCCGCGGCAACGACTCGGTCCGGAGCTAGTCTGATTAAATTATGAATCATCGGTCCACCTATGCAAAAACCTAAGACTAAAAACTCGTGAATTCCAAGCTCATCCATCAAGCCCAAGTGATCATCGGAATAGGCATCCCACGGACGATCAACTTCTAACGGACCGCTCGATTGGCCAGACGCTGCATTTCGTAGGTCAGCGGATATACATCGAAAATCATCTTTGTACCGATCCATTGGATTGAAAGGAACGGAGGTCACTAGTGACGATAAGGAAGAATTAAGTCCGCCACCCGGAATAATGAGAAGCGGAAATCCCGATCCTGCCTCCTCATAATAAATGCGAACAGACTCTCTTTCGTAAAAAGGCATACTAATCTCCCTCACTATCAAGCAACATAGTCAATTCACCTTACTTGAGAAGGTAGACGGTGATTTTTATGAGACTTCATGTCTCTACTTTAGGAGCCCAGTGCTATGCTGTGCACAAATTGGAAGTTGCATTTTTTTGCGGGCAAGAGGTAGCTATGAAATTCGGTGTATTTTATGAACATCAATATCCACGACCTTGGACAGAAAATGGTGAAGCAACACTGCTCCACGAAGCACTCGATCAAGTAGAGCTCGCTGACAAACTTGGTATTGATTACGCATGGGAAGTGGAGCATCATTTCTTGGAAGAGTATTCCCACTCCTCTGCCCCTGAGGTGTTTCTCGGTGCGGCTTCACAGCGAACCTCCCAAATTCGGCTGGGGCACGGTATAACTCTGATGCCACCCGGCTACAATGCTCCGGCGCGAATTGCCGAGCGAATTTCTACTCTAGACCTTCTCTCAAACGGGCGAGTTGAATTTGGTACCGGTGAATCTGCGTCACGGACAGAGTTGGAAGGTTATAACGTAGATCCCACGTCCAAACGCGCGCAGTGGGAGGAAGCGGTCGAACAAGTTACCAATATGATGGTTATGGACCCGTACCCTGGCTATAACGGCGAATTCTTCTCAATGCCCACACGAAATGTAGTTCCAAAACCTCTACAAAAACCTCATCCTCCTCTTTGGGTTGCCTGCTCAAGCCGTGAAACCATAAAAATGGCCGCGCGGCACGGTATCGGCGCCTTGACCTTTAGCTTTGTCGACGCGGACGAGGCAAAACCATGGGTAGATGATTATTACGATACCTTTAAGAATGAATGTATTCCAATTGGCCATGCCGTCAATCCAAATATTGCCTTCGTGATGGGCTTTTCGCTTCATCAGGATGAACAAGTTGCTATAGAGCGTGGAATTGACGGACTCCGTTTCTTTCAATACGCACTCGGACATTATTATGTCCAGGGAAAACACCAACCTGGCCGCACAAACATTTGGGATAACTATATGGATGTTCGGAGTGGGATAGTCGCGCCCGACTTAACCGGTGGGGGCGAAAAAGGAAACATCACAGCGAGTCGAGGCGCAATTGGCACACCAGACCAAGTACGATCGAATCTCCGTGCGTTTGCGGACCTTGGGGTTGATCAATCAATTTTCATCCAACAAGGAGGAAAAAATAAACATTCCGATATATGTGACTCCTTAAATCTTTTCGCAAAAGAAGTGATGCCAGAATTTCATGCTGAAGAAGACGCTCGACTTCAAATCAAGAATGAGGAACTCGCACCGTTCATCCAAGAAGCGTTTGATAGGAAAGTACCTCTTGCCCCTCTTACAGATGATCAGATACCCGTTCTTGAACCCTATGGAAAGGTATAGAACAAACCAGCACAAGCTAAAGAAAATACTTGCTCTATAGTTTCAGAAACAGCAGTGACATATCTTGCGAAAGCCAATAAGCCATTCACATATGCTTTGCTGTCTGGTAATGAAATAACATTTCAGACAGGCAACAAAATATATGACAGTGAAAAGTTATCCAGAATTGACGAAAAGTATAATTTGATCATGAGTAATTGCGACGGTTTTAACAGTTAGAAAAGCATTATGAGTCGTGAACTACATCTGAATTTATTTATTAATAGCCGAGGCCACCATGAAGCTTCGTGGCGACATCCAGATGCATCGGATCTTGCTTTAACCGACATCAGCTACTTACAAGGACTTTCACAGCGAGCGGAAGAAGGCTTTTTTGACTCAATTTTCTTAGCTGATCAACTTGCATTTCGAGGCGGCGGCGCATCGCTCAGCTTAGAGCCTTTGACATCTCTAGCCGCGCTCGCCGTATCGACTAACAATATTGGGCTTATAGGCACCGCTTCGACCACCTATACAGAACCCTTTAATCTAGCAAGACAATTTGCGTCACTCGATCATATTAGTAACGGTCGAATCGGCTGGAACATCGTCACCTCCTGGTCAGTACCTGCAGCACGAAATTACGGTTATGCAAGTCAGATTAGCCACGCTGAACGGTATGCACGAGCTGACGAATTTATGGCAGTAACTAGAAGTTTGTGGGACAGCTGGTCGGATGATGCAATTATTGATGACCGAGAAAATGGAAAATATTTAAAGGAAAATAGTGTTCGCGAGGGCGGCCATGAAGGGAATTTTTACAACGTCGCCGGCCCACTTAATGTACCTCGCGGACCACAGGGTTGGCCAGTGCTTGTACAAGCCGGATCCTCAGACACAGGTCGTAAATTCGCTGCTCAACATGCAGAAGCCGTATTCACGGCCCATATGGAAAAGGCGTCAGCGAAGGCATTTTACGGCGATTTGAAATCACTCGTCAAAGCAGAAGGCCGCGACGAAAAGCAATGTCTGATATTGCCGGGTCTGAGCCCGGTAATTGCCTCAACTGATGCTGAAGCACAACTATTCAGGGATGATCTAAATAACCTAGCTGACCCCAAAGAGGGACTAATAAGTCTCGCTTCCAGATTCGGTGGCACAGACTTCTCACACCTTCCACTCGATACTCCACTTTCGCCAGACGACTTTCCGGACCCCTCCACTGTAGAAGCTGCGCGCAGTCGCACCGAAGTGATCCTCGGAGTAGTTCGTAATGAAAGGCCTACAATGCGACAGTTACTGTCGAAGTTAGCGGGCGCCCGCGGACATTATGTAGTTTCAGGAACACCAGAACATATCGCGGATCTTATTGAAGATTGGTTCACCGATGGCGTGGCTGATGGAATTAACCTCATGCCACCTGTGCTACCTAAAATGTTGGATATTTTTATCGACGAGGTCGTTCCATTATTACAAAAAAAAGGACTCTTCAGAACCGAGTACCGAGGTAAGACGTTACGTGACCATTACGGCTTAGAGAGGCCCGCCAATACATTCGAGTAAAGCCTCATCAATCCTTCAGCCACGTGACTTGCGGTATTGGCTAATCTATTAGCTATAAGTCAGTCTTTAATTTATCTGTACATACCTAAAATCAAATACACTACATTTCTGACATAAGTGGACTGATGGAGGAATCATGAGTGAGTACATTGCAAACCCAATTGACTGGGTTGCCAACCAGGTGGAACTATATGAGAGTAGCAACGGTGCAGAGGGTACTACTTTGTATGATTTGCCATGCATTATTGTGACTAACAAAGGCAACAAAACGGGCGCGGTCAGGAAAACACCATTAATGCGCGTCGTAGACGGTGACAATTATGTCTTGGTAGCTTCATGGGGCGGGGCGCCCAAGCATCCTGTCTGGTACTACAACCTGAAATCTGAGACAAACGTGGAAATCAGAGATATCGATAAAGTACAGTTAATGTCGGTACACGAGGTTACTGACCCAGTGGAAAAAGAGCGGCTCTGGAAGATCGCGGTAGCGGCATACCCACCCTATGAGGAGTATCAAGAAAAAACTTCACGTGTTATTCCGGTATTTCTGGCGGTTCCTGCCTAGAAAACTCTGTATTTATTGTGAATGAGACTTGTTACCCAGATTTGAAATAAATTCATAAGGCTTCTAAAACTGTTGGAGAAAAGTATGTCGAATAAGGCTGATCCAGCCACTCTAAAATTATTGCTTGAAAAGGCTAAAAACAACGCACGAAAACAAGCTGAATCCAAAAAATCAGAACAGGAAGCTATTTCTCACTGGGAACAACGGAATGGACGAGCCAAGTGGTCGCAGTTAGACGAAGCTTACAACGGAAAGAAAAGCTGATACCTAAAAAGATTTTCCTCACTTGGCATATGGTTGTTTACTCGCACAAGCTCTAAGATGAGGTGATCCGTTATTGGCCAAAGCTTTGCCGAGTTCACCAATAACGGATCACCTCCCAAACTCACAAATCTAATTAGAGGCCGAAAGAACTTCGCCCTCTAATTTCTGCGGAGATTGAGTCCAACTTTCAACTAAATAACTTCACTCTGAAATTAACTGTATTATGATCTCTCAACATAAAAACAACTATCGCGCACCAAAAAGGAACAAGATAATGAGCGTGAAATTCGTCGATCCAGATACCGTACCAGCGCCGGCAGGTGGCTACCGAAATCTTGCAATCATCCCAAGTGACCAACGTGTCCTCGCCATTGCTGGTCAAATCGGAAATCGAATGGATGGCAGTATTATTAATGGACTTGAAGCCCAGTATGCACAAGCTCTAGCTAACATCAATGCGATAGTTACGTCTGAGGGTGGATCGTCACTGGATATTGCAAGAATTACTGTGTTCCTGACCGAAAAACCTAGCGACTGGCAAAGCATCGGTGAGGCAAATACAAAAGAGTTTCCCGAGGGTCCTCCTGCTATGAGCTGGATTTACGTCGCTGGTCTTTTTCGACCTGATGTAAAAGTTGAAATAGAAGCAATCGCAGCCGTTTCTTAGCAATCATCTATCAGCATAACTAACCGCTGATTAGAGAGTGAAAGGATGAAACCAGTGGCTGACATTCTCATAAGTCCGTTCTCGAATCTCAGCTATGGAGAGCCAGCTATTAAACGCGAGAAAATAGCTACATAGCCTGAAATTGCCCCACGCTTAGATATTTATTCGATGGCCAAAACTTGACGTGCTATCAAGTTCGACGAAATCTGGTACGCTTCCACTTAACTCAGTCCCATAAGAATTATGTGACTCATTGTGAGGAAGGTTTATCAATGAAAGAGCTACCAGTCATAGCACAGAAAGACCCATACATTGTGAAGGTGGAGAGGGGCAAGAATTATCTTTGGTGTTCATGCGGCAAGAGTGCCAAGCAACCATTTTGTGACTCCTCACATCGCAGCACTGAATTTAAGCCGGTGAGGTACACGGCCGAAGCTGATGAGGAAATCTATTTCTGTGGATGTAAGAATTCCGGAGATCAACCTCTATGCGATGACACACATTTCACTCTTTGACCAGTCCTAATGGTTCACGGTCAATTAACAATAAAATCATGGATCGAGTGGCCTACTAAATCTTCTCGCAGAAGATTTTTTGACACAAATCTTGTGTAGCAAGCTGTATTCTTACCGTGAATCAAAAGGAGACTCGATGAACCGAAATGAACTTACCGAAGGCCTTAGAAACCGAATTGGCGATTATTGGAAAGTCAGTGCAATTGCTATCACTAGCCAAATGGCTCTTGTCATAACAATTCTCGCCACAGACATCGAACCCGAGAAGCGACTACTGGTAAGCGTCGCAATAGTTGTTGCCGCTCTTTTCCAAATAATTGCTGGCGATCCAGCCATTAAAGGCTCAATGATGATCGGCTCAGATCTACTGGATCTTGATGACGAGGAAATGAAAAACACTTCGACTTATGCAGATTTGAAAGCAACACCTTGGGCCATGTTTCGAGCAACAAATCTAATTCTGCCTGTTGTTGTTGCTGTGGTAGCAATAGTAACGGTGTATTAGTAGCAGACTTTGTAGATATGCCCGTGCATATGTACGGGCATATCTCTTTATCAAAATCAGTTTGAATATCTAATCAGGTAACGTCTGATCCTTGGAACTCAATAAATCACCAGAACCAGCCTCGATCATCTTCACTTTCCAGTCTGCTATTGGTGTTTTTGTTCCAGACTCCGGAACAAACACCGACCGCTCAACGAGTTCCAGCTTATGAATGTATCGCGGGCAATTAACAAATACTTCGCGCGCCTTAACTTTCACTATAAATTGGGCCTCAGGATATTCAGACAATAGGTCGTCTGAGGAGTGAAGCGATGCAGTCCCATTAAGACGCATTCGACTCTGGCCCTCAAAGTCGATAAATAGTAATCCCACCTCACCATTATCGAGGACGCTTCCGGCCGTCATAAACATTCCATTCCCGTCATAAACAGGAAAAGCAATTGTTTCCTCATCCAATACTCGTACGAAACCCGGCGAACCACCCTTATAGGAACAATTAGCACGACCATCCGCGTCGACCGTAGCAAGAAAAAACATATCTCGTGCTTCAATAAAAAGCCGATCATTCTCTCGAATAGAGGAATGTACAACTTTCTCAGCCATTTGATCAGCAAGTCGAAGCGAGTCAGCTTGAGCTTGAACCTCTCGCTGACCATCTGTGAAATCCTTTGGCATAGTGTTCTCCAAAAATGTATATCTAAATACTAATCTGATTGTATCTACTTAATAGCTACGTCTTCAGGTAAATCGATAAGCCGCGACACTCCATTACTCGTTGAAAGACGTATTAATCACCTTAGAAACCTGTTTACTGAACCATATCAGAACTGAAAGCCAAGCTAATGCACTGCTTACTACCAACAAAACTCCATACCCAGTAATTACTCGGACATTCGGCTCGTGCTGATGACGTCGCGTAACTAATTTCATAATACGTTTAAGTCTAATGTTTTCAAGAAGAAATTAGACAATGTGATTTCAAATCAATAGTTTTGAGCAAAAAATAAGGAGCGAGGTTGAGACCTCGCTCCTTATTAGATTTGGGGTAGAAGCCCCCGCATCCAATTATTGCTGACTAATAAGTCAACACGTAACTGATTTAACTATATCAAAAAAAAATCTGTACAAACAGGTAGACTGAAAATATCAATTATCCTTGTTCTGTAGTTAATTGTTAGTTAGTCAAAAGTTGTCAAGTTCAGAACCAAAAAAAATAAGTAAACAGCAGCTTAGATCAGCTGAATCAGGGTCAATACGTGCTGTTCAGGAATATATAACCGCCCTAAACGCCGCAGATCATAAAACCCTCTTTGAAAAGTTACACATCCCTCATATCCGTATTGCCGGTGAACGTGTGACGATCTACCAGACTAGAAAAGAACTGGAGGAAAAGTATCTACAAGGTTTTAGGGATCGAGCAGGAGCATCTTGGAAATACACCGTGCTCGATTCAGTTGAGGTAATCCACAGTTCCAAAAAAAAAGTGCATCTCTTTATTCAATGGACTCGCTACGACGAAAATGAGCACCCAATTACCACGCAGCAAGCTCTTTGGATAATGAGAAAAATTGATGGCAATTGGGGAGCGCAAGCCCGATCAAGCTTCGCGCCAGAATAGGCTCTAACATTGAATAATATGCTTCAACAAAATATGACCTTCCCCTCGCTAGTTTTTAAAACACTTGACGAAGACAAGATCGAGCTACCTAGAGATATCCCCACCAAATATGCGGCTATACTTTTCTATCGTGGACACTGGTGACCGTTCTGTAATCGGCAGTTGGCCGAATGGCAGTCTGCAAAAAAAGAACTCGAACAGCTGGGGGTGACGGTGTACGCTGCGAGCGTAGATACACCTGACCAGGTAGGCGGGGTCGTTACTAAAAATAATCTGACATTCACCATGATTCACAGCGTGGAAAAAAGCCATGCTGAATCGCTCGGTGTTTGGTGGGGAGCAGATCACCATGGTGAATATTCCCAACCCGCAGAATTTTTGCTAGATGCTAGTGGCAAAATTCTAGGATCGCTCTACGCATCAGGACCAATCGGTCGAATGAGTGTCTCCGAAGCAATCAAGATGATTAAATTCACCGAAATGCGAAATAAGAAGTAGCGAATCCAGATTGTCTGCAGAAGGCCTTTGATCTAGAAATAACAATTTCTAATTCGTACCTCAGAAAAAGCACTATTTAGAGTATTTTCCCATCCTTTTGAGATTTTTCATGGAAAAAGTTGACAGTGTTCACTATGATTCCGGCACAGGATCTAGTTATGGACATACACGGACCACTAAAGAATTTGCGAGTGCTCGAGATCGGTGACTTCATCTCTGTGGCCTACGCTGGAAAATTATTGGCTGATCTAGGCGCTGAAGTTATCAAGATAGAAAAACCTATAATCGGTGATTCGCTCCGTAGCCATGGCCCTTTTCCAAAAGACATTCCACATATAGAAAAGAGTGGGTTACACCTATTCCTCAATACTAACAAGAAGAGTGTAACTCTTGACTTGGCTACTCAAGTCGGGCAGGATCTATTAATTTCGGCTGCAGCAGATGTAGATTTGGTAATCAGTAATCTCTCTTTGGAAGAGCTCACGAATGAACGTTTGAGTTACGAATCGCTATCCGAGAACAATGACATGCTCGTCATGTCATCCATCACAATATTTGGTTACGACACACCCTATAGAGACTGGGCTGGTACAGCACTAACGGCTACAGCCGCTTCAGGTGCCTCTAAGAAAATTGGAAGTCCGGATAAAGTTCCTCTTTGGCTGCCTTACTGTGCGGCTGATTTTCAGGGAGGTATTCATGGCGCCATTGCGGCTCTATTAGCACTGCGTAAGAAAAGACAACTTAACCAAGGATTGCATGCGTGGATATCTGTAGTAGAAGTTATGGCCAGTTATTTGGGAGGCTCAGGCGTTCCAGGATTTGTCTTCCAGGGGGTACTCGGTTCAAGAGACGGTACACATCGAAGTGGATTTTATCCGTGGCAGGTCACTCCAGCCTCTGATGGCTTTGTGGAGGTAATAACGATGGTAGATGAACAATGGAAACGATTTATCAATCTTATGGATAATCCAGACTGGGCCGATGATCCTAGGCTCTCTGATAGATGGTTGTCTTTTGAGTGGCATAAGGAATTAGATGCGTTTTGGCATCCTTGGATGAAAGGTAAGACTCGATCAGAATTATTCAAGTTGTTCTCGGAAAATAGAATTCCTTTTCAACCAGTCAACAAGGTTAATGAAATAATTGAAAGTGAACATTTGGCTGTCAGAGGCTTTTGGCATGAGATAGAACATCCGGTTGTAGGCAGTTATAAAATACCTGGCGCACCATATCTATTTTCAGAAACACCGTGGGCCGTTTACCGTCCTGCACCACAGCTTGGGGAACATAACGAGGAATTCTTCAAAACTAGATTAGGACTTACGACTTCTGAGAGATCCAATCTTACAAAGCTAGGAATTACCTAATGACTGCAACAACCAATGGTCCGCTCAGCGGAATACGAGTAATAGATCACGGCCACGTCTGGGCTGGACCGCTTCTGGGAATGAGTTTTAAAGATATGGGCGCGGAAGTTATAAAAATACAATCCCCCACGGGTGGATCAGGAGTGTCAATGGCAGGCAAAGGAATGGCCGGCACAGCCACTCGGGATGCAGTCGATATCTCTGACCCAATGGCATATCACGCATTCGATCGAGGTAAGAAAAGCTTAAGTCTGGATCTACAGTCAGAAGATGGCAAAGAAATATATAAAAAACTCATCGCAGTCAGCGACGTAGTAGTCGAAAACTTTTCAGCCCGAGTAATGCCTTCGTTGGGTCTCGGTTTTGATGTTCTTACGAGAATTAATCCGAAGATAATATTGGCCTCGCTTTCAGCTACAGGAGCAACCGATGGCCCGTGGAGAGATCTCGTCACCTACGGTCCCTCCCTGGCAGCGCTCTATGGAATAAAGAGTGTCCTTGGGTACCACGATTCTGACCATCCTCAAGAAGACCAAGCGGATTTGGATCCTACCGCGGCAGGTCATGCGTTTTTTGCGATACTTGCGGCGCTTGAATCTCGGGACACGACCGGGCGAGGCCAACACATTGATATAGCCCAAGGAGAAGCCTGCATTCAACGAATAGCTGAACCATTGATGGATTACTTTTTAAACGGCCGAGTTGCAGGTCCGCAAGGCAATAGATACCCAGCGACAGCACCACACGGTTACTACAAAACATCAGGGCTCGATGAATGGATATCGATCTCAGTTCGAAATCAAGAAGAATGGGAGACGTTTAAAGATCTGGCAGCGCAAAAATCAGAGGATATAACAAACCCTAAGTTCAAGACGTTACAGGGTCGACTCGATAATCAAGATGAATTAGACGAGACCATTGAATCATGGACCAAGGATTACACAGCTATGCAACTAACAAAAACTCTCCAAAAGTCAAAAATTCCAGCATACCCGGTCATGGGGACACTGGATCTAGTCAATGATGAGAATCTCAATAGTCTGCACCGAACTAGTCTCACCGTGACCGACAACAATTTCTCTCTTGATTCGCTCTATCGAGGAGTGATATGGAAACTTGAAAAAGGACAGGGTGAAATAACTGGCCCAACACCAAGTACCGGCGCTGATAATGATGAAATATTAATCGATCTATTAGGATATGACGAAAGAAAAGTAATAGCGTTTCGAAGTAATGGAATCATCTGATTTAGTAGAAATGCGCTAAGCTGAGCAAACAGAAATACGGGGGTATAGATGTCAATTAACAAAAATGGATTATTGGCCGGCAAGGTCGCAATTATCACTGGGGCATCACGCGGTATTGGAGAAGCAATTGCTATTCGATACGCAATGGAAGGCGCTAAAGTGGTCGTCTCGGCACGAACCGTTGATGACGGAGATCATATCTTAGCCGGAAGCATGAATTCCGTCGTGAAGCGGATTAATGATGCGGGCGGTGAAGCGGCCGCAGTTAGATGCGATATGGCACTGGCCGAAGATCGAGTGCAGCTTATTGAGACCACGAAGGCGCTTTTTGGAAGCGTTGATATTGTAGTCAACAATGCGGCCGTAACTTACTTCATACCTATCTCAGAATTTCCAGAAAAACGTCAAAAACTCATGTTTGAGGTGCAGGTCCACGGCCCACTGCATCTGGCTCAACTCGCTATGGAAAATATGCGTGAAACGGGAAGTGGTTGGATACTTAATATTTCGTCCCACGCAGCTCTACATCCAGAAGTTGGGGGGCCAGCATCCGGCGGTACCGTTTACGGAATGTGTAAAGCAGCACTAGAAAGGCTGTCTACCGGTCTTGCATCTGAAGTCGCCGATCAAAATATCAGAGTAAATGCGATCTCACCAGGCCTCGTCGCAACTCCTGGAGTTCTGCACCATGGATTGGTGAATGAATCAAATAAAGATCGAGTAGTGCCGGTCGAAAACATGGCTGAAGCCTGCCTCAGACTAGTACATGATGAAGGTGGCAAGCTGTCAGGTCGAATAGCATACGCAGATGAAATGATTGAAGAGTTCGCCCTAACACCAGCAGTACTGGTTTAGAAAAAGGCTAGCAAAACTAAGAAGGAGTCAAGAAAATGGATGGAAACCCGCTAAACACAAAGCTTTGCGAAGAATATGGATGTGAAATTCCGGTGGTCGCATTTGCTCATACTAAAGACGTAATCGCCGCTGTTTCGAACGCAGGCGGGATCGGAATACTTGGTGCAACCGGACTTAAACCAGATGAACTACGGTCCGATATCCGCTGGATCCGGGACAAAATTGGTGATAAGCCCTTCGGTGTGGATTTGCTAGTCCCAGCCTCATTTGTTGAGGGAAATCGCGAAGATCTAGACGAAATGATCCCAGACGAACATCGAACATTTGTGCAGCACGTTAAGTCCGTTTCTGGTGCTCCTGATTCTCCTCCACCAAGTGATATTGACCCTACTTACTCTGGTTACGAAAATCTACTAGAGCGATCACGCCAGCAGCTCGATATATTATTTGAGGAAAAAGTACCTATATTCGCGTCCGGGCTAGGCAGCCCCGCGTTCATTATTGAACGGGCTCATCAAGAGGGAATGAAGGTCTGGGGACTCGTAGGACTTCCGCGACAAGCCCGTAGACAGATCGAAGCAGGCGTCGACGTTGTAGTAGCTCAGGGCTATGACTCTGGTGGACATAGTGGAACGGTAGGCACCTTTACTCTCGTGCCGGAAATCGTGAGAATGGCCGAAGGTACGGATACGTTAGTTCTAACTGCAGGCGGGGTATCGAGTGGCAAGCATCTCGCAGCCTCGATCGCGATGGGATCAGCAGGGGTTTGGACCGGTACCATCTGGCTCGCTACCCATGAATCAGAAACCGCCATGTTCCTAAAACAACGAATAATAGACTCCAAGGTTGAAGACGCCGTACAGTCGCGTGCTATGTCCGGAAAACCAATACGACAGCTCCGTTCAAGATGGTCGGATATTTGGAAAGAGGACGGGGCCCCCGATACTCTCCCTATGCCACTTCAAGGTATGCTCGTCAACGATGTACTCCGCGACATTAAGGAAGCGAATCTCGAAGATTGGATGACTACACCAGCTGGTCAGGCAATCGTTGGCATTGATGCAATCAAACCCGCGGCCGAGGTCGTGTATGAAATGGCCGACGAAGCGCTTGAGCTCTTCGAGCGTGCCACTGAAAACTCAGCTACAGCGTAAGTCTGGGCTGAATACTTTTCATGAGTGAAAAGATAGAGTCGGGGCAACCAAAGGGATCGATGCAGATCACGCTCGATTCCGAACTCGTTGGTAGACGCGTCGAGGCGGATGGTGGCGCCCAAGTTGGGAACACCAATTTTGCGTCACGTGCTGCCTTCGAGGGAGTTTTAACTGGACGAAAAATTGTTCAGGGGGATCCCCCGTGGTACTGGTTAGAAATAGGTCAGTTGTCAGTCAAACCAGATGATTTTAAGGATGAATTCGTTTGGTGTGAGGAATCCTACGTCTATTCTTTTGACTAAATCTCTGGAGGTATAAGGAGCACTATGCATATTCTTGTGGCAGCAAAGCAAGTGTTGGATCCTGACGGTATTAACAGTTATGCGTTATGGGGGCGTTTAGAAGTTAGTGAAGACGGGCTAGGGTTTAATACTGGAGCGACCGTGCCACAAATTATTAATGCCTATGACGAACAGGCGATGGAGGCTGCCTTACAGATTGCTGAGGTCCAAGAGGGTACTCGTGTGACAGCAGTCACGGTTGGTTCAGATACGGCCCCCGATGTACTAAAGCGATGCTACGCAATGGGAGCTGAAAATACCATTCACGTGCATGATGACGAAAAACAATCAGGTAATCCGTTTCGAATTTCTCAGATACTTGCCACTGTCGCCAAGAATCTAGGAGATGTCGATCTAATTTTGTGCGGTCGGCAGGGTTCTGACTACGACCAAGGTGCCGTCCCGGCGATCTTGTCTGAGGATCTCGGAATGCCGTTCATCACCATGGCGTCTCAGATAAATTTTGACGAACAAACACAATCATTGCATGTTGACGTTGTGACTCCAAACGGGCCGGAAACACTGGCATGCAATCTGCCAGCGGTAGTAGCTGTTAGTAATGAGATTGGGCAGCCACGGTATCCAAGTAGCCGGCGCATGATTCAGTCCCGTCGTAATCCCCCTACCGTTTTTCGAGCCGACGAACTGCTGCCAGGTCCAGCTACTGAAAAAATGAGCATCAAACTCTTAACGGTTCCAGAAGTGCAGGGAAACTGCGAAATAATTGAAGGTGTTGACCCGAAGGAAAAGGCGAAACATTTACTGCAGATCCTTAGAGAACGAGGTGACTTAAATGTCTGATCCCATTCTTGTGCTGGCACATATTGATGAGACTTCACAAATCAATATAGGCGCTCGCGAAGCCTTAGGTTTCGCTCAGAATTTGTCAGAAAATACCGGACGCCCAGTGGAATGCGGGCTCATCGGTGCAGATAACTCGTCCGCAACCGCAGAAGTTACTGAGCTTGGTGCGACAAAGGTCTACACAATCGAAGATTCGTTGCTCGCTCGCTTTTCGGGGGACAATATGGTTTCGGCTGCTGCTCACATTGTTTCCAGCTCAGGGGCACGCATAGTGCTCATCGGCAGACATCCATCAACACTTGAATTTATCCCTAGATTGTCGAGACGGATAGACGGTACCTGTGTAATGAACGTGACAAGGATTGAAACAATAAACGAGCAATATACCGAAATTGAGGCAGCCGTGTATGGAGGTGCTGCCAGAGCACTCTACCAAATCGATTCTACTTCGCCTGTAGTCGTTGGTTTGCGACCAGCTGCAGCTGAAGCCCCGACGCCTCACCCGGAAAACTCCTCAGACATAGTAGAACTCAATCTTGAACTCTTGGCGGACAGGGTGCGGGTCATCACTGAGGCAACAGCTGATGAAGGACCTCGTCTTGAAAATGCGGAGATAGTTGTGTCTGGTGGTCGAGGTTTACAAAACGCTGAAAATTTTGCACTTGTGAGAGAATTGGCAAACCTATTAAAGGGGATGCCCGGAGCCTCTCGAGCGATCGTTGACGAATACTGGGCACCACCCACAGAACAAATCGGACTAACCGGCACCACTGTTGCTCCCGCACTCTATGTTGCGGCAGGCATTTCGGGAGCTAGTCAACACATGGCGGGATGCTCCAATGCCCGTCTAATTGTGGCAATTAATTCTGATCCAGATGCTCCAATTTTTAAATATGCCGATGTAGGTATCATCGATGATTGCCTAGCTGTATTGCCTGAACTCATTGAGCTTCTACGCTAGAATTCAGTGATTCACAAGTAGTAAAGCTAAAAGGTATTAATTTTACGTGAGCTTAGATATCCGACTGGAATTCCCGAGACAATATCGGCCCGAGGGTGGTTCTGTCTTTGAGATGCATGCCCATAGTTCAGACAAATCACTCGATAGTGGAGTGAGCGTCGAGAAACTCGTAGGCCAAGCGGCTGCTCGAGGACTAGATGGAATTTGCCTGACCGAACACAATGCACTTTGGCCCGAGGAAGACACAAAGCGACTCAGTGAAATTTTCCAGATCAATGTCCTTCCGGCTATCGAGTTAGGAACTAACTTCGGGCATATTCTTGCCTACGGTTTCTCTCGATATCGTCCCCAATTATTAATGATAGATCACTTAATTAAGAGTGCCGAAGAAGAAGGTGCAGCTTTAATCGTCGCACATCCCATGCGTTCAACAGGAACTCTACGCAGACCCTCTAGTGAAGAAATACAAAATTGGTTCACGGGTATCGAAGCGGTCAACGGCGATCATTCCGACAGTGATGATGGCTACTATGTGAGACTAGCTAAGGAATTAGGTGTGGTCGCGGTCGGAGGGTCAGATGCTCATTCAGTTCAGGCGGTCGGAAGAGCAGCAACCATATTTTCGACCGAGATCAAAACGGTTATCGATCTCGTTTCCGCTCTAAAACGAAAAGCTGCATCACCTTTGGATTTAAGGCTGAGCTGAACTTCTACCTACCAGGCATCGATAAACGGACGTTTTTTTCCAGATCTTATTGGAGGTAATTTTGCTGCCTTAAGCGTTCCCGCAATCCACGCCCTCGATTCCGCGGGATCAATCGTGTCATCAAAACCGAAGTTCATTCCCGTATTCAAAGCTTTACCACGCTCATATGCCCGAGCCACCATCGCTTCATATTTTTCTAATCGCTCTTCTGGGTCCGCAATGGACGCAAGTTCATCACGATACCCAAGCTTCACTGAACCCTCCAGGCCCATTCCGCCAAACTCCCCCGTCGGCCAAGACACGGTGAACTGTGGTTGGCGATAATTACCGCCTGTCATGGCTATTGCGCCCAGTCCATATGCCTTTCGTAAAATAATTGACATGAAAGTCGTTTCAATATTGGCGCCATGCAGAAATAGCCGATTAGCGTGACGCACTAAAGCGGTTTTTTCCACCTCAGGGCCAACCATGATGCCAGGGGTGTCAACTAGAGTGAGCAACGGCAGATCGAACGCGTCACAAAGCTGCATAAACCGAGCGGCTTTGTCAGCACCATCTGAGTCAATAGCACCGCCCAAATGACCAGGATTGTTAGCAATAACACCCAAACTCCTGCCCTCCACACGGACCAATACAGTGACAATTCCAATTCCAAACTCAGGCCGAATCTCAAGTATGGAGTCAACGTCAGCCAGCGTATTAATCACGTCTCGAACGTTATAGACTCGCAATCTATTTTCAGGGACAATCTGCCTCATTTCACGCTGATCAGGAGCCTCCCATGTATCCACTGACCCCTGGAAGTAAGACAGGTATTTCTTAGTAACTTGAACGGCTTCTGCTTCGTCTTTAACCGATATATCTACGACGCCGTTGGGTATCTGTATTTCCATCGGACCAATATCTTCAGGAGCAAAAATACCTAGGCCACCACCTTCGATCATTGCCGGTCCTCCCATCCCAATATTTGATCCTTCCGTGGCGATAATTACGTCACAACAAGCAAGTAATGAAGCATTGCCGGCAAAACAACGGCCTGCCGTAATTCCGACCATAGGGACCAGGCCACTTAGGGTTGAAAAAGAAGCAAACGTTGAGCTACCTCCAGCTGCATGAAGCCCATCGTCTCCGGGCCGACCGCCACCGCCTTCTGCAAACAATACCAAGGGTAGTTGTGAGTTTCGTGCTACTTCAATCATTCGATCGGTTTTTTGATGATTTCTGTTCCCTTGCGTACCGGCCAAAACCATATAATCATATGCAATTGTTGCGACCATACTTTCAGGACCAGAAAACAGATCTCCGTTCACACTCCCCATACCGGTAATCATCCCGTCTCTTGGTGTCTTTTCAATTAATTCATTCAAGCTACGACGCGAGAACTGGTTTGCTAGAACTAGAGGTCCGTACTCCAAAAAAGTTCCTGTATCGAACAAATCCTCTACATTCTCCTGAACTGTCCTCAGATTCCGAGAATGGCGCTTGGACACCGCCTCTTCTCGATTCTCATCCAGGGTCGCGGCACGGCGTACCAAAATTTCCTCGAGATCAGGACGAATGAACTCTAAATCGACTGAATTGTCACCTTCAATAACAGACCCAGAGACTTCATGTGCTTCGATGATCATCAGCGTGTGATTCTCCCAAAGAGTGTCGCCTGAACTAACACTAATAACACTGACCGAACCACTTAAATGAGCTTTAATCTCATGCTGCATTTTCATTGATTCCATTACCGCTAGTAGTTGTCCGGCTTGTACTTTCTCGCCAACCGAGACTTCAATAGATACGACAGTACCCTGCAGAGGTGACCTTACTGATCCAGGGGCATCGGATTGTCCACCTAGCTCTGGAGAAGACTGTGTCTCCGCACTCCGAATCGCTTGTATTCCATAATCTAGTACCGCCAAAGGGTCGTTAGAATCGATCGTCGCCCCAGCCTGTTCGTTCGGTTCGGCAAAGCCCAATAAAACACTGTCGCCTATTTCTTTGGCAAGCTGGTTGAGTCCACCGGCCTCTGAATCAACAAAACGTGTGTACACTTCTCCATTCCGAAACGATTGATGACCAAGAATGGCTCTCAAGAAAGATATATTGGTATCCACACCTTTGACATCAAACTCGGCCAGCGCATTTTCAACCCGTGCGACCGCAGGAGCAAATTCACGAGAACTGGAATACCCAATTACTTTTGCCAGAAGTGAATCGAAACTTGTACTAGTCTGGTAACCGCTGTAACCAAAAGTGTCCGTCCGTACACCAAGACCTGATGGCGGAGCGAACACTGATAGAGTTCCCGTTGACGGAACCACGGTGGCGTCTTCCTTGATTTTCTCCATATTTACTCTTGCCTGAATCGCGTAACCTTGGGCTGGCGCAATCGATCCCTGTAAAAGACCAAGTGATGCAAGACTCTCACCTGAAGCAATTCGCAATTGTGTTTGTACCAAATCAATACCTGTGACTTCTTCAGTTACTGTGTGTTCTACCTGCAGTCTTGGATTTACCTCAATGAAAAAGAATTCGCTCGATTCTGTCTGGCTTGCCGATACCAAAAACTCCACGGTGCCTAGATTTTCGTAATTTGCGGCCTCTCCGATTGTTACCGCCGCCGCCAGTAATGCATCCCTAACGGCTTCATCCAAAAACGGGGCAGGAGCTATCTCAATAATTTTCTGGTGACGCCTCTGTATGGAACAATCGCGCTCCCAAAAATGTGAGATCGCGCCAGTTGAGTCACCGGCTATTTGCACTTCAATATGGCGAACATTGGGTAGGTATCTTTCGATGTAGAGATCTGCACTCCCAAAGGACGATTCAGCCTCAGTCTGTGCCTCTCGGTACGCCTGTCCAACATCACTATCCTTTTCGAGTACACGAACTCCACGCCCACCTCCGCCATGCACAGCCTTGAGAATCGCTGACTGACCCTCTTCCAAAGATCCCAGAAATTCCATTGCCTCAGTGACCGTTACCGGATGGTCAAGTCCAGGTACAACCGGTATTCCGTGCTGCATCGCGACTTGTCTCGCCAATACTTTGTCACCAAAAACGTTTAGTGAGGAAGATTCTGGACCGACAAACTTTATCCCAGCGGATTCACACTTGATAGCAAACTCAGGATTTTCGCTAAGAAAGCCATAACCCGGATGGACCGCGGCACATCCAGCATCAGTAGCCACCTGTACGATTTGCTCTATGTCTAAATACGGCTGAGCACCCGAGCCCTGAAGTAAGAATGCCTCATCGGCTCTTCGCCAATGGATTGAATTAATGTCTGCCTCAGAATATATCGAGCAAGTCTCTATATCCAGCTCAGAAGCAGCTCGAATAATTCGAACTGCTATTTCACCTCGATTAGCCACAAGTAATTTACCAAGTTTCATAATCACTCCAATAATTGACTAGCATGGCCTTAAAAATAAGAAAAAGCAACTATTCCCATTCTTTAGAACATCAGGCACTCACGGATGCCGCCCAGACAGGCTACACTCTCACAACATAAAGACCGGTCAACTATAAGACACTTTACGAGGGAGCTCATGAGCAAAATAATAGACAGTATCCAAGATATCTCAAAAGGTGACGTTATTGCGGAACTCGATGATGAAGGAGTGCTCGTTACGACATTCAACCGCCCTGAGCAAATGAACTCGCTCAATGCAACCCTTGGACAAGGTCTGGGAGCCGCATTAGCGTTCGCTTCAAAAGAAGATTCAGTCAGAGCTATGGTACTAACGGGGAGTGGTCGTGCCTTCTGTGCAGGAGCCGAAATCACACCTGATCGTACACCGGCAGATTCAAGCCAAGAGTCAAGTGACGCTGTTCCCAGCCTTCCACGACACGAACGCCTGCCACATCACAACAGATCAGTCTCAACAGCGTTAAGTTTCATTAAATCTGATGTCCCGATAATCGGTGCTATCAACGGAGCGACAGCAGGCGCTGGATTTGGCATGGCAATGGCGTGTGACGTTCGGATCGCGGGGAAATCAGCGCGAATGGGACCAATTTTTTTCAAACGCGGAATCGTCTCAGATTATGGTGTGCTCTGGTTTCTTCCTCGAGTAGTCGGATCAGCTCGGGCTTTCGAAGTTATGTATCACAGTGATGTAATGCCATATGATAAATTGCTTGAACTTGGCCTAGTAAACAGGGTTGTTGAAGACGAGGACCTCCTATCAGAGGCCATCGACTATGCGCGGAGAGTTGCGGCTGGTCCACCACTCGCGGCAGCAGAGATTCGACGCCTCTTGCATTCGTCATTAGATACATCAGGATCTGCGGAACAATGGCTGATACATGAATGGAATGCTCAGGCGGGATTACTAAAAACGAGTGATGCGAAAGAAGGTTTTCGCTCATTTGTTGAGCGGCGAGCTCCAGACTTCAAGGGCTATTAATGTGCACTTTGTGAAGTGATGAAGGTTTACGGTTCGATAAATGACTAGGCAACTATTTGAAGGCATAAGGGTACTCGAACTGGGTACGATGGTTGGTGTTCCATACTCAGGGAAGCTCTTCGCCGATTACGGCGCCGATGTCCTCAAGGTTGAACCACCAGACGGGGATCCTTCGCGTGCAGAAGGTCCTTTTCTAAACGACATTCCAAACAAAGAAACTTCAGCTCTTTTTTTGCATTTAAACACTAACAAGCGATCGATCACGTGTGATCTAGCTAAACCGAACGGAAAAGATATAATTCGCTCCCTGATCGACTCCCATGACATAGTGATTGAAAATTTCAATCCCGGAACCCTCGAGTCACTTGGTTTGGGGTACAAGGTACTTACTTCGAATCGAACAGATCTAGTACTGGGATCGCTTACTCCGTTCGGACAAACTGGACCTTGGAGAGATTTCAAAGGATCTGAGCTGGTTCTTCAAGCAATGGCCGGTCCACTGCATATGAATGGTGACCCAGCCAAGGAACCCATCAAGCTTGGAGGAAATCTAGCACATTATCATGCCGGATTGTCGCTCACATATGCGTGCGTGCTAGCTCGTTTACGAGTCGAGCGCGGTGGATCCGGTGATCATATTGATCAGTCTGTCTATGAGGCTCAAGCTGGATTTCGCGACAGAAGAGCTCCCGGCCTCACATCTGCATCCTATACAGGGAGGAGCAATAAGCGCGGTGGATCATTAGGTAGAGTTGCCTCTGGGCCACGTCCGGCACAAGACGGATACGCCAATATAATGGCTGGACCCAGCAAGCATGTCCCTGAATTTCTGCGACTTATTGGTCGCGAAGATTTAGCGGAACAACCTGATGCAAAAAAACCGTTCATGCAAATGTCGACGACATTCATTGAAGAAATGGAAGCGTCATATGCCATTTGGCTAATCGAACGGACAAAACGAGAAGCTGTAGCAGCTACGCAATCCATTGGAATTCTGGGTGGAGCAATACTGACCGTGGAAGATCTCCTCAATGACCCACACTATCAAGAGAGAAACGTCTGGGAGGAAGTCGAGCATCCTGAAACAGGCAGTATCCGCTACCCTGGACGCCATTTTGTCACTTCGGGCGCGACTCGAAAACAAATGAAACGCGCTCCGTTACTAGGCGAGCATACCGTTAGCGTTCTTTCGGATATGGGTTACACCGATTCCGACATAGTTCAATTACGTCGGACAAAAGTGATTTAAGGGTTAACTAATTATGGCAACTAAACAAGAGACTTCAACTAGGCCTGATCTACCATTAGATGGGGTTAGAGTTGCAGCGATCACGGTAGTTTGGGCGGGCCCGCACTGCACTCAAGTTCTCGCCGAATGGGGAGCAGAGGTTATTCGAGTGGAACCAGTAGATGCAATTCAGCCCTATTCAAGAGGAGCTGAACGCATTGCCCCTCGGGAGCAACTCATTGAAATGGCGAATAATGGAATCACACTAAGTGCATATCCTGACTTCGACCCCGGTGATGAACCTTGGAACAGGAACCCTGGATTTAATTCACATAGCCGAAACAAGAAATCGATGGCATGCAACATCATGACGAGTGAAGGTAAACAAGCTTTCCTAAAACTTATAAAAGAAGTCGATGTGCTCGTTGAAAACAATGTTCCCACAACTATAGAAAAAGCAGGTATCACCTACGATACGCTAAAAGAAATAAACCCACGACTCATTATGCTTCGAATGCCGGCATATGGCCTGTCCGGCCCGTACAAAGGTTATCGCGCATTTGGTACACATGTTGAAGCAATGATTGGCCACCACTACCTACGCGGCTATCCCGACGGGACTCCGGATCAGACCGGGGAGGCATTCACCGCAGATGCTTTTGCCGGCATACTTGGTGCTACCGTAATCACTGCTGCGCTGCGTTTTCGGGACATAACAGGTCAAGGTCAGCAGATAGAAATGCCACTAGCGGAGGGATTTCTACCCAATCTAGGCGAATTTATTCTTGACTTCGAAATGAATCAACGAGTGGCAGGGCCACAAGGAAATACTCATCATTCCCACGCTCCGCATGGAGTCTTTCCTACCCTCGGTGTGGACCAGTGGATTGCGATAGACGTGTCAGAAGATAGCGAATGGCGGACACTGTGCGACGTACTCGATGCCGACTTGCTAAAGGAAAACGAAAAATTCACAACGCAGTTATCACGATTCAAGAATCGTGACGCCCTACACGAAGAGCTTACAAAATACACAATCGATATTGACAAGTACGAACTATTTGAGCAACTGCAACGAGCCGGAGTTTGCGCTGGTCCAGTCACTGACGACGTTGAACTCCTTAATTCACCGCAGCTCATCGATCGCGGCTTTTTTGAAGAACTAGACTCGCCCGTAATCGGAAACTATCGCTATCCCGGAATAATGACTAAATGGATCAACACACCAAACACGCTGCGTACACCTCCCCCAAGGCTCGGCGAGCATAGTGAGGAGATATATAAGGAATTGCTTGGCTATAGTGACCTAGAATATAAAGAGTTACTCGAGCAAGGTCATGTAGGAGACAGATATCCAGATCATCTTTTGCCAGAATTTCTTCGCTCTGCCCAATAATAAGAACCCATCAGTTTACTGATGGAATTCAGCGATCCTATTTTGCTCATAGTGTTGGGCGCGGTAATAGGAATTTATGCCGGAGCCATCGGTGCAGGTGGGGGATTCTTGATAGCCCCCATCCTGCTACTGCGACATCCCGCCGCCACTCCGACTGAGATTACCGCCGCTACATTAATTTATGTGATAATTAACTCGGCTATCCAAGTCCTACTCACGATTCGAGACCGAAGAATTGACGGAAAACTCATTCTCTTGCTCGCGGTGATAGGAGTACCAGCCGCCATTCTTGGAGGTCTGACTACAGGATTAATCGACCGTATCTATTTTTCGTTCGCGTTCGGAATGTTCTTGGTTTTAATCGGTATCTATATAATTTTCCGACCAACGACGGTTGAAGATTTCATGCCCAGTGACGGTTGGCCTAGAAAAATTAAAGATAGACAAGGAAATCTCTATTCCTACTCTATTCCTATCATTCGATCTGGAGTCGCACAAGTCGGAACTGCATTTTTGTCAGCCCTAGCTGGTATCGGGGGCGGCCCAATCGGTATACCTGTCATGACTCGCGTACAGCGAGTACCGCACAATATAGCGGTACCCAGTATGCATTTATTAATACTCATACAGTCTCTTAGCGTCACAGGTATCCATTTCCTTAATAACGTGGGTGGCTCACCACTCAACGATATTCCCTGGCTCGCAACTGGCCTCTTCATCGCAGCACCAATCGCCATAAAGCTCCGACAGCGAACTGGTGAAGGAAGCCTGATGCGAGCTCTCGCAATTGGACTAATTATTATTGGTATAAGTGCAGCCGGTGATATTTTCAGATAGTATTTTGCTCTATGAGTTCAAATAATACTATCCCTCGAGAAGAGTTCACTAACCGTAGAAATCAGTTCATGAAAAAAATAGGTGATGGAAACATTGCCATATTAGTTTCAGGTGAAGAAGTAATCCGAAACGGCGACGTCTATTTTCCCTTTCGGCAGAACTCTTCATTTCATTATCTAACAGGCTTCCCGGAACCAAGCTGCGTAGCGGTATTCGCACCTGGCAGTAACAAGCCTTACACCCTCTTTGTCCGAAAGCATGACCCCGTCATGGAAACATGGGTAGGCCCGAGAATAGGACTAAGAAAGGCGATTAGTCAGTATGATGCCAATCAGACATTCGATATTAACGAACTCTCCTCGGAATTGCCAAAACTCATCAAAATGAGTAACGATGTTTGGTATAGTGTCGGCGCAAATTCCACTATTGATCAACTGATCAAAGATCAAATTGTAGAGAGACGCGATGGACGACAAAGAGGTGGTGCGTCACTTACCGCATTACGAGATCCTCAAGAAACAATTGATAACTTAAGAGTAATTAAATCAAGTAGTGAAATTAGCGCTATCCAAGAAGCAATAAATATCACCTCGGCTGGGCTAGCCAACGTCGAGCACCTATCTAAAACTGGGAAAACGGAATACGAAGTTCAAGCAATTCTCGAGTCCGAATATCGAAGACTCGGGTCACCCCGTGACGGCTTCCCATCTATCGTTGCGGCTGGTAATAATTCCTGTACGCTCCACTACACTGCTAACCGCGCGCGCATTAAAAATGGAGACCTACTTTTACTCGACACTGGTGCAGAGTGGGATTTGTATTCCGCTGACGTAAGTCGAACATATCCGGCTAGTGGAAAATTCACCTCAGCGCAAAAAGATGTCTACGAAATCGTTTTGTCGGCTCAACAAACCGCCATTGAATCTGTAAGACCTGGCATGACTTTCTATGAGCCCCACGAAGCAGCTGTCCGAGTCCTAATAGATGGACTAAAAGATCTCAAGGTTCTCAAAGGCACCCGAAAAAGTATTGAGAAATCTTTTGCATATCGGCCGTTTTACATGCACGGAACCAGCCATTGGTTAGGTCTTGACGTCCATGATGTGGGTAATTACAGCAATCCCGACCAGACTCCTGTAAAACTAAAATCCGGGATGGTACTCACAGTCGAACCAGGCCTTTATTTCCCGACGAATATTGACGGCATACCCAAAGAACTCAAGGGAATCGGCATACGAATTGAGGACGACATTCTCGTCACAAGAACTGGCCGACGAAATCTATCGGAAGCAATTCCTTCCAAAATCGACGAAATATCAGCCTAGCTACACCCTGTAGTCTCTCCGCAAACCATACACTTCAAGCAGGTGCCAGATCTTACCATCTTAAATTCACCACACATTGCACAAGCATCACCTTCAAACCCATATCGCTTTGCCTCTGTCTGTTGTGCTAAGAGTGTTGAGTCCGTCGAGGGGAAATTATTTCCACCGCTGACTACTGGAGTTACTGATTCCTCCACCACAGGTACTCTGGCAGGAAATTCCAAGACCGAAATATTATCTGGTTCCTCAATTAAATCAGACGGAAGCATTTCCGGCTCCGCGTGAATCGAAGTGCTTTGTTCCTCTGCCTCAACCTCAGGAACATGCGCTAAATTCTCCATACCAAGATATGTCACACCTAGATCTCGAAATATATAGTCAATAATCGAGCGGGCATTCTTAATTCGATCATGTCCTTGTACCACGCCCGCTGGTTCGAATGCTCTAAACGTAAACTTATCAACAAATGTCTCAAGAGGAACTCCATATTGCAAACCCACAGAAACAGCGGTTGCAAAACAATTCATCAAACTACGAAAAGCTGCACCATCCTTCGCCGTATCAATAAATATTTCACCTAAACGTGGCCGGCCATCAGCGCCGGTCTCGGGATATTCACCCGTTCGCAAATAAATAGTGTGTCCACCTACCATGGCTTTTTGGGTATACCCACCAGGCCTCCGACTAGGTAAATCTTCTCGATGACCACGACGCAGTCCAATTAATCGCTCAGCCGATTCCACAATCGCTTGTGTGAATTCCTCGGTATCCTCAAATTCTGCGCCACCCGACAACAACATGCTCTTATCAGATGACAATGGTTGCGATAACTTGGATCCATCACGATATAGTGCCAGTGCTTTTACACCTAATCGCGCGGCCTCATCATAAACCTCGGTTACCTCTCCAACCGTGGCCTCTCTTGGCATATTAATAGTTTTTGAAATAGCTCCTGACAAAAACGGTTGTGCCGCTGCCAACATTCTGACATGTGCCATTGCTTCAATGTATCTTGTTCCGTAATCGCCACACTTATTTGCACAATCAAAGACGGCCAAATGATCATCACGTAAATGAGGAGCACCTTCAACTGTCATTCGGCCGTTTATATAATCATTCGCTCGTGTAATCTCTACAGCATCAAAGCCCAGCGCAGTTAGCAGATCAAAACCCGGAACACTCGAATCATCTGATGAAATTCCTAAAGCATTCATTAATTCACTTTCAGTTACTAGCGTATTCACCGCGACTGAAACATGAGGGGCCCAAACCAAAGCCTCTTCTACTTTACCTAAATCCAATTCGGACAAACCCAATTCACTAAGTGACTGCCTATTCACATGGGGGGAGTTATTAATCGAATGCGATCCAATCGCGTACTTTACAATATCATCGACTTCGGTCTCTGCGTAGCCCAATTCCTTTAGAGCAGCCGGCACAGATTCATTAATAATTCTAAAGAATCCTCCACCAGCTAACTTTTTGAATTTAATTAGTGCGAAGTCTGGCTCAACTCCAGTCGTATCACAGTCCATCAACAAACCTATCGTTCCAGTTGGAGCTATAAGGGTCGTTTGAGCATTCCTGTAACCGTGCCTTTCACCTAATTCGACTGCGTAATCCCACCATTTTATTGATGCATCAAGAAGTTGTGAATCCGCGTGGGCTTCATTTATGGCTACTGGAAGTACGCTTAACTCTTCATAATCATCAGCTGGCGAGGAGTATGCAGCCCTTCGATGATTACGCATGACTCGTAACATTGCGCCGTCATTCTCCTCATACCGAGGAAAAGCACCTAGCTCACCAGCCATCTCAGCTGATGTCGCGTATGAGCAGCCAGTCATAATAGCCGTTAATGTTCCCGCAAAGCCCAAGGCCTCTGGCGAATCATACGCAACGCCCTTCTGCATTAATAAAGCTCCAAGATTGGCATATCCAAGACCTAAGGTACGATAGTCATACGAACGCCGAGCAATCGCTTCCGACGGAAATTGAGCCATGAGTACCGAAATTTCCAGAACAATTGTCCATAATCGAATTCCATGTTCATAGGCAGCTATATCAAAGGCCTTCGTGTCAGCATCATAAAAGGATGCCAAATTAAGTGATGCTAAATTACACGCCGTATCATCAAGGAACATATATTCGGAGCATGGATTTGATCCGTTTATACGTCCACCCGCAGGTGTAGTGTGCCACTCGTTAATTGTCGAATCGTACTGAACTCCAGGATCAGCGCTCTGCCATGCTGCTAGCGCGACTTTTGACCAGAGATCTCTTGCCCGAATAGTTTTACTAACTTCACCATCTGTTCTTCGAATCAAATCCCAAGAATCATCCTTTCGCACCGCGTCCAAAAAATCAGCCGTCACGCGGACCGAATTATTAGAGTTTTGTCCTGAAACAGTTTGATATGCTTCGCCTTGCCAATCCAAATCGAATTCATCAAAATCGATATCCACATAACCCTGGTGAACAAAATCAAGAACTCTCGATATGACTGATTCGACCACGCTATCAGCTCGCGCTGATCTGATAGCCTTTCGAAGAGCTTGATTCTCAGTAACATCGATACCGCCAGCCTCTTCATCTGAGGCGAGTCTGAAAATATCAGTTAAATGTCGGTGCGTGATTTTTGAGCCAGTGACAAGAGCTGCTACCTTTTGCTCTTCTTTCACTTTCCATTCAATAAATTCCTCAATATCTGGGTGATCTACATCCAAAATGACCATCTTCGCCGCCCGGCGTGTTGTTCCACCTGATTTAATAGCTCCAGCAGATCTGTCTCCAATCTTCAGGAATGACATCAACCCTGAAGACTGTCCACCACCAGATAATCCCTCATTATCACCTCTGATCGACGAAAAATTTGAGCCTGTGCCCGAACCATACTTAAAGACTCGTGCCTCACGAGTCCATAAGTCCATAATTCCACCTTTATTAACGAGATCATCTGCTACCGACTGAATAAAACAGGCATGAGGTTGAGGTCGTTCATATGCCGATGTCGATGGTCGCATCTCTGCTGACTCAGGATCAACAAACCAGTGACCTTGAGACGGGCCTTCGATTCCATATGCCCAGTGCAGGCCGGTGTTAAACCATTGAGGGGAATTTGGTGCCACCATTTGACGAGCCATCATGTGGCGTACTTCATCCGAAAATGCCAAAGCATCCTCTTCGCTGTCGAAATAATTGTTCTTTAATCCCCAATAAGCCCACGTCAAACCCAAACGATCAAATGATTGTCGAGCATCCGTCTCACCACCAAAAGTACTGCCCTCGGCAGGTTCACGTCGCTGAGCCCATTCCGGGATTCCCTCTTCGGCGACAGCTGTTGTCTCACTTGGAACCCCAGCTCTTCTAAAATACTTCTGAGCCATTACATCTGTGGCGACTTGAGAAAAGGATTCTGGTATTGATATATCCTTTGCTTCAAACACCAGAGTCCCATCAAATTCAGTTATACGAGAATCCCGTTTTATAAAAGAAACGCCATCGTAGGGACTTTGACCTGATTTTGTAAAACGACGATTGATCTTCATCAAGTACTCCTACTTCGTTACTAATCGGCACAATAATTATTATGCCCCGGTTACTCTTTGGCTTGGGCAAATAACTAAGCCAACCTCGTACTCAAACATTTGGCTATTAAATGATCACTCGCCCAAGCGTTTAAGCGTAAAAACTACTGGGTACTGAACTGTATAATTTTTTATAGTGACCTGTCAATATCAAATGGATAGGCGCTTATACATTAGTGCCAATAAATCTGTACATTTCATCAACTTGCTAAAATTAATAAATCCAATTCGCTAGATTTGCGGAAACTAGCCACGAAGAAAAACAGGACTATTTAGGGCGGAAAGTTCTTCGCTATATTCGTAACCGTCTTCTCCAAAATAAAACAAATCTGTGGCTTTCTCCGCCCGCTGCTTAGTGATCCACCTAGCCATAGCGCCTCGAGCATTTTTCGCAAAAAACGAAATAATCTTGTATCTACCGTTTTTCCAGTCTTTGAACACTGGGGTATTAACATTAGCCCTGATGTCTGCGCCATTCACCGCCTTGAAATATTCATTAGATGCTAAGTTAATAACCAAATCGTCTTCATGTTCCTCTAGATCTGCCATCAGACAATCTGAAATAGAAGACCCCCAATATTGATATAAATCTGAGCCAGCCGCGGTATCCAGACGAGTTCCCATTTCTAAACGGTAGGGTTGTATAAGATCGAGAGGTCTCAACACACCATACAACCCCGAAAGAATCCGTACGTGATCTTGAGCAAATTGAAGGTCATTTTCTGTAAAATCATCAATCGCTAAACCCTTATATACATCACCGGAAAATGCAAATGCAGCTGGTTTCGCGTTTGACTCATTAAATGGTGTACTGAACGAGGCAAAACGCTCCGCCGTCAAATTTCCAATTTTCTCACTGACATTCATCAATGCCATAAGCTCGTCCGGGCTGTATAAGCGAAGTATCTCGATCAATTCGTTACTTTTTGAAAGTAATCGGGGTTCTGACACATGAACTTCGGCCTCAGTTGGTTCGAAATTCTGACCCTTAGCTGGCGATAGCAAAACTAACATAGTGTTACTTTACCTCACAATTCTGATCGCATCTGACAAAACACATAATTTCTTTAGCAATATAGCCATATACACCATCGCTAGGGTTGAATGGTGACCTTAATCGCTCCACTGGCCTTATCACCTGCGAGTTTTATTCCGGTCCCGGCATCCTGTAGTGAAACACGATGCGTAATCAACGCCGACATACGATCAGTATTATTCTCCAAAAGTTCTATCGCCAGTTCATAATCATGTTTAAAACCCACGTAGCTATAAAACACTGTTCCTGCCACCCGCAATTGCTTAGAGAGGATGACGTGCGCTGGCATCATCACGCTTCTGGAAAACACCCCCAAAATAACAACGCGTCCACCCCGCCTGACTAACCTGCAGGCAAGTGCTGCGGTGTCTGCGCTTCCCCCAACCGTCTCGATAACTGAATCTACAGGTACTGACTCGCAGAAGGATTCTAAGCCTTCCTCATCTTCAGAATGAAACACTTGAGTCGCTCCTAAAAGCAATGCGGCATCGCGCTGCTGCGGATAACGGTAAGTAGCAATTACCTCACTTGCACCCGATTGCTTGGCATAAAATGTAGACATTAATCCTATCGGCCCAGATCCAAGAACTAGAACACGTTCACCATATGTTGGTCGAGTACTATCAAGCTGTGCTGCCACTCTGTGGCCGTGCACTGCTACTGCCAACGGCTCAGCTAAGGCAGCAACCGCGAAATCAACAGAGTCGGAAATTCTAAATAAATTCTCTTGCGGAGCAGTTAAATATTCTGAAAATCCGCCTGGAAGTTCTCCCCCAAACAATCCATCAGATTGCTGGCAAATTTCTGTGCGGCCTGTTCGACATTCAGCACATTCTCCGCAAAATAACCTCGGTTGCAAAGCTACATGATCACCAATCGAAAGGCGCTCCACGCTTACCCCCAGCTCCACGACTTCTCCAGCTATCTCGTGACCTAGGACTCGCCCTGCCTTCCAACTAGCATCCGGGGAGAGCCAATGGCTTGGATCTCTATACGCATGCAGATCAGACCCGCAAATGCCACACGCCTTAACACGTATCAAAACTTCCGCCCGATCTGGTGACTTCACATCTGATTCAATAATCTCAAAGGTCATTGGATCCAAAGTAGTAACGGCCGTTTTCATATTTTAAACCTCCATATTCCCAACTAATATAGCGCGATCAAAAAACGTTCACCTGACGCTAAAGCAACTGGTCCGATCGCTAGGCCTGCTCTTCAACCGTTTTAAAACAAAAAGTAACCGCGGAAGATCCACGACTACTTCCAATATTTTAAATAAGGAACGAAAAGTGAAAGATTGGTGGGCCCGGTGGGGATCGAACCCACGGCCAATCGGTTAAAAGCCGATTGCTCTACCACTGAGCTACAGGCCCACAATGATAATACCTAAAAACTTCATTAAGCGATTCATTCTCGCCATTGAGACTATTTAGAGATATCATTCAAGGCTCTTAACTGGGTCGACTAATAAGGAAAATCATGCTGACACAAACTTATAAAACAGTACTCAGAACTCTTGTTAGCGTATTGGAAGAAGCCACACCGGAACCCACTGATTGGGCCTTGATCGGTGGCGGCTCGCTCCAGTTGCAAGGCCTGAACACTCACTACGACACTATCGAATTTATGACTACAGATAAAATAGTTAAAACTATCTGCAAAATGCTCGGAGAAAAACCTGACCAAATATCATCGGCAGTGGTATCTGGCACGCGGCTCCATCTAACCCGAGAAGAGATATCTATCTTCGTAATTGGTGATCCAGTATTTCAAGGTGCTGAGGAAAGATTTTCTCCTGTGCAGATTCCTTCTCTCTGGAACGCCTTGAATCATGGATCCCTAGACGGACATCGCGTTCCTTGTACTCCGCCTGAATGGGAGCTAGTGCTCGCGGTAATTCTCCAAGCAAACGATCGCGTAGAAGAGATACAGCAATATCTTTCCGAATTTGGATACGACAGTAGATTATTAGTAAGAATTCTTAGAGAAGGACACGCAACAACCCAAACTGAAAATATGGTCTGGTCTCTGCTCGAAGAGCGTATATAAGACTGCTAGACGCTCCTATAAAATTTTTGGTTAGCCTAACTGCCGTATGACATCGTGCATCCACGAATCATAAGTTTCATTGACTTCGTTCGTATTACCCATATTGAAGTTGGGTACAATCAGTTCATCGATCCCAGCTTCAGCATACTGCGCAATAACCTCGACTATTTCATCTGGGCTACCTGCTATTAACCGATCTGTAGCATTTTCCTTAGCTCGCTCAACAGCCGCCGCATCTTTTGAAAGAAAAAATAACGCCTGAGTTGACCGCCTAATCTCTCGTGGATCTCGATCGATTGCTTCACAGTGTTGGTCTAGAATACGCCCTTTCTGCCTCAATACTTCTGGACTGCCCCAAACATTCCACTCATCAGCAAACATTGCAGTAATTTTTAATGTAACCTTCTCGCCACCCCCACCAACAAGAATCGGAAGATGACTCTGAACAGGCTTCGGGCTGAGTGGCGCATCCGTGATTTCATAATACTTACCTGAAAAACTTGTGAATTCCTCTTCAAGAAGTGACCTGATTATTTGGATGCTCTCTCTGAGTCGGGCAAGCCTGCCCCCTACTGACGAAAACTCAATACCATATGCCAAATGTTCGTTCTCCTGCCAACCTGCCCCCAACCCAAGTACGAGGCGACCATTACTTATCCCGTCCACCTCGGCCGCCATTTTGGCTAGGATCGCCGGGCTACGATATGTGTTTCCAGTCACCAAAGTTCCAATGCGAACCCTTGGTACTAAAGCTGCAATTGCTGAAAGCGTAGTCCACGCCTCAGACGTCGGGCCGACCGTAGTGGACTGATCTCCGGTATTTGGCATGAAATGATCCGCTATCCAAATTCCGTCCCAGCCGGACGCTTCGGCTTTCAAACAAATATCGATAAGGTCAGTGAATTTTCCACTTAAATGAGGCCAAATACTAAATTTCATCTACAACACCAATCTAATTAAGCAGGAACTTTGCGCACAGCGTTGGGCCTGTTAAGAATTTTCTCCAATAAAAGCTAGAACTTTTCCCCAGGCGTCAGCCGACTCGCTAGCAAATTCCTCAAAGTGTCTGTCAAAAAAAGAATGTGGAGCATCAGGATAGGTGACAATTTGGTGTTTAATGCTACTCGAAGTTAATTCTCGATCAAACTTGTTAACAACGTCACTAGGTATCCCTTGGTCAGCTCCGCCCATCAGCCCCAGTATGGGACATGAGATATCGCGAATTCTCTCAATTACACCTGATGCGCCTTGAGGAAAATCAGGTCGATCCGGATGTCCATAAAAGCCAATAGCCCCGGCCAACCCATGACCATTTGCTGCCTGATGCCAAGAATTTGAACCACCAAAACAAAAACCTAATGTAAAAATCGGGCGAGATGAATCTTCCCCCCGGAGATATTCGACAGCGGCAGTAACATCGCTTCTAACGCCTTCGAAGGTTGACTGTGCAACATGCTCTTGCCAAGGAAATTCCGCTGCACGCGCACCAAGACCTGCTGTTCTTCCAAAGTAGTCAATCGCTAACGAATCTATGTTTCTCTCTGCAAATCTCAGAGCTAGTTCTTCATAGAAGTGAAATAAACCGCGTACATCCGGCAGGATTAAAACAGCTGCCTGCTCAGAGCCGTCACCCTTGGCCGAAAAGGCAGAAAATTCATTCCCATCCGCTGTCCTAAGCGTGAAGCT
The DNA here is from genome assembly GCA_029941115.1 of Dehalococcoidia bacterium. Lineage (GTDB taxonomy): Bacteria > Chloroflexota > Dehalococcoidia > UBA2979 > UBA2979 > UBA2979. Next base: position 12,862 of record JAPYRK010000006.1, on the reverse strand, counting down.
TTCATTTTCTACTGCGGCCCCCAATATTTGAGGGACTGGCGGTTCAGCATCATACGGAAAACACATTGTTTGACTCCCTAAATCTTAATTAGCGCACTAGCGTGCCTGATGCCATCGTAAACGAGTTCGTGCACATCTGTCATAAACGCACCACTATCTATGCCAATAAAATAGTTTCGATAGGGACCTAGCACTCTCGGCAGGAGAGTGCTAACATGATTTCTGCTTGCGGTGGGTTTCAACTTATTCGTCGTCTAAAGATGGACGGCGGGGGCGACGCGACTCAAAAGCAAAAAACCAGAATGAGAAATAAAGTCGGGTTTTCCGATACTAATTCAGATCTGGTAGGTATGTGGTGAAAAAAGATTTGACCACTTGATGAAGATAGTGAAAATAAAGTATGGGAGAGGACTGAAAAATATGGCAACAGGTGTAGTTCCAGTTACAGACCACATTATTCTTAAGGCTGTTGAGGCCGAAGAAATTACGACTAGTGGATTAATTATTCCAGATTCAGCTAAGGAAGCGCCCCAGCACGGCCATGTCATAGCTGTAGGTCCAGGACGACCGCTTGAGAACGGTGAGGTCCAGAGTATGGATGACATAAAGGCTGGTGACCGAGTTCTCTATCAGAAGTACACAGGTCAAGATATATCTGTGGATTCAGAAGATTACATCATTATTCGATATCAAGACGTACTAGCTAAGCTAGAGGACTAAAAGTCGATTGACGTCTATATATATTTACAAATCTGAAGATTTAGGAGCACTAAATGACTGCTAAGCGACTTCGCTTCGACGAAGCTGCCCGACGTGAATTACGTCATGGGGTAGATATTCTTGCTAATTCAGTGCGTGCAACACTCGGACCAAAAGGTCGAAATGTCGTACTTGACAAAAACTATGGGCCGGCGGTCATCACTAAGGACGGCGTGACGGTGGCTCGCGAAATTGAACTCACCGATCGTTTCCATAACATGGGTGCTCAGTTAGTAAAAACGGTAGCCGTGCGCACAAACGATATTGCTGGTGATGGAACGACTACAGCGACTGTCTTCGCTCAGGCGATGTTCCACGAAGGGTTGCGAAATATCGCAGCCGGTGCAAATCCGATGTATCTAAAACGAGGTATGGATGCTGCCACTAAAGTAGCAATTGAAGACCTAGTGAGTCAGTCGGTGCCGGTTGAAGAAAAAGACATGATTCAATCAGTTGCATCAATTTCAGCAAACGAAAAAAGAATTGGTGATCTCATCGGTGACGTAATGGAGCAAGTTGGAAAAGACGGAGTCATTACGATCGAGGATGGGCGTGGACTCGACGATGAAATTGAAGTTGTCGATGGATTGCAAATTGATAGAGGGTATATTTCCCCCTACTTTGTAACAAATAATGATCGAATGGAAGCGCAATTGGACGATCCTTATATTTTGATCACCGATCATGCCATCAACTCACTACAAGACTTTCTGCCCCTCCTTGAAAAGGTGCTAGCAGTCTCTAAAAACTTCTTCATAATTTGTGAGGATTTAGAAGGTGAAGCACTACAGACATTAATTGTGAACAAGATGAAAGGTGCAGTGAATCCTCTAATCATTAAGGCCCCTTCATTCGGTGACAGAAGAAAGGCTATGCTCGAAGATTTAGCAATCCTAACGGGTGCCACTTACATCACTAATGATATGGGTCGTAAACTTGCTGATACTCAACTCGCTGACTTAGGACATGCGCATCGGATCGTATCCGATTCAAGCATGACTACTATCATCGAAGGTGCTGGCTCGGACGAAGCGATTCAACAACGTATCCGCCAAATTCGTGCTCAAATTCAGGATGCGGGCTCTGACTTCGACCGCGAAAAGATGCAAGAGAGGCTAGCTAAACTCGTCGGAGGAGTTGCTGTTATAAAAGTTGGCGGCGCGACTGAAGTTGAGGTTCGTGAGAAAAAATTCAGGATCGAAGACGCACTATCTGCAACACGCGCAGCCGTTGAAGAAGGCGTTGTGGCAGGTGGTGGTGTGGCCTTTATTAGAGCACAGAGCGCGATTGATGCTCTGATTGAATCTCTATCAGGAGATGAAAAAACGGGCGCAGTACTTGTACAACGTGCCTTGGAATCGCCACTTAGACAAATTGTTGAAAACGCTGGTCAAGAGCCGAGCGTCGTTGTCGAAAACGTACGGGCCGCTACTCCAGATACAGTTGGGTATAACGCAGCAACAGATGAGATGGGCGATATGTTTGATCTTGGCATTATTGATCCGGTGAAAGTGTCTCGAGTTGCTCTAGAAAGCGCTACTTCAATTGCGAGTCTTATGCTTACGACCGAAGTAGCTGTGGCTGAAATCCCAGAGCCACCTGCACCTATGGGCCCTCCTGGAGGAGGTGATATGGGCGGTATGGGCGGTATGGGCGGTATGGGCGGTATGGATATGGGCGGTATGGGCGGCTTCTAGCCAAACACTATTCAGACTAAATATACAAATACAAAGCCCCGGCTAAACACCGGGGCTTTGCTTTTCAGTCCGTATTTACAATTATCAACAATCTGATCGAATTATTTCTCCATTTGTTAACGGTCGTTCTCCATCGGGAATATACACAATCTCAGTAGACACTATCTTATCCCAAAGCGTCTGGCGACTGCGATCCCACAGCAACCAGGCAGCTGCGATTATTGGTACCAGACCAAAACTGAATGAAGATAGTAAAACAAAAAATAAAAAACCTTTAATTACCCATTCACGTAAAAAGGTATACCAACCACCTGAGCGAGACCCATCCTCACGCATCACAAACAACCGAAGAAATTGCTTACTAGGTGTTTGACCATTTCTTAAACAGATAATCCACCAAGCAATAATTCCGGCAAACACTGCAATATCAAGGATTATATAAAGAAGGAATAGCACTCCTCCTAACCTGGCACCGATAATAAAGACAACAAACAGAATACTTGTAAGCGCGGTACTAATCAGCCAGTCAATAACATAGGCCGCCAGCCTGCGCAGCGGGGTAGCAAGTTGCAGTTCATCGTCCTGATGAGATTCAATAAGTACGTCAGACAAGTATTCCTCAACCTCTCTCAACGGCATCTGACTGCCTAGTGTCGACAGACTCAGGCCACCAGTGAAAGACTACAAGAAGGGGAGTTACGGTAGCTAACAACACCGTAGACGCCAAAATCAACCTAAATGGTCCCGGATCAAATTCATCAGAAAGTGCAATTACACCAAATGTAAAACCAATCAACGCCGCGATTAAGTAGACCATCACTACAAATATCTGCTGACGGGCCTTTGTTTCTTTGAGGATACTGTACAAAATTCCTGCCAAAATAAAATACGCGAGCAGTGCGACAATAAATGCAACTCCAACTTGCCCGAAACCCTCTGTTAGGGTTCCTTCCGTACTTATGTCGCCATGCAGCCATAGTGCTTCGAGTGACTCTATTGCCCCAACAGCAGCTATCACATAGAGAAACCATCTGAGAGGCCTCCACCTCGCCGGAATCCTACCAAGCCCAATAACCGAGCAATATGCACCCGCCAATCCCAAGGCTAAAAAGCTGTACGTCATTCGCAAAATTGTCTGACTCGCCTCATCGAATCCGACCCAAAGAAATACAATCAGCAGGGCGATTCCCGGGAGGGTGATGGCAGAACATAAAGGAGGCAAGTATGGCGCGACCGGCGATCTAGATGGGTTATCTTTTGCAGTATTAGATATTTGCAAACTGATAACTGCAAGCCCTATCCAAAACACAACGAGGATCTCCGTCCAAAAGATATCGGAGAGCACACCACTATCAAATGATACTCGTGCCGCTGCCAAACCCATAACTACCCATGAACCAAGAATTAGGAGTAAAAATCCTGCCATTACACGTGGCCAGCCAGTTTTCGGCATAAAATCTGTGATTCGATCAGATTCATTCTTCATGCTGTCATGCCTCCTCATAATCCCGCCATACAAAGTATAAAGATAAATCGAGGTTTCTTACCAACGTAATCACTGCTGTACTATAAGTTGATACATGAAACACATCTATATATCGAGCTACAGATGACCTTTTTTGAAGCAATTCGTACGGCACTGGTCAAGTATTTTGTATTCAAAGGCCGAGCATCCAGATCCGAATATTGGTTTTGGATCCTTTTCAGTTTACTCTACTGGCTAGTAGCTATCATCATCATCGACTCATGGTTGCCAGATTTCATTCCTGACCCAATTCTCATATTGACCCAACTAGCTCTATTTTTTCCCACCACAGCGGTCGGAGTGCGTCGACTACACGATACCGGGCGACCAGGTTCAAGATTTTTCTGGCCATTCGGAGCGCTAATCTTACTTATTGGTGGATTTTGGCTCATTTTATTCACGGGTGGTGGGGAACTTTGGCATCTCATGTTACTCATCCCCTTCGTAATAGCATTTTTTGCGTCCGTCGCGCTCAATTTGTTTTGGCTATGTTTACCTGGAGACAACGAAACTAATAAATATGGCGACTCCGCTCGATCTATTAGGCAGAACGGGAACGCTGACTTGAGAGAAAGCAATGAATCTAATAGCTTCTTCTCCAACACACTTTCTCTCTGGATGGCCTTCAGTATTGTATTCATTCTGGGTATTTTTTTTGTTATTACTGTGGTTGGTCTGTGATAGTGAATTGAGAAATCTGCTAACAGAAGACTTTCGCTGACAACTCACATACAATCGTCACTGTCATGAACAAAATTGACACGATAGTCGTCGTGACGAAAAAAAATATAGCAAGCCCTAGGCTTATAACGAAAAGGAATAATTATGGCATTTGCGCCTTTCGATCTCACAGGAAAAGTAGCTCTTATAACCGGTGGTAACAGTGGCATTGGTCTTGGTATGGCAATTGGCCTAGCGCAGGCTGGAGCAGACATCTGCATATGGGGTACAAATCCAGAGAAAAACACTGCCGCTGAAAAAGAAATACTCGCGGTTGGTGGTAAGGCTGCAGCACTTCGATGCGACGTGTCGCAGGAAAATGAAGTTGAAGCAGCATTTGCTGAAACCTTGAATTTATTTGGAAAAGTTGACTCATGCTTCGCTAATGCTGGCGCGGGTGGTGGCGCCCCATTTCACGAATTTCCGACTGACGTGTGGAATCGAGTTATGGGAATCAATCTTGATGGCACATTCTTTACATTTCGTGCGGCCGCAAAACATATGATTGAGCGCGGAGAGGGAGGGCGTCTAGTCGGCACTTCAAGTCTCTCGGCTTTGGACGGTGCGGCAAGGAACGAAGCATATGCAGCTACGAAAGGTGCCATGATTTCTATGACGCGCGGACTTTCGGTTGAGTTAGCAAGGTACGGCATAACAGCAAATACCATCATTCCGGGATGGATTGAAACAGCGATGACAGCGCCTCGGGTGGGTGACGAAACCTTTGAAGACCGCGTTATTAAGCGAGTTCCGGTAAGACGTTGGGGACAACCTGACGATTTCGCCGGCATCGCGGTATATCTTGCAAGTGATGCCTCATCCTACCAGACAGGTGAAGACTTCGTAATTGATGGCGGATACTACAGATTCTAGATCTCGTTCGATGGATTTGTACTACTGAATAGGTCCTAGCACGCGATCAGTATATGCATTTGCAAGTCGACCATTCGGATCCAGTATCTTTCGAGCTCTCTGAAAAGACTCCCACTCTGGGTACAGATCCCTCAATGTTGCCGCGGTCTGAAAGTGCATTTTACCCCAGTGAGGTCGACCGCCGTAATCACTCATAATGGTTTCAACAGGAACGAAATAGGGCTCAAATGGATCATTCTGCCTGACATGAATTGCGATCGATGCAGTCTCTCGCCCAAAGCACATACTAAGAGGCAAGTTGTCAGCTCTAGCCCAACGCACCTCAATTGGCATCGATATCTCTAAGCCTGAGTTCTGTACAAAGTCTAGTGTTCTTTCTAAAGCTTCCCGAGCAAACTCCCTGGGAATAAAATATTCCATTTCGACAAATTTTAATTTGCGCTCTGAGGTAAACACGGCGTAAGAACGATCTACGTAGTTCTCTCTGGTGCCGGAGGGTAGAGAATTACCGATTAGCGCACCGAGGCGCGGAGAAACTTTAGTAGCGACCATAGCTGCTCGTCTGAGGTAATTGTATGAAAATTCTTCCTCGTACCATCTTCGCCACCTGGAAAACTCCGAGATAGCTTGCTCTGTACGATTATTTCGCTTGGTAAAAGCAGCATCCATACTCGGATGACAGAAATATTCAAAATGCTCGTTGTCGCGAATAAAGTCTTCTTGTTTGGAAAGGACTTCTTCAAGTGGCATCATCATCTCAAGCGCATGCAGATTAAATGCGGACTCGAGTTGCAACGTGACAGTCGACAATATTCCTGCCGCTCCGACTCCAACCACCGCTGCACGAAATAACTCAACATCTTTTTCTAAAGAGCACTCGATCATTTCACCTTCACCAGTAATCACACGAGCTGACACCACCTGCGTAGCTAAACAGCCAAATCCGAGACCTGTGCCATGTGTACCGGTAGATATTGCCCCCGCTACCGATTGGTAGGCAATATCGCCCAAGTCAGACATCGCTAACCCATGCTCCCAAAGCTCAGGGCTTAAATGCTCTAGTTTTTTGCCAACCTGTACCGTGACTTGTTTCTTTGAAATGTCGACATCAATAATTTGCTTATAATCGGACAAATCGATCAGTAGTCCGTTGGTCAAAGCCGTGCCCGTAAAGGAATGACCCGTACCCACAGCCTTGATTTTTAGATCCGACTGCGCAGCCTTTCTGATAACAGTGGTTAACTCTTCCTCAGTGGTCGGAGATTCAATTAGCTGTGGAACGCATGATTGGTTCTCAGCCCAGTTCTTCCAAATCAACTCTTCAGTCTGCATATTCACCTCTAGGTTCGATCTTCTAATCATAAATACTAGACGTGGAAAATCATACCTGATACATCACTGAAAATGCTTAGTACACTAACTCTTTGGTATTCCCGTTAAGGCACAACATGTTTGATCTTAATTTAGTCCCAGAAGCTATCGTTATATGTTTTTGCATCGGCCTCTCGGCCTACACTCAGTCAACTCTAGGATTTGGCTATGCCGTACTCCTCGTTCCGTTACTAACGTTATTCATCGACCCTAAATCCGCGATCGCGCTTACGCAATTAGTCGGTCTCGGAGTTTCAGCAATAAGTTATGCGGAATACACGCCACGAACGAAAATTAGATCAATCCTACCCATCGCCTTGGCAGCAACAGCAGTGACTCCACTAGGAGCTTGGGTGTTATTAGCTGGCAGTGAGCAAACTATTCTAATTTGTGTCGGATTCGGGATTGCTATCAGTGCGATGGGCACCTTGATTCGGTCAAGAATGAGTACAGACACTCACAAAGAAACAATGAAACTGCAAATTCTCGCGGGCACCGTCTCTGGGTTACTTCGTGGGTCAGTCTCAATGCCTGGGCCACCCGTAATTATTTATCAGCATTGGGTTGGTGGCGGGTCTGATCAAATTAGATCAAGAATGTTTGCATATATGATTGCAATGGCACTCCCTACCACAATAATTCTACTGATTATGGGCGTGTTTTCTTGGCAAATAATCTACTACGCCGTCCCCGGACTACTAGCCGTATTCGTAGGGAATTATATTTCTCAGAAAACCAGAGATCTCATGACTGAACAAATATTCAAATCCCTAACCATAGCCTTACTTATTGCCTCTGCAACCGTTCTGATTATTCGAGGATTCACCGGAACAAACTGATCTGAATCTAAATTGACGTACACTAGTGTCGTGCAAAAATCGAGTTCAATCATGAATCGTTATGGAGGAATTAGCGCTCATGTCAGGGAGAGTTCAAGATAAAGTCGCAATTGTAATAGGAGGCGGACAGACCTCTGGAGAAACCGTCGGAAACGGTAGAGCAACAGCTCTTGTACTAGCTCGTGAAGGCGCGCGGGTAGTAGTTGTTGACCGAGATCTTGAATCTGCCTCAGAAACTAGCCAACTGATCAAAGATGACAACGGCATCTCGATCTCGTGCAAGGCGGACGTTACTGACGAATCGCAGATAGCCGCTGCAATAGAAACTTGTATTAGTGAATTCGGTCGAATCGATATTCTACATAACAATGTTGGAGCCAGCGTAGCTCTTAAAGATGGGTCGGCCACAGATCTAGAAGTAGAAGCATTCGATCAAATATATGCGGTCAACCTGAGAGGGGTATGGCTGCCATCAAAACACGCTCTTCCACATATGAGAGAGCAGCAAAGCGGATCTATTATCAATATTTCATCTATGGCTGTGTTCTCAGGGTCGTATCCATTTATAGGGTACAAAACCACCAAAGCCGCGATAATAGCCCTCACTGAAAATCTGGCATCTGCAAACGCTCAATATTCGATTCGCGCGAATACGATTCTACCCGGACTAATCAATACACCGATGGCTATAGAAGCCCGTGTCACCGCAGGTGCAGACCGGGCCGAATTAGTAGCGCAGAGAAATAGTCAGGTACCGTTAGGCGGGAAAATGGGAACGGGCTGGGATATTGCCAATGCCTCGCTATTCCTACATTCAGAAGAAGCTAAGTTTATTAGTGGCGTGGCACTCCGAGTCGATGGCGGTCGGTCTGCAAGCAGCTAAAGAGGTCAATACAAAAAATGCCTTAAGCTTGCTAGACTCCTAACACACTTAAAATAGGGACTGGCGAGATGTCTACTGGTTTTGTTTGGCACGAAAAATATATGTGGCATGACACTGGGAGTGGTGCTGCCTCAAATATTGAACCTGATGAGCACTTCGAAAATGCCGATACTAAACGGAGGCTCAAAAATTTACTCGACCTTTCTGGCTTAAGTGACGAATTGATCCAACTCAAACCAAGAATGGCTACCGAACAAGAGCTATTGCGATTTCACACCGAGGAATATGTAACACAAATACGGACCTTGAGCGACGCCTATGGTGGATCGGCTGGGCCAGGTACGCCATTCGGTGCAGGCTCGTACGAAATAGCGAAACTAGCGGCTGGTGGAACTATAGTTGCAACTGATGCTGTACTTAAGGGCGACGTCAGCAATGCGTACGCACTGGTACGGCCACCCGGACATCATGCCGAAAGAGATTTAGGTAGGGGCTTCTGCATATTCGCTAACGTTGCCCTTGCTGCAATGCATGCCAAAGAAGTATGGGGAATCGAGCGGATTGCCACCATCGACTGGGATGTCCACCACGGAAACGGCACACAGCAAGCCTTCTATGAAGATCCAAATGTGCTAACTATTTCAATTCATCAAGATGGTTTATTTCCAGCAGAGTCGGGAAAATTTATAGAGCGTGGCGTAAACTCTGGCGAAAATTACAATATAAACATCCCCCTGCCTGCTGGTTCAGGACGGGGCGCCTATGAAACAGTATTCAGACGCATCGTTGGCCCGGCAGTCAGAGCCTTTCAGCCTGAACTGATTCTGGTGCCATGCGGATTTGACGCAAGTGTGTATGACCCGCTGGGCAGAATGTTACTCACAGCCGAGGCGTACCGAGATCTGACAAAAGAACTAATGGCGATTGCCACAGATACCTGCAACGGAAAACTAGTACTCTCGCATGAAGGCGGCTATTCCAAGCGATACGTGCCATTTTGTGGACTCGCCACAATTGAGGCACTCAGTGGCTTCAGAACTGAAATTAGTGACCAAGCTGGCAGGGATGATATGCCTGGTCAAGAACTCACCCTTGCACAGAAAACCCTGATAGAGGAAATAGCCACATCACTGCGTCTGGCGTAACCTCGACTAAAGCTCTGGTCCCTGTATCTCCTTCTATTTCGGTGGCTCATATTTGGGAATTTTTGCCGCGGCTGCGTCCATCTCCGCTGCGGTGATTAACGGAGTGATGGTTGCCGCTACAGCACCCGATGAATTCACTGCTAGGGAAAAAGCTAATGCGGCTTCAGAAGTACCGTCACCAATAAGCACAATGTCGTCGTCACCATACGCGAAATAAGCCGTCTCAATAGTCATACCAAGTGATTCTGCCAGGCTCTCTATGTACTTCAAACGACCTTCAAATCCTTGGTCTGCTGCTGCTGCCAACGCCTCAGGGCCATATGATCCGGCGAGTAAAAATTTAGCCACTACTACCTCCTATTAATATCATTATTCTCTTATCATAATAAATAATAGACGCTAATCCCAAGTAAATTTAATCACCTTAAAAAAAAACAACTAAAACTCTTCAGTTTCCTTAATTTCGACCTCCGTGAACTTGATCGCATTATCGATCTCGGAGAGCTTACCAATGGTGAGAATTGGAAAATGGCCACCAGTCACCATTGCATCTTTCTCAATCGCGAGGTCGACAATACGCCTCCGCGACCGTGTTGTTTCCCTCGGATCATTGTCCACGGCGGGAACCCAATCATGATGAACAAGGTGCTCTGGATGATGTGCTGCATCACCAACCAAAAGTAAATGCTCACCGGCGGACGAAAGCAAAAATGAGGTGTGCCCAGGCGTATGGCCGGGCGTAGGAATCGATGTAAGAAAGGGTTCCACTAATCTCTCGCCGGAAAATGACTCGACTTTTCCATGCCCCACGATTGGATCGAAGACGTCTCTAAGTATGTGTTCATAATTCGGATGTGGTTGCGCAGCTCCGCCATCCCACCAATTAATTTCTTCTTCCGACACACGCCAAACAGCATTCCTGAACGTTGGGACTCTTTCGCCACCCTCCGTCACTGTGTTCCAACCCACATGATCAAAGTGAAGATGGGTGTGAATTACGGCATCGATCTCATCCAAGCCTACTCCCAAATCACGAATTCGGTCCAGTAACCCCGCTGCGCCCTTAGCCTCCGCATATGGACCTTGTTCACCAAACCCAGTGTCTAGGAGTACCGTGCGGCCACTGCCTCGAAGCAAAAAAGATCCAAAATTAAAAGGAACTGATGTGCCCGGAGTATCAATACCAAGAGCAGAAGTCCACTCTTCATCCGGAACCTCATCAAAAAATCCCGGAAGCGGCATTTCTGTCGCAGCATCAGAGAGTGCTGCAACAGAAACGTTGCCAACTTTAAAAGTAGCCGAGAGTCTCATATATCCCCATTTCTGATTCGTAAAATTCTAACTCTTTTCCAACAAACTGACTAATAAAGCAACAAAAAATACTATTTGCAGGAATATTCAAATTAGTGCTACCCAGTGAAAGTCGCAGATAGGCCTTAGAATTCGGTCTAATCGTAGTCAGATTCATTATCATATGGGAATACTGCGAAGACGCAGGTTGTTGGTACTACAACAGTGCTTAAATTAGCAACAAAAGAAAGTTAAATTACCGGTTCTAAAGCGCGAAGTTGATTTAAGTCGAAAGGATTTTAATGTGAGTAAGGAATTGAAAGAAGCTGTACTCCCGATCACAGGCTACCTTGATCCGATGTCTGCCCGTCAGGGAGAATTAATTTCAGTTAAGGTCAGTGCCGCTTTTCAGGGAACATATCACGTCGATACCGTCAGAATTATCTCCGCTGACCCAAATCCTGAGGGCCCCGGCGTCTTATATGAACCACGTGATTTCGGCCTCGAACCAACCTACCGAGCGCGGCCTCAAGACATCAACATAGGATCATATGCAGTCGTCCCTGGCAATGTCTATTTCACCGGTGAGGCAATGCTATTTACAGTACTAGTTCAGCCCTGGCTTCTCAAAGAAGAGACATCAGTGATCGCTTGTGCGCTTGATAGTGTGGGCGTTGGGTGGCAACTAAGTACCAGACAAGGAAAGCTTGTATTTTCCTATCAAGCAGCTGGATCAGAACTGCACCAAGTCGAATTACCCGATGCATTAAAGTACAAGAATTGGCATCAAGTTTGGGCTGGCTATGATGTTTCCAAAAGTCGCCTGATTCTGGGTGTACGGGACCTTAAAGACGAGAAGGTAAAAAGTCTATCCAAGTCGAGAGACCTCGCGCCACTCCCAGATAAGATTCCTCTTGTCTTCGCAGCTCGCAAAACCGACGTGATTTCCGAGGACCATTTCAACGGTCGTTTAGAAGATCCTGCGTTTTATAATGAATTATATTTAGAACCAGGAGCGGTGCCACTTCCGGACGAAGCGCCCTCAGGTGCCATCCTAGCTTGGTGGGACTTTGCAATTGGTATCGATACTCAAAGCATTGTTGATAGAGGGCCATTCGGGCTTTCCGGCAGATTAATTAATATTCCGTACCGAGGAATGTCAGGTGCCCGTTGGTCAGGGGACAAAATGGATTGGCAAAAGGCCCCACGTGAGTATGCCGCGATCCATTTCCATGAAGACGACCTCTATGACTGCGGTTGGACGACTGATTTTCAAATAACGATCCCGTCGGACACTCCAAGTGGTGTTTATGGCGTGAGGCTTAAAAAAGACGACTCCACCGATATTCTTCCCTTTTACGTACTACCTGACAAAAGTGGCCCAAAAAACAAGATCTGCTTTTTGGCATCTACATTTACTCACCAGGCCTACACAAATCATGCACGTGGTAATTGTGATGCTGAGATGCGAACTCGAATAGAAGAGTGGGGTGCCAGCCCTTTCAATCCAGATGATTATCCAATCTACGGGCGTTCCACATATAATTTTCACCCCGATGGAACAGGTATATCAATTTCATCTCGGCTCCGGCCAGCGCTGACTGTTCGACCCGGCTTTATCACCTTTACTGACAAAGCTGGATCTGGTTTGAGGCATTTTTCAGCTGATACCCATCTTTTATATTGGTTGGAAAAAAAGGGGATCTCGTTTGATGTAGTCACTGACGAGGACCTCGACGACGAGGGCCTGGAATTACTTG